>NZ_CP081848.1:1931250-2575000 GCF_018982885.2 Polymorphobacter megasporae | reverse complement strand
ACGGTCTCGCCATCGGCGAAGGGGCCGAACAGCTCATAGCCCGGCTGCCCCGCCATGCCGTGACGCAGCGCGCGAACGATCTTTCCGGCGATCGTCATCGTCGTCATGTGGAAAAACTTGAGGTCGGGCGGAGTCTCGCCGAGCGCCTTCTCGAGCGTCTTCATCGCGTTCGGCCCCTGAAGCTGGAAGCGGAACGACTTGCGGTTCTGCGGGTCGGGACGGACGGCGGTCCGCTCGTCGCGCTCGGCGGTGACGTTCCACTTGCCGGTCTGGGCGTGATACTCGACCCACTCGATCACCGGCGCGCGGCCGACGAGATTGAAGCGGTTCTCTTCGAGATAGAACAGGATGACGTCGCCGATAACATAGCCGTCGGGCGTGACCGGGACGAACTGCTTGGCGCGATCGGGGACGAAGCCCTTGAAGCTGTTGATGCCAAGATGGTTGAGCATCGCGAAGGCGTCGGGCCCCGACACTTCGAGGTCGACCATGTGGTACGACTGGTTGAACAGCACACATGTATCGACCCACGCCATCTGCTCGCTACGCCAGTTTGAATACTCGGCAGGAACGCCAGGGTAAGCATTGGGCCCAGTCTGCTGGTTGCGCAGCAGCTCGACGATGTCGCCGCCCGCGCTCAATACGGTTTCGAGTGTATTCTCGGTCATCTGTTCGCTCCTGTTTCGGATGGTCAGTTCGTGGGCAGCGATAGCCATGCGGCAATCGCGTCGTTCAACGGTCCGGCGGCCTCTATCGGCAGCATATGCCCCGCTCCGGCGAAGATTGTCAGCCGCGATTTCGGGATCGCGGCGTGGATGAATTCATGCTGGGCAGGCGGACTCCATTCGTCGGCGCTGCCGACTGCGATCATCGTCGGGCAGCTAATCGCGGATAGCAGTCCGTCGACTTCGGGACGGGTCAGCAGGGCGTCGATCTGCGCAGCAAACGCCTCGACCCCGACCTCGCGGCACATCGCCTCAAGCGGGTCGAACATCACTTCGTCGACGCGATTCACGGGCGCAAGCATCGGCGGAAGCCATGCGTCGACCAGCGCCGCCGTCCCTTTGACTCGGCCAAGCTCGACGAGGCGACGACGTTTGTTGGCCTCGCCAGGCTGGACTGGGTGGGTGCCCGTACTGAGCAGCGCGAGGCGTGCGACACGCTCGGGTGCAAGCCGTACTATTTCGAGCGCCACGCGCCCGCCCATCGAATGGCCGAGGAGCGAATATCGACCCGGTACCGAGTCGAGAACATAACGCGCCATGTCGCTCAACCGCGATCTTTCGCCGAAGCCGTCGATCGCCACGGCACCGTCAAATCGCGCCAACTGCGCCGCGAAGATCCGCGCGTCGCACATCAGTCCGGGCAGCAACAGCAAGTCAGTCGACGACTCCGCGTTCATGATTCCCCATTCGCGGTTATGAAACATTCTGGTATCCGAAGAAAACTCGATGCGCTAGGGGTCATGTGGCCCAACGAGGCGACTACCGGGGAGGATCAGCGGACGATGGATGCAAGCAGCGCTTTACACCCGGCTTGGTCGCAGGCGGCGCCGTCGGTCATGACCGATGGCTATTCGCTCGAGATGACCGCGAAGGACATCGATGCGCTCGGCATCGCCGCGCCGATGGTCGCGCCCGCAACGCCGATTGCGATCACTTTCCTGCCCGGGGAGACGATGGACGCGCGGATTGCCGCCGCGATCCGAGTCCGCGAACTCGGCTTCGAGCCGATGCCGCATCTTTCGGCGCGGCGGATCACCTCGCACGACGAACTCACCGCAATCGTCGAACGCTCGACCGCCGAGGCGGGCGTCCGGCGGGTGTTCCTCGTCGCCGGGGATCCCCCCGTCCCGGTCGGCCCGTTCGCCGACACGATGTCACTGCTTCGGACCGGCCTGTTCGAACGCCACGGCATTAAGGCGGTCGGCATCGCCGGGCATCCCGATGGACACCCGGCGATGAAGACAGCCGAACTATGGGCGGCACTCGCCGAGAAGGACCGCGAGGTCATCGATCGCGGCATGGCCCCGTTGATCGTCACGCAATTCGGCTTCGACGCCGACCCGCTGCTCGCCTGGCTCGGCGAGTTGCGCGAGCGGGGCATCACTGCACCGGTCCGGATCGGCGTACCGGGTCCCGCCGGGATCAAGACATTGCTCCGCTTTGCCGCGCACTGCGGCGTCGGCGCGACCGCGAGCGTGATGTCGAAATACGGCGTATCGCTGACCAAACTGCTCGGCACCGCGGGCCCAGACCGGCTCATCGATACGCTGGGCAAGGGGATCACGCCCGGACATGGCGCGGTGCGGCTGCACTTCTACCCGTTCGGCGGCCTGCAGCGGACGGTCGAGTGGATCGGCGATTACGCCGCCCGGCATAACTCGCGAAAAAAAGGAGTACGACCGGCGTGACCGACATTTGCACCCTGTCGCTGTCGTGCCCCGATCGCCCCGGACTGGTCGCGACTGTGGCGATGTTCCTGGCGAAGAACGGCGGTAACATCCTCGACGCGCAGCAATTCGACGACCGCCAGACCGGCCTTTTCTTCATGCGCGTGGTGTTCGAACTGATCGATCCGGCGGTGACGGTCGAGCGGCTGCGCACCGATTTCGCCGTCATCGCCGCCGAGCATGCGATGGAGTGGAAGTTGCGACCGTCGATTGAACGCCAACGCGTCCTGCTTCTCGTGTCGAAGTTCGACCATTGCCTCGGCGATATCCTGTATCGCCGCCGGATCGGCGAGCTATCGATGGACGTCGTCGGCATCGTCTCCAACCACCCGCGCGACGCACTGCAGATTTCGATGATCGGCGATATTCCGTACCACTATCTGCCAGTCACTCGCGAAACCAAGCCGCAGCAGGAAGCGCAGATCAAGCGGATCGTCGATGAAACCGGGGCCGAACTCGTCGTCCTCGCGCGGTACATGCAAATCCTGTCAGACGATCTGGCGACATTCCTCAGCGGGCGCTGCATCAATATCCACCACAGCTTCCTGCCGGGGTTCAAAGGTGCGAAGCCGTATCACCAGGCGCACGCGCGCGGGGTCAAGATGATCGGCGCGACCGCGCATTACGTCACTACCGACCTCGATGAAGGCCCGATCATCGCGCAGGATGTCGAGCCGATCAGCCACGCCGACACCCCTGACGATCTCGTCCGCAAGGGCCGCGACATCGAGCGTCGCGTCCTGTCGACCGCGGTCGCCTATCATCTCGACGATCGGATTTTGCTCAACGGCACGCGCACAGTGGTCTTCCGCAATTAACTGACAGAGACGCGATTATCGATGGCAGCGTGCGACAAGTGGGCGATAAGCTCCATGCGCGATGCCGGTAAAATAAGCCGGCGGGCAGTAGCGCGATCGATCGGGGAGCACGAATGGCAGTATCATCGACCTTGGCAGCCGAGGGGGCAGCTGGCGCCAACCCGGTGACGCTGGCGCTGGCCAAAGCGCCGATGAGCCGCCAGCAGATCGCCGCCGTGGCGCTGTCGGTCGCGCTCAACGCGCTCGACGGCTTCGACGTTTTGTCGATCACCTTCGCCGCGCCCGGGATCGTCAAGGCGTGGGGCATCGGACCGGCGCAGCTCGGAATTGCATTGTCGTCCGGCCTCGTCGGCATGTCGATCGGATCGCTCGCGCTCGCCCCTTTCGGTGACAGACTCGGACGTCGTCCGTTGATCCTTGCCAGTCTCGTCTTCATGGCGATAGGCATGCTGCTGACCGCCACGTCGACCGGCCTCGTCACGCTGTGCCTGTGGCGGGTCGTCACCGGGGTCGGGATCGGTGGGATGGTTGCGACGATCAACGCCGTTGCGTCGGAATTCGCCAACGAGCGTCGGCGGGACCTCGCGGTGGCGGTGATGACGATCGGGCTGCCGCTCGGCGGGCTAATTGGCGGCTTCGCCGTTGCCGAGCTCATCGTCACGCACGGCTGGCAGTCGATCTTCGTCGCGGGCGGGCTTGTCACCGCGCTTTTCATTCCGATCGTCTGGTTTGGCCTGCCCGAGTCGCTCGAATTCCTGGCGCGGCAAGGGACCCCCGCCGCACGGCAGCAGATTGACCGGCTGATGGCGCGGATGGGCCATCCGCCGCTCGCTGCAACTGTCGTCCTGAGGGCCGCGCCGGTGTCGCGCGGCAGTTTCATCGAACTGCTCGGCCCGCGCTTCCGCGTCGTCACATTGCTGATCGTGGCGGCGTATTTCCTCCACATCACGACGTTCTATTTCTTCTCGGGCTGGCTCCCGAAACTGCTGACCGACATCGGCTATGGCGCACCCGACGCGATCCGGACGTCGGCATTGATGAGCCTTGGCGGTGTGCTCGGCGGCTCGATATTCGGCTGGGCGGCACCGCGTTTCGGGCTGACTCGCCTAGTCGTCATAGCGATGGTTGGGACAGCAGTGACATTTGTCGTGTTCGGCCACGTCTCGGGACTTCCCGCGCTCCAGAGCATGGCATTCCTCGCCGGGATTTGCGTCTACAGCGGCATCGTCGGTCTTTACGCGTTGCTCGCCCGGTCGTTTCCCCCCGAGCTTCGGGTCACCGGCACCGGCCTCGCGATCGGAATCGGCCGCGCCGGGGCGGTTCTCGGTCCGGTGATCGGCGGGTTCTTGATCGCCGCTGGCACGAGCATCGCGCTCTCGATTGCGATTGTAGGCGCTGGGTCGCTAGTTGCCGCCGCACTGTTGATCGCTCTTGGGCGGAAGCAGGCTGTTGCTTAGGGCCTTCAGGACCAACCTCGCCGTCCAGCCATAGCGAAGCGGCGGAGGACCAGATACCGCCGCCGCTTCCTCTCAGATCGTCGTCTTAGCTGTCTGCAGTGCCGGGCTCAGCCATCTTGCGGTGCTGTTCGGCAAGAACGGCAGCCGGGGTAACATGCGCCACCGCCGCCTGGATCTTGTTCTTCCAGCCGGAGACGATATGCGCCTCGCCCGCCATAACCGCGTCCCAACCATCCTTGGCGACATCTTCGGCGGTGCTCTTGGTATCGGATGCGCCGACGGACGTGTCCATCATGCCGGCACGATCGAAGAACTCGGTCTCGACCGGCCCCGGCATTAGGGTCGTGATGCTAACGCCCTTGCTCTCCTTGAGCTCGTTCCGGATCGCATCGGCAAAGCTGTCGATGAACGCCTTACTGCCATTGTAGACCGCCTGGAACGCACCCGGGATGAAGCCCGCGATCGACCCGGTGATCAAGACCTTGCCGTCGTTTCGCGCAACCATGTCTCTCAAGACATTCTGCAGCAGGTAGAGCGTACCAGTGATGTTGGTGTCGATAACCCGGCGCCAGTCGTCGACACTCTGGTCGAGAAACCCGTGACCGAGTCCGCGGCCGGCGTTGGCACACAGCAAGTCGATCGGACCCGTGACTGTGGCGAGCAACTTGTCGACGCCCTCGATCGTCGCGAGATCGGCTTCAAGGGCGACGACATTGGCTCCGTGCGTACGGATATGGGTTGCCGTGTCCTCGATCTTCGCCTCATCAGCGACGATCAACAGGTCATAGCCATTTTTTGCCGCAAGCTCGGCGAGTTCGAAACCGATCCCGGTCGAAGCTCCGGTGACGACGGCGAATTTACGATCTGACATGCAGATACTCCTTAAGCTGCGGTGGCCATGCCGGGCTTGAGCACGACTTTGGTGACTTCGTTCTGGTTGTCGTGAAACATCTTGTAGCCCTTGGGTGCGTCCTCGAGCGCCATCCGGTGGCTGATCAGGAACGTCGTATCGATCTTCTCTTCGAGGATCGCGGTGAGCAGCGCCGGAAGGTAACGCTGGACGTGGGTCTGCCCCGTCTTGAGCGTCAACCCCTTTTCCATGAACGCGCCGAGCGGAAACTTGTCGATAAAACCGCCGTACACCGCCGGCATCGACACCCGACCGCCCTTGCGGCACGCGACGATTGCCTGACGGATCGAATGCGCGCGGTCGGTACCGAGCAGCAGCGTCTTCTTGATCTGGTCGATGACGTTGTCGACGAAGAAGCCGTGGGCCTCGAGCCCGACCGCATCGATCACCGCGTCAGGGCCGATGCCGCCGGTCATCTCGATCAATGCCTCGGACACCTTGCTGTCCTCGAAGTTGATCGTCTCCGCGCCAAACTTCTTCGCGAGCTCGAGCCGGTGCGGGAAGTGATCGATCGCGATGACGCGGTGCGCACCAAGGAGAAAGGCCGACTGGATTGCGAACAGCCCGACCGGGCCACAGCCCCATACCGCGACAGTGTCACCGGGTTCGATGTCGGCATTTTCCGCTGCCATCCAGCCGGTCGGCAGAATGTCGGACAAGAACAACACCTTGTCGTCTTCGATCCCGTCGGGAATGACAATCGGGCCGGTGTCGGAATAAGGCACTCGAACATATTCTGCCTGTCCGCCCGCATAGCCGCCGGTCATGTGGCTGTAGCCGAAAAGGCCCGACATCGGCTGCCCGTAGAGCGTTTCGGCAATGTCCTGATTATCGGCAGGATTGCCGTTATCGCACGCCGAGAACTGCTTCTTGCCGCAGTGATAGCAGGAGCCGCAGGCGATCGTGAACGGGACAACGACCCGCTGCCCCTTCTTCAGTGTACTCTTGGAACCGATCTCGACGACTTCACCCATGAATTCATGGCCGAGGATGTCGCCCTTCTGCATCGTCGGGATAAAGCCGTCGTACAGGTGAAGGTCTGACCCGCAGATTGCGGTCGATGTGACTTTGATGATCGCATCGCGCGGGTTCAAAATCTCGGGATCGTCGACGGTGTCGACGCGGACGTCATGCTTGCCGTGCCAAGTCAGTGCGCGCATCGATCTATTCCTTCTCTTTGGCGAGCGCGGCTACGGTGCGGGCGTTGGTCGACACCTCCCCGGTCTCCATCAATTGCTTCAGCCGGCGAAGGTCGCGCCGCGCCTGGAGCGCGGGCTCCCGCTGGAACAGATTGGCAATGAGCTTTCCGATCGCTCCGCCCGGCGGATCGTAGGCGATCATGGCGGTGACGATGGTCCCTCGTGGCCCGGCGTCGCGGAACTCGACCCGGCCGCTATTCTGAATGTTTCCCTTGGACGTCCAGGCGAACGACGACGGCGGCGACTCTTCGGTAATCGTCGAGTCCCATTCGACAGTCTCGCCAACTGGGGCTTTGACGACCCAATGCGAGCGGGTTGCATCGATCACGTCGACACGCTCGATATTTTCCATAAATTTCGGCAGGTTGGAGAAATCACGAAAGAACGCAAACAACTCGGCCTGTGGCTTATTGATCGTTACAGAGCGGGTCGAGACGCTGTCGCCAACTGTGAGGTCAAGCGACTTTGCGGCGTCGGTTACGACATCGCTATGCTTCGACGTCAGTGGGGGTGCGTCATCGTGGTTGTGAGTTTGACTGGCCATATCTCGCTCCAAAGATCGCAACGTTAACCGCGCCATTCCCGACGTGTTCCCGGTGCGACGAAACAAACCATCGCTAGGTACGGTATTCGACCAAAGATCGAGTTTGCGGTCTCCGTGACTACGCTGCCGACGAAAGCGGTTGAAAGCGGCCCGGCACTAATTGGTGGCGCGGACTAACGCGTCAGCGCTGCCTCGCCCCAGTCTGCCGAAATCAGCGAGCCACCGGTGCCATCGTTCGCCGCGACAAGTTCGACTATTTTGACCCCGGCAATATTGGCTGTGAGCGACTGGGCTCCGTCACCGACACGCATCGGCCGCGAGCGCGCAAGCAGGTGACCGTCCCCATAGATCGAAAAGGTCACAGACCGCTTTCTATCTGATGTCGAATCGTCGACCCCAATCCGCGTAGAAAAACGTGAAAATCCAGCGTTCCGGACTTCGAGCCGCGAATTCGCGAGCACGCCGATCGTGTGGCTCAACGGCTGTCCGGCTACCATCGGCGGCTGATCGTACGGCGTCCGCCCCACCCTCGCCCCGCCCCAGCCGCCGTAGCGTGGGAAGTCGCCGCCGTGGTGCGTGCCTAGCCACGGCAATGGCGCGCGGTGGACGAGCGGATCGGGGGTCGGCAACTCGACGCCGTCGACCGCAGGATTCACGCTGCCCGGCTGTTCGGCGAGATACAGACCGCCCGGAAGTTGCCGGGTGCCATTCGCGGTGAAGATCACCGTCTGGCGCGGCGCGAGGTGGACATCACGCTCCTTACGGAACTGCGATGTCGCGCCCGACCACAGATCGGTCAGTTCGACGTCGTCGGCATCGCTGAACGACAGATGCTCGGCGGTCAGCGTCGCATCGACCGGCAGGCCGCTGCGGTTGAACAGCGCCACCGCCTTGCGCCCGTCGCTGAGCGTCTTGACGAAGATTTGCACCTCGTCTGAGTCGAACACGATCGTCGCCTGGTTGCCCGCCGGGTCTTGATTGACCGCGATCACCCGCGTGTTGCCGAACAGGTCGATCAGCGCGGGTGCGGCGTGGCGCAGGTCGTAGCCGATGATCAGCGGCGAGTTGACCATCGCCCACAAGGCGAAGTGCGAGCGCGCCTCAGTCAGGTGATTCTCGTCGAAATCGCCGCTGCCGACGAACAGCATGTCCGCGTCGTTCCACGAATTGGGGTGTCCGTACAGTTCGCGGCGGCTGACCGTGTCGAGGTTGTGAAGCATCCTGCCCCATGTCGGTGACAAGTCTTCGCTCGTCCGCGACACGCTGCCGAGATCCTTACCCCAAGCGCGCACATCGGCCGAACCCCAGAGGCACAGCGAATAAACATAATGGCCATCCGGACGAACCCGCGCGACGGCATCGGCGACGTCCCCGTACAGCCGCTGCACCGCCGCGACGTCGGTCTGGGCGAGCGAGTCGGCGTCGATCAGCGGCGGAAATGTGCGGTACAGCCCCGACTGCACTTTGGGATTGCTCGCCGGCAAGCCGCGGATGCCACAACCGTCGACCTTGATCAGGTCGAAGCCCCACTCCCCGAGGTAGAGCCGGATATCCTGATCGACGTGGCCGTATAGCCCGACCTCACGCTCGATCACGCTGCCTTCGGGCTGGTTCGGCGCGGTCGAATCGAAAACCTGGCTGCACGAGTTGCGGCCGATGTCGCTGTAGATACCCGCCTTGAGCCCCATCGCGTGAAGCTTGTCGGTCAACGGGCGGAAGCTCGGCTTGCCATCGGGCATCACCGCCGACGGAAAATTGGCGGTGCGGATCATGATCCGACCGTCGGTCTGGCGCCGCTTCAGCCACCAGCCGTCGTCGATGTCGATATAACGATAGCCCTTGGCGGCGAGCTGCGACCGGACCAGCACGTCCGCCGAGGCGAGGATGTTCTCCTCGGTGATGTCGGTGTGGAAGGCGTTCCACGAACTCCAGCCCATAGGCGGCAGCGGCGCGTCACCGCGCTGGTTGGCGGTCCAACGCCCGGTAGGGTCGAGCGGACCGGCAATCGCCGCTGCCGGGAAGGCCATCGCCAATGAGACGCCAAGCCAGCAACGGATGCGCGATCTCATCAATGCTTCAACTGCTTGCCAAAGAACGGCAGTACATAATCCTCGAAACGATACGCGACGTTGCTGACGTGGGTGCCGGGGTAAATCTCGAAGCTATTGGCAATGCCGTAGCGGTCGAGCGCCTCGTGCAATTTGCGGGTGTCGTCCTTGAGGCTGTCCTGATCGCCGACGTCGAGCGCAATCGCCCGATACTGGCGCAGGTTGCCGACATATTGATCGACGAACGCGAGCGGGGCGTTCGCTGCCCACCTCGCCAGCACGTCGGGTTGCACGACGCCGTCCTTCACCGGGAGATCGAGGAACAGTGGCGGCTTCGTCGGGTTCGGCGACCAAGCCGCGGCACTCGCCAGTTGCGCCCGCGCGAAGAACGGCAGCTTCGCCGAGTCCGCGAGCACGGTGACGCCGGCAAGCTGCGCAGCCATCGCCGGGTCGAACTGATCGGCGGTACGCGCCGACAGGCAGCACGGGCTCATCATGTACAGCGCGCCGAACACGTCGGGGTGCTTCATGCCGATCCGGCTGGTGCCGTAGCCGCCCATCGAATGCCCGGCGAGGCCCCGGCTCGCGCGGTCGGGGATCGAGCGATAATGCGCGTCGACATACGCGACCAGATCGCGCGCGATGAACGTCTCGAAGTCGCCCGTCGTCACCGAGCTGGAATACATCGACCCATTATGGACGGTCTTGCTGTCGGGGAAGACGACGATCATCTCCGGCACGCCCGTGCCATAGGCGTTGGCGATCGTATCGAGCGCGTGAATTTCGCTGGTCCATTGCTCGGCACCGATCGAATAGCCGTGGAGCGCATACAGCACCGGATAATGCTGCTTCGGGTGCTTGGCGTAGCCCGGCGGCAAGACCACCAGAACTGCACGATCGGGCGAGTCGCCCTCCAGATTTCCCTCGAGCGCACGGCCATGAACGGTGATCCGCTCGGCGGTCAGGTGCGGCGCCCCGGCGACGGCGGGCGGGATGTTCGTGGCGACCTGTGCATGCAGAGCTGGCGTCGCACACATGAGCGCCGAAGCGGTTGCCCATCGCAGCCCCTGCAAAATCCCTTGCCGCGCATGAATCGATATCATTCGAACATCCTCCCCGCCCCAATCGCCGATTATCGTGCCGACGAAATGAGAGCGCTAACGTAGCAGGCTTGACGGGCGGCGATCAAATTGCGACCGCATGCCCAAAGAAAAATAAGTCCGACAATTGGATAGGGGATCACCATGGCTAAGTTGGCATCTAGCTTCCGCGCGGCATTGCTTGCGGGGATCGCCGCGGCGGCATCACCTGCGCCAGCGCAGACCGTACCCGCCGCCGTGTCTGCTACCGCTACCGTCAGCCCGATCCGAGCGCGCGCTGACGAACTCGCTGCGGCGATCGTCGCGCGGATGACGCTCGCCGAAAAGCTGCCGCAGCTGCTCAACGTCGCGCCCGCGATCCCCCGCCTGGACATCCCGGCATACAATTGGTGGACCGAGTCGCTCCACGGCGCGATCGGTGCAATGCCCACGACAAATTTCCCTGAGCCGATCGGGCTTGCCGCCACCTTCGACGCGCCGCTGGTCCACGACGTCGCCGGCGTCATCAGCGTCGAGGTCCGCGCGATCCACACGCTCGGGCGGCAGACCGGCAAGCTCGGGCGCATCGGCACCGGACTCGACACCTGGTCGCCCAACATCAACATCTTCCGCGATCCGCGCTGGGGCCGGGGTCAGGAGACGTACGGCGAGGACCCGTTCCTGACCGCGCGCACCGCGGTCGCCTTCGTCACCGGTATGCAGGGTCCCAATTCGGATCTGCCTGACGTGATCTCGACGCCCAAGCATTTCGCGGTGCACAGCGGGCCCGAGTCGACGCGACACATGGCGAACGTGTTCGTCTCGACGCACGACCTCGAGGACACCTACCTCCCCGCCTTCCGCGCCGCAATCGTCGAGGGCCGCGCCGGGTCGATCATGTGCGCGTACAACCGGATCGACGGCCAGCCCGCGTGCGCCAACGACCTGCTGCTCAAGGATCACCTGCGCGGCGCGTGGGGCTTCACCGGCTATGTCGTGTCGGACTGCGACGCGGTGAAGGACATCGCCGACAATCACAAATACGCCCCCGACCAGGCGACCGCGGTCGCCGCGGCAATGAAGGCCGGGGTCGACAACGAGTGCAACACCCAGACGATCGGCGATATGGGCGGGCTGCCCGACCGCTTCGGCGAGGCGGTGGCGCGCAACCTGCTATCGCCCGCCGACCTCGACCGGACGCTGGTCCGGCTGTTCTCCGCGCGCATCCGCAACGGCGATCTGCCCGGCATCGCGCAGGCACCGGGGGTCGTTCCGGTGAGCGCGATCGGCATCCCCGATCACGGGGCGCTCGCGCTCAGGGCCGCCGAGAAGAGCCTCGTGCTGCTCAAGAACGACGGCGTGCTGCCGCTGCGTCCCGGCGCGCGGATCGCGGTGATCGGCCCCCTCGGCGACGCGACCCGCGTGCTGCGCGGCAACTATTCCTCGCCGCAATCCGCTCCGCCGGTGTCGGTCGTCGAGGGGCTGCGTCGTGCCATCGGCGCGTCGTCGGTCACGCTCGTCCCGTTCGGCGAGTCGATCACCGACGGCGACCGCGTGCCCGCCGAGGCCTTGCGTGCGCCCGACGGCAAGCCGGGGCTGCTGGTGCGCTATTTCAACCCGGTCATCCCGCCGGTCCTGCCATTCGCGCCGGGCACCGACCGCGAGCAGATCACCGCGCTGCGCTACCAGCCGCGCCCCGTCGTCACCCGCCGCGAGGCCGATGTCGCGAGCCGCGGCCTGCAGCTCGCGACGGTCAACGACTATCACCGCACCGAATGGACCGGCTTCCTCGTGCCGCCGGTGACCGGCAGCTATCGCCTCGGCATCGGCGGCACCGGGCTCGTCGAGCTCGACGGCCAGACCTTCCTCGACGTCGCCGAGCATCACGGCCCGCTGGCGACGCTCAAGACGGTGACGCTCGAAAAGCGGCATCGCTACAAGTTGCGCGTCGTCTCGACCGCGCGCGGCTTCGGCAACACCGACCTCGTGTGGAAGCTGGTCTCCGCCCGGCCCGACGCCGATCTCGATGCGGCGGCGCGCTCGGCCGACGTCATCGTCACGGTGGTCGGCCTGACCTCCGACCTCGAGGCCGAGGAGACCGGCACCGACGTTCCCGGTTTCAAGGGCGGCGACAAGACCTCGCTCGACCTGCCTGCCGAGCAGATGGCGATGCTCGAGCGTGCGCACGCGACCGGCAAGCCGCTGATCGTCGTCGCAATGAACGGCAGCCCGATCAACGTCGCCTGGGCGAAGGACAATGCCGCGGCGATCGTCGAGGCGTGGTATCCGGGGCAGTCGGGCGGCCTGGCCGTCGCCAACGTCCTGTCGGGCAAGACCAACCCCGCCGGCCGCCTGCCGCTGACCTTCTACCGCAGCGTCGCCGACCTGCCGCCGTTCGACGACTATGCGATGACGGGGCGGACATATCGCTACTTCACCGGCACTCCGGTCTACCCGTTCGGCTACGGGCTGAGCTACACGACCTTTGCGTATGCCCCGCTCGTCGTGACACCTGCTGCAGGCGGCGCGGAGACCGGACTGCAGGTGACGACCGAGGTCAGCAATACTGGTACGCGCGCCGGCGACGAGGTCGCGCAGCTCTACCTCAACTTCCCCGACCAGCCCGGTGTGCCGCGCGTCGCGCTGCGCGGCTACCAGCGTGTGACGCTCAATCCTGGCGAGCATCGCACCGTGACGTTCGACCTGTCGCCACGCGACCTAAGCGCGGTGGCGATCGATGGGACACGGCAGGTGATGGCGGGCAAATATCGCGTCACGGTCGGCGCGGGCCAGCCTGATACGGGAGTCCCCGGCCAGTCGGCGGGCTTTACAACGGTGAAATCGGCACCCTTGCCGCTTTGACCCAACCGCTATTTCGAGACGACGAGCACCTCGAACGATCCCGGTATCGCCTTGGGTCGCTGACCGGCCTCTGCTGGGGCGAAACGCGCGCCGGGTAGGTAGATATCGCCAGTGGCAGGATCCGCCGCGCCGGTGCGCGAGCCCTTTTGCGTCGACACCACGCCGATGCCGCGCGGCACGTCAGCAGTGTCGATCACGGTAAGCCCGCCGTCGCCGCCTGTAGGGACATAGGCGCGGTCACGCGGACCGTCGTAGATCACCGCATCGGGGCGTGATCCGATTGCAATGTCGGCGAGCAAGCGGCCGGACTTCGCTTCGACCACCTTGGCATGGCCGTTCGCGCACGCGGAGATGAGATACCCCTGCTTCGTCAAAGCGAGACCGCCCGGCTCCTCGCAGCCGGTGAGGTCGATCGTGCGAACGACCGCGCGGCGCGCGACGTCGATCACCGCCACAGCGCCCTTGTCTTCGATGTTGACGTAGAGCGTCCCTTTCGCGTCGACCGCCGCAGACTCCAGCGCGCCTGCCACCGCGACCTTACCGACGAGCGCCTTCGTTTTCGGATCGATCACCGCAACGCCGCCGCCGGCATTGTCCATCACCAGCAGCATTCCTGTCGCCGGGTCGTAAGCGGCAGCGTCGGGCTTCGTCCCGGTCTTGATGTCGGCGACGACCGCTCCGGTGCCTGCATCGAACAGCAATGCGCCGCCACTGGTCGTGCTCGTCACCATACCGATCGAGGTGCCGGGAACGGTCACCGCGCCGTGCGTCCGCTGCGCCGCGACGAGGTGCGGATTGACCGCTCCAGTCGCAAGATCGATCGTCATCACGCCGTCCGAGCGTGCGACGAGCATCGTCTTGCCGTCGGCGCTGACGTTGACATAGTCCCAGCCGCCATCGGGGGCAGCGATGCGTTTGGTGACCGACATGCCAAGGCTGGCGGCAAGTACCGGACCCGTGATCAGGAGCAGCAGCGCAGCTGGAATCAGACTTCGCATCGTCGGCATCCTTTGTCCGGAGCGAGCACGCAATATCTTATAGTTCGGACGGAAATAAAAGGCCCGGCAGGAGGCCGCGACTAAAGAGACCGGCGAGACGCACGCCAAGCGCCAAGCGACACGATTGCGAGACTGCACTTGGGTTCGTCGGCTTGTGTAAAACACTAAGGGAGAGAGCGATCTCAAAGATGATCGCTCTCTCCCTATTTAGTCAACGCGACCGATCAGCAACCGATCGGTCGTGATCATTGCGAGCTTACGGGTTCGACACCGACTGCGGAATTCCAGCCGAGTCGAAGTTGGTGAAGCCGAACAGCTTACGAATATCCGGAGTACCATTGCCGTTGATGTAGTTATAGTTCTGGCTCGGGAAGTCGTCGGCCCAGAGACCGTCGAAGCCCTTAATGTTGCGATGGTAGAACTGATATTCAGCAGGAGCGTTCACGCCACCCATGACGGTCTGGACCTGGCCGAAGTGATACAGATACGGGTTGATGTTACCGACCCGTTTGCCCTGCTTCTGGATGTACAGAGCGAGCGCACCGACGAACTGCGGCGACGAGACCGACGTTCCGATCACGCCGTAGTTACCGCCGCCGAGACCCGACTGGTATGTCGTGATCGCAGAGCTGCGATCCGGACCGCACGGCTGGACCGCGCTGCTCGGGCAACCACCAACCTGCATGCCGACATCGGGCGTCGTGCGGAAGTTCGATCCGGTGTTGATCGGGATCTGGTAGCTCGGACGCGGCGAGACGACGCTCTTGCCGCCACCGGCACCCCAATAGCCGCCGCTGACATTCTGACCGAGGCCGTAGATGTCGTATGGGACTTCCGGATCGCCGAAGCCATTCTCGCCGACATAAGTCGAGTTACGCGACCCATCAGACACTGTGACCAGATTGCCGCCGCCGACTGCAGTGACATAGACCGACGTCGCCGGTGTCGACACGCCCTTGCCGAACTTCGGCTTGGCGCCGGGGGTGCCGTAGTTCGCCGACGGGCACGCCGGACCACCCTGGTCGCCCGAGCTGGCGACGAAGGTAATGCCTTCTGCGTTACCCTGGCGGAAGATGTCGTCGTACGCCTGGAGGATGAAGGTGTAGTCGGTGCCGCCGTTATACGCAGCGGTGTATTGCGCTTCGCAGCCGCCGAACGACGAGTTCACGACATCGTACAGATTCGAATCAACGATGTACTGATACGCCGCTTGGATATTGCTATCCTGCAGGTTCGGTATGCTGACGATCGTCGCCGTTGCACCCGGCGCACCGCCGAGAACCTGCTGGACATCGAGGCTCGCCTCAAACGAGCCACCACCGCCGACGACGCCGCCGCCGTTGATGTCGATTGTGTTGACCGTCGGAGCCGGCTTCCCGGTCGTCGTGGTGAAGTGCTCGTGGTTGAAGAACGCAGCGAGATCGTTCGGGTAAACCTTGTCCGAGATGACAATCGCGGCGTGCACCCCGGTGCCGTCGAGACGGTCACCATTCGGCAGGAAGCTCTGATACGACGGATAGTCGTAGGCCTGCTTCATGTCATTGTACCAATACGGGCCATCCGGCCCGTAACGGTTGTCCGGCAGCGCTGCCGTCGTCCGCTTCGAGAATGTTTTCTTGTCGGGCAACCCAGCGAAGGTGATAACCTTCGCGCCGGTCGCGGCAAGCGCGGCGGACATCACGAGCGGGCCGCTGGCGACGACGTGGTTGATCCCATCGGTCGTGACGACGTTCTTGAAACCGGTGCCGAACAAAGCGGTCGCCTGGGCAACGGTGCCGGTGACGTGGAACGAGCGCATCTGCGTCGTCGTCACCTGCAGACCGGCAGCCGTCACCGCTGCCTGGGCGCTCGCCATCGTCGCCGCAGTCGGGCCGAACTGCGCAGCGTATTCGGCCGGCGAAACCCACTTGTGATAGCTTGGCGAGGCGGAATTCTGTTGCGCGGTCAGCAGACGCTCGAGGTCGGACGGGTTGCGCAACGGCAGGAAGACGTCGAACTCGACCGGCGACGTCGCGCCGGCGACGGAAACTGCGGCACCCTTCTCGATCTGGGTCGATGCCAGTGCTGGCGCTGCACACGCCGCCGTGCACAGCATCAGCGAAACAAATCTACTAATCGACATTATGCTCGTCCCCTGTTTCGATCACCCGGAAGGCGCACCGCCGTTAGCTTTTTCGACACCACGCACGATCAAGATTACCGATCGCTTGGCGACTTACAACTAAGAAAACGAAGCATTTATGAACCGGCAATAACTTTGGTTGGCGAGCGTCGCTTATTGTCAACTCAGCGCCCGAACGAGGTAAGGCTGCCCGGCCACGCCCGTGAGCTCGACGATGGTCGTCTGAACGAAATGGCCGTTGGCACCATCGCCAACTTCGACGCGGATCGCGAGTGAGTGGCCATATCGTCGCACCTCGCCCGTGGTTAATGCCGGCTGTCGATCGGCCGATGAAACCACCTGCTCGATTGCCTGCGGCGTGGTCGCGCCCGCCGACATGACGGCACGTGCGAGCGGGCCGGCATCTTGCGGATCGAACGCGAGTGTCGTTCCAGCCACGGTGACCGCCGGCGCCAATCGCGCGTAGATCGCTGGGGTCATACCGTCGAGCAGGGTCAACTCGTCGATCGCGGTCAGGCCCGCCGGAACCGAGGTGCTGCGGCTCACGCCGCTGCCAACGATCGGATCGCCGCGCAAACGAAGGAAAGCGGCGACAAGTCCGTCGACCTGGGTGATCGGGACACCCGCGAGTTCGAACAGCCGCTTGATCCGGGGCGCTTGGACGAAATTGAGCGGAACCTTCGCCATCTCGTCCTCGACCGTGATCGACATTGTCATGCCGTCGAAGTCGACCACGTGGAGCTCGCTCGACGGCTGCCAGCGCCGTGGAGCTTCGACCAGCCCGAGACCGTGGACGGCAATCGCCGTGCCCGCATTTGCCGCTGCCACGAGGCGGGCATGCTCGACCGCTGCGCTCGCACCCGCGACGGCACCGCGCCCCATGCCGATCCCGTCGAGCGCAAGCAGGGCAAACAGCGCCATCGCAGCGACCGCAGCGACCATCGCATAGCCGCGCTCGGACTCGCCGTGGGCGGCGTCAGGGGATGCCATTGCCGCGGGTCAGCAGCGGGCGCAGCGTTTCGAGCTTGGCGCGCATCTCGTCGGCGAGCGCACGCCCGTCGTCGACGGTGCGGACGACCCGCGGGCGCAGCAGGACGAGCAATTCGGTCCGCGCGACCTGCTTGTTGGTGTTGCCGAACAACAGCCCGCCGATCACCGGGATGTGGCTGAGGAACGGCAGCCCGCCCTTGGTATCGGTTGTGTTGTTGCTGATCAGCCCGCCCAATGCGACGACCTCGCCGTCCTGCACCGCGATCGAGGTAGCAATCCGCCGCGTCGAGATCGTCGGCGAGTTGATGCCCGTGGTCTGCGACGCGACGACGTCGCTGACCTCCTGCGCGACATCGAGCAGCACGAGCCCGCTGCTGTTCACCCGCGGCGTGATCTTGAGGATGATGCCGGTGTCGCGATATTCGATCGAATTGACGATCGGCGAGTTGCTGCCGATCGTGCTGGTCGACGACGCGGTGATGATCGGCACCTGGTTGCCGACCTGGAGCGCCGCGGTCTGGTTGTTGAGCACGAGCAGCTTCGGCGACGACACGACGTTGATCTTGGTCAGGTTTTCGAGCGCGTTGAGCGCCGCCATGATCGAACTGCCGCCGTAGAAGAACGAAAATCCGGGGAAGGTGCGGACGATCGCGCCCGCCGGGTCCTCGGACAGCGTCGTGCTGGTCTTGCCGCTGTTGAAGTTCCACTGGACGCCGTAGCGCAGCGCGTTGGTCAGCGTCACCTCGGTGATCGCCGCCTCGATCATCACC
Organism: Polymorphobacter megasporae; assembly: GCF_018982885.2. Taxonomy (NCBI): domain Bacteria; kingdom Pseudomonadati; phylum Pseudomonadota; class Alphaproteobacteria; order Sphingomonadales; family Sphingosinicellaceae; genus Glacieibacterium; species Glacieibacterium megasporae. The sequence continues at coordinate 2,556,751 of NZ_CP081848.1, read as the reverse complement.
TGGTACGGCACGACGTCGAGCTTGCGCAGCGCGTCCTCGACGACCGCATAGTCGCGGGGCGTGGCGAAGACGACGATCGCGTTGTTGGTCTCGTCGCTGCTGATCCGCGCGCGCAGGTCGTCGGAGTTGATGTCGACGGTGGTATTTGCGGAACTGCCGGACGATGCCGTGCCCCCGGCGAGCGGATTCTGCGCGGTGCTGCCGGTCCCGTTCTGGCTGCCGAAGCCGCTGCCCGCGCCGCCGCCGGGGCCACCATTGGCCGAACCGTTGTTGCCGAACCCGGCGCTGCCCGCCCCTGCACCGCCACCCGAATTGCCGCCGGGAATGGCGAAGTCGTCGCGCGGGCCGGAGAGTGGATCGCCGCCGCCGCGCGTCGTGTCGCCCCGGCCGCTTGCATTGCCGCCGCGCCCGCCGAATGCATTCGCCAATACCTTGGCAAGGTCGGCGGAGCGGCCGTTCTGGACGCGGTAGACGAACACCCGCCGCTCGCTCGATTCGCCCTCGCGGTCGAGGAGTTCGACGAAGCGCTGGACGTCGTCGAGATATTGCCGCTGTGTCGACACCGCGAGTATACCGTTCAACCGGTCCATCGCCACCAGCCGAACCATGCCCTTGGTCGGCGCACCATTAGCGTTGATCAGCCGGTCGAGCGCGGGAACGATCAGGCGGCTGTCGGTCCGTTGCGGCACGAACAATGCGAACGAGGTGTTGCGCAGCCAGTCGACGTCGAACTGGCGGACGAGGTTGCGGACCGCCGCGCGCTGCCCGCCGGTCCCCGCGACGACGAGGCTGCCGGGAGCCGCCGACGTGATGACGTTGGGCAAAACCGGGTCGATCAGGCGGCGCAACTCGTCCGACGCGACGAACTTGAGCGGAATCGTCTCCGACGCGAACGCGGCGCTGTCGCCGGCACCGACGACCGGCGCCTGCCCGCGCGCCTGCTCGATCGGAAGGATAACATAGACGCCGTTGCGGGCGATCAGTGCCAGATTGGCGGTCAGCAGCGAGGTTTCGAACAGCCGCAGGACATCGGCGCGCGACACCGGCCGCTGGGTCACCAGCGTCATCGGCGTGTGCAGGTCGGGCGCGACGGTATATTCGAGCCCGAGCATCGACCCGAGAACCGCCTTGGCGACCGCCTGGACGTCGGCATTAGGAAAGTTGAGGCTGACGTCGCCCGGATGGACCGTCGCCACCGGGTTCGTCACCACGACGGGGGCGCGCTCCTGCCCGGTCAGGATCGTCGACCGCACCGTCGGATCGGGAGCCGTCACTATGACCGGCTGGCCAATTGCCGCGACGGTACCGCCGAGCAAGATCACGACCATAGCGCCGCCGATCGTCCTACGCACAGTCACTGGTCTGGTCCCTTGGTCGCGGTCGCCCCGACGGCGATCGTCCGGCGTTCGTCGCCGCGGACAAGAACGACCGAGTCCGGACGCACCGCATCGAGCGTCCAGCCAACGAGTTGCTGACCCGGCCCAACGGTGTGGATCGTAGCATCGGCACCGCGCAACACCGCCACGGCACGACGGCCGCGGCTGGCGACCCCGACGAGCGTAAAGCCGTCGATCGTCGCCGCTGCGCTGTCGGCCCGGTCGGCGGCGGCGGCCGCGCCCCGGGTCGGATTGAACAACGGCCGCGCCTCGATCGCATCGGCTGAGGGCAGCGGCGCGGTGATCGCCACCGGGGGCAGCCAGTGCGCCGCGCCCGACGTGACGGTTTCGATCGCAGGCGGATTGTAAAGCAGTTGCGCAGTGAGCAACGCCGTCAGCGCCACGGCAAGCGCCGCCGGCACCGGGGCAACTTCAAAGCGCGGGAACATGGCGGTAGGCAAGGTCGATCCGGACTTCCATCGGTGCCAGTCTCCCCGCGCCCGACGCCTGGCCCGCATCGATCGATACCGCTTCAATGACGGGCGTGAACTGCCCCAATTCAAATATTCTTAAGGCGGCAACGAGTTGCGTCAAGCTCAGCCTCGCCTCGACACGCAGGCGGCTAGTGTCGGGGGTCGACGGCTGCTCGCGGATCGTGCGGACCTCGCCGCCGGTCGCGTGGATCACGGCGGTCGCGCGTTCGGTGGCAAGCTCGGTGGCCGCACCCGCGTTCGGCGCGACGATCGCATAACGGGTGCGGTCTGCACGTTGCCGGGCTGCGGCGGCGAGCCAGAACGCGCGCGACGCCAGCAACCGGTCGCCGCGGTCGAGGTCGTCGGCAAGCTGCTCGCGCTGGTCTGCGCGATCGGAGAAACCGCTGGCGATCGGCAGGATGACGCCGAACACCGCCAGCACAAGCAGCGCGACGAGGATGCCTACGGCGACGAGGCGGCGTTCGCGCGGCGACCATTGGTTCATCGCGCTGCGCCCAAGTCCACCGCGACATCGAAACGCTGGCCCGCGGCGGAAGACAGCGGGGCGTCGGTGGCGAGGTCGCGGACATGCGCGAACCCCGGCACGCGGCGCAGGTCGGCGACGACATCGACCCCATCCTGCCGCGCTCCCGAGAGACGCAAGGTGCGTCCATCCCACGCGTAGCGTTCGACCCACGCGCCGTCGGGCAGTGCGCGCGTCACCGCATCGAGGACGTGCAGCGGCTCGGCGTGCACGCGCCGCGCGATCAGCCCCCGACGCGCCTTGTCCTCAGCCTGCACCCGCGACCGTGCAGCGATAACCGGGCTGAGCAAGATGCGTTGCGCCTCGACCTGCCCGGCGAGCCGATCGGTTGCGGCGCTATCCAGCTCGATCGCAATGCCGAGGTTGATCAAGGCCAGCACCCCGACCGCGGCCCATAGCCATGTCGCGTCGCGTCGCGGCGGCGCGATCCCGGCGGCGCGCGCAGCGGGCATGAAGTCGAAGTCCATCGCCGCCGCCGCCGCGCCCTCGACGCCGATCGCAAGCGGCGTCATCCCAGCGGCTGCGGCCTCGCCGATCGCCAGCGCCGCCACCGCTCGCGGGACCGCAGCGACGTATGCCAAGCGCTTCCCGCTCGCCGCCGGCGGGGGAAAAGCGACCGCGACGAGCACCTCGTCGGCGCGAAACGGCGTCAGCCGGTCGATGTCGAGCGTCAGCATCCGGCGCAGGTCGGCCTCGGGGAGCGCCGCCGCCGGCACCTCGCGGATCAGCAGCCGGTCGCGCGGCAGGAGCAGCGTCACCTTCTGCCCGCGCGGCGACGCTGCGACCTCGGCCCCGCGCCGCGCCAGCCGGAAGCCGCCGGGACGAGCCTCCGCCGTCAGCGCCGGGCCACGCCCCAGATACCGCCTGACGTCCGCAGGGAGCAGCGCGCCGAGTTCGGCAAGCCACCAGTCGACCGCGGCGACGGTCACCCGCCACGCCTCTGCCACCGTACCGTCCGCCAGTGTCATGACCGGCCCCGGCACTTGCCGGTGTTGGTGTCGAGGACGCACGTCGTGTCGACCGTCGTTGCCGGGCGGACGATCATTTCGGGCCACCGCCGCCGGTCGCCGGGCGCAAAGGTCACGTCGATGCGGATGGCTTCGGGCGCGGTCGGACGCGCGCTCCAGTCGTCGGTCCAGTGCAAGACACCGGTGGCGTCGGGTCCAAAATAGGCAAGTCGCAGATCCGCCACACCCGAAAGCAGCGCCGCCTGACCGTCATCGAGGACGAGGCCGCCGTTCTCATCGACTTCGAGATGGAAACGGCGTTGCGGCGACGGCCGTTCGGCGATCGGCGGCAAAGCGACAAAGGTCATCGATGTCGGGCCGCCGTCGAAATCGGCAGCGAGCGCGGCTCCGTCGAAGCGCGTCGCCGGGCGCAGCCGCTCGATCCGGTCGCGCAACCCCGACTGCGCCGCCGCGACCGTCTCGGCCGCCACCGTCCGCGCCTCGTTCGAGCGCGTCAGCCGCGTCGCCGAGGCAAATCCCGTCGCCATCATCGTCGCCGCCAGCCCGAGCAGCGCAAGGCTGACGAGCATCTCGACCAGCGTGAAACCGTGCTCACTCTTGGTCACCGGACCGTCGCGAGGCGCAGGGTGTCGAGCCGCGCGCGGTCGGCCCGCCCGTCGATGTCGCGAACCCGCGCCGAGACGCGGAGCAAATTGCCCGACGTGCTTGCGGCAGCGGGCTCGGCATCGATCGTGACGGTCCACGCAAATGCGCCGTCGGTGCCGTCGGTCTCCCCCGGTGCGAGCGGAATATCGCTGCCGACCGCCGCCAGCCGCGACTGCGCGATCATCGTCGCGGTGCGCGCCGAATCCGCCGCGCGAAGGCGCAGCGCGTTTTCGCCAAGGCTGCGATAGGTGACCGCGAGCACCGCCGCGATGATCGCGACCGCGACCATCGCCTCGATCAATACCGAGCCATCGTCATGGGAGCGGGCACGGTTCACGAAATGGTGGCGATGCCGGCAGCATTGACCCGGACCGCCCCGCGCCGGGTCGCGCTCGCGATCGCCAGCGCTCCGCCGGTCGACGAGCCGTCGCCGTAGAACACGACTGACGGGTCGCCGCCGATCCGCACCCGCAGCGGCAGGACCACCGGCACGCCGTTCCACGAATAACCGCGCCCGTCGTCGCTCAGCGACACCGCGACCGGCACGCCGCCGCGCACCGCGACCGCGCGCGCCCGGCGCAGGTCGCCGACCAGCTCGCTCCGGCTGCGGTCGAATTCGGCGCGCCGGAGCGGCGCGATCATCGCGGGGAACATCAATCCGACGACCAGCCCGAGGATGCCGATGACGACGAGCATCTCGAGCAATGTCTGCCCCGATTCGCCCTCGCCGATATCCGGCCTACCAGTTGCCGACATCGCGCGCTTCGCCGGTGCCGCCGGGCGCATTGTCCGACCCGAGCGTCCAGACGTCGGTGTCACCGTGCTTGCCGGGGACCGCGAACAGATATTTGTGGCCCCACGGATCGACCAGCGCGCTCGGCTTCTTGAGGTACGGCCCGTTCCAGTTCGGCGCGGTCGCGGGCGCAGTCATCAGCGCGTCGAGCCCCTCCTCGGCGGTCGGATAGCGCCCGACGTCGAGCTGGAAATGGTCGAGCGAGGCGGTGATGTTCTCGATCTGGATCTTCGCCGCCTGCGTCCGCGACGAGCCGAGATAGCGGAGCACCTGCGGCCCGACGATCGCCGCGAGCAGCCCCATGATCGCCAGCACGACGAGGAGTTCGAGGAGGGTGAAGCCGCTGTCGGCCCGCCGTGTGCGTGATTTCATGAAGTAAGTGCCAGATCGTTGAAGCCGAGGATCGCCGTCATGATCGACGCGATCACGGTGGCGACGATGGCCCCCATGACGACGGTAATCAACGGCGTAAGAATGGCGATGAGGCGTTCGAGGCGCGCGCGGACCTCGCGGTCGAGAACATCGGCGAGCCGCGCGAGCATTGGGCCGAGGCGCGCGGTTTCCTCGCCGGTGCGGACGAAGCTGAGCGACGCACGCGGAAATGCTGCCTCGGTGGCGAGCAACGCAGTCAGCCCCCCGCCCTGCTTCAGCCCGAGCGCGACCCGCCCGACCATCGCCGCGAGCGTCGAATTGGCGACCGACCGCCGCGAGATCGCCAGCGCCTCGGGCAGCGGCACGCCGCCGTCGACGAGGCTGCCGAGGACGCGGGCAAAGCGCCCGATCTCGACCGACGTCACCAGCCGCCCGATCACCGGCAGCGTCAGAACGACGCGGTCGAGCGCGGCGCGGCTCGCCGGGCGGCGGAGCCAGACCGACACCAGCCACACGGCGATGACGAGCGCCGCGACGATCGCAAGGCCGCCGTCGCGGACGACGTGGCTGATGCCAACCACGACGCGCGTCGTCGGCGGCAGGGCCGCGCCGGCATCGCCGAACAGCCCCTCGAACTGCGGCACGACGAACAGCAGCATCATCAGGATCACCCCGGTGGCGATGACGAGCAGCAACGCCGGGTAGATCATCGCCGCCGACACCGTCCGCCGCAGCGCCTCGGTCCGTTCGAGCGTGTCGCCGAGCTTGGCCAGCGCCTCGTCGAGGCGCCCGTTCGACTCCCCCGCCTCGGCCATCGCTGCCGCCATCGGCGGGAACAGCCGCCCGCTGTCGGCCATCGCGCGCGACAGCGGCACGCCCTCCTTGACCCGGCGATACAGCGCGGCGAACGCCGCCTTCTCCGCCGGGCGCTCGATATTATCGACGCACACCGCGAGCGCGCGGTCGAGCGTCAGCCCCGCACCGAGCAGCACCGCGAGTTCGCCGACCGCGGTGGCGACGGCGCTGCGCGATGCCGCGCTGCTCCGCACCCGCGCCACGACCGCGGGAGTGCGCACCGCGACGAGCTCGATCGGCGCGAGCCCGGTGCGGCGGAGCTGGTCGATCCCGGCAGCACGCGACAGCGCCTCGACCGACCCGGTCTGGAGTTCACCGCCCGCCGTCGCCGCGCGGTAGCGAAAGCTCGTCATTCGCCGTTCTCGCGGGTGACGCGGAGAACCTCTTCGATCGTCGTCAGCCCGGCGCGCGCCTTGGCGATGCCATCGGCGTACATCGACGTCGCGGCGCTGGCGGCGGCGATGTCGCGGGCCTCGGCGCGGGCAAGGACGAGCTTGGCGATGACCGGATCGATGACGAGGAATTCGACCAGCGCGATCCGCCCGCGATAGCCGGTGTGGTCGCACTCGGCGCAGCCGACCGCGCGGTACAGCGTCGTCACGTCCCCGACCGGGACCGGGGGATCATACGCCTCGCGGCAGGTAGGACACAGGCGGCGGACGAGGCGCTGCGCGAGCACCGCGCTCAGCGTCGACGCGATCAGGAACGGCTCGACCCCCATGTCGAGCAGCCGCGTCACCGCGCTCGCGGCGGTATTGGTGTGGAGCGTCGACAGGATCATGTGCCCGGTCAGCGCCGCCTGCACCGCGACCTGCGCGGTCTCGATGTCGCGGATTTCGCCGACCATGATGACGTCGGGGTCCTGCCGCAGGAACGATCGCAGCGCGGTGGCGAAGTCGAGCCCGATCGTCGGGTTGACCTGCATCTGGTTGATCCCCGCGAGCCGGTATTCGATCGGGTCCTCGATCGTCAGGATCTTGCGGCTCGGCGCGTTGAGCTCGCTCAGCGCGGCGTACAGCGTCGTCGTCTTGCCGCTGCCGGTCGGCCCGGTCGACAGGACGATCCCGTTGGGCAGCGCCAAGGTGTCGCGTAACTTGACCAGCACCGCCGGATCGAAGCCGAGCGCCGCGAAATCGAGCGTCAGGTTCGACCGGTCGAGCAGCCGCAGCACCGCGCTTTCGCCGTTGATCGTCGGCGAGGTGGCGACGCGCAGGTCGATGTCGTGGCCGCGCACCGCCAGCCGCAGCCGCCCGTCCTGCGGCAGGCGCCGCTCGGCGATGTTGAGCCCGGCCATGACCTTGATCCGCGACACCAAAGGCGCGCGCATCGCCGCCGGGAGCGTCTCGACGGTCCGCATCTCGCCGTCGATGCGGAAGCGGACGACGATGCCGTCCTCGGTCGCCTCGAGGTGGATATCCGACGATCGCTGCTCGACCGCGCCGGTGATCAGCCGGTTGATCGCGCGGATCGCCGGGGCGTCGCTGGCGAGGTCCTTGAGGCGTTCGAGGTCGGCCTCGTCGGCGGCATCGTCGATCGCGACCCCGGCCGCCGTCGCCGGGCCATAAGCGCGGTCGATCGCCGACTCGATGTCGCTGCTTCGCCCGATAGAGACGCGCACCCGGAGGCCGAGCGCGAGTGCGATCGCCGACACCGGATACGGGTCGAACGGGTCGACGACCGCGACGCTGCAACCGCCGTCGTCGACGCGCAGCACGGCTGCCTTGAACTCACGCAGAAAGCGTTCGGAGACGCGGTCGACAGCGACCGGGAGCCCGGTAAAATCGACCGCGGCGGCGAGCGGCAGCCCGGTTGCCTGTGCCGCAGCCGATGCGAGCGCCGCCTCGGAGACCAGCCCCAACCGGGTCAGGATCGCTGCGAAGCGCTCGCCAGTCTCGGCCTGGACGAGTCGCGCGCGAACCAGCGTCTCGCCGGTAACGAGCCCATGCTGTTCGACCAGTTCGTCGAGCGACATCGGTGCGACCACGGGCGCAGCGAGAGCGGCTGAATCGGCGGATGTTTGCAGGGCGGTCGCTGTCATTTGCCGATCGTACCAGCCCCAAAACCTGCGGCCGTTAACCGAAACGACCAGCGCATCATATCAGCGGCCCCATCGGGACGCGACGGATATTGCCCAAAATAATGCATGCGGCAAGATTCCGCTTGCCAGCATAATTAATCATGGGTCATCTCCCATCACCGCGCGGAAAAACGATTAAAGTCGCGACGGGGGTAGATTTCAATTGGAGGGTGTCGATGACCGTTAAACTCGTAACCGCCTGCGGCGCTTTGGCAATGGCAGCGATTTTGGCGGCGACGCCCGCGGCAGCAGCGACGACGTTTATACTGAACAATACCAATGGCGGCGACGGTTATGTCACCGGTGACTCGACGAATTTCGATCTCTTCGGCTCAGACAATAAGACCGGAGGCAACATCTCCGGCTACACCGGACTCGCAACGGCGACGCAGGGCTATAAGGCGACATATACCTACACGACGAACGACCTTGCCGGCTCGTTCTACGATCCCGCCGGATATTACATCAACGGCGCATTTAAGCAGCTCTCGCCAGAGAAGGCCCCGAACGGCACTTCGGTAAGCGGCGTCCTTCGCTTCCGGGTGCACGCAGGTGATACCTACGGCTTCTACGTCGCCTCCGACGGTGAATTTGGTCGCGCCAATATCGCTACGGCGATTGCGTCCGATGTTCCGGAAGCCTCGACGTGGGTCATGCTGGTTGCTGGGTTCGGTATCGTGGGCGCCACGCTCCGCCGCCGTAATGGCGCTGCGCTAACGGCCGCCGCATAAGCGATTACTTGGCGGGGCCAGCGCGTTCGGAAACGTCTGGCCACGCGACGACAAAGCATCGATAGATCGGCCGGTTCTTCGCCAACGAAGAGCCGGCCGATCGTGTATCGAGCACCACCCTTTGCTAACCGGCGCGTCGCCTGAGCATTGGTCGTCGCGCGTTACATCTATCTTTGCTTTCGCAGCGTGAACAGTTCAGCCGAAGCTCCGCCTGCCCGCCGCGCTGCCGGGCGTCATCGACCTGCGCGGGTCAGCGGTCCTTGGGAAATGCGATCAGTTGCGTCAGCAGACCGGCGCATGCAAAGGCCGCACCGATTACCGAAACAGCGGTCCAACCGCCCCGCTGCCACGCCAGCGTCGCCGCCGCCGAACCGGCGGCTCCCCCAACGAACATCGCCCCCATGAAGATCGTGTTTATCCGCGCCCGCGCCTCAGGACGAAGCGCGTAGATGATGTGCTGATTCGACACGAGCGCGCTCTGCACCCCGAAATCGAGAACGACGACGCCGGCGATCATACCCGCGATCGATGCCCAAAAGCCGAAGATCGCCCAGCCGGTCAGTGTCAGCGCGGCGCCGAGCAGGATCACCGGGCGCGGGCCGCGCCGGTCGGCGATGCGCCCCGCGATCGGGGCAGCCAGCACGCCGACCGCGCCGACGACACCGAACAGCCCGGCGACCTGCGCACCGAGGCCAAAGGGCGGCTGTTGCAACCGCAGCGCGAGGATCGTCCAAAACGCGCTGAACGCGGCGAACAGGCAGCCTTGCGTGATCGCCGCGCGGCGCAGCGAGCCGAACTCGCGCCACAACCCGCCGAGCGAGCGGATCAGCCCGACATAGCTGAGGCCGCCGTCAGGCTCGCTCCGTGGCAGCAGCATCGCCATCATCGCCGCCGCCCCGAGCGCCAGCGGCACGCCAAGCCAGAACATAATCCTCCACCCCGCATGGTCCGCAACGAAGCCCGCGAGCGTCCGGCTGAGCAGGATTCCGCACAACAGCCCCGCCATCACCGTGCCGACCGTCGCGCCGCGACGTTCGGGCGGCGACAGATGCGCGGCGAGCGGCACGATCTGCTGCGCCACTGTCGCCGCGATGCCGACGAAGATCGACGCGACCACGACCGAAGCGGCATTGGGCGCGATCGCCGTCAGCGCCAGCGCGACCGCGAGCGCGATGAACTGGAGCACGATCAGCCGCTTGCGCTCGATCAGGTCGCCGAGCGGGACCAGCAAGAACAAGCCAAGGGCGTAGCCGATCTGCGTTGCGGTCGGGACGAAGGTGATCGCCGCCCCCGGTAGGTCGCGCTCGATCACTCCGAGCATCGGCTGGTTGTAATAGATATTCGCGACCGCCAGACCCGCCGCCACCGCCATACCGAAGGTCAAGGTGCGACCGAGCGGCGCGACCGGTGATCGCGAAACCTCGTTCGGTGCCACGGTCTGGACCGTCATACGACTTCGTCGACGCGGCTTTGACTGCGGTTCTCAGTCGGCGTGAGCGACGGCAGGTTCGCGAGGAAATTGCTTAGCTCAGTCCGTCGCAGCTTCTCCTCGGCAAGCTGCGCGTCGACCCCCAGCATCCAGCGCAGCGAGCGACGACCCGGATCGCGGTGAAGCGCGGTCAGCTGGTCGGCGCGCAGATTCACATCGTCTGCATTGTCCGCCAGCCCCGCCGCGACGAGGCTGTCGACTTGACGGCGCAGCGCTACGGCGATCTCGCCGAGCGCGAGCTCGGGATGATATTGGACGCCCCAGAAGACGCCGCCGTCGTGGCGGATCTCGGCCGCCTGGACGCGTGTGACGCCGTTGCTCGCCAGCAGGATCGCGCCTTCGGGCAAGGCCTCGACCTCGTCGCCGTGGATCGCCGCCGCGTCCCAGCTCGCTGCCCGGCCCTTCAGCAGCGGGTGATCTCGGCCCGCCTCGGTTGCCGTGATCCGCCGCGCAATCCCCGCCTCCATCCGCTCCGGCATTTCGCGGACCTTGCCCCCGGCGGCAACGACCGCAAGCTGGAGCCCGGCGCACGACCCGAACGACGGCGTCCCCGAGGCGAACGCCGACCGCATGAACGCGATCTGGCGGCGCACCTCCGGCGTGTCGTCGTAGACATGGATCGGCGACCCGGTGACGAAGACGGCGTCGAACGTCCGAAGGTGGCTCGCATCATACTCGACGGCATCGGCATCGGCGGGCGCGACGATCGTGATCGAGCAGCCGGGCTGAATTTGTTCCAGCGTGGCGGCGTAGGTCTCACCCGCGCTCTTTCCGGCCGCGCGCCGGCGCTCATCGCGCTCCTCACGGGTCTCGCTCTCGGCGACGAGAAAATTCTGCACGACTGATCCTTGGATTTGGCGCGGCGTGAACGCGTCGAACGCAATTTGGCCCCGCCGCCGAGAGTATGAACGCTCGAGCGCCTGCGACGCAACCGCCCGAATGTCGCAAGCCGCAGCGGCAATTGTAGGTCATCTGTTGTCCCGCACGACAGACTCGCGTCTAATCGCGGCTTTATCGTGTGGAGCCAGACAGATGCGATCGACGGTGATAACCGGACTAGTGGCGGCGATGCTCGCGACGAGTGCCATGGCGGTCCCGCCGGCGCACCCGCAGGCTGAGACACAGGCGCTCGACCTCGCCAAGTCGGCGATTTCGCTCCGCTCGGTGCGCGGGCCGGGCAACAAGACCAACGAGGTCGCCGCGCTCTACAAGAAAGCGCTCGTCGCCGGCGGCTTCCGCGATAGCGACGTCGAGATCACCCCGGTCGACGATACCAGCTACCTGATCGCGACATGGCCGGGCTCCGACCCGAAGCTAAAGCCGCTCGTCATCTCCGGGCACATGGACGTCGTCGAGGCGATCCCCGCCGACTGGAAGCGCGACCCGTTCACCCCCGTCGTCGAGAACGGCTATCTCTACGGACGCGGCGCGAGCGACATGAAGCTCGACGGCACCATCGCCATCGCGTCGCTGATCGAACTGCGCCGCGAGGGCTACCACCCGAAACGGACCATCATCATCGAATTCTCGGGCGACGAGGAGACGGTGATGAAGACCTCGGGCATCATCGCCGAAAAGCTGTCGAACGCCGATCTCGTCCTCAACATCGACGGCGGCGGCGGCGCGCTCGACGAGAAGACCGGCAAGCCGCTCTACTGGACGTGGAACGGCGCCGAGAAGACCTACGCCGACTTCGAACTCACCGTGACCAACGCCGGCGGCCACTCGTCGACGCCTCGCCCCGATAACGCGATCGTCCAGCTGTCGCAGGCGCTTGTCCGCATCGGTGCGTATCACTTCAAGCCCGAGGTCAGCGACCTGACCCGCGCTTATTTCGTCGAGGCGGCGAAGTACGCAGCCCCGGCGACCGGCGCGGCGATGCGCGCGTTCGCCGCCAATCCTGCCGACCCCGCGGCGATCGCGACGCTGACCGCCGACCCCGAGACCGTCGGCTCAATCGGCACGACGTGCGTCGCGACGATGATCAACGGCGGCCACGCGCTCAACGCGCTGCCGCAGCGCGCGACGGCGAACATCAACTGCCGCATCTTCCCCGGCCATAAGCCCGCCGATATCATGGCGGAGTTGTCGCGGGTCGCCGCCGAGCCCGTCGTCCAGTTCAAGGACGTCAGCGAGGGGTCGGTCGCCAGCGCCGCCTCGCCGATGCGCGCCGACTTCATCGGCGCGGTGACGCGCGGTCTCAACACGGTTTATCCGGGCGTACCGGTGTTCCCGAGCCAGGCGTCGGGGGCAAGCGACAGCATGTGGTTCCGGTACCACCACGTCGACAGCTACGGTGCTAGTCCATTATTTCTCAAGGGCTCGGACGACTTTGCTCATGGCCTGAACGAGCGCGAGCCGGTCGCGAACATCGCCCCGGCGATCACTTATTATCTGTCGGTGTTTAAGGACCTGTCGAAGTGACGCTGGCCTGCCGACGTCGATGAAGAGCTGCCTCGCCCTCCGCCACCTCGATTTCGAGGACCTCGGCGTGCTCGCCGCCCCGATCGAGGCGAGGGGTTACACGATCCGCTACGTCGACGTGCCGGTCGAAGGGCTTCGCCCCGAGGATGCGCTCGACACCGATTTGCTCGTCGTCCTCGGCGGCCCGATGAATGTCGATCAGGTCGATCTCTACCCGTGGCTGGCGAGCGAACGGGCAGCGATCACCCGGCGACTGGCGGCGGGACGCCCGACGCTCGGCATCTGCCTCGGCGCACAGCTGATCGCGCAGGCGCTCGGGGCGAGCGTCGGCCGCGCGCCGCAGTTCGAGATCGGCTGGATCCCCCTGACGCTGAACGACGCGGGCCGCGCCTCGCCGATCGCCGTCCTCGAAGGCCTGCAGGTGCTGCACTGGCACGGCTACGCCTTCGATCTGCCCGCCGGGGCCGTCGGCCTCGCATCGACCCCGCTGTGTTCGCAGCAGGCATTCAAGATCGGCGACACTGTCCTTGCGCTTCAGTTCCACCCCGAGATCGACCTGGTCGAGTTCGAGCATTGGCTGGAAGGGAATGCCGATGATCTTGCGGGGCACGGGATCGAGGCGGAAGCGCTGCGGCGCGAGACGCAGGAGTATGGGGCGACGACCGCGGCGGCGGCGCGGGCGATGGTCGACACCTGGCTTGGGGGTCTCGTAACCTCAGCAGGTTAGCGGATCGAGCGATGCCGTCGTCTTATCCCGTCATTGTGAGCCGTCAATATAAGCCGTCATCCCCGCGAAGGCGGGACCCATCACCCCGACATTTTGGGTGATGGGTCCCCGCCTTCGCGGGGATGACGATTTATATAGCGTTCACCGCCCCGCCGTCGCTGCGCGTGACATCGAGAACGGACGCGCCGCAACGCTGCTGCCCCACGCCTTGTCCGGCACCGGCCCCATGACGAAGTGCAACTCGCCCCCCGCCCGGACCTGGGCGTCGGTGATGTAGCTCCGCGTCAGCGGCGCACCATTCAAGGTGACGCTCGCGACATAGCGATTGGCCGCCGTCACCCCATCGGCGCGGACGACGAAGCGCTTCCCATCCGGCAACGTCAGTGTCGCCGCGTCCACAAACGGACGCCCGATGACATATTGGTTCGATCCCGGCGCGACGGGGTAGAAACCGAGCGCGGTGAACACGAGCCACGCCGACATCTGCCCGAGGTCGTCGTTGCCGGCGAGGCCGTCGGGCGCCGGCTTGTATTGCGACGCGACAATCTGCGCGAGCCGCGCCTGCGTCCGCCACGGCGCGCCAGCAAAATCATAGAGATAGGCGACGTGGTGGCTCGGTTCGTTGCCGTGGATATACTGGCCGATCATTCCGGAGATGTCCTCGGAATGGCTGTAGTCGACCTTCGACGTGTCGAAGTCGAACATCGCGTCGAGCTTGGCGATCGCCTTGGCATCGCCGCCGAGAACGGTGATCAGCCCCGCCTCGTCCTGCGGCACGAACCAGCTATATTGCCACGCATTGCCCTCGGTATAGTCCGAGCCATAGTCGATCGCCGCCGGGTCGAACGGCGTGCGGAAGGCGCCCGTCGACAGTCGCGCCCGCAGCCAGCCGGTCTTCGCGTCAAAGCTGTTGCGCCAGTTCGCGGCGCGCTTGTCGAAGCGGTCGGCAACCTCGGTCCGCCCCATCGCCCGCGCCATCCGCGCGATCGACCAGTCGTCATAGGCATATTCGACGGTCTTCGACGCCGCCTCGGGCTCCTTGTCGATCGGGACATAGCCGCGTTTCATATATTCGCCGAGCCCGCCGTACGGCGCATAGGTCGCGCTCGCGACCATCGCATCGAGCGCGGCGTCGGCATCGAAGCCGCGCAGGCCCTTGAGGTAGGCGTCGGCGATCACCGGAGCGGCGTGATAGCCGATCATCGTCCACGTCTCGCGCCCAGCGAACTGCCACACCGGCAGGATCCCGTACGGGCTTTCCTCGCGGCTGGCGACAAGCGAATCAATGACATCAACGGTCATGCTCGCAGGCTGGATCAGCGTCAGCAGCGGATGCTCGGCGCGGAACGTGTCCCACAACGAGAAGGTCGAGCGGAAGGTGAAGCCGGTCGCCTGATGCACCTGATCATCGGGGCCGCGATACCGCCCATCGGCATCGCTCCACACGCTCGGCGCGAGCAGCGCGTGATACAGCGCGGTGTAGAGGCTCGTCCGCATCGGCGCGGGGGCATCGATCTGCACCGCCCCGAGCGCGGTCGCCCACGCCGCCGTCGTCCGCGCCCGGACCGCGTCGAAGTCGCCGGGCTCGGCGAGGTTCGCCACCGCCGCCGCCTCGTCGACCCCCGACAGCGCGACCTTGACCTCAAGCGGCTTGGCCAGGACGCCGAAGTCGAGCCGCGCCTCGAGCGCGCGCCCGAGCTTCTCGGCGAGGTCGTCGCTGCCGCGACTTGGTCCCTGGAAGCCTTTGTAGGTGATATTGATCTCGCGATCGACGAAGGCGTGACCGGTGAGCGGGGCCGAGAAACGTATCGCGAAGAACAACTTGCGCCCGGAAGCCCAGCCGCGCGTCTCGCGGAACCCGGTCAGCGTGCCGTCGGGCCGCAGATGGAGCCCCGCCCACAGGATCTTGCCCGGATAGTTATACAGCGACGAGCGCAGATCGATGACGAGGTGCGCGGCCTGTTCAACAGGGAAGGTGTAGCGATGAACGCCGATCCGCGTTCCCGCGGTCAGTTCGGCGCGGACGCCGCTGTCGGCGAGCGTCACCGCGTAATAGCCGGGGTGCGCGACCTCCGTCGCGTGGCTGAAGCGCGAGCGATACCCCGAGTTGGGTTTCTTCGGGTCACCGGGGTCGAGCTTCACCGAGGCTCCGACCTCCGGCATGACGAGGGTATCGCCGAGGTCGGAATGTCCCGCGCCGGAGAAATGCGTGTGGCTGAACCCCTCGATCGTCGGATCCTCGTAGCGATAGCCGGCGGCGTGGCCGTAGCACGCGCGGATTTCACAACTCGTGTCGGTGTCGGGCGACAACTGAACCATGCCGAACGGCGCGGTCGCTCCGGGAAAGGTGTGGCCCTCGCCGCCGGTCCCGATCATCGGATCGACCGCATCGACTGGCGACGGGATAGGCTGCGCAGCCAGCGCGGCGGGGATCAGCGTCGTGAAAAGGAGCCAGCGCATTGCTCTTGATAGGCGGGCGGCAGGGCCGGGTGCAAAGCGTATCTCAGCCGTCGGGGAACAGCAGCCCGGGTGCCGGCGGCCCGCTCTCCGGTCCGATCAGTCCCGATAACGTCAGGCCCAGCAGCCGGATGCCGAGGTCGACCGGGAGCAGCGCACGCAGCAAATTCGTGCCCACTGCAGCAACCTCGGCGCGGTGGGTGAGCGGCGCTGTGCGGGTCTGTGTGCGGCTGATGATTTTGAAGTCGGCGAACTTGACCTTGAGCGTCAGCGACCGCCCGGCCGCGCCGCTACGCTCGATCCGCCGCCACGCTGCATCGATCACCGGCTCGAGCGCGGCGATCAGGTCGGCGGCATCGATCAGGTCGCGATCGAAGGTCCGCTCGGCCCCAACCGACTTGAGCGGGCGGTCGGGTCGGACTGGGCGATCATCCTCGCCATGAGCCGCACGGTGGAAGTAATTGGCACTGCTGCCGAAATGTTGGTTCAGCGCGTCGAGCGCGAAGTCGCGCAGGTCGGCCCCGGTGGCGATGCCGAGCGCCGCCATCTTCGCCGCCGTCACCGGGCCGACGCCGTGGAAGCGCTTGACCGGGAGCGTGGCGACGAACGCCGGGCCCTGTGCCGGCTTGATTACACATAGGCCGTCGGGCTTGTTCTGGTCCGAAGCCAGCTTGGCTATGAACTTGTTATAGCTCACCCCGGCCGACGCGGTCAGCCCGGTTGTCTCGCGGATGCGCGCGCGGATCTCGGATGCGATCGCGGTCGCCGAGCCGATTCCGCGGGCATCGTCGGTGACGTCGAGATACGCCTCGTCGAGCGACAGCGGTTCGATCAGGTCGGTGTAATCGGCGAAGATCGCGCGGATCTGGTTCGACACCTCGCGGTAAACGTCGAACCGCGGCGGCACGAAAATCAGCCCGGGACAACGCCTTAGCGCGGTTACCGAAGCCATCGCCGAGCGCACGCCGAAGATTCGCGCCTCGTAGCTCGCCGCCGCGACGACGCCGCGCGCCTCGGCGCTGCCGACCGCGACCGGCTTCCCGCGCAGCGCCGGATTATCGCGCTGTTCGACCGAGGCGTAGAACGCATCCATGTCGATGTGGATGATCTTGCGGGTGGTCATTGCCGATCGATGTGCGGTCTCGACTACGCCGGTCCGAGCAAACCAAGCGACGGCCCGTTGCCGGCCAACGCCACCGACAGCAGCCCGCCGACGATGCAGAAGTTCTTGAGAAACTGCCAGAAATGCTCGCGCGCCGGGCTGGCGTCGTCGGGCCCGAACAATCCCGGGAATGCCCAAAACGGGTGATACATCACCGCCGTCACCGCGCAGAACGCCGCCAGCACCAGCGCCGCCGGCCGGTCCCACGCGTGGCCGACGATCATGATCGGCGTGACAAACTCGACCGCGATCGCCGCGACGACCATGCCCACCGCTACGATCGGGGGTCCGGGGATGCGTGCCGACCGTGTCTGCGCCATGCACGCGCGCCAGCGTACGATCTTGTCGACCGCGCTCGGCGGGAACATGCTGACAAGACAGACGCGGGCGACGGTATCGACCACTGTCGCTGAGACTATCATGCACTCTCCGGATCGACGTGGCTGCGATAGCGTTCAACGCGCCGCGGGGCCATGGTTCCGGACCTAGAATGGGAATGCGCGATGAGCAACGACTGGGACGTCATCATCATCGGCTCGGGCCCCGGCGGCGGGACGATGGCGCTCGAACTCGCGGCGACAGGTAAGCGCATCCTGCTCCTCGAACGCGGCGATTATCTCAAGCGCGAGCGCGCCAACTGGTCGAGCCAGGCGGTGTTCGTCGACGGCAAATACCAGTGCCCCGACGTCTGGAGCGACCGCGCGGGAAATGAATTTCACCCCGGGCTCCATTATGTCGTCGGTGGCAATTCAAAGGTTTACGGCGGTTCGCTCTACCGGTTACGCGAGCGTGATTTTGGCGCGCTGCAGCACGAGGAGGGCGTTTCGCCCGGGTGGGAGGTTGGCTACGACGTCTTCGAGCCGTATTACACCCGTGCCGAAAAATTGTTTCAAGTCCACGGCCTCCGCGGCGCCGATCCGACCGAGCCGTGGGCGAGTGCCCCCTACCCGTACCCGCCGGTCCGCCACGAGCCGCGCATCCAGGAGCTCCACGACAGCCTGACCAAAGCCGGTCACCACCCCTATCCGCAGCCGCTGGCGATCCTGCTCGACGAGGACGAGCACGGTGCGAAACCGTACAGTCCATGCATCCGCTGTGACGCCTTCGACGGTTTTCCGTGCCTGACCAACGGCAAGGCCGACGCCCAGATCATCGCCGTCGATCCGGCGATCGCCCACGCCAACGTCACGCTGCTGACCGGCGCCTATGTCGAGCGCCTCGAAACCGATGCCGCGGGCCGGACCGTTACCGCGGTCCACGTCACCCGCGCCGGCGTGGCGGAAGTGTACCGCGCCGACCTGATCGTCGTCGCCTGCGGGGCTTTGTCGTCGGCGCTGCTGATGCTGCGGTCGGCATCGGACACCCACCCGAATGGACTTGCCAACGGCAGCGGCCTCGTCGGGCGCAACTACATGCGCCACAATAATTCGGCGTTCATGGCGGTCAGCCTCGCGCCGAACGACACCGCCTTCCAGAAGACGCTGGCGCTGTCGGACTTCTATTTCGGGTCCGACGACTATGAGTTCCCGCTCGGCGAAATCCAGATGATCGGCAAGAGCCACGGCGACCAGGTCAAGGCCGAGGCGCTGCCGGCGCTGCTGTCATGGTTCCCTGACCGCCCGTTTGAAGAACTCGCGCGCCACAGTCTCGACTTCTGGGTGATGACCGAGGACCTGCCGCGCCCCGAGAACCGCATCGCCTACCGCGACGGCAAGGTCGTCCTCGACGTCGTCCCGACCGGCGACAAACCGCACAAGCTGCTGCGCCACAAACTCGAGGGGCTGTTGGGAAAGATCGACGCCCATCCGCATTTGCTGCCGCGCTCGCTCTATCTCGGCAAGGATGTCGCGATCGGCGGGACCGCGCACCAGGCGGGGACGATGGTGTTCGGCTCCGACCCCGAGACATCGGTGCTCGACCTCGATTGCCGCGCACATGAGGTCGACAACCTATATTGCGTCGACGCGGGCTTCTTCCCGTCGATCGGCGCGGTCAACCCGACGCTGACGATTATCGCCAATGCCATGCGCGTCGCCGATCATCTCAAAGCGCGGATGGGCTAGGGTCTGCAGATGGACGAGCTTCGCATCGCCGGTATCGGCCTCAATGTCGCCAGCGTCGAGCGGGCGATGGTGTTCTACGGTGCGCTCGGCTTCACGGAGGTCGGCCCGGGCGAACTGGTCTTCGGCCACGCGCGCCTCGAGCTAACGGTCGCCACCGGCGCGGCATACCCCGAGCCCCGCGCGGCGAACGATCCGTGGTTTCAGCACTTTGCCGTCGCGGTTGCCGACATCGAGGCTGCCGCCGCCGCGGTCCTCGCCGCCGGAGCGACGCCGATCTCGCGCGGCGGCCCGCAGCTGCTGCCGCCTAACACCGGCTCGGTCACCGCATTCAAGTTTCGCGACCCCGATGGCCACCCGCTCGAACTGTCGTTGATTCCGGGCAGCGCATGGCTCCGCGACGCAGCTCCCGGAGCAGTGTTCCTCGGCGTCGACCACACAGCGATCGCGGTCGCCGACCTCGCCGCCAGCCAGCGCTATTACGAAGCGCGCGGCTTTCGCGAGACAGGCCGATCGCGAAATACCGGTCCGGAACAGGACCGGCTCGACGGGCTCGACGGCGTTGTTGTCGACATCGTCGCGCTCGCGCCGGAGGGAAGAGGACTGCATCTCGAACTTCTGTGTTACCAGACGCCGAAACCCGGTTCGCGGCAGCGCATCGGCGATCATGACATCGCAGCGACCAGAACCATCGTGGCAGGTGGAAAGTCCGAGATCGACCCTGACGGATATCGGATCGTATCGGAGTCGTAATTCACGCGGCGCGGCTCAAGGTCTCGGCGCGGCCTCGATTTGCGCCGCAATCGATCCCGCGTCGGGCCCGGCGATCACATGCCACGTCAGCGGGCGGGTCGAGACGAGCATTCGCGAGGCAAGCGCAGCAGTCGTGGGATCGACCTGTTGATCGTCGCGCACGACAACGATCACCCTGCTCGATACCGCCCTCACCGTGGCGATATTGGCCGCGCCGCCGAGTGCAGCGAACAATGCGTCGACCTCCGGGCTTGGCCTGGGCACCGGCGCGTGAGGTTCAATTAGCTTAGGTACTGGCAACAGGGGCCCGGCGTCGACATGCTCGCGCATCTCGCGCGCGAGGCTATCGGCGATCGGGCCGACGACGACCTGAAGGGCGTCCGCCGATGGCCTGATTACGCCGCGTGCGCCGAGCCGCCTGAGCGCTGCCTCGTCGACCGTCGCTTGGTCGCGGACGACCAGCCGCAGCCGCGTCGTGCAGGCATCGATGCTGACGAGATTGCCCTGCCCCCCGAGCGCGGCGAGCATCTGTGCGGCGCGGTCACCCGCAATCGGTGCGGCCATCGGCGCGGCGTCGACCGTGTCGCGGCCGGGCGTCTTGAGGTCGAAGCGGACGATGACCCAGCGAAACAGGGCGTAATAGACCGCCGCGTAGACCAGCCCGACGGGCACAAGCAGCAGCGGCCGCGTCGCCTTGCCGAAGTTGAGGACATAGTCGAGCAGCCCCGCCGAAAATCCGAAACCGAGCTTCACCCCGAGCGCGTCCATCACCACCATCGCGACCCCGGTCAGCACCGCGTGGATCACGAACAGCGCGGGAGCGAGGAACATGAAGGTGAATTCGATCGGCTCGGTGACGCCGGTCAGCATCGCCGTTAATGCCAGCGACAATAGCAGCCCGCCGACTCCGGCGCGGCGCGCGGGCGACGCGGCGTGGTACATCGCTAGACATGCGGCGGGCAGGCCGAAGATCATCACCGGGAAGAAACCGGCCATGAACGACCCCGCCGCCGGATCGCCCGCGAAGAAGCGGTTGAGGTCACCCGTCGCACCGTGGAAATTGCCGAGGATGAACCAGACGATGTTGTTGAGGATGTGGTGCAACCCCGTCACCAGCAGCAGCCGGTTGAGCAGGCCGTAGGCAAATAGTCCGGCGGGACCGGCAGCGGCGACGCCGTAGCTCAGCGCGTCGATCACGTGGTCGAGCAGCGAGAAGCCCGTGCCGAAGATGAGCGCCAGCACGATCCCCGCGAGCCCGCTGACGATCGGCACGAAGCGCCGCCCGCCGAAAAACGCGAGATATTCCGGCAGCTTGATCGCGCCGAAGCGGTTGTAGAACTGCCCGGCGATGACCCCCGACAGGATGCCGAGCGGGACGCTGAGCTTGGCGATCGCACCCGCGCGAAAGGCGGCCTCGGCGAGCGGGCGCGCTTTATCGGCCATCCCGGCAATGGCGTTGGGCGGAACCGCGATCAGTGCTTCGGCACCGTTGGTCGCGACGAGGAAGCAGACGACTCCGGCTAGGCCCGCCGCGCCGTTGCCGTCGCGGGCGAAGCCGACGGCGACACCGATCGCGAACAATAGCCCGAGGTTCTTGAAGATCGCATCGCCTGCGGCGACGACGAAGGCGATGTCGAGCAGGTCGGGCTGGCCGAGGCGAAGCAGGATGCCCGCGATCGGCAGCACCGCGATCGGCAGCATCAGCGCGCGGCCGAGCTTCTGGAGCCCGGCGGCGGAAAAGCGCGGGAGTTTCATCGCGACGCCGCGACGAGGGCGCGAACCGCTGCCGCCGAGTCGCACGCTAACGCCGCATGCGCGAGCGCGGTGCATGCTTCACGAGTCAGCGTTCGCACCATCGCCTTGATCTCGGGAACCATCGCCGGGACCGCCGACAATTCGGTGACGCCTAACCCGATCAGGATCGCCGACGCGGCGAGGTCGGAGGCGAGGCCGCCGCACACCCCGACCGGGCGGGCGTGACGCGCGGCCCCGTCGCAGGTCTGCGCGATCAGGCGGAGGATGGCGGGGTGGAGAGCGTCGATGCCGCTCGCGACCGCCGGATTGCCGCGGTCCATCGCCAGCGTATATTGCGCGAGATCGTTAGTGCCGATCGCGAAGAAGTCGGCGTACGTCGCGAGAAGATCAGCGGTTACTGCCGCTGCCGGGGTCTCGATCATCACCCCTAGCTCGACGCGGCCGAGCCCGAGTTCGTCGGCGAGTGCATCGACCACCGCGCGCACCGCAACAAGTTCGGCGACGCTGGCGATCATCGGCAGCAGGATGCGCGGCAGCGGCCGCACCGCGAGGATGGCGCGCAACTGGTCTTCGAGCATTTGCGGGCGCGCTAACCCGACACGAATGCCGCGCAGGCCGAGCGCGGGGTTCTCCTCGGGCGGCAGTGCGAGATACGGCGCGGGCTTGTCGCCGCCGATGTCGAGCGTGCGGACAATCAGCGGGCGATTGCCGAGCGCATCGGCGATGCCCTGGTAATGGCGGGTCTGCTCGGCGACGTCGGGCGGCGTCGCTCGGTCGAGGAACAGCAATTCGGTGCGGAGCAGGCCGCAGCCCTCGGCCCCGGCGGCGACTGCGGTATCGGCATCGGCGAGGCTGCCAAGGTTGGCGAACACCTCGATCCGCGTGCCGTCGGCCATGCAGCAATCGGCGGCGGCGGCGGCGCGGGCACTGGCGCGGGCGTGTCCGCGCTGCTCGACGCGCGCGGAAGCGGCGGTGGTCGCTGCCTCGGCGGGGCGAATCGAGAGCGTCGCTGCATCGGCGTCGAGGATCAGCGGCGTGCCGGGCGCGATCTCGAGGACGCCCTTGCCCGCAGCGACGATCATCGGGACGTTCATCGCGGCGGCGATGATGGCGACGTGCGAGGTCGGGCCGCCGTTCGCCAGTACGATACCGTTAAGGCGGGAAGGATCGAGCGCCATCAATTGCGAAGGGAGCAGGTCGGCGGCGCACAGGATCGCATTTTCGGGCAATTCGGGCGGTGGGGCATCGGTCTTTTGGAGCGCGGTAATGACCTGCGCTTCGAGGTCGCGGAGATCGTCGGCGCGTCCGGCAATCCGCGCATCGGCGATTCCGGCAAGCGCGGCGATTGCCGGACCAAGCGCGGCGCGCCACGCCGCCGCAGCGGATGCGCCCCGAGCCAGCGCCGCGCCTGCAGCGGCCGAAACCGCGGGGTCGTCGAGCAGGTCGAGGTGCGCCTCCGCAATCGTCGCGACTGTGCCGCCGCTCGCCACATGTCCGGACAGGCGCGCACGGACGGTGGCGATCGCGGCGGCAAGGCGCGCGGTCTCGACCGCGATCCCCTCGCCGGGTGCATCGGCCATGATCACCGCTGTCGCCAGTTGGTAGGCGACGCCGATCGCCAGCCCGGGTGCCGCGCAGACGCCGCGAAGCATGTCGTCCTCGACCGGCATCGGCACGGTCGGCGTCGGTGCGGGCCGTTCGGGGGCAGCCGGCCCCTCCCCGCGCTCGATCAGCGCCGTGATCGCCGCTGCTGCTGCTTCAGCATCCACCCCGGTCGCGACGATATCGACCGCCGCGCCATGGGTCAGCCCGAGCGTCATCACCGCGACGCTGCTCCGCGCATCGGCGCGGCGATCGGCAAGGCTCAGTTCGATCGTCGCGGCAAAACCGCGCGCCGCGGTGGCAATCGCTGCCGCCGGACGTGCGTGAATACCATGGACCGCCGCGACGATAGCGCGCCGCGATGTCGTTGGGCCCTCGGCAATTGAGGAGACCGCACCATCGCCGCACGGGGTGAGGTCCATCAGCCACGCGCCGACCGCGACCGCGCCGGCTTCGCGCCGCGCGGTGATGACGAATGCATCGCTATTGGTGACGACGATGGGGGACAACAGGCTCGTCGCGCGCGCGGCGAGGACATCGAGATCGAAGCCGAGCAACACGTCGCCCGCTGCCACCCGCGCGCCATCGGCAACATGGACGGTGAACCCCGCACCGTGGAGCGCGACGGTGTCGATGCCGACGTGGAGGAGCAGTTCGGCTCCGGCGTCGGTCCGGAATGTCACCGCGTGGCGGGTCGGGGAGACCGCGATGATCGTTCCGGCGCACGGGGCGTGGAGCGTCGTCGCGGTCGGGTCGATCGCGACGCCATCGCCCATCAGCCGCTCGGCGAAAACCGCGTCGGGAGCCTCGTCGAGCGGGCCGAGCCAGCCCGCGAGCGGGGCGACGAGCGCAAAGGGAGTCACTTCGCCGCCTCGAGCCGGACCCAGCCGAGCACATGGAGCGGATCGGGGGTGCGCGCGGTCATCGCGAGGCACAGGTTGTGGGTTCCGCTTGCCGCGAGCGGCGCGGTCAACGGCGTCACGCCCCCGGCGCGGACGCCCGCGAGCGGCAGCGTCGCGACGACCGGCCCGGTGCACGAATCGAGCCGGACGACGAGCTCACCGGCGGGCGTAGCCGGCGGTCGCAGCGTCACGGTCTTGAGCTCGTCGCCGAGCTGGAAGTTGAACGGGAGCACCGCGACTCCCGCCGAAATCGCCCTCACCCCGTCGAGATCGGCCGCCGGCCACAGCCAGCACGTGTCCATGATGTCGGCGAGGAACGGGCCGCCGGGGCTGACGAGGTTGAGGACGACGCGGTCGGTGCACGGCCGAAGTTCCTGGCTGACGCGATAGCGGAGGGCCACAGCCGTGAAGCTCCGCTCCGCGACGCTCGATACGCGTAGCGCGCCTGCATAGGTCGCGGCGCGGACCGTCGTCCCTAGCGGCACGACGATCGGTGCGGTGGCGGCTGCTCCGGTGAAGGCTCGCGATGAAGGAGTCGGCTCACTGCCGTCGGTCGTGTAGCGGATACCGCCGAGCCCGGTCTGGCTGCTCAGCCGCACCAGCACGTTGCCGCCGTCGCGCCGTCCGCGAATCGCGACTCCGACCGCGCCCTCGTCGGCGTCGAGTCCCAGCGCGCGATAGCGGGCGAACTGCGCGGGCAGGCGCGACTCGAAGTTCGCCCAGTCGCGCAACGGCGCGGCGGTCCAGCCGCTCTCCGCGACTGCCGCGGCGCGGGGCAGCGCCATTCGCTCGACGTTCGCCTCGGTGGCCATGTGCTCGGTCCAGATGTTCGCCTGGAGGCCGATGATGTGCGCGCGTTCGGCGTCGGTCAGCGGCACCTTCGTCGCCCCCTTCGGCAGCGGCGGGTCGCCGGGGTCGTAGGCGTAGACGTCGGCGAGTGAGACGACCGTGCCGCGGCCGATCGGATGCGACGGCAATGTGCTTTGGCGGTTGTCGAAGTAGAGCGTCGGCGAGGTCGCCATTACGACGTCGTGCCCGGCCTGGACGGCGGCGAGCGCGCCGTCGGCCCCGTGCCACGACAGCACCGTGTCGTTCGCCGGCAGGCCACCGCCGTCGAGGATCTCGTCCCAGCCGATCAGCCGCCGCCCGCGGCCGTTAAGATACGTGCCAATGCGGCGGACGAACCACGCCTGCAACGCGGTCTCATCGGCGAGCCCGAGGGCGTGCATCCGCGCCTGCGTCGCGGGGTCGGCGTGCCACTGCGTCTTGACCGCCTCGTCGCCGCCGATCGCGATAACCTTGCTCGGGAACAGGTCGACGACCTCGCCGAGGATCGTTGTCAGGAAGGCGAAGGTCGCGTCGTCGGTCCGATAGATCGACGGGAAAACGCCCCAGTCGCCCTGCGCCGCGGCGTCGACCCCGGCGAAACCGACCTTCGGATAGGCGCGGATCGCGGCGAGGGCGTGGCCCGGCATCTCGATCTCAGGGACGATCGTGATGTTGCGCTCGGCGGCATAGGCGACGATCGCGCGGACCTCGGCCTGAGTGTAGAACCCGCCGTAATGCTTGCCGTCGCGCCCGACGCGATACCCGCCGACTGCAGTTAGCCGCGGGTGATGCTTGATCTGGAGCCGCCAACCCTGATCGTCGGTCAGGTGCCACTGGAGCGTGTTGAGCTTGTGGAGCGCCATCCAGTCGATCATCCGCCGGATGAACGCGGGCGACTGGTAATGCCGCGCACTGTCGAGCAGCAGCCCTCGCCACGCGAAACGCGGTGCGTCGGCGATCGTCAGTGGCGCGAGATCGACCGGCCCGGTCGCAGGTTGGTCGGCGGCGGTGGCGAGCTGCCACAGGGTGATTGCGCCGTAAAACAGCCCGGCATCGGTCGCGGCGGTGATCGTCGCGTGGTGATTTGCGATCGTCAGGCGGTAGGCTTCGCGCCCGCCGCTGACGTCGCCGCGAGCGAAGACGATGCTGTCATGACCGCCAGCGGTCGCACTCTTGCCGCGCCGGGCTTCGAGCAGGGTCGTTAGCCGCGCCGCCGCCCGTTCCGCACCGGCGTCGCCCGGGGGCGTGACAATCGCTGTTGTGGGGTCGATGCGTACGCCGGTGCCGCTACCCGCGACGACCGACAGAGGGCGGGGAATGACGTCGACCGTCGCGGCGGCGAGCGGCGTCGCAAGCAGCGCGACCGCGACGACCGCGACGACCGCGACGACTGCGACGACTACGACGCGGCTAAGCATGGGCCACGTCATTCGCGACGCCACCAATCCACGTCCCGAGGACGTTCAACCAGTCGTCGAGCAGAACGAAGTCGGCGCGCAAGCCCGTAGCGATGCGCCCGGTTTCGTCACTTAGGCCGAGGAACGCCGCGGGGTTGCCGCTCGCCATGCGCGACGCGTCGCGGAGGTCGAGCCCGAGCAGGTCGACGCAGTTCCGCACCGCGGTCGCCATGTCGAGGTCGGACCCCGCCAGCCGTCCCTCGGCGTCGTAGCATGCGCCGTCGCGGACTTCGATCGTCTTGCCCTGGAGGTCGAACGCGACGCGATTGCCGCCGACGCACGGCATCGCGTCGGTAACCAGCATGAAGCGGTCGAGCGGGCGGCTGCGCAGCGCGACCTTGAGGACCGCCGGGTGGACGTGCTTGCCGTCGACGATGATCCCGCAATACGCTCCGCTCAGCAGCGCCGCGCCGACCACGCCCGGAGCGCGGCTCGTCATCGGCGACATCGCGTTGAACAGATGGGTGATGCCGGTGACGCCGGCGCTCAGCGCGGCCTCCATCTCGGCGAAGGTGGCGTTGGTATGCCCCGCGGCGAGCGTCAGCCCCGCGGTGACCAGCGCGCCGATCGCGGCGGTGCCGGCCATTTCAGGGGCGAGCGTGACGAGGACGCGGCCCGCGCCGGGCGCTGTCAGGACGTCGAAGCCGGCGGCATCGAGGCGGCGGAAGTGATCGGCGTCGTGGATGCCGCTACGTTCGTCGCTGAGGAACGGCCCCTCGATGTGCGCGCCGAGGACGCCCGGGACCCCCGCCGCGATCGCCGCGCGCATCGCCGTGAGTGCTTCGGCGACGATGCTGAGGTCGTCGCTGATCAGCGTCGGCAGGAAGCCGGTCGTGCCGGTGCGGCGGTGCGCCGCGCCGATCCGCGCGATCGTCGCGGCGCTCGGGTCGGCGTTGAACAGCGCGTCGCCGCCACCGTTGACCTGCGTGTCGATGAAGCCGGGCAGCAGCATGTTGCCGCCGAGGTTGACCCGCGCGGCGGTGGAGTCGATCTCCCCCGGGCGACCGATCGCGATGATCCGCCCGCCCTCCACGAGCACTTCGCCGTCGCCAAGCCCGGCGTCGGTCATGATCCGGCCGTTGGTGAAAAGCTGTTCGGTCACAGGGTCTTGGTGACCTTGGCGAGGAAATCGGGGCGATCGGCGTCGAAGCCGCGACGGCGCGCGAGGTTGTCGACGAGGCGATACAGGCTCTGCGCCAAGATGATTGGGCGGAGCAGTGGGTGGCAGTCGACGACGGGCAGCGCGATCGTTCCACCGGTGCCGCCCGCGACGATCACCGGCGCACCCTGCGCGACGAACGCCGCGACCGCCGCCGCGACTCCGGCGCGACCCGCGTCGTCGGGCATCAGCGCGAACACCGGAAACCCCGGCCCGGCGAGCGTCATCGGGCCGTGGCGGACCTCGGCCGAGCTGAACGCCTCGGCGTGGAGGCCGCACGTCTCCTTGAACTTGAGCGCTGCCTCCTGCGCGACACCAAGCGCGGGACCGCGCGAGACGACGTAAAGGTGATCGGCGGCTTCAAGCACCGGCAATGCCTCGCTCCAGTCGCTCGCCCACGCCGCGTCGAGCCGCTCGGGCAGCATCGCCACCGCGTCGGCCAAGGCCGTATCGTCCGCCCACGCCGCGACGAGCTGCGCCATGACGGCGAGCGTGCCGATGAACGACTTGGTCGCGGCGACGCTGGTTTCGAGTCCGGCGGCGATCGGGAGAACAACCGCCGCCTGCTTCGCGAGCGGCGACGCCTCGTCGTTGACGATCGCGACGACGAGCGCGCCTGCGGCTTCGGCAGCAGCGGCGGCGGCGAGCAGGTCGGGACTGTGCCCCGACTGCGAGACGACGAGGCACAAGGTGTCGGCCATCACCGGACGCGCGCCATAGACCGACGCAATCGACGGCGGCATCGATGCGGTGAGGATTTCAAGTCGGGTCTCGATCAAATAACGCGCGTAGGTTGCAGCGTTGTCCGAACTCCCCCGCGCGATGGTGACGACCGCACGCGGCGGCGATGCGCGGAGGCGAGCAGCGAGCGCAGCGACGACGTCGGCGTTGCGCTCCAAGGCAGCCGCGACCCATGCCGGGGCCTCAGCCGCTTCGCGGAACATCGCCGTCGTCTTCGCCAAAGTTGGTGCGGAGGTCACGGTCATGGCATGCCGATGTTGAGTTCGGCGACGAAGTCGTAGCTGTCGCCCCGGTAATAGGACTGGGTGATTTCGACCGTGATGCCGTCGGCGCGGAAGCCGCGGCGCTCGATCAGCAGCCCGGGAGCGCCCGCGTCGAGCGTCAGCAGTCCCGCCTGCTCGGGCGTGAAGAGCACCGCGCGCAGCCGCTGCAACGCCCGCACCGGACGATTACCGGTCGCCTCGAGCGCTTCGTACAGCGACGTCCCGACAGCCTCGACCGAGGTCAGGCAGAACGCCGGGACGGTCGATACCTCGAGCGCCATCGGTGCGTCATCGGCGTAGCGGATGCGGTTGAAGCGATAGACCGGGCTGCCCGGGCCGAGGCCGAGCGTCATCGACTCCTCGGGGGTGACGGTACCTTCGGCGCGCGCCAGCCAGACGCTACGCGGGATGCGGCCGCGCGAGACCATGTCCTCCGAGAAGGACGAGAGCTTCGAAAAGCTCTTCTCGATCCGCGCGGCGATGAACGTCCCCGCGCCCTGCCGCCGCGTGACGAGGCCTTCCTCGACCAGCGCGTCGATCGCCTTGCGCACGGTGATCCGCGAAATGCCGAAGTCTTGCGCGATGTCGCGCTCGGCGGGCAGCGCCTCGTCGGTCCGCAGGCGCTTGTCGGCGATCGCGTCGCGCAGCGCCCGGTGCAGCCGCTGATACAGCGGGCCGTTGGTCTGCCGATCCAGTCTGCCGATAACGTCCATCAGCCCCACGCAATCGTCCCCAAAATCAAAGCCTGTCCCGGTTATGCACACCCGGCCGGACAGTGCATACCACCGAATAATTGGTATTAGAAAGATATGATTTTGGACTTGCGTTTAGTGACAGGATTATGTCAACTCCAGATCGACACTCGGCGAATGGGCAAGGTCCCGGGCATTGACCCGATCAAAGGACCGGTAATGGTTCTACGAATGTATTGAGCGGGCAGACTTTCAAGGGGACACATCATGAGATTGCACCGGCATATTCTGGTCGGCTCGGCGAGCAGCCTGGCGATCATCCTCGGCACCGCGCCGGCGCTTGCCGCCGACGCGCCGATGCCCGACGAGATCGTCGTCACCGGCGTCCGCGCCAGTCTTGAGCGCGCGATCGACCTCAAGCGGACGAGCGACAATCATGTCGAAGCAATCTCAGCCGAAGACATCGGCAAGCTGCCCGACAAGAACGTCGCCGATGCGCTCCAGCGTCTTCCGGGCCTGAACACATCGTCGGCATCAAGCGGCGAAGGCGGCTTCGACGAGAACAACCGTGTCTCGATCCGCGGTACCTCCCCCAGCCTGACGCAGGTCACGATCGACGGTCACTCGGTTGCGACCGGCGACTGGTTCGTCCTCGACCAGTTCTCGACCGTCGGCCGTTCGACCAGCTTCGACCTGCTCCCGTCGGAGATCGTCTCGGCGGTCATCGTCAGCAAGACCCAGGACGCGTCGCTGCTCGAAGGCGGCGTTGCCGGGTCGATCGACCTGCGCCTGCGCAGCGGGCTCGACCTCAAGAGCACGTGGACCGTCGAGGCATCGGCGCAGGGGGCGTACAATACCCAGAGCCACGAGACCAAGCCGCAGGTCAACGCGCTGATCGGCTGGCACAACGACGACAACACCCTCGGCGTGATCGTCCAAGGCTTCTACGAGGAGCGCAGCCTGCGCCGCTATGGGCAGGAGACGCTCGGTTATGGCGCGATCACCGCAAGCAACGCGACCGGCGCGGCGATCCCGTCGCTCGTCGGCGTCCAGGCCCCGACGCTGATCGGATCGACGCTCTTCACCCAGCAGCGGCGGCGAGAAGGCGGCGTGGCGACGGTCGACTGGAAGGCGACCGACAAGCTCGAATTTAAGGCGAGCGGATTTTACTCGTACCTCAACGCGAGCAACGTCAACGACAACTACCTCTACTGGGGATCGCGCGAACTCGATCGCAATGTCCCCACCAGCTACACCGTTAAGAACAACACGCTCGTCGCCGCGAGCTTCCCGCTTGTCGCGACCTCGGGTCCGTTCACGGGCCAGCCGATCGAGGGCATCGTCGCCGACAACATCGTCCGGCCCGACGCCAATGCCGCGAGCTGGTTCGCCAATCTCGACGCGACGTACAAGGCGTCCGACCGCCTGACGATCAAGGGCCAGGTCGGCTACACCCGCGGCACCGGCCGCACCCCGTCGTCGCCGTTCTTCGAGGTCGATGCCCCGACCGGCGTATCGTACGGACCATCGGGCAACGGTTTTGCCGTCACCACGGCGAACATCAACCCGGGCAGCCCCGTCGGCGTGTCGAACGACTTCGCAATCAACGAGACGTTCACCTCGACCGACCAGGAAGCCTACGGCAAGCTCGACGCCAATTACGACATCAGCAGCGGCGCATTCCGCTCGATCGATGCCGGGGTTCGCATCGCCGAGCACAAGCGCCAGACCGTCGGCTGGGATCGTGGCTGCACGCTGGGTGCCGACGGCCAATGCTATAGCGCCGGGCTGTTCAACTTCGCCGGGGTCAACCCGACGCTCTACCCGGGCGGGTTCAACGCCAACGCGCTCGGCATCCCCGGGCTGCTTATCCCGCTCGCGGGTGACCCGGCAACGATCACCAAGGTCATCAACAACATCGGCGGCGGCGTTCGCGGCCCGATCTCGGCAATCGTCCAGCCGCAGAATGAATACTGGCCCGGCGAATTCAAGGTCAAGGAAACCGACGTCGAGGGCTATATCCTGGCCCACATCGGCGGCGAGGGCTGGCGTGGCAACGTCGGCCTCCGCGTCGCCAGCACCAGCGAACGCGCCTTCGTCAACGTCCCCGTGTCGTGCGCCCCGGCGACGACGACGGTGCCGACGACGTGCGCAGCCAACGTCATCACGACGTCGGCGTACGGCCCGTTCTACATCAACGAGGTCAAGCACAACTACGTCGACTTCCTGCCTAGCATCAACCTGACCTTCGACATCTCGCAGAAAGTCCTGCTCCGCCTCGCCGCCGCCGAGACGATGTCGCGTCCCGACTTCAGCGCGCTCGGCGGAACGGTGTCGCTGACCGATACCAACTTCACCGGCAGCGGCGGCAACCCAAACCTTCGCCCAATCAAGGCAACGGTGTTCGACGGCTCGCTCGAATATTATTACGCCCCTGCGGCGCTCGCGGCGATCAGCGTCTTCCACGACGACCTGCAGTCGTACGTCACCTTCGGCACGAGTGTCGGCAATTACTTCACCCAGCTCGACAACAAGTTCCACGACTATACGATCTCGTCACCGACCAACACCAGCGGCCAGCTTTCGGGCGTCGAGCTGCAGCTCCAGCAGCCGATCGCGTACGGCTTCGGCTTCCAGGCGAACGGGACCTACGTCAACGGCCACGAGAGCTCGGGCGCGCCGCTCGTCGGCACGTCGAAGTTCACCTACAACGTCGTCGGCTACTACGATAAGGGCCCGCTCAACGTCCGGCTCGCCTACACCTACCGGTCGCATTACTTCGTCGGGCTCGATCGCAGCTCGGCCGAGAACCAGAGCAATTACGGCACGCTCGACGGCTCGGCCAATCTCGCGATCACCAAGAACCTGACGCTGACGGTCGATGCGCTCAACATCACCAACGCCAAGCTCAAGTACTACGCCCAGACCACCGACCAGCCGCGCGCGGTCTACGCCAACGGCACGCAGGTCTTCTTCGGCGTCCGCGCGAAGTTCTAATAGCCGAACGTTTCGACCCAGCGGTCGAGGCGCGGCAGCACCGGGGCGAGGTCGGCGGCATAGGTCCGCCACCGCCCGACCCCGCGCCGGTTGATCCCGGCGCGGACCTGCCGCGCGCTCGGCGTGCGGACCTCGCGGCGGGCGGCGGTCGCGACGAAATCCACCATCGCGGCATGGGCTGCGAGCCCGATAAACGCCGCCACCCGCGCGACCTCGGCGGCGAGATCATCGACGAGCGCTTCGTGCCGAACCTCGAACAGCGGCAGCGACGAGCGTGACCGGTACGCGGCCGCCATCGACATGACCGCGTCGTAGCACTCGGCGGTCGCGTCGAGCGACGTGAAAGCATAGGTCATCGCGTTCATCTGGAAGGCGTTGCGGAAGCAGCTCAGGACGACGTCGCGCGGATCGCGCAACGCGAACAGGATCCTCGCCTCCGGAAATAGCCGCGCGATCAGCGGCAAGGTCAGTGTCCCAGCCGGTGCCTTGTCGACGAAGCTCTTGCCGCGGACATCGACGGCCTCGGCCACGGTCGCCCAGTACCGCGCGCGCCAGCGGTCGGCCTCGACGCCGCTCAGCGCTGCCAGCCGCGAGCAGCCTGCGTCGTCAGCAAGGAATTCGGCGTAATGATCGGCCAGCGTTGGCGCTTCCTCGAGCGCGACGACATCGGGATGCCCCGCCAGTATCTGTTCGAGCAGCGTCGTTCCCGAGCGCGGGAAGCCGATGAGGAAGACGTGCGCGGCGGCCTCTCCCGGGATTGCAGCCGCACGTGGCGCGCCGGTCCACGCCGCCGCGGGAGCCGCCCCCCACCATGCCCCGAGCCGCGCCGACTTGGCCGCCTCGCTCTCGCGACTCGCGGCGAGTTCGGCGTAGAGGCGGCGAGCAAGCGCCTTGCCCTCCGCCGCCGCCGCGAACGCCGCCGCAGGATCGTCGAGACCGTCGAGGATTTCGCCGAGCAGAAGGAGCGCCTCGGACCGCTGGGCGTCGTTGAGGCCGGGAGTTGCCACGAGCGCGGCCGCATCGTTGTGCGCCGCCGCGAGATCACCCGCCGCGAGCGCGAGCCGCGCCGCCGTCCATCGCACATCGAGGCGTGTGCGATCGGGGCCGGTGATCGTCGCCAGCACGGCGGCGGCTTCGGCGCTCTGGCCCGCGTCGACGTACAGTCCGATGCGGCCGAGCGCGGCGGCGGTGCAGCCGGGGTCGAGGCGGAGCGCTTTGTCGTACAGCGCCGACGCCGCGTCTGGCTGGGCGAGGCTGCGGTGGACGGCAGCCTTGGCGCACAGCAATGCCGCGGATCCCGGCGCGCGAGCGATTGCCGCGTCGAAGTTCGCCAGCGCCGCATCCGGCTGCCGCGCCGCGACCTCGCATTGCGCCAGCCCCGCATAGGCTTCGTACCGTGCAGGCTGTGCCGCGATGGCCCGGCCGAAACCGGCAATCGCAGCGGCGAACTGCCCTCGCTGCCCGGCCTGCGAAGCGGCGATAAGCAGCGCCATGTACGCCTGATCGGTCGCGTCGCTCATCCGCCCCCTCGAAACACGACGCTTCTGGCGCGAAACCGTGCCGTAGCAAAGCCTCAGCCGTCCGCTAGGCTCCCGGCGATCGCCGCGCGCTCGGCATCCGACGCGACCCAGCGCGCGGCGAAGCGGCCATGCTCGCCGAACAGCGCGCCGACCACTCCCGCGCGTCCGGCGCTCTGCCAGCACGCGGCGAGCGCGGCGGCATCGGGATCGTCGACGATGTGACCCTCGCCGCGGATATAAACGACCCACGCCGACAGCGCGCGCAGGATCGACGGACAGTCGCCTCCCTCGGCACGCCGCGCCGCGAGCGTGTCGAGCCACCGCTGCGGAATCTTCTGCGACCCGTCCATCGCGATCTGCGCGAGCCGGTGGTTGAGCGCGGGATTGGCGAAGCGCGCCATAAGCGCCGTCGCATAGCGGTCGAGGTCCTGCCCCGGCGCGGGGGTAAAACTCGCCGCCGCCTCGTCGCGCATCAGCCGCTCGACGAGCGTCGCGATCGCGGGATCGGCGATCGCTTCGTGGACGAAGGCATAACCGTGCGCGAGGCCGAGATAGGCGAGCGCCGAGTGCGCGCCGTTGAGCATCCGCAGTTTGGCGATCTCGTACGGCGCAACGTCGGCGACGAACTCAGCTCCGCCCGCCTCCCAGCGCGGACGGTCGCCGGCAAAGCGGTCCTCGATGATCCATTGGCGGAACGGTTCGGCGATGACGGCGGCTTCGTCGCGGACGCCGAGGCGCGCGGCGATCGCGGTGCGGTCGGCCTCGGTCGGTGCGGGGACGATCCGGTCGACCATCGTCGACGGGCAGGTGCAATTCACCGCGACCCACTCGGCGAGCGCCGGGTCGCGCGCGGTCAACACGGTCTGCAGCAGGCGTTCGAGCTGCCGCCCATTGCCCGCGAGATTGTCGCACGAGATCAGGGTCAGCCCCCCTGCCCCGGCGTCGCGGCGGCGCGCGAGCCCGGCGGCGAGATACCCGAAGATGCTACTCGGTGTTCCCCCCGCGAGGTCGGGCAGAGCCGGATCGAGGCTGCCATCGGACGCGCGCCAATAGCCCTTCTCGGTCACCGTCAGGCTGACGATGCGGGTCGCGGGCGCGGCGATTGCGGCAACCACCGCGCCGGGGTCCTCGGCGGCAACGAGGACACGGCGGACCGCGCCGATCAGGCGGGTCGTGTCGCCGCCGCCGTCGCGCTCGGTGACTGTATAGAGTCCGTCCTGCGGTGCGAGCGCGTCGCGCATCTCGGGCGACCGCAGCGAGACGCCGGTGATCGCCCAGTCGCGGTCGCCCGCGTCCATTGCGTCGTCGGTGTAGACCGCCTGGTGCGCGCGGTGGAACGCGCCGATGCCGAGATGGACGATGCCGCTTTCCTGCGCATCGCGGTCATAGGCCGGGCGCTGGACGTCGGCGGGGAGCACGACTCCCCGGCCCAGCCTCATAATTTATACGCTCGCTTGGCGAGGGTGTAGCTGAGGTCGACCGCGAGTTCGGCTGCCTCCCAATCCTCGAGCCGGTGCTCGGCGACGAGGCCCGCGAGGAAGCCGCAATCGATCCGCCGGGCGACGTCGTGGCGCGCCGGGATCGACATGAAGGCGCGGGTGTCGTCGTTGAAGCCGACGGTGTTGTAGAAGCCCGCGGTCTCGGTGACCTGCTGGCGGAAGCGGCGCATCCCCTCGGGGCTGTCGTGGAACCACCACGCCGGACCGAGCCGCAATGCGGGATAATGCCCGGCAAGCGGGGCAAGTTCGCGCGAATACGACGTCTCGTCGAGGGTGAACAGGATCAGCGTCAACCGCGGGTCGTTGCCGTAGCGCGCCAACAGCGGGCGCAGGCCGTGGACATAATCGGTCGCCATCGGGATATCGGCGCCCTTGTCACGGCCGAACCGCGCGAACAGCGACGGGTTGTGGTTGCGGAACGACCCCGGGTGGAGCTGCATGACGAGGCCGTCGTCGATGCTCATCCCCGCCATCACCGTCAGCATGTGCGCGCGGAACAGCTCGGCGTCGGCGCGGCTGACTGTGTCGGCGGTGACACGGGCGAACAGTGCCGTGGCGTCGGCGGGTGATAGGTCGGCGGTCGCGGTGGTTGGATGACCGTGATCGGTCGACGTCGCTCCCATCGACGCGAAAAACGCTCGCCGCTGGCGGTGCGCAGCGATATAGCCGTCGTAGCCGAACGCATCCTCGCGGGTCAGGTCGGACAGGCGCGCGAGGTTGGCGCGGAAGCCCTCGAACTCGGGGTCGACGACGGCATCGGGGCGGTAGGCAGTGACGACCCGTCCGCTCCAGCCGCTCTCCTGGATCACGCGGTGGTGGTCGAGGCTGTCGAGCGGCGATTCGGTCGTGGCGATGACCTCGATGCCGAAGCGGTCGAACAAGGCGCGTGGGCGGAAGGCGGGGGTCGCGAGCGCCGTGCCGATCGTGTCGTAATAATGATCGGCGGTCGCCGCCTCGAACTGGACGTCGAGGCCGAACGCCTCGGCAAAGACCCAGTCGAGCCACAGCCGCGTCGGCGTGCCGCGGAACAGGTGATAGTTCGCCGCGAAGATCGCCCATGCCGCGCGCGGATCGACCGACCCGCCGCCGATACCAAGCGATTCGAGCGCGATGCCCTGGCTGTAAAGCATGCGGAAAACATAGTGATCGGGCTTGAGCAGCAGCTCGGTGGCGTTCTCGAACGCCGCATCGGTGGCGAACCACGCCGGGTCGGTGTGGCCGTGCGGGCTGATGATCGGCAGATGCGCGACCTGATCGTACAGCGCGAGCGCAATGCCGCGCGTCGCCGGGTCGGCGGGCAGCAGGCGATCGGGGTGGAGAATAAGCGGACGCGTCATTTCAGGATTCCGTCACGGCATAGCGTGCGCGTTTCGTTTCCGCCGCCTGGCGCGCTTCGGCGATCGCGCGCTCCTCGGTGGCGAACAACAGGCTGTCGAGCACCGCGCTGAGATGCGCGCGCATCGCCGCCCGCGCCGCCGCGGGATCGTGTGCACGCAGGGCATCGAGCACGGCGGTGTGTTCGTCGACGACCGGCTTGACGTTGGCGGTCCGCGCCTTGGCGTGGAGCAATGCGCTTTCGGGCGAAGTCGAGCGCAGCCGCCACAGCTCCTCGACGGTGTTGAGGACTGCGGTGTTGCGTGTCGCCCGGGCGATTGCGATGTGAAAGGCACGGTCGGCCTGTTCGGTGCCGCCGGCGCGGCGATTCTCGTCGGCGATCTCGTCGACCAGCGCCTCGAGTTCAGCGATTTCGGCGTCGGTGATCTGCGTTGCGGCGAGCGCCGCCGATTCGCCCTCGAACAGCAGCCGGGCCTCGGTGAGTTCGAACGCGGTGATGTTAAAGCCGGGAATGTCGCCCGCCCCGGGGAGCCGCCGGACATACGCGCCCGAGCCGACGCGGACTTCGACGAGGCCCTGGACCTCGAGTGCGATGATCGCCTCGCGCACCGTCGGGCGGCTGACGGCATAATCGGCGGCGAGCTCGCGCTCGGCAGGGAGCCGGTCGCCGACCTTGTAGGCACCCGATGCCAGCGACGCGAGCAGCTTGCGCGCCAGCTCGCGGTAGAGCCGGTCCGGCTCGGATGCGGCGGCTTGCCGCCCGCGCTTGTCGAGGGTCACGAGAGCCATTAAACAGGCCTTACCAATTTGTCCGAACTTGACAGGCCACACTCGGCACGTCAAGTTCCTGAACAATTACTTGAATGGTCGGCCGGGGGCAATCGAGCGCATGAAGATCACCGACGCCAGGGTCATCGTTACATGCCCGGGGCGCAACTTCGTCACACTCAAGATCGAGACCGATCAGGGCGTCTACGGCATCGGCGACGCCACGCTCAACGGGCGCGAACTCGCCGTGGTGTCGTACCTCCGCGACCATCTCGCGCCATGCCTGATCGGGCGTGATCCGCGGCGGATCGAGGACATCTGGCAGTATGGCTATCGCGGTGCCTATTGGCGGCGCGGCCCGGTGACGATGGCGGCGATCGCGGCGGTCGATACCGCGTTGTGGGACATCAAGGCGAAGATGGCGGGGATGCCGCTGTACGACCTGCTCGGCGGCAAAAGCCGTGATGGGGTCATGGTCTACGGCCACGCCAACGGCGCCGATCTCGAACAGACCGTCGACGAGGTCGGGCGCTACATCGGGATGGGCTACAAGGCGATCCGCGCGCAGTCGGGCGTGCCGGGATTGAAAGATGCGTACGGCGTCGGGCGCGGCACGATGTACTACGAACCCGCCGACGCCGCGTTGCCGACCGAGACGGTCTGGGACACGCGCAAGTCGTTGAACTTCGTCCCCAAGCTGTTCGATAAATTGCGCGCGACGTACGGCTTCGACCATCACCTGCTCCACGATGGCCACCACCGCTACACGCCGATGGAGGCGGCCAATCTCGGCAAGGCGCTCGAGCCGTACCAGCTGTTCTGGCTCGAGGACTGCACCCCCGCCGAGAACCAGGAGGCGTTCAAGCTCGTCCGCCAGCACACGACGACGCCGCTCGCGGTCGGCGAGATCTTCAACACCATCTGGGACTGCAAGGACCTCATCCAGAACCAGCTGATCGACTATATCCGCTGTACCGTCGTCCGCGCCGGCGGCATCACCCACCTGCGCCGCATCGCCGACTTCGCGGCGTTATACCAGGTCCGTACCGGCAGCCACGGAGCGACCGACCTGTCGCCGGTGACGATGGGCGCGGCGCTCCATTTCGACACATGGGTGCCGAACTTCGGCATCCAGGAGTACATGCGCCACACGCCCGAGACCGACGAGGTCTTCCCGCACGCCTATTCGTTCGCCGACGGATATCTCCACCCCGGCGACGCAATTGGACACGGCGTTGACATTGATGAAACCATAGCAGCACGCTATCCGTATAAGCCCGCATATCTCCCCGTCGCTCGTCTCGAAGACGGAACACTTTGGAACTGGTAGATGCGAATCTGCGTCGCTGGCGAAGGCATGATCGAAGTCGCGCGGGGCGCGAGCGGCACGGCGCAGATCGGCTATGGCGGCGACACGCTCAACACCGCGATCCATCTTGCGCGCTGCGGACGTGACGTCGCTTACGTCACTGCGCTCGGCAGCGACCGTGAAAGCCTCGATCTGCGGCGCGAGTGGAAAAGCGAAGGCCTCGACACCACGCTGATCGCGACCGACCCGGTTCGCGGTCCGGGCCTCTACATGATCCGTACCGACAGCGGCGAGCGCAGCTTCACCTATTGGCGCGAACATAGCGCGGCGCGACAGATGTTCGACCTGCCCGCAAGTGCGGCAATGCTGGCCGCCGCCGAGCGGGCCGACTGGTTCGTCTACTCGCTGATCACGCTGGCGATTTTGCCCAAGCTCGCGCGCGGCCGCCTGTTCGATGTCTGCCGCCGGGTCCGGGCCAACGGCGGCCGCGTGGTGTTCGACGGCAACTACCGTCCGCGCCTGTGGCCCGATGTCGCGACCGCGGTGGCGGCGCGCGATGCTGCGCTCGAATGCTGCGATATCGGCCTGCCGACGCTCGACGACGAGCGCGCGCTCGGCGCGCGCGATGCGGCAGACGTCGCGCGTCACTGGATCGCCCGCGGTTGCCGCGAGGTCGTCGTCAAACTTGGTAGCGAAGGCTGCCGCCTCGGTGACGGCAGGATCGTCGCCCCGCCGGTGGTGCTCTCGCCGATCGATACCAGCGGCGCGGGCGACGCCTTCAACGCTGCGTATATCGACGCGCGCATCGACGGCGCTGACCCAACGACCGCAGCGCTGGCCGGGCACCGCCTCGCGGGCTGGATCGTCCTGCAATCGGGCGCAATCCCGGCACGAACGTCGATAGCGCCTTATCCCGAGAGCCGGATCGGACTGGCTCCGCAATTGGCGTCATTTCGGCAGCCAGCCGGGATGACCAGCTAATCAGCTACCGCGGCATCACGTCGATCGCCGCGACGACCGCCGGGCCGCCGACGCCGGCAAAATCGAGCGTGAGGTGGCCGTCGCGGACCGTCACCGGGATCGACAGCGCCGCCGCCTTGAGCACGCCCCCCGCCGCCTTCGACGGATTGTAGCCAGTGACGCCCTTGCCGCCGCTCGTCGTGACGGTGAAGCTGCGCGAACCGGCCAACGCCTCGTCGGGTTCGAAGGTTGCCACCGTCACCGTCCAGCGCCCGTTCCGGATCGGCAGGTCGTAGCCGAACGATCCTTCGCGGTAATAGTCGTACGCTGTCAGGTCGCCCGCGCCGGTGACCACTTTCTTCACCTGCTTGCGGGTGTCCCCGAAGCCGGCACGGACGTTCAACTGCTTCGCGGTGCCGCCCGTGAAGAAGGTGTCCGATCCATGACGGACGCCGTCGGGCCCGAGCCGGGCGGCGAGGTCGCCCGCGTCGAGGTGAAAGCCCTTGGCGAGATCGGGTCCGTTCCATGTCACGCTGTCGGTCCGCGTCGCCCCGCCGATCTCGGCGGAGACCATGACGGCGTTTGCGCCCGGCTTGAGCGCGACGTTCGGCCAGACGCAGATCCGATCCGGGCACGGCTGCGATCCGATCGCGACGCCGTTGACCGTCAACGCGACCTTGTCGGCGTTACTGTAGACGCGGACG
The DNA here is from genome assembly GCF_018982885.2 of Polymorphobacter megasporae. Classification (NCBI taxonomy): domain Bacteria; kingdom Pseudomonadati; phylum Pseudomonadota; class Alphaproteobacteria; order Sphingomonadales; family Sphingosinicellaceae; genus Glacieibacterium; species Glacieibacterium megasporae. The sequence continues at coordinate 2,516,354 of NZ_CP081848.1, read as the reverse complement.
TTCGTCACCGGATAGGCGCGATCGACGTAGCGGCTGCTGGTGATGTGGAGCGTTGGCTCGGACGACCAGTTGGCCCGATAGAAGTAGAACGCGTCCTTCTTGGTCTTGCGGTCATAGGTGACCAGCCCCTTGTCGTTGAGGTCGATCGCGTCGCCTTCCTGTCGCAGGTCCGACGAGAAATCGAACAGGTTCCACACCCAGTCGGCGAACAGATATTTGCGGTCCTTGAGCGCTTTCCACGATTCCTCGTGGTACCAGCTCTCGAACTCCTCGGGGTGCGGGCGCCCGAAGGTGCTGACCGGGCCGCCGAGCGGATTGTCGCTGTGCTGCGACAGCGCCCCGCCCGCGCCATACTCGCTGACCGACATCGGCACCGTCGGGTGCTTCGCGTGGAAATGGTCGAGCTTCGGACCGAATTCGGCGGGCTTGCCGTAATACCAGCCGTAATAGCGGTTGTAGCCCATAAGGTCGGTCGCCCCGGCGAGCATCTGCTGGCCCGGAGGCGAGCGGTCGCCGCTTTCCTCGCAGCAATCGGCAAAGGTCGTCGGCCGCGACGGATCCTCCGCCTTCGCCAGCGCCGCAAGCTCCTTCAACAACCCGAGCGACTGCGGCGCCTTGCTGCTGCGCCCGAAGTTCGCGCCGATATCGACTTCGTTGCCGACCGACCACATCATGATCGACGGGTGATTATAGTTCTGCCGGATTAGCTCGGTGAGCTGCTCGCGCGCGTTCGCGGTTAGCGCCGCCGACGCCGCCTCGCCGTCGCCGAACGACACGCCGTTGACGAAGGGGATTTCGGCCCATGCGACCATGCCGGTCTTGTCCGCCGCATCGTCCCATTCCTGCGCGTGCTGGTAATGCGCCATGCGGACGGTGTTCGCCCCCATGTCGGCCATGATCGCCATGTCCTGGGCATGGTCGGCCGGCGTCAGCGCCCAGCCCTTGACCGGGCGATCCTGGTGCCGCGCCGCGCCGACGAGCTGCAGATATTTGCCGTTGAGCGAGAAGCCGTCGTTGACGTCGACGTGGAAGGTGCGGATGCCGAGCGGCTGGACGACCTTGTCGATCACCGCCGTGCCGTCGCGCAGTTCGACCCCGACTGTGTACATGTACGGGTCGGCGCGGCCGTTCCACAGGTGCGGCTTGGACACGTTCAATGACTGGCGCGCCTCGCCGGTCGCGGCGAGCGTGACGGGCATCGTCGTCGTTGCGACCGTCGCGCCCAAGGCATCGGCGATCGTCGTGACGACGCTCAGCTTCTGCGCGCGGCCGGCGTTGCGGAGGCGGGTGACAACCTCGACCTCGGCGCGGTCGGGGGTAACCGACGTCGCCTTGGCATAGACGCCCGGCCCGCCGTGATCGAGCAGGTCGATGCTCGCAGGACCGGCGCTGATCAGCGCGACCTTGCGGTACAGGCCGCCGAAGATGAAGAAGTCACCGCCCAACGGGATGACGTTCTCGGTCGAGCTGCCCGGTGCGGGCTTCGAATTGTCGGCCTTGACGACAATCAGGTTCGCCGCACCGGGCTTGAGCAGCGACGTGACATCGAAGCGGAAGCGCGAGAACGCGCCCTTGTGCTCGCCCGCGCGGGTGCCGTTGACCCAGACCTCGGCGATATTGCCGACGCCGTCGAACTGGAGATATTGCCGCCGCCCGGGAGCAGCTGCGGGGGCGGTAAAGCCGAGCCGGTACCAGCCGATACCCTGCGAATTGTTCGTTTCGGGCGAGCGGACGGTGGCGTACTCACCGAGCCGGTTCCACGTGTGCGGCAAATCGACCGACTGCCATTTGCTGTCGTCGAAGCCGGGAGCAGTGATCCCGGTCGCATCGCCGCCAAAGCGGAAGCGCCAGCCGTGCGCAAGGTCGACCGCCGCGCGGCCCTCGGTCGATACGGCGGTCGCCGCCATGGAAGGCGTTGACAACGGGGCCGTTCCGGCCAGCAATGCAGCCACGACAAGCTGCCGGTAAATCGTCATCGAACGTGCCTTCCCCAAGACTGGTCAGGCCAATATAGACAGGCGATCGAGACTGGTCTACCGCTTCGTTCAGCCTGGGGAGGCGTGATTGATCGCAACGCCGACACCATGACCGTTCGTCGCATCGCGCATCTGCGCTGGTGGATCGTCGCGCTGATCTGCCTCGGCACGATCATCAATTATCTCGCGCGCAACTCGCTCGGCGTCCTCGCGCCGCAGCTCAAGGCCGATTTCGGCTTCACCACGCAGCAATACAGCTACGTCGTCGGCGCGTTCCAGCTCGCCTACACCGTCATGCAGCCGGTGTGCGGCTACATCATCGACCTCGTCGGGCTGCGCCTCGGCTTCGCGCTGTTCGCGGTGGTGTGGTCGGTGTCGAACATGCTCCACGCCTTCGCCGGCGGCTGGCAGAGCCTCGCGGCATTCCGCGGGCTGCTGGGCTTGAGCGAAGCAGCGGCGATCCCGTCGGGGATTAAGGCGATTGCCGAGTGGTTCCCGGCACGGGAGCGATCGGTCGCGGTCGGCTGGTTCAACGCCGGGACGTCGCTCGGCGCGTTGCTCGCCCCGCCGGTCGTCATCGGCATAAGTTATTATTACAACTGGCAGGCGGCGTTCGTCGTTACCGGCGCGCTCGGCCTCGCTTGGGCAGGATTGTGGTACGCCTTCTACCGCTCGCCTGCCGATCATTTCGCCATCACCCCCGACGAACTGACGCTGATCGAGGCCGACCGCCCCCCGGTTGTCGCCCACGCCAAGGTCTCGCCCGCCGCGATCCTGTCGACCGCGCGCTTCTGGGCGATCGCCATCCCGCGCTTCCTCGCCGAACCGGCGTGGCAGACCTTCAGCTTCTGGATCCCGCTCTACCTTGCCACCGAGCGCCATATGGATCTTAAGTCGATCGCGCTGTTCGCGTGGCTGCCGTTCCTCGCCGCCGACATGGGCGGGGTCTTCGGCGGCTATCTCTCGCCGATCCTGATGCGCCGCGGGCTTAAGCTGATCCCGTCGCGGGTCGCCGGCGTCGCGATCGGCGCGGTGCTGATGATCGCGCCGGGGTGCATCGGGTGGGCCACCGGGCCGTATCTCGCGATCGCCTTGTTCTGCATCGGCGGCTTCGCGCACCAGATGATCTCGGTGATGATCAACACGCTGTCGGCCGACGTCTTCACCCCCGCCGAGGTCGCGACCGCGAACGGCTTTGTCGGCATGGCCGGATGGACCGGCGGGCTGATCTTCTCGCTGGCGATCGGCCAGCTCGCCGATACACTGGGCTATGGTCCGTTGTTCGCCTGCCTCGCCGTGTTCGACATTATCGGTGCCATCGTACTGGTGGTGATGATGAAGCGCCTGACCCTGCCGGTGGCCGCATGAGGCGCGCCACCCTCTCCGCCCCGCCGGTGTTCGTCGTCACCGATTTCGGTTCGGGACGGATTACGCTGAGCAGCGACACCACGGCGGTCGCGCACGTCTTCGTCCTCGAGGACGATATCGTCCGCCTGCTGATGCTCCCCGACGGCGCGGTCCACAGCGCGCCGAGCTGGGCGATCGCCCCCGGAGCCGACGACATCGCCGAACCGGGGCGCGACCGGATGGACGTGAGCGGCTTCACCCTGCCGCCGTTCAGCATCGAAGAGAGCGTGGACGCGATCACCATCGCCACCGCCCAGATCCGCCTGATGATCCAGCGCACCGGTCTGCTGTGCCGCTGGGAGCAGCGCGACGGCGACGGCTGGCGGACGATGGCGGCCGATCGGCCGACGCAGGCGTACGACTTTGGCTGGTGGGACGGCCGCGTCCACCATTATGCGGCGCGCCTCCCCGGCGAGCGCTATTACGGCCTCGGCGAGCGGTCGGGGGCGATGGACCGCGCCGGACGCCGCTTCCGCCTGACCAACATCGACCCGATGGGCTATGACGCGCGCACCTCCGACCCGCTGTACAAGTCGATCGCGTACCTCCTGACCGCGCAGGCCGACGGCGCGTGCCACGGCAGCTTCTACGACAATGTTGCGCGGTCCGAGATCGACCTCGGTGCCGAGCTCGACAATTACCACGGCCCGTACCGGCATTTTGCGGCGGCGGGGGGCGACCTCGACCTGTACATGATCGCCGGGCCCGACCCGCTCGCGGTGACGCGCCGCTTCACGTGGCTGACCGGGCGCCCGGCGCTGCCGCCGCGCTGGTCGCTCGGCTATTCGGGGTCGACGATGACCTACACCGACGCCCCCGACGCCGCGGCCCGCATGATGGACTTCGTCGACGGGCTCGACCGCCACGACATCGGCTGCACGTCGTTCCATTTCTCGTCGGGCTACACCTCGATCGGCGACAAGCGCTACGTCTTCCACTGGAACCGCTCCAAGTTCCCCGACCCCGCCGAGTTCGCCGCCGCTTATGCCGCCGCGGGCCTGCGCCTCGTCGCCAACATCAAGCCCGCCCTCCTCCGCGACCATCCGAAGTTCGCCGAGATCGCGGCCGCGGGGCTTCTCGTCGCCGATGGCGATGGCGCGCCGGTCGAGGCGCAGTTCTGGGACGAGGTCGGCAGCTACATCGACTTCACCAATCCCGCCGCCGCCGCGTGGTGGCGCGGGCAAGTCACGACCTCGCTCCTCGAAAACGGCATCGCCGCGACGTGGAACGACAATAACGAATACGAGCTGTGGGACGACCGCGCGCGCTTTGCCGGCTTCGGGACCCCCTACCCCGCCGCCGCCGCGCTGCCGCTCCAGCCCCTGCTGATGACTCGCGCGTCGCGCGCGGCGCAGATCGCCCACGCCCCCGCCGAGCGCCCCTACGTCGTCATCCGGTCGGGCATGGCCGGGCTCCACCGCTATGCCCAGACCTGGTCGGGCGACAACCGCACCGACTGGTCGAGCCTGCGCTACAACATCAAGATGGGACTCGGCCTCGCGCTGTCGGGGGTGTCGAACAGCGGCCACGACATCGGCGGTTTCGCCGGCCCCGCCCCCGATGCCGAGCTGCTGACGCGCTGGGTCCAGGCGGGCGTGCTGATGCCGCGCTTCAGCATCCACAGCTGGAACGACGATCGCAGCGTCAACGAGCCGTGGATGCATGCCCGGGCGATCCCCGCGACCGCGCGGCTGATGCGGCTGCGGCAGACATTGGTCCCGTTCTTCTACGACCTGCTCCACCGCTACCACGCCGACTACGAGCCGATCGTCCGCCCGGCATGGCTCGATCATCCCGGCGACGCGGGCGCATGGATCGACGGCGACGACCAGCTCCTCGGCCCCAATGTCCTCGCCGCGCTCGTCGTCGACCCAGGCGCATCGACCCGCCGCGTCCGCCCGCCGGGGAGCGATGCGTGGATCGACGTCTGGACCGGCGCGGTCCTGCCCGGCGGCGTCGAGACCGAAGTCGCCGCCCCGCTCGACGGTCCCCCGCCGCTGTTCGCCCGTGCGGGATCGGCGATGATCGTCGACCTTGCCGACGGCGGCTTCCGCCCTGGGCCGCGCGACCTCGGCGTCTGGCTGTTTCCCCCGGTCGGCGACGGCGACTTCACCTGGTCGGGCTTTGACGACGACGGGCTGAGCTATGCCTACCTGGATGGCGACCGCGACCGCTGGACGATTACCGGCTCCGCGAGCGACGACAGCGTGCATCTGTCGGTGACCCGCGATGGACCCACGCGCGCCGAGCCGCCGGGCTTGACGATCCTGCTCCCCCCCGGCGAAATGCGAACGCTCCACAGCGACGGTCACGTCACGCCCGCCGACCGCGATGGCCGCCGCGGCCTCCGCGTCGTCCCCCGCCAATGAACGAGGCAGCGCCCTTGAACCGCACCCAGCCGACCGAGCGATCCCCCGTCGCCGGGCACGTCCGCTGGACGATCGCGGCGCTGCTCTTCTTTGCGACGACAATCAATTATCTCGACCGGCAAGTGCTGGGCGTCCTCAAGCCGACGCTGACGACCGAACTCCATTGGTCCGAGACCGACTATGCCGACATCGTCTTCTGGTTCCAGGCGGCGTACGCGATCGGCCTGCTCGGCTTCGGCCGGATCATCGACCGGATCGGCACGCGGCGCGGCTATGCCGTCGCGATCGGCGTATGGAGCGTCGCCGCGATCCTCCACGCCGGGGTCCGCAGCGCCGTCGGCTTCGCCGTCGTCCGCTTCACCCTCGGGCTCGGCGAGGCGGGCAACTTCCCCGCCGGGATCAAGACGATCGCCGAATGGTTCCCCAAGCGCGAGCGCGCGCTCGCCGCCGGGCTGATGAACGCCGGGTCGAACGTCGGCGCGGTCATCACGCCGCTGCTCGTGCCGGTCCTCGTCCTCGCCTTCGGCTGGCGGTCGGCCTTCATCGTCACCGGTGCGATTGGCTTCATCTGGCTCGCGGCGTGGCTCATGATCTACCGCGTGCCCCGCGAGTATAAACGCCTCGGCGCCGCCGAACTCGCGCTTATCGAGAGCGATCCGCCCGAACCGACCGCCCCGGTCCGCTGGAGCGCGCTGTTCCGCCTGCGCGCGACATGGGCATTCATCGTCGCCAAGTTCCTGACCGACCCGATCTGGTACCTGTTCCTGTTCTGGCTACCCGACTTCTTCGCCAAGACGTACCACCTCGACCTCACGACCTTCGGGCCGCCGCTCGTGGTCATCTTCGTCCTCGCCGACGTCGGCAGCATCGGCGGCGGCTGGCTGTCGGCAACGCTGATCAAGCGCGGCTTCAGCGTCAACGACGGGCGCAAGATCGCGCTCTTGGTCTCGGCGGTCCTCGTCATCCCCGTCGCCTTCGCGAGCGGCGTCAGCAACTTGTGGCTCGCGGTCGCCATCCTCGGGCTCGCCGCGGCGGCGCACCAGGGCTGGTCGTCGAACCTGTACGCCCTCGTCACCGACACCGTCCCCAAATCGGCGGTCGCCTCGGTCATCGGCATCGGCAGCGCCGCGGGAGCGGTCGGCGGCATGATCATGGCGAAGTCGGTCGGCGCGATCCTCGAAAGCATCGGCAGCTATCAACCGATCTTCATCTGGGCAAGTTCGATATATCTCGTCGCGCTGCTGATCGTGCATCTGCTGCTGCCGCGGCTGCGGGTGATCGCGCCGGATTAAAGCGGGAGGTGGCACCCTTGAGCGTCTGCTATGGGTATAGCGGTCTAACAGGTTTTAGAGCGGGCCTGCGTAAGTAAAGATTACGTCTTTTGATCATCGACACGCAGGGCCGGCCTACCCCAATCACGGAAACCCGATTTTGGCGAGCCACGCGGCGAACCGCGGGTCGGCGTGCAGCGGGGCGAGCAGCAGGTCGGTTTTGAAGTCGACCAGGCCGGGATCGGCGAGCGTCCACGCACGGTTGATTGCAGCGAACGCCAGGTCGGACTCGCCGCGCTGGGCGCGGATTTCGGCGATCTGATACTGCGAATCGTCGCTGTAACGGCGGACCAACTCGGCGAGTGCCCGGTCAGACGCCACGGGGTCACCGAGCCGCGCCGCGGCGATGGCATCGAAGGTCAGGCGATACTGATCACCGTCGGGAAGCGTCGCGGCAACAGCGCGCGCTTCGGCATACCCGCCCTTGGCAATCAGGGCCAGCGCGAGCGACAATTTGGCAGCGGCATTGTCGGGCAATCGCGCGCTGGCTTGGCGCAGCGCTACGATCGCCTCGTCGACACGCCCAGCGCGGAGCAAGATACTCCCAAACCAGGCTTGTGCATTGGGCCGCAACGGATCGAGCGCGAGGGCACGGCCGAAGAGCGCGATCGCCTCGTCACCGCGACCTATCAAGGACTGGAAGTCGGCGAAGAGACGCAACACCCCCGCATCGCCCGGCGTGGCGCGGTAAGCGGAAGCATAGGCGGCGGCGGCACCACGCAGATCAAGGCGGTTTTCGAGGACGAAGCCAAGCATCGCGAGCGGCACGCCGAGGCCGGGAGCGAGCGCGATTGCGCGGCGCGCGTCCGCCTCGGCCTCGGCCAGTGTCACGCGCAGCGCGGCACCGCCGAGCGTAGTGCCGGCGATAATCGTCGTCGCTTGCGCATGTGCGGCCCGTGCGAGCGCGTAGTTGGGGTCGGCGGCGATCGCGGCATCAAACTCCTTTAGCGACGCCTCAGTCTGCTGCTTGGCTCCATGCGCCTGCCCGCGCAGAAAGGCATCGCGCGCTGCCGGGTTGGTGGTGCCGCCGAGCGTCAGCAGCAGCTTTTCTGCGCGGCCCAGCGCAATCTGCAGCGCGTTCGCCACACTCTCGGCGATGCCAGTCTCGATCGCCAGCGCGTCGCCGATGGCGCGGTCGTACATTTGCGACCACCTGCTGATCCCGGTGGTGCCATCGACCAGATCGGCCTTGACCCGGATCGTGTTCCCGCCACGACGGACGCTGCCCGTGAGAATATTGGCAACGCCGAGTTTGTGTGCCGCGGTCTGCGCGTCATCGCTTCGAACCAGTTCGGACGAGGTTCGCGCCGCGACCTTGAGCCGGACAATTGTCGTCAGTGCGCTGCGCAGTTCCTCGGCGATCCCGTCCGAGAAATACGCTTGCGCCGGATCACCCGACAGGTTGGCGAACGGCAGCACGGCGACGCTGTCCTGCGCCGCGCCCGCTCCGCGGTGGAGCGCCCACCAGCCACCGCCGCCCGCCGCCGCGACCGCCACCCCGCCGCCGATGACGAGCCGCCGGTCGACGCCGGATTTGGCCGCGGCCATCGGCACCGCCGCCGGCCGCGGGCGTGGCGTCCCCGCGATCACCGCCCGCGCCGCCGTCAGCAACGCGACATAGCGCGGGTCGGCGCGGTCGCCCCGCCACCCGATTAGTGGTAACGCCTGCGTCTCGCCAAAGCCGAGCGGCGGTCGCACATCGTCGAGCTTGACCGGAAGATAAGCCCCGCGTTCGAGCGCGCGCGTCGCCTCGTCGCGGACGAACGTCCCCTCTGGCCCAGTCGAACGCGTGCTCCACACCACCAGCACGCACCGCGCGGCGTTAAGCTCGGCCTCGATCGTGTCGCGCCACGCAGCGCCCCCGCCGAGATGCGCATCCCACCACAGGCCGACGCCATCGGCCTCGAGTGCCGCGACCAACGGTGCGACGCGCTCCCTGTCCTCCGATTTGTACGACACGAACAGATCAGCCAACACGCACCCCTGCGACTTCGTTACGGCTGCACCGTAGCGGGCCGTCACGGCGCGGCAAGTGACATTGGTGTGCACGCGGGGCTGGGCGAGCCCATAAGCCAAATCGACGACCGGTATCGTGAACCCCTGGCGGGGTGGTGGCTGTCGGAGTTGGGGGCGGAAGCGGCCATCGCTGCATGGCCTGGAACGGCGGCTCCTTAATCGCTGTCCTACAGGGGAAATAGCGGGATACGCTGACGGGTTCGAGTCGGGCTTTGTCAGCGCCGAGCCGTGTTCTTTCTCATTGTCAGCCGCGACCTTCTCCTCCCCTCCCCTTTAGGGGAGGAGCCGGGGGTGGGGCAGTCGCCACGAGCACTGAGCTTGTGTCGCCACGAGCACTGAGCTTGTGGCGACTGCCCCACCCCCGGGCCACGCCAAGGGGCGTGCCTCTCGCCCCTCCCCTGAAGGGGAGGGGAGGCAGCGCACTGCCTCGCTCGTGTGGACTTAGTGGACTTCCGAACCGCTGGCGGATCGACTTCCAACTTTGAAGCCTGGTGCCCCACACGAAATCGTCGTCATCCCCGCGGCGGCGGAGACCCATCAGCCCAGCCTTCAGTGGTGATGGGTCCCCGCCTGCGCGGGGATGACGGGCGTATATTGGAGCCGACGATTTCGGGGCGAAAACCCGGTCGTTGTGTGGACTTGTGTAACCTTTGGCAATCGGACCTGCGACCCAAACAAGCGACCCGCTGCCGCGTGGACTTCCCGGAAACAGCGACTCGCTGGCGTGCAGACTTTCGCCGCGAAGCACTGCGCCCTATCGAAACTAGTCATCCCCGCGCAGGCGGGGACCCATCACCCCAACTGTTTGTGGTAATGGGTACCAGCCTGCGCGAGGATAACGAGTTCTGGTGGGAGCGCCGGTGACCTGGCCAAAACCCGTCATTCGAGGCGCAAAACCCGGTCGTTGTGTGGACTTGTGTAACTTTACGACCGCAAAGCCCGCGCAAAACCCGGTCGTTCCGTGGACTTGTGTAACCTTCCACGGCCGCGCGACGTCGCCCGCATCACCCGGCCCGGCCCGGCAATTCAGCCGGACCGGGCGTGACGCATCAGTACGAGTAGGACGCCCGGATGCCGCCGTAGCGGCTGAAGTCGCGCGGGACGAGCGACTGGGTGGCCTGCTGGTTGTTGAAGTTGCCTAGGCTGTTGAACAGGTTCGCGGCATAATGCTTGTCGAACGCGTTGTTAACAAAGGCGAAAACCTCGAGCTGCTTCTTCATCGTGCGGAAGCCGACCGAGAAGTTGGCGATGCCGAAGGCGCGCTGGAGCGTCTGCGGATCCTGGTTGATCGAGTAGTTGACCGCGCTCTGGTAGACGTAATTGCCCTGGATGACGGGACGAACCGGCAGCCCGGCGATCTCGGGCGAATAGTCGAACGTCGCCGTCCCCTTCCACAGTGGCGCCTGTGCCGGGCGGAAGCCGGCGAGGTTCTGCCGCGCCGGGGCGCCGGTGCAGCCCTGCGCAACCGTCTGGCCCGGGTAGCATTGCGCGCCGGGGAAGCTGCGGATCTTGGCGTCGTCGTAGGTGACCGAACCGCTCAGGCTGAGGTCGTCCCAAACCCGCGCCGCGACCTCGACCTCGACACCGCGCGTCCGCACCTTGCCGACGTTGGTCAGGCGGAAGTTCTGCGTTCCATCTGCAAGGAACTCGATGCCCTGCGCCTGGAAGTCGTTGTACGTCGTCGTGAAGACCGTCGCGTTGAAGGTCAGGCGGCGGTCGAAGAACTGGCCACGGAAGCCTGCCTCGATGCTGTCCGACGTCTCAGGACGGATCGGACCGGCCGCCGCGCGGTTGGCGTTGAAGCCGGTCGACAGGTCGAAGGTCTCGCCCTTATGCCCGGTCGTGTAGCTGCCGTAGACCGAGACGTCGCTGGTGAGCTGCTGCTTGACGCCGGCCTTGTACGTCCACGAGTCGTCGCGCGCGCCGCCGAGGAAGGTGGCGTTGCCGTTCTGGATGTCGATGAAGCTGTAGTGGATCGTCTCGCGCTGGAAACGCCCGCCGCCGGTGATCGTCGTCCCGGGCAGGATATCCCAGTCGACCTGGCCGAACGCCGCGAGCTGCTCCGACTTCGACGTCGCCCGCCAGTTAGCCAGCGAGAACAGCGGCCCGCGGAAGAAGTTACGCGCGAGGTCGTTGTCGGCATAGAACAGGCCGAGCGTATAACGGAACTTGGCGGAGTTGGGCGCGAGCAGCCGCACTTCCTGCGTGACCTGCTTGGCGACGAACTGCCCAACCTGGCGATTGTCGTAGACCGTCGACGAGGTGTCGTCCTGGTCGAGGTTGTCACGCAGCTTGTAATAGTCGTTCGACGTGATCGACAACAGGCTCTGCCCGCCCGGCAGCGTGTAGCCGATCTTCAGGGCTTCACCCGCACCGTAATATTTGTTCACCGGCAGGAAGTTGAGGTCGACATTGGTGTTGCTCGGGGTTGCCGTGACACCCGGAAGCACGACCGAGACCGGCTGCGCCGGGTTGCCGCGCAGCAGCGCACCGGGGGCGAGGGCAATGAACGGCCGTCCGACGGTGGTCGAGCCATCCTCGTAATTGCCGCTGAGCGTGACGTCGACGCCGCTGGGCGAGTTCCACACCAGCTTGCCGCGCAGCGTGAACACCGTCCGCCCGTTGACGTCGGTGCCGTTGGCGAGGTTACGGACGTTGCCGGCAAAGTCGGTGTAGCTGCCGGTGACGCGGTAGCCGGCATCGGGGCTGATCGGGCCGGAGACGCTTGCCCCGCCGCCGAATTCGGAGTCCGACGTCGCGATCGCGTGGGCGTCGAGCGTCAGCTCCTTGGTCGGAGCGCGCGTGACGATATTGATGAGACCGGCCGACGCCGACTTGCCGTACAGGGTCGACTGCGGACCACGCAGGACTTCGATGCGCTCGATGTCGGACAGGTCGGAGAAGGCGCGTGCCTGGATCGAGATCGGCACGTCGTCGACAACGACCGCGACGCTCGGCTCGACACCGATGCCGAACGCGTAGGTGCCGACGCCGCGGATCGACACCGACGAATTCTGCGGCTGCTCGGCCGGGCGGACGACGAGCGACGGCGCGACGCGGGTCAGGTCGTCGAAGGCGCGAACCGACTGGGCGGCAAGCTGGTTGCCCGACAGCACCTGGACCGCGAGCGGCACGCGCTGGACGTTCTCGGCGCGCTTGTTGGCGGTGACGATGATCTCGCCCTGAGCGGCACCGCCTTCGTCGATCGCTGCAGCCGATCCGGCCTCGGCGATCTGGGCGACCGCCTGCGGCTCAGCAGGCTGAGCCTGTGCCAGTACGGCGACCGGCACCGCGAGGCTGGCGGCAACGAGTGCGACGCGAGCTGTATCCAAAAGCAGATGCTTCATCCGTTCCCCCAAATATTCCACGGCGCCGGATTATCCGCGCTCGATATTCTTGGGAGGGCTGATACCAACTGGCCTTACCGATTGCAAGAGTTGGTTTGTCAACCACGATGATGGTCTATCTGGCGCTGCCGGGCGCCGGGCGCGGGACCGGCCCGGCGAAGGTAACGAGGCTCTCGGCCCCACTTGCCGACAGCGCCGCGACCCCGAAGAAATGGTCGTCTATATTGACGTGCGGCAGGACGAGGCTGGTCGTGGTGGCCGGGACATCGTTCGCATCGGTCCAGGTAAAGCTGTCGGCGCGGCGCCAGCGGATGCGGTAGCCGCTTGCCCCGGGGGACGCTGCCCAGTTGACCGTCGTGTCGTCGCTGACCGCACCCGCGATCGTCGCGGTCGCCGGAGCGGCGGGCGCCGTGGCGAGCTCGCGGAGGGTGGCGACATTGAGCGCCGCGACCTTGGCGAGATAAGGGAAGTCGACCCCGTCGATCACATCGCCGTACTTGCGGCCGTTCTCGACCCGGATGTCCTGGTGCTGGCGGTCATAGTTCTCGGTCGCCTCGGTGATGCGGACCGCGGGGTAGCCCGCCTCCATGAACGGCAGCTGGTCGCCGCCGCGGCCAAAGCGGTCGGACCGGCGGACGGCGAAGACCCTGAGGCTGCCGGGGTTAGCTGAAGCGACCCGGGCGATCGCCTTGGCCAGCGACCGCGACGGCGAGTCGTCCTCGGCCCCGATCGCCCGCATCGCCTTGGCAGCGTCGAGGTCGGCGGCGGCGCTCAGGCCTTCGCTGAAGACGCGGACGGTGTTGTCGACATGCTCGCCGCCGATGCCGTGGGTGTTGCCGACGATGTCGTTGTTGAGGACCCCGGCGATCTTCCAGCCGCGCGCCTTCGCGGTCCGGGCGAGCAGCTGCCCGCCCCACAGGCCCTGCTCCTCCCCCGACAGGACGGCGTAGACGATCGTCGCGGCGAACTTTTCTTTGCTCAGCAGCCGGGCGGCCTCAAGGACGACTGCGACCCCGCTGGCGTCGTCGTTCGCCCCAGGAGCGTCGCCGGTGGCGTTGGCGCTGTCACTGATCCGACTGTCGATATGCCCTTGGACGATGACGACGCGCATCGGGTCGCTCGTCCCCTTCTGCACGGCGAAGACGTCCTCGACCCTGACCCCGGCGGGGGCGCGCGGGCCGGTGAAGGTGTCGCCGACGGTCTCGACCGCGAGGCACCCGCCGCACGCCTTGCCGATCGCGTCGAAGCGCCCGCTCGCCCAGCGCCGCGCCGCGCCGATGCCGCGGACCGGGTCGGTCGTCGTCGACAGCGTGTGCCGGGTGCCGAAGCCGACGAGCGTCGTGATCGTCGACCGCATCGCTGCCGGATCGGGCGCCAGCGGCGCGGCGCCGAGGGGGACTGCGGCGGCAGTCAGGGCAAGGGCTGCGGTGGCGCGGAGGATGACTTTCATAACCCGCAGCGTGACGTGCGCCGCCCGATTTCGCAATCCCCTGCGGGCGTGTAGACTTGGCCGATGAACGACGAATCGATGATCATCGACCAGCCCGAAGAACCCGCTGCCGACCAGCGGCACCGTGTCGCGCGGATCGTCATGACCTTGGCGTTCCTTGGCTTCGGGCTGTGGATCGCGTCGGGCTTCCTGCGCGCGATCCTGTGGGGCGGGATCATCGCGATCGCCATCGCACCGCTTTATGCCCGCGCCGAGGCGCGCTGGCCCGGCGGGCGGCGGACGTGGCTGCCCGCGCTGGTGACGCTGGCGATCGCGGTGCTCGTCCTCGCGCCGCTGACGCTCGGCGTGATCCAGGCGACCCACGAGGCGCATCAAGTCGCCGACTGGCTGGCGAAGGCGCGGCACGACGGCATCCCGCAGCCCGCGTGGGTCGCGCGGCTGCCGTTCGGCGCGCAGGCGGTGGCCGACTGGTGGCAGGCGACGCTGTCGACTCCCGACGCTGCGGCGGGGACGCTCGACAAGGTCAATGCCGTCGCCATGCGGCATTCGCGACTTTTCGGGGTCGACGTCCTGCGGCGGACGACGTCGTTCGCCTTTGCGCTACTGACCCTATTCTTCCTTCTCCGCGACCGCGTCACTGTCGCGGTGCAGGCGATCACCGCCGGGCACCGGCTGTTCGGCGCGTCGGGCGAGCGCGTCGCCGAGCAAATCCTCCGCTCGGTCCGCGGCACGATCAACGGGCTTGTGCTCGTCGGCATCGGCGAGGGCGTGGTGATGGGGGTGGCGTATCTCGTTGCCGGGGTCCCGCACCCCCTCCTGCTCGGGGCGCTGACCGGGGTCGCGGCAGCGATCCCGATGGGCGCGGCGGTCGTCATCATCATCGCCGGGCTGCTGACGATGGCGATCGGCAGTACCGTCGCGGCGATCATTGTCACGGCGGTGGGGCTCGTCTTCGTCCTGATCGTCGACCACACGCTGCGTCCGGCGCTAATCGGCAACACCACCCGCCTGCCCTTCCTGTGGGTGCTAGTCGGCATCCTCGGCGGGGTCGAAAGCCTTGGAATGCTTGGGCTTTTTGTCGGGCCGGCGGTGATGGCGGTGCTGGTTATGCTGTGGCGCGAGTTCGTCGCCCGGGGTCCGGCGCTGCCGGGTGCGCGCCAACCGGACTGAAGGTCACCGGCCAAAGGTCACACGAAGTTCACGGTTTTGGACATCGTTTTACTGCTTCCCCTCGCCTTTAGGGGAGGGGCGAGAGACGGCTCGATTGCGCCGGCCCGGGGTTGCGGAAGCCCCAGTCGGAGGAGCTTGCGGCAACTGCCCCACCCCCGACCCCTCCCCTGAAGGGGAGGGGAGCAGGAGGGTTGGGTGAACGCGCGGAAAAATCGGCGGCCAACAATGAGAAAGAGCGCGGTGTCGGACCAACGCGACCCGACTCGAAGCCGGGACCGTACGCTCTTGATGCCCCTGTAGGACAGCGGAGTTACGCCCCGTCGTCGACCGCCCCGCCCCTGCCCGCTCAGCTGCCGCGATGCTCGGTCTTCACCCACCGCACCGTCCCCGACGACGCGCGCATCACCACGCTCTCGGTCGTCACCGTGCCGTCGCGCAGCGTCTTCACCCCCGCCAGCAGCGAGCCGTCGGTGACCCCCGTCGCGGCGAAGATCACGTCGCCTTTGGCGAGGTCCTCGAGCTTGTAGATCCGGTCGAGGTCGGCGATGCCCCACTTGCGGGCGCGCGCCTTCTCGTCGTCGTTGCGGAAAACCAGCCGCCCCTGGAACTGGCCGCCGACGCAGCGCAGCGCCGCCGCCGCAAGGACGCCTTCGGGGGCGCCGCCGCTGCCGACGTAGATGTCGATGCCGGTGTCGGGGTTGGTCGTCGCAATCACTCCGGCAACGTCGCCGTCGCCGATCAGCATGATGCCGCAGCCGATCGCGCGAAGTTCCTT
Organism: Polymorphobacter megasporae; assembly: GCF_018982885.2. Lineage (NCBI taxonomy): Bacteria > Pseudomonadati > Pseudomonadota > Alphaproteobacteria > Sphingomonadales > Sphingosinicellaceae > Glacieibacterium > Glacieibacterium megasporae. Next base: position 2,500,513 of record NZ_CP081848.1, on the reverse strand, counting down.
GATCAGCGCCTCGTGGCGCGGACGGTCGAGGACGCAGGCGGTGATGTCGGCGGGCGCAACGCCCTTCGCCGCCGCCAGCGACTCGATGTTCGCCGTCACCGACCGGGCGAGGTCGATCGTGCCGTCGGCATAGCCCGGGCCGATCGCGATCTTGTCCATGTAGACGTCGGGGGCGTTGAGCAGCCCGCCCTCCTCGGCGATGGCCAAAACCGCGAGCGAGTTCGGGCCGTTCTTGGCGCAGATCGTCGTGCCTTCGAGCGGATCGAGCGCGATGTCAATCTTGGGGCCATGGCCCTGCGAACGGCCGACCTTCTCGCCGATGAACAGCATCGGGGCTTCGTCGCGCTCGCCTTCGCCGATGACGATCGTGCCGTCGAAGGCAAGTTCGTTCAATCCGTCGCGCATCGCCTCGACCGCGGCGGCGTCGGCGGCGTGCTCGTCGCCGCGCCCGATCTGCGGCAGGCAGGCGATCGCCGCCTTCTCGGTCACCCGGACCATTTCGAGGACGAGGACGCGGTCGAGAACCGAACTGCTGTTAACCGTGGGCATGGAGGCTCCTGAAGGTCGTGCGCCGGGTGGGTAGCCCAATCGGCCTGCGGTGGAAAGCGGGAGGCAAATCCACCGCTAAGTTCAAAATAAGTTCACACTAAAGCACGTGTTTGTCCGCGCCCCTGACTTGCTAGAAATCGAGGATGTGCATCATCATCGGCGGCGCGGTGACGCTGTTCGACGTCGCCATCCGATCGAGCGCTGCCGCTATTGCCGATTGCCGGACCGCGTGGGTGACCATGACGACGTGGACTTCGCCGCCGGACGGCCCGCGCTGGATCAGGCTTTCGATCGACACACCCGCATCGCGCAACGCTGCGGTCAGTTCCGCTAGGACGCCCGGACGGTCGGCGACCATCACGCGCAGGTAGAAGCGCCCGACATGCGCGGCGGTATCCGCGGGAGCGAGCGCCGCGAGGCGTGCGGTCGGCATCGCGAACGCCGGGCCGACCTCGCCGCGCGCGACGTCGATCAGGTCGGCGACGACCGCGCTCGCGGTCGGCCCCTCGCCCGCACCGCGTCCGGAGAAGAACAGCCGCCCGACGAAATCGCCCTCGGCGACGACGGCATTGAGCGACCCGTCGACGTGCGCGAGCGGGTGGGCGAGCGGGACGAGGCACGGGTGGACGCGCTGGAACAGCTCGCCGTCGACTTCGGTCGCAAGCCCGACGAGCTTGATGCGGAAGCCGAGCGTCGCGGCGTGGTCGATGTCGACCGCGGCGACATGGCGAATGCCCTCGACCGCGACGTGGGCGAAGTCGATCCGTGCGCCGAAGGCTATCGCCGCGAGGATCGACAATTTGTGCGCGGCGTCGATGCCGTCGATATCGAACGACGGGTCGGCCTCGGCGAAACCGAGCCGCTGGGCGTCGGCGAGGACCGCGGCGAACGACAATTTCTCCGCCTCCATCCGGCTGAGGATGTAATTGCAGGTGCCGTTGAGGATCCCATAGACGCGCTCGATCCGGTTCGCCGCCGCGCCCTCGCGCAGGCCCTTGATGACCGGGATGCCGCCCGCGACCGCCGCCTCGTACTTGAGCGCGGCGCTGGTGTTTTCAGCGAGTTGCGCGAGATCGAGGCCATGATGCGCGAGCATCGCCTTGTTCGCGGTGACGAACGCCTTGCCCGCGGTCAGCGTCGCGCGCGCAAGGACCAGCGCCGGGCCGTCGCTGCCGCCGATGAGCTCGACGACCGCATCGACGTCGTCGCGTTCGGCGAGTTCGGTCGCATCGTCGACCCACGCGAAGCGCGCGAGATCGACCCCACGCTCGCGATTGCGGTCACGCGCGGAAACCGCGGTAACGACGATCGAGCGATCGGCGCGGCGCTCGATCAGCCCGGCGTTGGCATCGAGCAGCTTGACCACCCCCGCCCCGACGGTGCCGAGCCCCGCGAGGCCGATGCGCAGCGGCGTCGTCATCGCGCGGCCCCCAGCGACACGAGCGGATAAGTTGACAGAGTTGACGTTTTCGGCGCGCGCGCAATGGTCGCTGGACCGCGCGGAATGGCCTGGCGGCGGTTGCTCGCGGCGGTGTTTCGGCGGATCGTGGCGGGACGGTCATTCATCCGATCACGCTAACGCGCACGACGGTGTGTAGGACAGCAAAATCGCGACCGCTCGCGAGAGCGATCGCCCCGGCAGGCAGATTGACGCAGCGCCGTTCGTCCGGTCGAGCGGCGCAACCCATGGACATCGCACAGGTTGTTGCCCGGTAACGCTCGGAGACCCGACAATGACCGACCACGACCCCGTCCGCCGCAACCTGATGCTCGGCACGCCGCCGTCGGCGTGGCGGCTGCCACCAGCGCAGCCGCGCAGCGGACCGATACCGATCCGCACGTCCTCAACGGCCAGCCGGTTCCCGAGCCTTCCGCCGAACAGAGCGCGGGTCCGGTCAAGCCGGGGCGCGGCTCGGCGCTGACGGGCAAGGTCGCGGTCGTTACCGGCGCGGCGCGCGGGATCGGGCGGGCGATCGCGGTCGAGTTCGCCGCGAACGGGGCCGACGTCATCGCGGTCGACATCGCCGGTCCGGTATCGAGTGCGTCGAACGCGGTGCCCGCGACCCCTGCCGAGCTCGACGAGACGGTGCGGATGATCAAGGCGTATGGGCGGCGCGGCGAAGGCATCCGTGCCGATATCCGCGACATCGCCGCGCTCCGCCGGATCGCCGACAAGGTCGAGCGCGACCATGGCAAGATCGACATCGTCGTCGCCAACGCCGCGATCCAGCGCTGGGTGCCGCTGATGGAGATGCAGGACGCCGACTGGCGAGACGTGATCGACAACAATCTCAACGGCACGGCGAACACGATCCGCGCCTTCGCGCCGAAGATGATCGCGCGCCGCAAGGGCCGGATTATCGTGCTGTCGTCGCTCCAGGGCAAGCACGGGACCAAGGATGCGGCGAGCTATTCGGCGTCGAAGTGGGGCATCATCGGGCTGATGAAGTCGGCGGCGCTCGAACTCGGCGAGTACGGGATCACCGTCAACGCGATCCTTCCGGGCCTCGTCGACACCGCGCTGACGCGATACGACAAGCGGCTAAGCGAGACGATCGGCGAGACCGGGCGCAAGGCTCCCGAGCATCCGTCGCCGCAGGAGGCGTGGGATGTCCGCGCGCCGACGGTGCCGTTGAAGGTCGGCTGGCTCCAGCCCGACGACATCTCGCCGATGGCGGTGTTCCTCGCCTCCGACGCGGCGGCGATGGCAACGGGGGCGAACTTCGAGGTCACCGGCGGCGACAGCGCGAAGGTCGACTAGGGCTTGGTCCTGGCGGGCTGAATGATGCGGAACTCGCCGCCGACGTGCATCAGGCTCATCAGATAGACGATCCCGTCGAAATAGCGTTGCTCGCCCGAAGGGACCGGCATGTCCCATAGTTGTTGGACGAACTTGCGCGACACCGGCCCCGGGGTCGCGGCGAGGCTGCCGACGGCGGTCGCGGCGACCATTCCGGGCGAGTGGCGGGTCGACAGCGGGGTGCCGTCGAGGGTGTAGCGGTCGGCGAAGTGGTCGATCCCCTGACCATCGAGGAACCCCTGGATGCGGTCGCTGAGCACCGGCTCGCGCGGGTCCTTGTGCCACCAGCCGTAGTCGACCGACCAGTTGCTCACCGTCCGCCAGCTATCGTAGCCGAACTGCGCCGGCTTGCCGTCCCAATTGTCGATCGAGCCGCCGTCGAAGGCGCTGCGGTCGGGGGCGAGGCCGGTGCGCGGTCCCGTCACGCGGACGAACAGGTCGCGGCTGACGTCGGCCGCGCGCGCCCAGAACGCGCGGTCCTCGACCGGACCTCAGCGCGCCCACAGTTCGTAGAATGCAGGCAGGTGGTACGACGCATCGGTTCCGCCGACGTTGGTCTCGGCGACGAAGCGGACCATCGCGCTCGCCTCGTCGACCATCGGCCCGACCTTCACGGCACGCGGCGGGCGCGCGACCCGTACCGGCAGCTGTGTGCCCGCCGCCGCCGCTTCGGCCGCCTCGCGCCGATTGTTCGGGCTCGGCCACGGCTGAGCGGGCTCGACGAACGGCGGATCGTCGGGGTGGATGCGGAACGGCGGGGTCGCGGTCAGCAGCGGATGGTGGCGCATCCCGCGCAGAATGCGGTCGGCCTCGGCGCGATAGTCGTAGATGCCGGTGCCATTGCCCCAGCGATTGGCGGCGAAATACAGCGCCATCGCGTAATATTCCTCGCCGTCGGGGGCGGCCCCGGTCGAGCGCGGCGAGCCGTCGGTCCCCATCGACCATGCGAAATAGCCGACCGACGGGTTCGCCGGGTCGGTGATCTGCATGTACGTCTTCGACCAGTTCCATAGCGCATCGAACTCGCGCTTATGGCCGAGCTGGACGGCGATCATCATGCCGTAGCTCATCCCCTCGGTACGCGCGTCGTTGTTCGCCCAGTCGGTGATGTAGGCGAGCGGCCCGTTCGCATTCGCCCCGGTCTCGAAATACAGTCGCTGCTCCTGCCCGTCGCCATGGAACAGTTGCGCGAAGACACGGTCGATCTTGGCGCGGCTGTCGCCCGGCCGCTTGCCGAGCTGCTCGACGAACAGATCGCGGGCGCGCCCGGTCGCATAGGCTCCGGCGCCGTCGCCCGGAAAATGCTCGATCGCCGCCGTCGCACGTCCCTGCACCGCGAGCAGCAGCGCTACCGCGATTACTCCCCGAAACCGCCCAGACAATACCTTCTCCCGCACCCGTCGCCGGTTCAGCCGACTTTCGCCGCCGTGTTGACACCCATCGACTGGAGGTACCGCTTCACCCCGCGCGCTGCCTGCCGGATGCGGTGCTCGTTCTCGACGAGCGCGATGCGGACGAAGCCTTCGCCCTCCTCGCCGAAGCCGGTGCCGGGGGCGACCGCGACCTGCGCGTGCGTCAGGAGCTGCTTGGTGAATTCGAGGCTGCCGAGATGGCGCAGCGCGGGGGGGATCGGGGTCCAGGCGAACATGCTCGCGCGCGGCACCGGGATGTCCCACCCGGCGCGCCCGAAGCTTTCGATCAGCACGTCGCGGCGGCGGCGATACAGCTCGCGATGCTCGGCGATACAGTCCTGCGGGCCGTTGAGCGCCGCGACCGCCGCCGCCTGGATCGGCGTGAACGCCCCGTAATCGAGGTACGACTTGACCCGCGTTAGCGCGGCTATCAGCGTCTTGTTGCCGACCGCGAAGCCGATCCGCCATCCCGCCATCGAATAGGTCTTCGACATCGAGGTGAACTCGACGGCGACATCCTTGCCCCCCGGCACCTGGAGGATCGACGGTGTCGGCGGCCCGTCGAAGTAGATTTCGGCGTAGGCGAGATCGCTGATCACCCAGATATTATGCGCCTTCGCAAACGCGACGACCTGTTCGTAGAACGCAAGGTCGACCGTCTCGGCGGTCGGGTTCGACGGATAGCCCATCACCAGCACCGTCGGCTTGGGCACGGTGTAGGCCATCGCGTGCTCGAGCTTGATGAAGAAATCGGGGCCGGGCGACGCCGGGATCGACCGGATCGTGCAGCCCGCGATGATGAAGCCGAACATGTGGATCGGGTACGACGGGTTCGGCGCGAGGATGACGTCGCCCGGCGCGGTGATCGCCTGCGCTAGGTTCGCCAGCCCCTCCTTCGAGCCGAGCGTGACGACGACCTCGGTCTCGGGGTCGACCTCGACGCCGAAGCGGCGCGCGTAATAGGCCGCTTGTGCCTTGCGCAGTCCGGGGATGCCCTTCGACGCCGAGTAACCATGCGCGTCGGGCTTGGCCGCAACCTCGGCGAGCTTGGCGATGACGTGCGCGGGCGGCGGTGAGTCGGGGTTGCCCATGCCGAGGTCGACGATGTCCTCGCCCCGCGCTCGCGCCGCTGCCTTCATCGCGTTGACTTCGGCGAAGACGTACGGCGGCAGGCGGCGGATGCGGTAGAACTCGTCGGTCATGGTCGTCTCCCGGCCCGGCCGTAACCGGGCCGGGGATGAGGGGTTACTTGGGCGTGGCGTCGCTCGCGGGTGCGTCGCTCGTCGTCGTCGTGGTGGTCGTCTTCTTCATCATGTGATGCTTCTTGTGGTGCATCATCGGCTTGTGAGCCATCGGCATCGACTTGGCCGAACCGTCGTCGGCACGGTCACCGACGCCGCCCGACTTCATCGCCTGCTCGGCCGACATCGCCTTGGGATTGTTGGCACCCTGGTCGCACGAGTCGCGAACCGTCGCCGAACACTTGGGCAGCGCGCCTGCCGCCATCTGTGCTGCTGCGGGAGCCGCAACCGCCAGCGTCAAGGCACCGAAAGCGAGTATCGTCTTGATCATAAACATTGCTCCCTCAGCTCCCGGCGTCAGTGTCGCGGAGCAAGCGTTGCTATATACTCGTGAATCGAGCGCGCAAAGCGGCTTGGCAGACAGCCCGCGACGCGCAATCTGGGGAGTGACCATGACGATCGACCAGACCGACCCCCGCCACCTCGCCCGGTGGACCGACGCCCTGACACGCGGCCAGGCGATGATGCAGGCGTTCGTCGCGGCGCAGGCTGGCAAGCCGCTCGCCGCCGAGGACCCGCTCGGGCTGGCGGCGACATGGACCGCGATGGCGACCGCCGCCGCTGCCGATCCGGCAAAGTTGATGACGGCGCAGGTGAAGTTCATGACCGACAGCATGGCGCTATGGACCGCGTTCCTCACCGGCACCCCTGCGGACAGCCCGGTCGCCAAGGTCGCCGACAAGCGCTTCGCCGCCCCGGCGTGGCACGAGCAGCCGGTGTTCGATTTCATCCGCCAGTCGTACCTGCTCGCGTCGGACTTCGTGATGAAGGCGACCGGCGACCTCGACGGGCTCGACCCGCACGCCAAGGCGAAGGCGCTGTTCCACACCCGCCAGATCGTCGACGCGATGAGCCCGGCGAACTTCCCGCTGACCAACCCCGAGGTTCTCGCCGCGACCGAGGCGAGCGGCGGCGATAACCTGCTCAAGGGGTTGGAGCATATGCTCGACGACATGCAGCGCGGGCGGATGCGGATGACCGACGAAACCGCCTTCGCGGTCGGGCGCGACGTTGCCGCGACGCCGGGCAAGGTCGTGTTCGAGAACCGGCTGTTCCAGCTGATCCAGTATGCGCCGACGACCGCGACGGTGTTCGCGACGCCGCTGGTGATCTTCCCGCCGTGGATCAACAAGTTCTACATCCTCGACCTGACCCCCGAGAAAAGCTTCATCCGCTGGTCGGTCGAGCAGGGGCTGACGGTCTTCGTCGTGTCGTGGAAGAATGCCGACGCGACCACCGCCGACGTCACGCTCGATTCGTACGTCGCCGAAGGGCAGTTGACCGCGATCGCCCGCGTGCTCGAAGCGACGGGCGCGGAGAGCGTCAATGTCATCGGCTATTGCGTCGCGGGGACGGTGCTCGCGGCGACGCTGGCGTTGCTCGAGGCGAAGGGCGAGGCGGCGAAGGTGGCGAGCGCGACCTTCTTCACCGCGCAGATCGACTTCGCCGACGCGGGCGACCTCAGCATCTTCGTCGACGAGGCGTCGCTGGCGACGGTCGAGAAGAATAGCGCCGCGACCGGCTATACCGATGGCCGAGCGATGGCGACGACGTTCAACATGCTCCGCTCGAACGACCTGATCTGGGGCTATGTCGTCAACAACTACCTGCTCGGGAAGGACTATTTCCCGTTCGACCTGCTCTACTGGAACAGCGACGCGACCAACGTCCCGGCGTGCTGGCACCTGAGCTACCTCAAGGACATGTACCGCGACAACCTGCTGGTGAAGCCCGGCGGGATCAAGGTTGCGGGCGTCCCGATCGACCTGTCGACGGTCACGACGCCAAGCTACATCCAGTCGGGCCGCGACGACCACATCGCCCCGGCGAAGTCGGTCTACAAGATGACGCAGGTCTTCGCCGGCCCGAAGCGCTTCATCCTCGCCGGGTCGGGGCACATCGCCGGCGTGGTCAACCCGCCGTCGCTCAAGAAATACCAGTATTGGACCAACGACGCGCTGCCGCCGACGCTCGCGGAGTTCGTCGAAGGGGCGGTCGAGACGAAGGGCAGCTGGTGGCCCGATTGGCTCGCGTGGTTGACACCGAAGTCGGGGGCGCAGGTCGCGGCGCGGGTGCCGGGGGATGGGGCGCTCAAGGTGATCGAGGATGCGCCTGGGCGGTATGTGAAGGAGCGGATTTGATTGCGCTCGCCGGGCGGGCTTAATCAACGCCCCCCGCGCGGGTTGACGGCTTGCACACGAATGATGGCGCGCTTTCAAGTAAAGTCAGGTCCATCTAACCATCTAAGGATTGCGCTATCCATCAGTGTAGAGTTGCACTGACCGAGTAACTTGCTGCTCGCAAGAGTCGCGTCGAGCCTCCGTGAATGCTAGATCGGTAGCTAACGGACAGCGATCAGATCCGGAGCGCAAGGGGGGGATATGTTCGCAAATCAGCGTTTCTTCGACGCCGTCGGTACCGAGCTGATCGCGGGCGGCCAAGGCAGCTACAGCGGGCCCAGCTCGCCGATCTACGGCGCAGATGGTCTCACCGCCGGCCACGCGACGAACGGCGGCATCGAGCGCCCGCAGCGATACGTCATCCCGCTCGGCACCCGCATCATGCGCTTCGGTCGGAACATCCTCGCCGACCTCGTCCTTCAGGGCGAGTGGTGGCTTGAGGAGGTCGAGCTCAACAAGGTCGTGAAGTTCGCCGAGCAGAAGAATATCGGCGTCTGTACCGCGATCAGGCTGTTGTGCGCCGTTCCAAGCGAGTGGAGCACGCTCGAAATGATGGTTCAAGCGGTGGTCGTCGGCTCGCTATTGGCCTATCGCGGACCGGGCAATTCGGCGTTCATTCCCGTGGCGCAAGGACGCGCCGCCGTGGAAGGCAGGAATACGAGCGGCCTTGTCACCTCACACGGCAGACCGCTCGGCAAGGTCGTCGGGGCGCAACCGCCAAAGCTCGCTCAGCCTCCCGAATACGGCCGGTCGGAGATCATTCCGGTGATTCCCGACACCAACGGCTGGCGCATCCGGCAGCTCTTCATCCCCGGTCTCGGCAGCGCCGACGTTCGCCGCGATTCGCTATTGAGCCAAGGCTGCCGGTTTCTCGCCGAAGAGGATGCGCACCGAGGTTATACGCCGCAATTCAAGTAAGCGTTGGGTCCGACCCTACCGCCGCGGACCCATCCCCGGCATAACCGGCGGGGGCGGGCGCGAGCGGTCGCGGCGGGGCAGCTGCGCCTGATACGCGATCGCGCAATGCTCGGTGCAATACGGAAAGCTCGCCTGCGAGGGCTTGCCGCAGAAGTGGAAGTCGGTTTCGCCCGGATGACCGATCGGCCACTTGCAGACCTTCTCGCTCAGGTCGAGCAGGGTCGTCTTCGCCGGCTTGGGCGGGGCGACCGGACGCGCGGGGCGCTTCGGCGCGGCGCGCGGGGCGACGACCGCGGCGATCGCGTCACCGGCGGCGCTGATCACGCCTTCGACCGCCGCGACGACGCCGTCGACGAGGTCCTCGACGATCTCACCGGCCTTGACCGGCGACGGGCGGGCTTCGAGGCCGAGGCGGTGGGCCTTGCCGATGACGGCGTTGCGGGTGACGCCTTCGCCGAGCGCCTCGGCGATCTGGCTCGCGGTCATCCCCGATTCCCAGCTGGTGCGGAGCAAAGCGATGCGTTCGTCGGTCCATGACATGGGGCGATTTATTCCTTCCTTGCCCGCGCGAAACGCGGGTGAGCAGTCGGTCCACCTTGCAGCGGATAGGGCCCGCGCGCTAAAGCGAGCCATGCTCGATAAAACCACCTTGCCGGGAGTCGCCCGCGAACCCGGCGTGACCGTAATTCCGGGAGTCAACTGGCAGGGCCTGCAGACCCTCTATCTGAAGGAAGTTCGCCGGTTTTTCAAGGTCCAGCTCCAGACGGTGTGGGCTCCGGCGATCACGACGCTGCTTTTCCTCGTCATTTTCGCGCTCGCACTCGGCCGGGGGCGGACCAATGTGATGGGTGTGCCGTACGCCGACTTCCTCGGCCCCGGGCTGATCGTCATGGGGATGATCCAGAACAGCTTCGCCAACACGTCGTCGTCGCTGCTGATCGCCAAGATCCAGGGGACGATCGTCGACGTTCTGATGCCGCCTTTGTCGTCGAGCGAGCTGCTCGTCGCGTGGGTCGGCGGGGCGGTGACGCGGGCGTGGCTGGTCGGGAGCGCGATCTATGTGATCATGCTCATCGCGCCGGGCGTCGACGTGCCGATCAACAACTTGGCCGTCGTGCTGTACTTCGGGACGATGGGCGCGGTGATGCTGGCGCTGCTCGGGATCCTCACCGGTGTCTGGGCCGACAAGTTCGACCATGCTGCGGCGGTGACCAACTTCGTCGTCCAGCCGCTGACATTGCTGTCGGGGACGTTCTACGCGATCGACCGGGTGTCGCCGGTGATGCGGACGCTGAGCCACGCCAACCCGTTCTTCTACATCATCGACGGCTTCCGCTACGGCTTCCTCGGCGTGTCCGACGGGCTCGCCGCGCAGGGTGCGGTGGTGTTGCTGGTGGTCGACGTCGCGCTATGGATCCTCGCCTTCCGGCTGCTCAAGTCGGGCTGGCGGCTCAAGAACTAACGCAGCAGCGGGCACGGTGGGAGCTGGGCGCGGACCGCGGTCGGCGCGCCCGGCGGCGGAGCGCCGACGGTGAACGCCCCCGGCACGCCGCCGAACGCCAGCCGCACCGGGTTGCGCAGCCGCTGCTCGGCGGGCGCGCGGCTCGCGGCGAAAGCGGCGGCGACGCTCGCCGGGCACACCGTCGTGATCGTGCCGGTCAGGCGGATCGTCCCCTCCGCCGGAACCCCGCTCGCGGTCATTGCCAGCACCTCGCCGCTCGCATCGGCGAGAGTCAGTGAATGCACCTCGACCGTGCCCCCCGCCGCCCAGCCCGCATAATCGCGCAGCCGCGACGTCGCGGTGACCCCGAAGTCGGCGGCAAGCGTCAGCGGTGCCCCCTGCCCGATACGCACGCCGGTCCCGGAAAGCACGACCTGCGCCTGTTGCGGCGGGGTCGCCGACCAGGCCTCGTTCGACCGTGCGCGGGTCTCGCGGAGATGGACTTCGAAACTGTTGGCGGTGACCGGCGCGGCGAACAGCGCGGTCGTCGCGCGGGCGGCGGCGAAAACGTTCGACTGGCGAACGATCACCCCGGCGGCGATGTGGAGGCTCGACACCGCCGACGTGGCGGTTAAGTGCGCGGCGACGTCGCGCAGCGCGGGGATGGCGACATCGATCTCGGGGCTGGCGGTGCGGATTACGGTAAGGTCGCGCTGCCACGGGCCGCGGTTGACGATCGCGCTCGCTGCCCGCAGCGAGGTCTTGACCGCTCCACCGAAGGTGATCGCGGGTGCTGCGACGTTGCCCTCCATCCGGTACGGGAAGCCACCGATGCTGATCGTCGCCCCAGGCACCACCGCCGCGACATCGGCGCGGAGGTTGTCACGCCACCCCGACCAATAATGCCAATAGACCGCGCCGCCGAGCGCGAGCGGGACGATCGTCAGCCACAGGGGTACGCGTTTCATGCCGGGTTCAACGCGTTGATCGCGGTGTGGACCCGAGCCTCGATCACGGGGCGATCGAGCCCGGCGGGGATGGCCTCGCCGACGACGAAGGTGACGACCCCGGCGTGCTTGACGAAGCCCTTCGGCCAGCAGCGCCCCGAATCACACGCGATCGGGACCAGCGGCAGCTTAAGCGCGCGGTACAAGCCCGCGAGCCCGGCGCGGAGTTCGGGCGCGGTGCCGACCGCGGTCCGCGTGCCCTCGGGGAAGATCAGGACCGGGCGGTCGGCCGACTTCGCCGCGTTCCCGGCCTTTAACATCGCCCGCAGCGCAGTTGCTGCCCCGGCGCGGTCGACCGGAATAACGCCGTGCGCGCGCGCCGCCGCGCCCCACGCCGGGATGCCGAGAAGCTCGGCTTTGAGCACCACTGCGGGTCGCTTGAACAGCCAGAGAATCATGATCGTCTCGTAGTTCGACTGATGCTTGAGCGCGACGAGCGCCGCGTGGTTGGGCACTGTGCCGACGATCCGCCAGCGGATGCCGAGCAGCCAGCGCGTCGTCAGCGCGAACCAGCCAGCCCAGATGCGCGCCACGGTGATCACCGCGGCAGGGGCAATGAAGCCGACGAGCATGGCGGTCACGACGATCGGCACCGAGCCGACGTAGAAGACCAACGCGAAGACGCTCGACCGGAGCAGCGCGATCATGCCGCCCCCAACGCGAGCGCGGCGCGGCGGAGGAGGTATTTGTTGAACTCGCGCGCGATGCCGACCGGACTGCCGCCGGCGACGCCGTCCTCGACGATCCGCACCGACGACGGCAGGTTGAGCGCGAGTTCGAGCCGAGCCCGCCGCATATGCGCCGACGACGTCACCAGCCGTAGCGAGCGAAAGCCGTGCCGTCCGACCCACGCCGTCGTCTCGACCGCATTCGACCTTGTATCGACTGCCTGGTAGCCGAGATCGACGAGGCCCGCGAAGCGCTTCGCCGGCGCGTCGACCGAGGCCGCGAGCGCCGCGCGGCTGACGCCCTCGCCGACGCCCGAAACGAGCATGCGCTTCGCGCTCCCCGCGGCGAGCACCGCAGCTCCGCGCGCCAGCCGCCCGGGGCCGCCGGTGAGGACGACGACGGCGTCGGTCGGCTCGTCGATCGGCGCAAGGCCGGGCCGCGTCGCGACGAACCAGACGAAGCCGCCGAAATAGAGGAGGAGGCCGAAGCCGGCGACGCGGGCGACGCCGCCCGCGATCCGCCGCGCTGGCGATCGGGCAGGCGCGGCGCGCGGACGGCGTGGCGCGCCCGGCCGCGGCTTGCGGCGCGTCTGGCTCACATCTCGCCGCGCGCGCGGCGGATCGCGAACCACTTGGCGACATTGGCGTTCTGTTCGGCGAGCGTCGTCGCGAAGACGTGTCCGCCCTTGCCATCGGCAACGAAGTACAGCGCCTTGGTCGCCGCCGGATCGAGCACCGCGGCGATCGATGCGCGCCCCGGGTTGGCGATCGGCCCCTTCGGCAGGCCGGGCTTGAGATAGGTGTTGTAGCCGGTGTCGCGGTTGAGCTCCGACCGCAGGATCCGCCGCCCGAGCGGCTTGCCCTGCGTGATCGGATAGATCACCGTCGGGTCGGCATCGAGCTTCATCCCTGTCCGCAAGCGGTTCGAATAGACCCCGGCGACGAGCCGCCGCTCGGCGGGCACCCCGGTCTCCTTTTCGACGATCGACGCGAGGGTGATCGCCTCGGCGGGCGTCTTGACAACCGATGCCGGGGTCCGCGCCTTCCACAGCTTCGCCAGCTCGTCCGCCATCGCCGTTTGCATATGCTTGACCGCAGCAGCGCGGGTCGAACCGACCTGGAAGTCGTAGGTGTCGGGCAGGATCGACCCCTCGACGGGAATCTCGACCGGCCCGGTGAGCTTGGCGTTCGCCAGCAGCCGGTCGTGAACCAGCACCGACGGCATTCCTTCGGGGATCGTCACGCGCAGCGCGATGACGTCGCCGCGCTGCATCTGGCGCAGATAATCGCCCCAGCCGATCCCCTCGACGAAGCGATAGGTCCCGGCGCGGATCGGCTCGGGCTTGCCGAACATCCGCGCCAGCAGGCGGAACTGCCCCTCCGACGTGATCACGTCGGCATCGGTCAGCCGCGAAGCCGCCCCGGTAAGGGTCGTGCCGGCAGGGATAACCACGTCGCGGGTGGTTGTCCCGTGCTTGCCCCAGCTCCACCACGGCGCGACGAACAGCGGCAGCCCGATGACGAGCAGCAGGACCACGAAGGCCTGCGCCGCACGTGTTCCCCGGCTGCTCACCGCGTCATACCGAGCGGAGAACGAGCGTCGCGTTGGTCCCGCCGAAGCCGAAGCTGTTGTTGAGGACCGCGCGGATCCGTCGCGGCTTAGCGACGTGCGGGACGAGGTCGAAGCCCTCGCAGCCCGGCGATGGATTGTCGAGATTGAGCGTCGGCGGTGCGATCTGGTCGCGCATCGCCAGCGCGCAGAAGATGCTCTCGACCGCCCCAGCCCCGCCGAGCAGATGGCCGATCGCTGACTTGGTCGACGAGATGCTGACCGTCTCGATCGCACTGCCGAACGCACGGCGGACCGCGCCGAGCTCGATTTCGTCGGCCATCGTCGAGGTGCCGTGGGCGTTGATATAGTCGATGTCCGACGGGTTGAGCCCGGCCCGTTTGAGCGCCATCTGCATCGAGCGGAACGCCCCCGACCCTTCGGGCTGCGGCGCGGTGACGTGGAACGCGTCGCCGGTCAGGCCGTAGCCGATGACCTCGGCATAGATCGTCGCGCCACGCGCCTTCGCCCGCTCGTATTCTTCGAGGCAGACGATGCCAGCTCCCTCGCCCATGACGAAGCCGTCGCGGTCGATGTCGTACGGGCGGCTCGCGCGGGTCGGCTCGTCGTTGAAGTGGGTCGCCAGCGCCTTCGCCTGGCTGAACCCGGCGATGCCGAGCGGGCAGATCGCCCCCTCCGACCCGCCCGCGAGCATGACGTCGGCGTCGTCGAGCGCGATCAGCCGCGCCGCATCGCCGATCGCATGCGCGCCGGTCGAGCAGGCGGTGACGACGGCGTGGTTCGGCCCCATCAGCCCGTATTTGATGCTGACCTGCCCCGAGATCAGGTTGATCAACCGCCCGTGAACGAAGTGCGGCGAGACCCGGCGCGGGCCCTTTTCGTGGAGGACGATCGATTCCTTTTCGATCCCGGGAAGCCCGCCGATGCCCGAGCCGATCATGCAGCCGGCGCGGTAGCGCTCCTCCTCGGTCATGTCGGTCAGCCCGGCATCCTCGAGCGCCTGGCCGGCGGCGTCGATGCCGAAGATGATGAACGGATCGACCTGGCGGAGGACCTTGTGGTCGATCCGCTTGGTCTGGTCGAAGGTATCGCCGGTGCCGTCGCCGTGCTTGACTTCCATCGCGATCTGGCACGCGTAGTCGGTCGCGTCGAAGCGCGTAATCCGCCCCGCGCCCGACTTCGACGCGAGGATATTCGCCCAGACGGTCTCGACGTTGGCCCCGAGCGGGGTAACCATGCCGACGCCGGTAATCACGACACGACGCATCGTGTTCCTCCCCAAACTAATATGCCCCTCGTGCTGATCGGCATTCCCGGGGCCTCTACGCAAAACGGCCCTCCGCCACTGCGGAGAGCCGTCGCGCGGGCCACTCTCGGCCTGATCAACCGGTCCTCACGCCTTGGCATGCGTCTCGATGAAGCCGATCGCATCCTTGACGGTCAGGATCTTCTCGGCGGCGTCATCGGGGATTTCGACGCCGAATTCCTCCTCGAACGCCATGACGAGTTCGACCGTGTCGAGGCTGTCGGCCCCGAGATCGTCGATAAAGCTGGCATCCTCGGTAACCTTGTCGGCCTCGACACCAAGATGCTCGACGACGATCTTCTTAACGCGGTCGGCAACATCGGTCATGGGATACCCTCTCCAATTGGCGTGGCGTTCAGCCTTGGCGATTGCGATAGCCGCGCAAGAGCAGGCTGACAAGACTTCCATCACGCGCGTCCGACTTCCCTCTCCCGCTTGCGGGAGAGGGCGAGAGACGCGCCTTCAGGCGCGGCCCGGGGTGAGGGTGTCCATCCAAACGAACACATCGGCCGAGTGAGCCGCCGCCTGACGGTGCCGCCGCTGGCCCGATCGCCGTCATGCAACTAACGTCCCCCCATGTCCCGCGTCCGTCGCACCATCAGCCCCCACGCTGCGTCACTTCGTGCCGCGTCGACCGACGCCGAAGCCGCCCTTTGGACCGAACTCCGCGATCGCCGTTTCATTGGCTGGAAGTTCCGGCGGCAACACAGCATCGGGCCGTACATCGCCGACTTCGCCTGCATCGCCGCCCGGCTCGTGATCGAACTTGACGGCAGCCAGCATGCCAGTGCGGTGGCGTACGACGAGCAGCGAACGGCGTTGCTCACGGCTGAAGGATGGCATGTCGTTCGCTTCTGGAACGCCGAGGTTTTTACCAAGCTCGATCATGTGCTGGCGACGGTCGAGCACGAGTTGCGCGCCCGGGGCTAGAGACACCCTCACCCCGGGCCGCGCCTACGGGCGCGTCTCTCGCCCTCTCCCGCAAGCGGGAGAGGGAAGTAGGTCAGAGCATCGCCATCCCGCCGTTGACGTGAAGCGTGGCCCCCGTGACATAACCGGCCTCACGCGACCCTAGATACGCGACCGCCGCGGCGACATCGGCCCCCGCCCCCAGCCGCCCCGCGGGGATGCGCGTCGTCAGCGCGGCAGTCTGTGCCTCGCTCAGCGCCTCGGTCATCGGCGAGGCGATGAACCCCGGGGCGACGCAGTTCACCGTGATGCCGCGCCTCGCGACTTCCTGCGCCAGCGCCTTCGACATCGCGGTCAGCGCGCCCTTCGACGCGGCATAGTTCATCTGCCCGGGGTTGCCGGTGTGGCCGACGACCGACGTGATCGTGACGATGCGGCCGAAGCGCGCCTTCATCATCGGGCGGCAGGCGGCGCGGCACAGGCGGAAGGCGGCCTCGACGTTGACCCGCATTACGGTGTCCCACTCGTCGTCTTTCATCCGCATCGCGAGGTTGTCGCGGGTGACGCCGGCGTTGTTGACGAGGATATCGAGCGAGCCCAGCGCCTTGACCGCGTCGGGCACCAGCGCATCGACCGCCGCCGCGTCGCCAAGGTCGCACGGCAGGACGACCGCGCCGGTCAGCTCGGCGGCGAGCGCCTCGAGCGGCCCGACCCGCGTTCCCGACAGCGCCAGCCGCGCCCCCTGCGCCGCCAGCGTGCGGGCGATCGCCGAGCCGATACCGCCGCTCGCGCCGGTCACCAGCGCCGTCATGCCCGTAAGGTCGAACATTCTACTTCCCCTCAATGTACCAGACGGGCCCAATCCGGGGTGTCCCAATCCGAGTGCTCGAAATCGTAAGTCCACACGAAGAGCAGTTTTTCACTGTGGGCCTATCCGAACAACTTCAACGACTTGAGCCCGACGGAAGTCCACGCCACGCTATCGCCGTATCGGTTAAAGTCTCTTCGCGACCATTTCTATACCCGCTGTGTCGGCCGCGCTCTCGGCGGTGGCATCGGGGGTGATCCGCTTGACCATCGGCGTGAGAACTTTCGCGCCCACCTCGACGAAGTTGGTCACGCCTGCGCCGGTCATCATCAGGATGCTTTCGCGCCACCGCACCCGACCGGTGACCTGCGCGACGAGGCCGCTGCGGACGCTGTCGGGAGCCGCCACCGTGTCCGCCGTGACGTTCGACACCAGCGGGACGAACGGCGCAGCGAGCGCGACATCGGCGAGCGCGACACGCATCGCCTCGGCGGCGGGGGCCATCAGCGAGCAGTGGAACGGCGCCGACACCGGCAGCAGGACCGAATGCCGCGATCCCATCGTCTTGGCGATCGTGATCGCCCGCGCCACCGCCTCAGTGTGTCCCGACACGACGACCTGCCCGGGAGCATTGTCGTTGGCGACTTCGCAAACTTCGCCTTGGGCAGCTTCGGCAGCGGCCTGCATGCACTTGTCGAGATCGAGCCCGATCAGCACCGCCATCGCACCGACGCCGACCGGAACCGCCGCCTGCATCGCCTGCCCGCGCAGCCGCAGCAACCGCGCGGTGTCGGCGAGGGTGAGTGCACCGGCAGCGCAGAGCGCGCTATATTCGCCGAGGCTGTGCCCGGCGACGAACGCGGCCTTGTCGGCGACGCTGATCCCGCCTTCGGCTTCGAGGACGCGCAACACCGCGATCGACAGCGCCATGATCGCCGGCTGGGCGTTCTCGGTCAGCGTCAATTCGGTCAGCGAGCCGTCGAACATAAGTCGCGACAGATGCTGCCCGAGCGCCGAATCGACCTCCTCGAACACCGCCCGCGCGGCCGGACTCGCGGCGGCAAGCGCCTTGCCCATGCCCGCCGACTGGCTCCCCTGCCCCGGAAAAACGAATGCACGCGTCAACGATATTTCCTTTTTTGCGCGGAAGACGGTGCGATTAGGCGGTTGCGGGGGCGGGCGCAATTCCGCGCCATTAGCCTTTGCGCCTTGCGCATGATTGGATAAGGTCGCCCTGCCCGGCACGGGTGGCGATGTTCATCGCCCGTCTACGCGACCGGGTTCAGATTCACGACATAGCGCCGAACCATGAGGGAATGACATGAAGTTGCTGAAACTTTTTTCGACCGTCGCCGCGCTCGCGCTGATGCCAGTGGTTGCCGCCCCCGCGATGGCGGCGGTGTCGAAGGCGGTCGGGACCGCGCTCAACCAGGCGGCGAAGTCGAGCGGCGCGGCTGCGATCAACGCGATCAACACCGCCAAGGCCGCCGCCAAGACCCCCGAGGAGCGGACCAAGGTCGCGCAGATGGCAGCGTACGTTTACACCAAGGCCGGGCAATACGGTAAGGCCGCCGACGAGCTTCAGGCCGGTGGCGCCGCGACGCCGAAGCAGCTCGCTTCGCTCTATTATAACGCCGGGAATTACACGAAGGCGGTGACCTACGCCAAGCAGGCGGGCGGCGACGACATGCAGGTGCTCATGGCGCAGGCGGCGATCAAACAGGGCCATTATGCCGAGGCCGTGACGTCGTACAACAAGCTGATCGCGTCGAACGGGCCGAAGCCGCTGTACCTCGAGAACCTTGCCGGCGCGCAGTATAAGTCGGGCGACAAGAAGGGCTATCTGGCGACGACCGAGAAGCTCGTCCGCAGCGATCCGAGCCCGGCCCGCTGGAAGACCCTCCTCGTAGAGCAGCAGAAGAACCAGATGCAGCCCGAGGCGAAGCTCGCGCTGTTCGAGCTGATGGACGCCACCGGCAACCTGACGCGTCCCGAGGATATCCAGGAATACGCCAAGCTCGCGATCGTCAACAACCAGCCCGGCGTTGCGCAGGCGGTCCTGACCAAGGCCGGCGGCACCCTCGGCTCCGACCCGATGACCGCGAAGCTCGCGCAGGCCGCGGCGCAGCGCGCGCAGGCCGCTGGCGCAAACGCCGCCAAGCTCGCCGCCGACCCGGCGACCGCGAACGTCGCGGGCGGCGCATACTTCGGTCTCGGCCAGTATCCGGCGGCGGCGGCAGCCTATGCCAAGTCGGCCGCGGCGGGTGGCCCCTATGTCGACCGCGCCAAGGTCTTCCAGGGCATCTCGCAGCTCAAGGCAGGCAACGCCGCGGCGGCGAAAGCGACCTTCGCCAGCGTCGGCGAGGGCGGCATGAAGGACATCGCCGACCTGTGGAAGCTGTACGCGTCGACAAAGGGCTGACGCGCTTGCGTTTTGCGTGACAGTCCGTCATACGGCGTCACCGACGTGCGGCCGGGGGCAACCCCGGCCGTTCGCCGTTTCAGCAGCCAGCCGGAGAGGCGTCGCACAGCGCGGCGTCGACGATCGGCCATAGGAGAACACCAACACATGCCGATGTACGAGCATGTCTTCCTCGCGCGTCAGGACCTGGCCAATGCCCAGGTCGATGCGATGAGCGAAGCCTTCACCAAGATCATCACCGATCACGACGGTCGCGTCGCGAAGAACGAATATTGGGGCCTCCGCTCCCTCGCCTACCGGATCAAGAAGAACCGCAAGGCGCATTATGTCATG
The DNA here is from genome assembly GCF_018982885.2 of Polymorphobacter megasporae. Taxonomy (NCBI): domain Bacteria; kingdom Pseudomonadati; phylum Pseudomonadota; class Alphaproteobacteria; order Sphingomonadales; family Sphingosinicellaceae; genus Glacieibacterium; species Glacieibacterium megasporae. The sequence goes on along the minus strand of NZ_CP081848.1, from coordinate 2,480,889 downwards.
TTCAACATCGACGCCCCCGCGGCGGCGATCACCGAGCTCGAGCGCCAGGTCGGACTGAGCGAGGACATCCTCCGCTTCATGACCGTCCGCGTCGACGAGATGGAAGAAGGCCCGTCGGCGATGATGCGCCGCAACGAGAGCCGTGAGCGCGACCGCGAGAGCCGTGACGGCGACCGCCCGCGCGGCGACCGGCCCGACCGTGGCGATCGCGGCGACCGTCCGCGCAGCGGCGGTTTCGGCGGTGAGCGCGGCGGCGGCGGCGGCTTCGGCGGCGGCGGTGGTGGCGGCGATCGTGGCGGCGGCTTCCGCCCGCGCGCGGCTTAAAGGGAGTATCACACTATGGGTCGTCCCTTTTTCCGCCGTCGCAAGTCGTGCCCCTTCTCGGGTCCGAATGCCCCCGTCATCGATTACAAGGACGTGCGCCTGTTGCAGGGCTTCGTCTCCGAGCGTGGCAAGATCGTGCCGAGCCGGATCACCGCCGTCAGCGGCAAGAAGCAGCGCGAGCTGGCCCAGGCGATCAAGCGCGCCCGCCACATCGGCCTGCTGCCGTTCCTCGTGAAGTAGGGATCAGATACTCATGGATGTGATCCTTCTCGAGCGCGTCGAAAAGCTCGGCAACATCGGCGACGTCGTCAATGTGAAGCCCGGTTTCGCCCGCAACTTCCTCCTCCCCAACAACAAGGCGCTCCGTGCGTCCGAAGCGAACAAGAAGCGCTTCGAGGCGAACCGCGCGCACATCGAGGCCGAGAACGCCGGCCGTCGCGACATCGCGATGGAGGAATCGAAGTCGATCGATGGCAAGTCGATCATCCTCATCCGCCAGGCGTCGAACACCGGCCAGCTTTATGGTTCGGTCGCCACCCGCGACCTCGCCGAAGCGCTGACCGCCGACGGCGCGCACGTCACGCGCAACCAGGTCGTTCTCGACAAGCCGATCAAGGCGCTCGGCGTCTACTCGGTCAAGATCTCGCTCCACCCCGAGGTCTCGGTGACGGTCACGGTCAACATCGCCCGTTCGCCCGAAGAGGCCGAGCTTCAGGCGAAGGGCGTCAACGTCTCGGCCGACATGTTCGAGCGCGACAACGCCGGCTTCACCGAAGCCTTCGACCCGAACGCCGAGCCCGGCACTCTGCCGAGCGACATGGCGGATGCGCCGTCTGAGGCTCCCGCCGAAGACTGATCATGAGGTATCGGCCGCATGATCACGTTCATCCTCGCGCTAGCGTCCGCGGTCGCCATTGGACCGCGGCCGCTTGCGGCGATGACCGTCGGTGAGGACGACTATCCGAAGGCCGCGTTGCGGCTAGGTCGGGAAGCTCGCGTCGTCTTTCATCTCAAGGTGGACACCGATGGTGTTCCGCACAACTGCACAATACCAGAACCGGGCGACGCCGAGCTCGATGCACAAACGTGCGAACTAGCTCTCGCCCGGCTTCGCTTTGCGCCCGGTCATTCAAGCGCGGGAGTCGCGGTAGAAGTTGAAACGATCGGCGCAGTCCGCTGGTCGATCAATGCCCATACCCCGCTGAATGATCTTACCGATATCGTCACGATGACATTGGCTGGCGATGGCACAATCGAAAAATGTGCGGGTCAATCGAACGGTGTCGACAAGATCTTGCCGATAACTGACTGTCGGCGAAATATCGGCAACCATATCTTCCAGCTCACCGGCGACGATCCAGCAAGCGATGCGACAATTACCCTAGTTACAACCCGGCAGGTCGGCAGTCTCGTTGCGCCATCTATGGCACAACTTGGCAAGCTTCGGACAAGTCTGGGTGTGGTCTGGACAGTGAACCCCAACGGATCGGTCAGCGATTGCGTTGTTGTCGAGAATAATGTGAACGGACGCGCTATCGACGATCCGTGCAGTTCATTCGAAGAGCTTCTCAGCGCACCTTATGAGGCCGTGGAGGCTGGCAAGCTGCGCAACGTTAGCTTCGGCACCTATGTTCTCGTCCAGCCCCGCGTGCCCGACGCGGACGAACCGCGCCCCTGATCGAGTGAATTTTGATCGAGGGGCGCGAGTACATTGTGCAGATTACTCCTCGACTTCGTCCATCTCTTCGGCATCCTCATCAAGATGCGCGTCGATTGCTTCGACAAGCAGGTCGAGCTGATCGTACGTCGCGGTCATCTCGATCGTCTCGCCGGCGTCGTCCTCGATGTGGAGAAGGTAATCATCGCCCGATTCGGTGATGGTGAAATGGGCCAGGGTGCGTGCCATGTCGTGGACCTTTCGTGGTAAATACCGCAGCAGCAACGCCCGGATCATCGTCTCGTATGCGTGACAAATTGACTGGTGCCGGTCACAGTCCGTCGCGGACCTGTCACCTCGACCGGTTAGGGTCCGCGTCGGGGACGCCAGCCCCCGGAATGGGGAGCCGCAGATGCCGCCACGCGAACATTCCGCCGCCTCGCCGTCGGGGGTCAACATCAGCGGCACGATCGGCAACGCGCTGCTGATGCACGCCCGCGAGCGCGCGGTACACTTCTTCATGTTCATCTTCGCGCTCGATGCGCTGTGCCGCCGCGTTGGGGTGGTCAATCCGGCGGTGAAGATCGCCGCCGCCGACGCGTTCAGGGTCGCCGCGACGCACCAGGTCGATAGCGGCTTCCGCTCGAAGGACCCGGTCCACTGGGGCTTCGACGAGGACGATCCCAAGGTCGTGCTCAACAGTTCGACGTCGTGCCGCAACACCGACGCCGCGCATTTCTGCAATCTCGGCCTCGAAGCGGTCGCATGGGCGCGGCTTGCGGCTGGGCACGGCGGCGACATCCACGCCTTCGACCTGATCGAGATGGTCAAACGGCTTGCGGGCAATACCAAGCAGATGCCGCAGCGGATCAACATCGGCCCTGATCGGGTGATCGACGTCCTCCACGGCGAGCTTGCGGGGGTGTTCCTCAGTGCCGGAAAGCCGGTGGTGTCGCGTGCCAACCTCAACGCCTATCTGGCTGCGGCGACCGCCGCGATGTCGGACTACAAGGCCGAGCAGCTTCGCCTCAAGCGCCTCGGGTTGGCCGCATGCTGCGACGTCTATCTCGACGTCTACGCAAATGGCGGCGACGATATCTGGATGACTCTGACCGGCTATGTCTGGGCCGAATGCGGTGCCCGCCGCGACGCGCTTGCCGTCGCCGATTATCTCGACTGGTAGTCGCCGCCGGGGCCCGCCGCCGCTATATCCCGTCGATGGACCTGTTCGCCGCCGACCCTCCCCACGCCGCGCCGGTTGCCGCCGGAGCCAGCCCGCTCGCCGAACGCCTGCGCCCGCGCACCCTCGCCGACGTCGTCGGACAGGAGCATTTGACCGGCCCGGCGGGGGCGATCGGGCGGATGGTGGCGGCGGGCAAGCTTGCCTCGCTCGTCCTGTGGGGGCCTCCCGGGACGGGCAAGACAACGATCGCGCGGCTGCTGGCCGACGCGGTTGGCATGCGCTTCGTCGGGATTTCAGCGGTCTTCGCCGGGGTCGCCGACCTCAAGAAACTGTTCGCCGAGGCGAAGACCGCCGCCCGCGCCGGGCAGCAGACCTTGTTGTTCGTCGACGAGATACACCGCTTCAATCGCTCGCAGCAGGACGGCTTCCTGCCCTATGTCGAGGACGGCACCGTCGTCCTCGTCGGCGCGACGACTGAGAACCCGAGCTTCGAGTTGAACGCCGCGCTGCTGAGCCGCGCGCAGGTACTGATCGTCCGCCGCCTCGACACCGCCGCGCTCGACACGCTGCTCGCGCGCGCCGAGGCGGTCGAGGACAAGCCGCTGCCGCTGACGCCCGAGGCGCGCGAGGCGCTCGTCGCTTCGGCCGACGGCGACGGGCGCTTCCTGCTCAACCAGGCCGAGACGCTGTTCTCGATCGCGGTCGAGGCCCCGCTCGCCCCCGAGGGCTTGCGCGATCTGCTCCACCGCCGCGTCGCGGTCTACGACAAGGATCGCGACGGGCACTACAACCTGATTTCGGCGCTGCACAAGGCGCTGCGCGGGTCCGACCCCGACGCCGCGCTTTACTATCTGTCGCGGATGCTGACCGCGGGCGAGGAGCCGCTCTACCTCCTCCGCCGCATGGTCCGCTTCGCCAGCGAGGACATCGGGCTGGCGGATTCCAACGCGCTGGTGGTGACGCTCGCGGCGAAGGACAGCTACGAGTTCCTCGGCTCGCCCGAGGGTGAGCTGGCGATCGCGCACGCCTGCCTCTACCTCGCGACCGCGCCGAAATCGAACGCGGCGTATGTCGCGCACAAGGCGGCGACGCGGAGCGCGAAGGAAACCGGGTCGCTCGTGCCGCCGGCGAATATCCTCAACGCGCCGACCAAGCTGATGAAAAACCTCGGTTACGGCAAGGATTATGCCTACGACCACGATGCCGAAGGCGGGTTTTCGGGATCGAACTATTGGCCCGACGAAATGCGCCCGCAGCGCTTCTACCGCCCGACAGACCGCGGCCACGAGAAGCGGATCGCCGAGCGCCTCGATCACTGGGCGACGCTTCGCCGCGCGCAACCGGCGGCAGCTCCGGGGGTTGACGAGCCGAACGACTGAAAGGCTTGCCAGTGCTCGAGAACGTCCCCGCCGCGATCGGCCATCTTCTCGAGGGCGTCCGCCCCGGGCTCGACAAGACCGTCTATTACGACGCGCGGCTGACGCGGGTCGAACACGCGATCGCGGTGACCAGCCCGGCGTTCACCGACGGGGCCGTCCTCCCCGCGCGCTTTACCGCCGATGGCGAGGGCGTCTCGCCGCCGCTGGCGTGGAGCGACGTGCCCGTTGGCGCGGCAGCGGTGTTGATCATCGTCGAGGACGCCGATTCGCCGACACCCGCCCCGCTCGTCCACATGATCGTCCATCACCTGCCCGGCAGCAACGGCGCGATCGCCGAAGGCGCGGTGTCGAGCGAGCCGCCGTCGGTCGCGACCGGGCGCAATTCGTACCTCAAGACCGGCTGGCTGCCATGCGACCCGCCGACCGGCCACGGCGAGCACCGCTACGTCTTCCAGGTCTTCGCCCTCGACACCGTCCCCGACCTGGGCGAGCACCCGGGGCGGAGCGCGGTCGAGGAGGCGCTCGTCGATCACACCATCGCCAAGGGCGTGTTGATAGGGATGTACGAGCGCGCGTGAGTGGCGGGCGCGGGGTGGTTGCGCTATATCGAGGCGCATGAACCCGCGCATCAGCTCCAATCCGAACGTGTGCGATGGCAAGCCGTGCATTGCGGGAACGCGCTTTCGGGTCATCGATGCACTTTAATATGTGGCCGGAGGCGACTCGATCGACACGCTCGTTGCTGAGTTCTCGTTCCTGACGCACGAAGACTTCGAGGTCGCTGACGCTGCCGAGCATAACATGAAGGCTGAGAACGCGTGCAGCGTGGCGGCTATCACAGTGCTGGTAACGAACAACCTGAGCCATATCGAAGCCGAGATTGCTCGCGGCGCACGGCTCGTCGTCGTCGATTGACCTTCGACCGCTTCGTCGCGATCGACTGGACCGGCGCGGTCGGCGAGCGGCACCGAGCGATCGCGGTCGCCATCGCCGACACCGGTACCGCCGCGCCGAAACTGCTCACCCGCGACCGGGCATGGTCGCGCGCCGAGGTGTTCGACCTCATCGCCGGATTCAGCGCGCGCGACGAGCGCACCCTCATCGGTATCGACGCTTCGTTCGCCCTTCCCTTCACCGACTCCGCCGCCTTCTTCCCCGGCGACCCCTCCCCGCCCGACGCGCGGTCGCTGTGGGCGGAGGTCGCCGCGATCGCCGCTGACGATCCGTTTCACGCCGCGCACGCCTATATCGCGCACCGCCGCCGCCATTTCTGGACCGGTGTTGCCGACGGCCCGCGCGCCGACCGCGCCCGGCTGCGCGTCGTCGAGCGGCGCAAGGGATCGCCAGCGTCGTGCTTCGTCCTGCTCGGCGCGTCGCAATGCGGCAAGGCGAGCCTGTCGGCGATGCGGCTGCTCGCTAAAACGCCGGTGCCGGTGTGGCCGTTCGACCCGCTCCCCGCGACCGGACCGGTCCTCGCCGAAATCTATTGTGCAGTGTTCGCCGCCGCCGCCGGGGTGCGCGGCAAGATCCGCGACCGGGCGACACTCGACGCCGCGCTCGCCCGGCTCGGCAGCGCACCGACGCAAGACCTTCCCTACACCTTCGCCGACCATATCGGCGACGCTCTCATCTCCGCTGCGGGCATGCGTGCCGCCGCCGTCGACCCCGCAGTCTGGCACCCTGCCGGGCTCGACCAAGTCTGCCACACCGAGGGCTGGACATTCGGCGTGGCGTGAAAGCGCGTGACGCTCTAAAGACGGCGGCAGTATGAACGCGCTCCTTGCCCTGCCCCCGCTCGTCCTCGTCATGTCGGGAGGCGCGATCGGTGCCGCCCTGCGCTACCTCGTCGGCCTCTGGGCGTACCAGAACCTCGGCGCGGGGCTGCCGTTCGGCACCTGGGCGGTCAACATCATCGGCGGGCTGGCGATGGGGCTGCTCGCCGGAAGCTTAAGCCGGACGAACAGCGGCGAGCCGCTGCGGCTACTCCTCGGCGTCGGCGTCCTCGGCGGCTTCACCACCTTCTCGGCGTTCAGCCTCGAAACGTTCAACATGATCGTCCGCGGCGACGGGCTGCTCGCGGCGGCGTACGCCGTATCGTCGGTCGCGGGGAGCATAGTCGCGCTCTATGCCGGCGTCATGCTGGCACGGGCATGAGCGCCGATCGTAACTTCATTGTCGAACCCGACGACGCCGATATCCGCCTCGACCGCTGGTTCAAGCGGCACATGGCCGATGTCAGCTTCAACGTTGTCTCGCGCTGGGCGCGGACCGGCGTGCTCAAGCTCGACGGCAAGAAGGCCGACCCCGGCGACCGCATCGCCGCCGGGCAGACGATCACGATGCCCCCGCCCGAGGCAGTGCCGGTGTCGACCGCGCCGGGCGAGGCGCCGCGCCGCCCGCTGAGCCAGGCCGAGATCGAATACGCGCAGAGCCTCGTCATCCACCGCGACAAGGCGGCGATCGTCATCAACAAGCCCCCGGGCCTCGCGACGCAGGGCGGGACCGGCACAACGACGCACGTCGACGGACTGCTCGATGCGCTGAGCTTCGGCTTCCCCAACCGCCCCAAGCTCGTCCACCGGCTCGACAAGGATACCAGCGGCGTCCTCCTGCTCGCGCGGACGGCACGCGCGGCGGCGTTCTTCTCGAAGGCGTTTTCGGGGCGGACCGCGCGCAAGGTCTATTGGGCGCTCAACATCGGCCTGCCCGAGCCCGATGCGGGCGAGATCGACGCGGCATTGTCGAAACAGCCCGGCAGCGGCGGCGAGAAGATGCACGTCGACCCCGACGCCGGGCAGAACGCCAAGACGCGCTACCGCGTCCTCGACCACGCCGCGAACCAGGCCGCATGGATCGAATTCCAGCCGCTGACCGGCCGCACCCATCAGATCCGCGTCCACGCCACCGCGATTGGCCACCCGATCGTCGGCGACGCCAAATACGGCGGCAAGGACGCGTTCCTGACCGGCGGCATCAGCCGCAAGATGCACCTCCACGCGCGGCGACTGATCGTCGAGCATCCCGACGGCGGCACCCTCGACATCGCCGCCGACCTGCCGCCGCACATGGTCGACAGCTTTGCGATGCTCGGTTTCGACATGGAGCTCGGCGACGTTCCGCTCGACGAGGTCCGCTATGTCGACACGCCCGAAGGCAAGGCCAAAGCCGACGCCGCCGCTGCCAAGTCGCGCCGCAAGGCGCGTAAGGGCGAGCGGCAACGCGGCGGCGAACGGCGCTCGCGCGGCACTTAGCGTGACCCGCCTCGCCGTATTCGATTGCGACGGGACGCTCGTCGACAGCCAGGTCAATATCATCCGGGCGATGACCGAGAGCTTCGCGCGCGTCGGGGTAGCCGCACCCGATCCGCACCGCATCCGTCAGGTCGTCGGGCTCAGCCTGTTCGAGACGATGGCGACGCTGCTGCCCAACGCCGAAGTCGACCTGCAGACCCGCCTCGCCGACGAGTATCGCAACGCCTACCACCGGCTCCGTGCCGAAGGCTCGCTCGTCGTCGAGCCGCTGTATCCCGGCATCCGCGACGGCCTCGTCGAACTAGCCGACCGCGGCTGCCTGCTCGGCGTCGCCACCGGTAAATCGGATCGCGGGCTCGCGCTGATCCTCGCGCACCACGATATCGCGCACCATTTCGTCACCCTCCAGACCGCCGACCGCCACCCGTCGAAGCCGCATCCGGCGATGCTAGAGCTGGCGATGGCGCAGGCCGGAGCCGAGCCTGCCGACACGGTGATGATCGGCGACACCAGCTTCGACATGCTCATGGGGATCGCCGCCGGGGCGCGCGCGATCGGCGTCGACTGGGGCTATCATGCTCCCGACGAACTCACCGCCGCCGGGGCCGAGACCGTCGTCGGCGACATGCCCGCGCTGCTCGCGCTGCTCGCATGAAGCGCTTCTATACCACGGCAAGCGCGCAGGCGCTCGACGGCGGCTGGACCGTCGCGCTCGATGGCCGTGCGATCCGTACCCCGGCGAAGGCCGCATTCGTCGTGCCGACCCCTGCGCTTGCCGCCGCCGCCGCCGCTGAATGGGCCGCGCAAGGCGAGGTTCTCGACCCGCGCCAGATGCCGCTGACCGGCTTCGCTTATGCCGCGATTGACCGCGTCGCCCCCGACCGGACCGCCTTTGCCGCCGACCTTGCGCGCTTCGCCGAGACCGAACTCCTCTGCTACCGCGCCGACGAGCCGCCGCCGCTTGTCGCCCGGCAGGCGGCGGTTTGGGACCCCCTGCTCGCGTGGGCGGCGGCGCGTTACGATGTCGGCTTCACCGTGACGTCGGGGATCATCCACACCCTCCAGCCGCCCGCGACGATGGCGCGGATCGGTGCCGCGTTCGCCGCGCTCGACGCGTTTCGACTCGCGGCGCTCCATCCGATCGTGACGATCTGCGGGTCGGCGCTGATCGGGCTTGCGGTCAGCGAGCACCACCTCACCGCCGCCGAAGCCTTCGCCGCCGGGCAGCTCGACGAGCTGTGGCAGGCCGAAAAATGGGGCATCGACCCGCTCGCCGCCGCGAGCCTTGCGGCGCGGCGTGCGGCGGTCGACACTGCGGTCGATTTTCTTAACCTGATCGAACAGCCGGTGACCATGCAAGAGGGAGCAACATGCTGAAAGCCCTGGTCGAACTCGAACGGCGGCGCGATGCGGCGCGCGCGGGCGGCGGTCCGGCGCGGGTCGCGGCGCAGCACGCCAAGGGCCGCCTGACCGCGCGCGAACGGCTCGACATCCTGCTCGACCCCGGCAGCTTCGAGGAACTCGACATGTACGTCGAGCACAACAGCACCGACTTCGGCATGGAGAAGCAAAAGATTCCCGGCGATGGCGTCGTCACCGGCAGCGGAACGATCAGCGGGCGGCTGGTGTTCGTCTTCAGCCAGGACTTCACCGTCTTCGGCGGCAGCCTGTCCGAGCGCCATGCGCAGAAGATCTGCAAGATCATGGACATGGCGATGAAGGTCGGTGCGCCGGTGATCGGACTCAACGACTCAGGCGGCGCGCGCATCCAGGAGGGCGTTGCCAGCCTCGGCGGCTATGCCGAGGTGTTCCAACGCAACGTTCTGGCGTCGGGCGTCATCCCGCAGATCAGCCTGATCATGGGGCCGTGCGCGGGCGGCGCGGTCTACAGCCCGGCGATGACCGACTTCATCTTCATGGTGAAGGACTCGAGCTACATGTTCGTCACCGGGCCCGACGTGGTCAAGACGGTGACCAACGAAGTCGTGACGCAGGAGGAATTGGGCGGCGCGGTGACGCACACGACGCGCTCGGGGGTCGCCGATCTTGCGCTCGAGGACGACGTCGAGGCGCTGCTCCGCACCCGGACCTTCTTCGACTACCTCCCGCTCGACAACCGCAGCGGCGTCCCGTTTCGCCCCTCAGCCGACGACCCCGACCGGATCGAGCCGAGCCTAGACACGCTCGTCCCGGCGTCCGCCGCGCAGCCGTACGACATGCACGAATTGATCCGGAAGGTCGCCGACGAGGGCGAATTCTTCGAGCTCCAGCCCGCGCACGCCGCAAACATCATCATCGGCCTCGCCCGGATCGAAGGGTCGACCGTCGGCATCGTGGCGAATCAGCCGACCGTGCTGGCGGGCTGCCTCGACATCGCCGCGTCGAAGAAGGCCGGGCGCTTCGTCCGCTTCTGCGACGCGTTCAATATCCCGCTGGTCACCTTCGTCGACGTCCCCGGCTTCCTCCCCGGCGTCGCGCAGGAGCATAACGGCATCATCAAGAACGGTGCCAAACTGCTGTTCGCCTATGCCGAAGCGACCGTCCCCAAGATCACCGTCATCACCCGCAAGGCGTATGGCGGGGCGTACGACGTCATGGCGTCGAAGCACCTCCGCGGGGACCTCAACTACGCATGGCCGACCGCCGAAATCGCGGTGATGGGCGCGAAGGGCGCAGTCGAGATCATCTTCCGCGGCAAGTCGAAGGACGAGATCGCCGAACGCACCGCCGAGTATGAAGCCCGCTTCGCCAACCCATTCGTCGCGGCGAGCATGGGCTTCATCGACGAGGTCATCATGCCGCATTCGACCCGTCGGCGGATCGCGTTGGGGTTGCGCAAGCTGAAGACGAAGAAGCTCGAAAACCCGTGGAAGAAGCACGATAATATTCCACTGTAGAGCGCAGCAGCAGGCGACAGATCACGCTCTCGTACCAGCGAGGTATCGAGGCAACGACCAGTGCCGATCGACCGATGCAGCCCCGCAGACTGGTTGCGACTGAGACGGGAAGGCGCGTTGCACCTCTCCATCGCCCACCAAGCTGACTGCTAATTGTGAAGCTCGCCGGAACGACGCGCTACGGCGTGAGGAAGATATACGCCGCTCCGCCGCCGTCCTTCCGCCCGGGAAGAGAAAGCGTCAATAATACGATCTTCCGGTGAAGCGACTTCACCAGCCCGGCGCGGACGGCTTCGGCAGTGTGGCTATCGTTCAGGTAATGCGCACCCCACGCCACGACCCGGCACGACGGATTGAGGACGGCACGCCCGGCGATCGCATCTTTGAGGTAGAGCGGGACGAGGCCGACATCCTGGAGGTAATAGCCATACTCAAAGGCGCCGTGACGCTCGGCGTCGACGGGGCTATTATAGACGCCGTCGGTAATTACATACGCGATCGCCTGGCCCCGGCAGCCAGGTTGCGAGTCGATCCAGCGCGCGCTTTCGCGGAACGGTGTGCGAACCGGCACGGAGCGCGCCCTGACGCCCCCGATCGAGACGAGGGCGAGGACTGCGACCACGATCGATGCCGCGATGCGGCCGACGGTGCCAAGCCGCGCAACACCGAGGTCGAACAAGAACGCTTCCGCTCCCCAGATGAATGGCGAGCAGACGAGCAAATTACGCGAGGTAAAGTTCGGTGTCAGGATCATCGAACTCGAAATTCCAGCGATGACGACCAAGGGGACCACCAGCAGGCACAGGTATCGCCCGTCGATCGTCACGGGCTGACGCCGGGAACGATCGCGCATGATGACCGCCGCGGCGCTGGCGACGCAGACGAGCACGATCGCAATCATCGGCTTGTTCGAAAGCGAGGCCTGCCAGCTCGTCCGCAATTCGTCCCGGTACCAGCCCGTGGTGTTGCCGATCCAGCTGTGTTCGAGCGAGAACACCGTATGCGCACGAATGACGAAGTGGATATAGGCAAACCAAGCAGCCGTGATCGACCCGCCGATCAGGACGAACACCCAGCGCAGCCGGGCACACAGCACGAATAATGAAGCGAGCGTCGCGAGGGCGACGAACAACATATACGGGTGAACGCAAGACCCTAACGCCATCGACAGCACCAATGCCGCCAGCGTCCAGCCGACGGGCCGCCCGTCGCGCTCGCGCGCCACGAGAGCGAGCGCAGCACCGTAAACCGCAGTGGCGATCAGCAGGCAGAGGCCGTACGAACGCGCATTCTGGGTCTGGTTGACCCAGAACCACGACGACACCGCTATCGTCATCGCGACCAGTCGCGCAGGTATCGAGTAGGTCTTCCGGGTGACATAATAGAATAAGGGAATCGCGGTGACGCCGAGTATTGCGCTGAATGCCCGAAGGACAACCGGCGAGCGCCCGAATATCTCGGTGACCAAAAACGCGCTCATGTAATAGAGCGGCGGATGAATATCGCTTTGGGCGCGGGCGAGTGCTGCGGCGGCGCTGTGGTCGTCGCCGACAACCCAGAAAGTGAACAGCTCGTCGGCCCACAGGCTGCTCACGTTCAAGCCGATAAACGCGCCGGCCAGACCAACCGCGACGGCGGCAGCGAGCGCGGCGCTCAGGAAGTATTCCGGCCCCGGTATCTTCCCCATCGCCCCGCCCATCAATTATCGCCAAGACAACAGATAGTATTAACAATATCCTAATGCAGACGGTGGAAGCGAGTCAAAGGCGTAATGAGTCGCTTGCGCGCTGTTTGGGCCTCGGGCCGGCGCTTGCCCGCCCGCGGCTCGCAGGGGCGCAACGACGCAATTCCTTGACGTCGCCCCCCGTCCCCGGTTGAACAAGATCAACAGGGAGCTCGCTTGGTGTTCAAGAAAATCCTCATCGCCAATCGCGGCGAGATCGCGTGCCGGGTCATCCGGTCGTGCCGCAAGTTGGGGATCGCGACGGTCGCGGTGTACTCCGATGCCGACGCAGGGGCGCTCCATGTCGAGATGGCCGACGAGGCCGTGCGGCTGGGGCCGCCGCCTGCCGCCGAAAGCTACCTGCTCGGCGACAAGATCATCGCCGCATGCCTCGCGACCGGGGCCGAGGCGGTCCACCCGGGCTACGGCTTCCTGTCCGAACGCGCGAGCTTCCGCGAGGCATGCGACGCCGCCGGGGTCGTATTCATCGGCCCGCCCGCCAAGGCGATCGCGGCGATGGGCGACAAGATCGAATCGAAAAAGCTCGCCAAGGCGGCGGGCGTCTCGGTCGTCCCTGGCTTCGTCGGCGAGATCGACGATACCGACCACGCCGTGCGGATCGCGTCGGAAATCGGCTATCCGGTGATGATGAAGGCGAGTGCCGGCGGCGGCGGCAAGGGCATGCGGCTGGCGTGGAGCGAGACCGACGTCCGCGACGGCTTCGAGGCGACCAAGCGCGAAGGGCTGGCGAGCTTTGGCGACGACCGCGTGTTCATCGAGAAGTTCATCGAGCAGCCGCGCCACATCGAAATCCAGCTGCTCGGCGACGCCCACGGCAATATCGTCTATTTGAACGAGCGCGACTGCTCGATCCAGCGCCGCCACCAGAAGGTCGTCGAGGAAGCCCCCTCCCCGTTCGTCACGCCCGAAATGCGCAAGGCGATGGGCGAGCAGGCGGTCGCGCTGGCGCAGGGCGTCGGCTACACCAGCGCCGGGACGGTCGAGTTCATCGCCGGGGCCGACCGCAGTTTCTACTTCCTCGAGATGAACACGCGGCTCCAGGTCGAGCATCCGGTGACAGAGGCGATCACCGGGGTCGACCTCGTCGAGGCGATGATTCGCGTTGCAGCGGGCGAACCGCTCGGCTTCACCCAGGCCGAGGTCCGGCTCGACGGCCATGCGATCGAGACGCGGATCTATGCCGAGGACCCGTATCGCGGCTTCCTGCCGTCGATCGGGCGGTTGGCGACGTATGTGGCGCCCGAGACATTCGGCGTGCGCGTCGATACCGGCGTCGTCGAGGGCAGCGAGATCAGCCGCTTCTATGACCCGATGATCGCCAAGCTGATCACCCACGGCAATACCCGCGCCGAAGCCATTGCGAAACAAAGCGAAGCCCTCGACCGCTACCTGATCCGCGGGATTGGGCATAACATCGACTTCCTCGCGGCGGTGATGGCGCATCCGCGCTTCCAGGCGGGCGAGGCGGTGACGACCGCATTCATCGCCGAGGAATATCCCGACGGCTTTCACGGCAGCCCCGTAAGCGAGGCGGGAACGACGACGATGATCGCCGCAGCAGCGGTGATGAACGCGGTCCTGACCGAGCGCGCGCAGTTGATCGACGGCCAGCTCAGCGGCCACGGCGCGGTTTTCGGCGAGGACTGGATCGTCGAGTTGGACGGCGAGCGTGTCGCGGTCGGGGTGCTCGCGACCGGCGATGCGTATGAACTGCTGATCGGAACCGGCGACGACGCGCGCGAGATTCGCATCACCACCGACTGGCGCGTCGGCGAACCGCTGTTCGTCGCGCAGGTTCAGGATAGCGACGGCTCGGGTAGGGCGAGCGAGGTGTCGGTCGCGGTCGATCGCCGCCCGGTCGGCTTCCGCCTGACCACCGGTGGCCGCGCCGCGAACGTCCGTGTCCTGACCCCGCGCGCCGCTGAGCTCGCCGCGCACATGCTGGTCAAGGTGCCGCCCGACCTGTCGCGCTTCCTGCTGTGCCCGATGCCGGGGCTGGTTGTCTCGCTAACCGTCGCGCCGGGCGACCGGGTCGAGGCCGGTCAGGCAGTCGCGACGATCGAGGCGATGAAGATGGAGAATATCCTCCGCGCGGAAAAGAGCGCGGTGGTCAAGGAGGTGCGCGCGAAAGTCGGGGAAAGCCTCGCGGTCGACGCGGTAATCGTCGAATTCGACGTCTAATTCCCCTCTCCTTCCAGAGGTCAAGTAACGGAGGATCTTGACTCGCCTCCCGTCTTGCATAATCCTCTAGGCACGCATTGGGGGGTGCCACATGGATTATCTCGAACTGATTCCGAAGCCGGCGGCGGGCGGAGTCAACCAGGGTATTCACGCGCCATCGGCGGGGTTCCTCGAGCAGTTGCTCGGCATGCCGCGCGATAGTTTCACCGGCGACTGCCAGCCGCCGAACAACCCGACGTTCAAGAAATTGATCGCGACCAAGAACGTCGGGCCGTTCAAAGCGACCGGGCTGATCCCCGCGCTCGACAGCCTCACTGCGGTGTTCACCGACGTCAAGGCGGCCGCCCCTGACCTGTACGCACTGCTGACGAGCAACGGCATGCTGTGCTGCCGCTTCCGCCATATCGGCGGCAAGAACGTGCCGCCGCCGTCGAGCCATAGCTGGGGCACCGCGATCGACTTCCTGCTCGACGGCAAGATCGACATCCAGGGCGACAACAAGGTCTTCCGTGGCCTCGGCATCCTCGCCAAGTTCTTCAACGCGCATCAGTGGATCTGGGGCGCGGCGTTCCCGACCGAAGATTCGATGCACTTCGAGGTATCGCAGGAATTGCTGCTGAAATGGAAGGACAGCGGCACGTTCAGCCCGTGATCGCGCCTTCGTGCCTTAATAGCCATTCCTTGCGCGCGACGCCCCCGGCATAGCCGGTCAACGCGCCGTTCGCGCCGATGACGCGGTGGCACGGCACGACGATGCCGATTGGGTTCGCGCCGTTCGCCAGCCCGACCGCGCGCGCTGCCCCGGGCTTGCCGAGCACCGCCGCAAGCGCGCCATAGCCGGTCGTCGTTCCCGCCGGGATCGCGCGCAACGCCGCCCACACCGACCGCTGGAATTCGCTCCCGCCGGTCGCCACCGGCAGCGCATCGAGCGCGGTCGCGTCCCCGGCGAAATAGGCATCGAGCGCTGCGGTAACGGCCGCGGGGGCATCGCCTTCGACAAGGGCTACCGCGCCGTAGTGGCGGCTCAGCAGCGTCGTCATCCGTGCCTCGTAATCGCCGAAGTCGAGCGCGCGGAGGGTGCTGCCTTCAGTGACCAGCAGGATTTCGCCCACCGGTGAGGTGTAGCGCGACAGGGTCAGGTGCATGGCGGTTCCTTTGTGGCGGGCGCGATACGCGGCGGGGGTTTCGCCATGGACGGCACGGTAGAGTTCGTTGAAGCGGCGGACGCTGCCGAACCCCGCCGCGAGCGCGACCTGCGCCAGCGGCAGCGTGCCAGCGATCAACTCGTTCGCGGCGGCGAGACGCTTGGCCTGCGCGACCGCGACCGGCGGCGCGCCGAGGTGCTTGCCGAATAGTCGGCGCACCTGCCGCTCGCCGAGCCCGAGCCGGTTACCAAGAACGTCGACTTTCGTCTCGTCGAGCCCGCCCGCATCGATCAGCGCGAGCGCACGGTGGACGCTCGCGGCGGTGCCGTCCCATGCCGCGCTGCCGGGAGCAGCGTCGGGACGGCAGCGCTTGCATGCGCGATATCCCGCCGTAACTGCTTCCGCCGTAGTGCGGACGAAGATTACATTTTTGGGCAACGGCGTGCGGGCCGGGCAGACCGGGCGGCAGAAGATCCGGGTCGTCGCGACGCAGCTGAAGAAGCTGCCATCCACGGCGGGGTCGCGCGACACGATTGCGGCATAGCACGCGTCGGGGTCGAGGGGAGCGATCGTCATGCCGACCGATCTACCCGCGTTCCCGCGCCGAGTCTGGCGGTTTTCGGACGTCACCGTTGCGCGGTCGCGTGTTCGGTGCCAGCCTGCGGGGGAACATTGGGGAGGCCGAAATGGCCGAAATCGACGAATTCAGCGCGACGGCGATCACCGGAGAAGCGGTGTCGCTCGGCACTTATGCCGGGCAGGTCCGGCTGATCGTCAATACCGCGAGCAAGTGCGGTTTTACCCCGCAATACACCGGGCTCGAGGCGCTCCACGAGGAGTTCGGGCCGCGCGGCCTCGCCGTCCTCGGCTTCCCGTGCAACCAGTTCGGCGGACAGGAGCCGGGCGACGCCGCCGAGATCGCCAATTTCTGCAGCCTGACCTACGATGTCGCCTTCCCGATGTTCGCCAAGGTCGACGTCAACGGCCCCGGCACCCACCCGCTATTCGCCTATCTCAAGCACGCGGCGAAGGGGTTGCTCGGCAGCGAGGCGATCAAGTGGAACTTCACCAAGTTCCTCGTCGACCGCAGCGGCGCCGTCGTCGCCCGCTTTGCTCCGACGACGAAACCCGAGGCACTCCGCGTCGACATCGAGCGGTTGCTGCAGACACGCTAGATTTCGCTTGGGGGATACGCCGCAATCGTGTCGTAAGGCCGTCGTGCAGGTGCGTTGGGCAACATTTCTGGCAGCGGTCGCGGTGGCGGGACCAGTCGCCACCGTCGCCTTCGGCCAGGAGGCGCCTGCCGAAGACCCCGACATCGTCGTTACCGCATCGCGCAATCAGCCCGGCGCGGTGCTTGGCGACATCAAGCCCGAGATTCAGCTCAGCCCGGCGGACATCCGCAGCTATGGCGTGTCGTCGATTTCCGACCTGCTCGACGAACTCTCGCCGCAGACGCGGTCCGATCGCGGGTCGGGCGGCGCGCCGCTCGTCCTGCTCAACGGGCGGCGCATATCGGGGTTCAACGAGATCAAGGACATCCCGACCGAGGCGATTGCTCGAGTCGATATCCTGCCCGAGGAGGTCGCGCTCAAATACGGCTATCCGGCCGACCAGCGCGTGGTCAACATCGTCCTCCGTCAGCGCTTTCGCGCGAAGACGATCGAGGCCGGCGGCGGCGCGGCGACCGAGGGCGGCGCGGCGAACGAACGCGGATCGGCCGACTATCTGCGCATCCAGAAGAACGGACGCCTCAACGTCGACCTCAAATACAATCACAGCGACGCGCTGACCGAGGCCGATCGCGGCATCGTTGCGGCCACCAGCGGTCCAATCGCGTCGTCGCCGCCGGTTCCCGATCTGACCCAGTTTCGTACGCTGACGCAGGCGAGCAACACCGGCTCGCTCAACGCGGTCTACAATCATGTCTTCGAAGGCGGCATCTCGGCGACTGCCAACTTCCGCGCCGAGCTCGACGACAACAAGGGCCAGAACGGCCTCGCGAGCGTCCTGCTGACGGTGCCGCCCGAGAGCATCTTCGCTCCCGCCGACGGCTTGCAGGTGCTGCGTTATGCGACCGGCCTCGGTGCGCTGGCGGGCGAGACGAAGACGTCGCAGCTCCATGCCGGTGGCACGGTGAACGGCGATGGCACGAGCTGGCACTGGTCGATCGTCGGCAACTTCGACCGCACTGACACGCGCACCAACACGGTCCGCGGGGCCGACACCAGCGCCTTCCAGACCGGAGTCACCGCTGGCGGAGATCCGCTCGCGCCGTTCGGTGGCCTCGTGTTCCTGCGCGGTGCCGACACCGCGCGCAGTCTTTCGACGAGCGGCAACGTCGACGCGCTCGCCTCAGGGCCACTGATCGACCTGCCGGCCGGCAAGGCCACCGTCTCGGTCAAGATCCTCGGCAGCGCGAGCGGCTTCGACAGCACATCTGATCGCTCGTCGACGGTGACGACGACGCACTTCAAACGCGACATCGGCAGCGGGCAGGTCAGCCTCGACGTGCCAGTGACGAGCCGCAAGGAGGGCTTTGGCGGCTTCATCGGCGACCTGACGCTCAACGGGAATTTCGCGGCACAATATCTTTCGGATTTCGGGACGCTGACGACGGTCGGCTACGGCCTCAATTGGGAGCCGATCGACGCGCTGACGGTCATCGCCAGCCACACTACCGACCACGCCGCGCCGTCGGCGCAGCAGCTCCAGGGACCGGTCGTCACCACCCCCAACGTCACGATATTCGATC
Organism: Polymorphobacter megasporae; assembly: GCF_018982885.2. NCBI lineage: Bacteria > Pseudomonadati > Pseudomonadota > Alphaproteobacteria > Sphingomonadales > Sphingosinicellaceae > Glacieibacterium > Glacieibacterium megasporae. The sequence goes on along the minus strand of NZ_CP081848.1, from coordinate 2,462,373 downwards.
CCGTAACCGGCACGACCGCGTTCGTCACCCAAATTACCGGCGGCACAGCGGCGCTGCGCTCGAGCCAGCGCCAATTGACCAAACTCGAATTGAATCTCAAGCCGCTGAAAAAGCCCGACCTGACGCTGACCGCAAATTATGTCCGGACGCGGGTCGACAATGCGATCGCGGGCTTCCCGGCGACGAGCGCGGCGATCGAGACGGCGTTTCCCGATCGCTTCATCCGCGATGCCAGCGGCGATCTCGTCCAGATCGACGCGCGCCCGGTGAACTTCGCCAACGAGGCAACAGACACGATGCGGCTCGGTTTCAACCTGTCGATCCCGCTCAAGTCGACGCGGGTCAACCCGTTCGCCGGGCTGCGCCGCGGCGGCGACGGCCCGGGGGGCGGACCGCCGGGCGGCGGGACTCCGGGCGAGCGCGGACCCGGCGGCGGGGGTCGCGGCGGCGGCGGCGGTGGCGGCGGGCGCGGCGGTGGCTTCGGCGGGGCCAACGGCGGACGGCTCCAGTTCGCAGTCTATTACAGCCGGTATTTCCGCGACGACATCGTTATCCGCCCCGGCGTGCCGGTGCTCGACCTGCTCAACGGCGGCGCATTGGGGACGAGCGGCGGGCAGGCCCGCAACGACGTCGATATCCAAGCGGGCTATTCGAAGGACGGACTCGGCGCGCGGCTATCGGGGAACTGGCATTCGGGAACGCGGGTCGATGCGAGCGCGATCGACCCGAACGGCGGGCTGACCTTCTCGCCGATCGCAACCGCCAACCTCCGCCTGTTCGCGAACATCGGGCAGATGCAAGGGGTGGTTAAGGATCACCCGTGGTTGCGCGGCACGCGGCTGACCTTTGCGCTGACCAACATCTCCGACGCGCGGGTGCGGGTCCGCGACGCGACGGGCGCGACCCCGCTCGCGTATCAGCCGGCGTATCTCGACCCGGTCGGACGCGCGTTCACGATCAGCTTCCGCAAGCTGTTCTTCACGCCGCCACCGAGACGGGTCCCGCCGCCCGGTTGAGGCGGCGGGAGTCTGATCAGGCGGCGACGGCGGTCGTGCGACGGCGCGCGGCGACGCCGACCATGCCGAAGCCGGTGATCATCAGCGCCCAGCTGGCGGGCTCGGGTACCGAAGCGCTGAAGCCGACGCCCGTCGCGTCGAAGAAATACTGGCCGTCGTTGCCGACAAACACGCCGACCTGCTGGCCGGCGGTGAGCAGCGCCTTACCCGATATCGACAGGCTCGGGTTCGACGGCGACAAGGTCGTGACCGTGTATGTCGACGTGCCCGAAACCAGCCCGACAGTCTGCGTGCGGGCGTCGACGTCGGCCTGATACGCGGCCAGCTTGATCGTGTAGATAGCGGTCTTCGGCGCGGTGAACATGATGACCGACAGCTGGTCGGCGGCGCCGGGATGAAGCACGAGGCCCGTCGCCGGGATCAGTGCGGTGCCGGACTGGTGCGCGGCACCATCGCTCGACTGGTAGACGCCGAGATAGTCGCCCGCGGTCAGGCACGTCGTGTTCGCGAACAGGCAGGTGCCGCCGGTCGGATAGGCGGTGAAGACACCCCCGCTGAGGCTGCCAAAGGTGAAGGGCCCCGAGGTCGCCGACGTTGCTGTAAACGACGCATTGGCGTCGTAGGTTACGGCGTTGGCGGGGAGTGCGGCAAAGCCGGCGAGGACAGAAATGACGGCGGTCAGGATAGGCTTCACTCGAATGTCCTCAGATGATTGATACCACCTTCTCAGCACGATCCATGCCAACTCATCGACAGTAGATATTACCAATGACTTAACAGGACGCAACGGGGCGAACGTTACGAAAGTGTAAAGACTACCGACAGTATTTTGGTTAACAATTTCAGCGCTTACGGTGCGCGGCCGCGGCAGCACGGTTGAGTGAAACCGCACGGCGGCCTAAGACCCGCCCATGTCGCATGTCTTCAACGTCACCGCCTCGGTCCTCGGCCAGCCGTGGCAGTGGCGTGGCGGAATTGCGCCGGGCAGCGGTGCGGCAGGCGGGATCGACGACCTCGTCGAGCAATTGTTTCGCGCACGCGGCGCGGCGGCGGTCGACCTCGACCGGCTCCGCTCGGCGAAACTGCGCGACTGGCTGCCCGACCCGTCGATCTTCCGCGACATGGACGCCGCCGCCGCGCGCATCGCCGCCGCAATCCGAGCCGCCGAACCGGTCGTGGTCTTCGGCGATTACGACGTCGACGGTGCGACGAGCGCAGCGCTGCTGATCCGGTTGATCCGTGACTGCGGCGGGATCGCCAGCGCATACATCCCCGACCGGCTGCTCGAAGGCTATGGCCCCTCGCCCGCCGCGATGGTCGCGCTGGCAGGAACTGGCGCGACGCTGATCGTCACCGTCGATTGTGGGACGCAAGGGTTTGACGCGCTCGCTGCCGCCAAAGCCGCCGGGGTCGAGGTGATCGTCGTCGACCACCATCAGGCGTCGACCGCGCTGCCCCCCGCCGTCGCCGTGGTCAACCCGAACCGCCTCGACGAGACCGAGGGCGCGGCGTTCGGCCATCTCGCGGCGGTCGGCATGGCGTTCATCGTCGCGGTCGCGGTGGTGCGGACGTTGCGCGCCGACGGTTGGTTCATCGACCGCACCGCACCCAACCTGCTCGACCTGCTCGATCTCGTCGCGCTCGGTACTGTCGCCGACGTCGTCCCGCTGACGGGACTCAACCGCGCTTTCGTCGCGCAGGGGCTGAAGGTCATGGGAGCGCGCCGCAATCTCGGTCTCGCGGCTTTGTCTGCGGTCGCTGGAATCGAGCGCGCGCCGCTCGCCCGCGATCTCGGCTTTGCGCTCGGGCCGCGGATCAATGCCGGGGGGCGGGTCGGCAAGTCCGACCTCGGCGTCCGGCTGCTGACGACGCTCGATCCCGACGAAGCCGCCACCCTCGCCGCCGAACTCGACCGCCTTAATGTCGAACGCCGCGCGATCGAAGCGGCGGTGACCGACGAGGCGGCGCTGCTGACCGACCGCACCGGCAACGCCGCGGTCGCGGTGATCGCGAGCGGTGGCTGGCACCCCGGGGTCATCGGCATCGTCGCCAGCCGCCTCAAGGACAAGCTGAAGCGCCCGGTGATCGTCATCGCGCTCGAGGCCGGTCCCGACGGCGGCATGATCGGCAAGGGATCGGGGCGGTCGGTGCCCGGGGTCGACCTCGGCGGCGCGATCCTTGCGGCGAAGGACATGGGGTTGCTGATCGCCGGCGGCGGCCACGCGATGGCGGCGGGGCTGACGATCGACGCGGCGCGGATCGACGAGCTCGCGGTGTTCCTCGACGAACGACTTGGCGGCGACGTTGGCCGGTCGAGCGGAGGCAGGGCGCTGTTCGTCGACGCCGCGCTCAGCCCGCGTGGGGTGTGCATCGAACTGACCGAAGTCCTCGATGTTGGCGGACCGTACGGCCAGGGCTGGCCCGCGCCGCGTGTCGCCAGCGGCCCATGGCGCGTCGCCAAGGTCGACATCGTCGGCGACAACCACGTCCGCGCCATCCTGACCGGCGGCGACGGCGCGCGGATCAAGGCGATGGCGTTCCGCTCGGGCGACACCCCACTCGGTCTGGCCCTCGCGAGCGCCGCCGGACGCTGGTGCTTCGTCTCCGGCCGCGTCCAGCGCGACGACTGGGGCCGCACCCCCGCGGCCGAACTCCACCTTGACGATCTGGCATGGGTTGACTAGGCGATACCCCCGCTAACGGCCCCTTCGTCTAGCGGTTAGGACGCGGCCCTTTCACGGCTGAAGCACGGGTTCGATTCCCGTAGGGGTCACCATCTCTGCCCTCGGGCACGGATTCGCAGCGGCTTAGAGCGCAAATTCGGCTTTCTTGACGCGCGGTGATCTAGAAGGTTGGGTCTGATGAAGTTGTGTGGAAGCATCGGCATGACCCAGTTGATGTGTTCACTCGAGACCACCGATCCGGACGTTGCCGGACAGCCTCACGCCGTAAAGCTCGGCGAGATGCGCGCATTGATGACACGGCACGAAACCGAGGTGCTGACCTCGGTTGTCACCAACGCAGAGCCCGTCTTCCGGAAAGGCCCGACTGAGCGGACTCTCAGAAATCTATTCTCGAATGACGACGGTGTGACAAGCTCCGCGACGCTGAGGGCAACGTCGTTTATGCACGCCGCAAAGATTGAAGTTTATCTCATATCTGATGCCGCAGGGTAGCGGTGCGGCAACGGACGGCATTATTCGATGCGCTTGCCGAGTTGACTTTGCGCCATTTGGCGGAGCACCAACTCCATCACTGCTTGCTGACATCTATGAGATATTCGCTCCCGCGGCCCGGAGCGAGAGCTCATGCGCAGTCGAGCCGGCGCCCACGCAGGTTCATTATCTCAAAGATGTCCTCTAGTATGGCGCACCAAGAAAAGGCTGCGACCAGACAACAGTAACAAAACATTCGACGAATGGAAGCTCGCAATTTTGCGCTTCATTGACCTGTTTTGGTGACCTGCTGCCTGAAGAAATTACGCGACCGATGATGACGGAGTTTCGAGCCGTATCGGGCAAGCTGCAATCGAGGCCAAGAAAGCCGATTGCCGCTCTGCCTGTCCGAGATCAGCTTGCTTGCACTGCGAATAATAGACTTTTGAGCTAAGCAGTTACATCCATGAACAAAATTCTCGGGGCAATTTCATCACTGCAAACCTCCACTTGACAAGAGCAATACCGAATGACAGTGGCTCCTGTGCTCGGGTTTAGCAATATTGGGAGGCGCGCCCTGTAACTTGATAAGCCAAAAGACCAACCCATTCCTTCACGGCTGTGTCCAGCGTTTGTAAATGACGCGCGAAACTCCACCCGATTCCGTCACCGAAGCTCGTTGATCGGAAGTCCGCTGGGTAAGGTCGTAAGTCATGCCAGCCAGCGGCACAAAAAGTGAGCATGGCACGAGGCATGTGAAAGGCACTTGTTACGAGAACGATGTGTCGAGCCGATCGAAGACCAGTGATCTTACGCAAGAACTTGGCATTTTCCGCCGTCGATCGCGATCTACCCTCCAGATGCACACGCGCTCGATCGACCCCCGCCGCTTCCAGTATCTGAGTAGCGACTGCCGCCTCGCTAATCTTCGCGCCAACCAGTTCCCCGGACCCGCCGGTAAAATAGATTGCCGACTTCGGAAAGCGGCGACTTAAGGCCGCTCCCGTCAGGTATCGATCGCCTGCCTCACTGATACCGGATGTACCCCACCGCGCGGCCACCGCCGGATTGCTTCCACCTCCAAGTATCATGATTGCGTCGACGTCCCCCAGCTTTGGATTGGCTTGATATCTGCTTTCCAAGGGCACGAGTAACAGGTCGCCGATCGGGAAAATGCCGACTGCCAGCACGAGGCCAAACCCTATCGCGAGCGAGTAAGCCGGGACGCGACGGTGCCCAGCCATCAACGACCATAAGGCGACGGCGAACGGAAGGAACAGCAACGTTTCCGGAGCAAGCAGAGCCCATGCGATCTTCGAAACTTCAAAGAAACCAAGTGTCATATCGCGAGAGTGACCTGTTGAATCCGTTTGGGTTCCCCCTCGCAGATATCGCGCCCGCATCCAAAGTTTGGGAGCGTGCGCCGTGCCTCACCACCTACTTAACGCAGGCCGTGTGAGAAGTCGCAAGACGGACCCGTTCTAACCCAGCCGAGCTCGGTCACCGCCGCCGGGCAGAGCGTCGAACCGAGACGTTCAGCCTCGTCTCTGGAAAGTGCCACATTGCGGTCAGGGAGATTATCAATGCCACAAGCATGTAATATGCAGGCGTGAGGGGATCGCCGGTCAGCCGGATGAGGCCGGCGACGGCGAACTGGGTAGACCCGCCGAACGCGGAGATCGCGACGGCGTATATCAACGCAAAGCCGCCGGCGCGGCGCGCACGCGGCAATGCCTCCGCCACCGCGACGAGAATCGTGCCCGTCGAGAGGTCGAGCACGCATGCAAGCACTGTGCTCGCCGCATAAAGCGAGTGTGGCGACGGATGATGCGCCACCCACCAAAAGGCGGGTAGCACGATCAGCGCCAAGGTCGCCGCGGGGATGATCATCACCGGCCGCCGGCCGAACCGGTCGGACAGCCACCCGCTCAGGGGATCGCACAGCACGCCACCCAGCCCGACCAGCATGACAGACGCGAACGCTGAGCGCTGGACGATACCGAGCGTCGAGGAGGCCCATGTGCCGAGATAGACGAGCACGTAGTTTGCGACCGTAGCGCCGGCGAGCATCAGGAGGCCGAGAACGACGACGCGGCGCGTGCCGGCCATTGCGACCGAGGGCGCCAGCGCTTCCTCCATCACCAGCGTCTCGACCAGAGTACGCCTCGCGGCGAGTGCGAACGGCAGGATGGTAAGCCCAATCAATAGTGCCAGCCGCCATCCCCATGCATCGAGCGCCGCCGGATCGAGTGTGGTCGACAGGATGACACCGACGAAGCCGGCAACCATGACCGCACCGTCGGAACTCATCGCCTGCAGCGAGACAAAGAGGCCACGGCGGTGGATTGGAGCGCTCTCGAGCAGCAACGCTGTGCTCGGACCAACCTCGCCGCCGAGCGCGAAGCCCTGGAGAAGACGAAACGTGACAGCAAGCACGGGCGCCGCGATTCCGATCGTCGCGTATCCCGGTGTCAGCGCAAGACCACCAACGGAGACGCCGATGAGCGAGAACGACAGCAGCATGGCAGGCTTGCGCCCCACCCGATCTGCCATGCGGCCAATGACAAACGCGCCGAGCGGACGGGTGGCGAAACCGACACCGAACGTGGCCAACGATGCAAGCAGGCTGATGCCAGGACGGTCGGAAGGGAAAAAGGCGCGGCCGATCTGTGCAGCGAAGATCGCGTAAACGACGAAGTCGTAGAACTCGAGCGCGTTACCGGCGCAGATCGCGGCGATCTGCCGGCGGGACAGCCGAAACGGAAAGGTGCCGACAGTCGCGACACCGTCCTTGGTCACTGCCCCTCCTCACTCGAGTTGCGCATGGCCACATCGCTCCTGATAAACGCCATTCGTCGATCAGGCGGCGATCTCCATGCTGGCCGCCGTAGGCGCTTCACGCAAGCGCGGATTGTCGTACGTTGTGGGCAAATCAGGACGCAGATAAAAAAGATTGATGGGAACGGGGCTCGGGCTAGCGATCTGAGACAGCGCCCACCGGCGCTAAATGAACCAAATCCCCAATTCATCGCTAAATCGTGATTTGCCTCGGGTGGTTATCAACAATGCGCTCCAACCGCCCGACCAGGAACCTTGCTGCTGTACACGGTCAGATTTCGGGGTGGATTGTACCGAGTGCGAACTGCTAGCTTTTTGAGCATTCACCAGAACGGTCTGCAATTCGCTGGAGCGCTAATACTATGGTGTCTGATTAGTCCAAAGGCGGCATGGGCTCTTAGGCGACACGTGCTTTCGCCAACTCACCGCGCTGGATGCGCCGTCACGCTGCGGCAATCCCGATATTTTATCAGTCGGCTACAGAGCAGACTAGGCGTGCCCCGCCTCGGCAGGCTAGCTATTGCTCGTGAACATTTTTTCCCGACTTTCACGGCCGACTGCAACGGCATCCCATCGTGCTCGCTCAAAGGCTCCCGTCCCCGCGTGGGAGGAGCCGATTCCGATCCGCGCCGAGTTGTTCGGGCTCGAACGCCTCGAGGATCACGCTCGGTCATTGGCTCGGGCCCAGCAGACCGAGCCCGGATGGCCACGCCCGCGGCAGCTGCTCGCCCGACTCGAAAACAACGCTACCGTTCTACAGCGGATTTATGGCGAAACGGTCGACGCGCTCAAGCTGGACCGGCCGATTGCGCCCGCGGCCGAGTGGCTGATCGACAATTATCACACGGTCGAGAAGCAGATCCGCAAGATCCGCGACGATCTTCCGCCCGACTATTATCGGCAGCTGCCGAAATTGGCCGGCGGTCCGCTGGAGGGGCTGCCGCGCGTCTTCGGCATCGCCTGGGCCTATATCGCGCACAGCGACAGCCTATTCGAAGAAGCGCGGCTCAAACATTTCGTGCAGGCCTATCAAAGGGTCGATGGGCTCACGATTGGCGAGCTATGGGCCCTGGCGATTTCACTCCAGCTGGTGCTCGTCGAAAATCTTCGCCGGCTTGCCGAGCAGGCCATCGCCGGTGAGCAGGACCGCGTGCGTGCCGATGCCTTCGCCGACACGCTGTTCGCCGCGCCGAGCGACGCGATCGCGCTGGGCAGCCTCGTCACGATCGACGGCGCGCAATCTCCGGCGTTCGTCAGCCAGCTCGCGCTGCGCCTGCGCGACATCGACGAGCGCAGCGAACTGGCGCGGCGTTGGCTGACCGCGCGGACTGTTGCCGACGGCTTCAGTCTCGCCGAGATCGATACCATCGCCCAGCACGAATTGATCGCGTCGACCTCGTCGATCCGCAATGTGATCATGGCGATGCGTGCCATTGCCGAGACCGACTGGGGCGACCTGGTCGAGGAGCTCAGCCTTGCCGACCGGGTCTTGCGTGAGGGAAGCACTTTCGCGGCGATGGATTTCCCGTCGCGCAATCTCTACCGCAACGCGCTCGAGGAATTGTCGCGCGGCTCGGCCTATTCCGAAGACGCGGTAGCTACCCGGGCGCTGGCGCTCGCCGCGGCGCAGGCCGGCGATAATGCTGCCGACAAGGATCCCGGCTTTTATCTGATTGGTCCGGGACGACCGAAACTCGAGGACGACATCGCCTTCGTCCCGCCGGTCAACACCCGGCTCGCGCGACAGGTGCGGGCCGGTGGCATCAACCTGTACATCGCCCTGATCATCGTGCTGGCAGGCATACTCGCCTCGGTGCCGTTGGCGGGTGCCGCGAATTCCTCACCGTGGTGGCTGACGGTACCGTTGGCGTCGGCGCTTATGATTCTGTCGCTCGAGACGGCGACCGCCGTCATTAACCGGTACATGGCCGGGCTGCTGCCGCCACGCATCATTCCGTCGCTCGAGCTTGAGCAGGGCGTGCCCGCGGCGTTGCGGACGCTGATCGTCGTGCCGATGCTCTCCACCTCGTCGACCCAGGTCACCGCCGCGATCGCCGGGCTGGAGATCCACCATCTGACGACACGCGAGGACGCGGTATCGTACGCCGTGCTGTCGGACTTTGCCGACGCTGCCACCGCGATGCAGGCCGGTGAAGACGACTCACTCGCCGCCGCTTATGACGCGATCGCGGTGCTCAATGCCCGCTACCCGGTCGCCACCGGCGATCCTAAGTTCATGTTTCTGCATCGCCGCCGGCAGTTCAATCCGGCGGAAGGATGCTGGATGGGCTGGGAGCGGAAGCGCGGTAAGCTACACGAGCTCAATCGCCTGCTGCGCGGTGCGACCGACACATCCTATTACGGTCCCGATGGCGCGTCACCGATGGTGCCGCTCGACATCCGCTATGTGATCACGCTCGACTCCGATACCCAACTGCCGCTCGGCACGGCGCGCCGCATGATCGGCAAGATGGCGCACCCGCTCAATCGTCCCCGTTTCGACATGACCCTGCGACGGGTGATCGCGGGCTACGGCATCATGCAGCCGCGCGTGACGGTGGCGCTTCCCACCCACCGTGGCCAATCCCGCTTCGAGGCGCTCGCCGGCGGTCCCGCGGGTATCGATCCATACGCTGCGGCTGCGTCGGACCTCTATCAGGATCTCCTTGGCGAGGGGTCCTTCACAGGCAAGGGCATCTACGAGATCGATACATTCATGGCCTCGCTCGCCGGCCGGGTGCCGCCGAACGCAATGCTCAGCCACGACCTGTTCGAAGGCATTTATTCCCGCGCCGGGCTGATTTCAGACGTCGAAGTCGTCGAGGATTTCCCGGTCCGCTACGATGCGGCGGTCCGCCGCCAGCACCGTTGGGTGCGCGGCGACTGGCAGCTGCTGCCATGGATCTTCGCGCGGGGACGTCCGGCGGCCGATAGCCTGCCGAGTAATGGCCGGGCCAAGATGCTCGACAATTTACGGCGGTCGCTGGTCGCTCCGGCAATCGTTGTCGCGCTGATCGGTAGCTGGTTCATGCCAACCTCAGCGGCGATCCGCTGGAGCTTGAGCATCCTGCTGCTGATGGCGCTCCCCCCTCTCCTGCCGCTTCCTTCGCTGCTCATCGCCCCAAGGCGCCGTGACGTGCCGCTGCGGGCGCACATCGACACAGTGGCCAGCGACATCGGCACTGCGCTTGCGCACTTCCTGCTGCAAGTTGTGACCGTCGCCGAACAAGCAGTACGCATGCTTGATGCGATAATCCGCACGCTAATCAGGTTGTTCATCACCCGTCGCCTATTGCTGGAATGGACCACGGCGGCCAGCGCGAGTGCCTCCCCCGACCCGACCATTGCGCAGATGTACGTTTTCATGCGTCGCTCGCTGTTGCTGACAATCGTCTCCTCTGCCGCTGCGATCTATGTCCAACCGGCGATCTGGCCGCTGACAGCGGCGCTGGTGTTGGCATGGCTTGCAGCCCCTGCGATCACCTGGGCGCTGAGCCAGCCCCGCCCGGTGGCGACCGAGCCGCACCTCGACGCAGCGCAGCGCGAGCGGCTCGAAGACATCGCCCGGCAAACGTGGCGCTTCTTCACCACGCTGGTCACGGCCGAGCACCATCATCTGCCGCCCGACAACGTCCAGGAGACGCCGGTGCGCGTTGTCGCCGGGCGCACCTCGCCGACCAATATCGGACTCTATCTGCTCGTCGTGGCAACCGCGCATGACCGCGGCTGGTGCGAGACTGGCGCAGCGCTCGACCGGCTCGACGCGACCTTCTCAACCCTCGGACAGATGGCGCGTTTTCGCGGCCATTTCTACAACTGGTACGACACTCGCGACCTGCGGGTGCTCGAGCCGGCGTATATTTCGGCGGTCGACAGCGGCAACTTCGCCGGCCACCTGATTGCGCTCGCCAACCTGCTTGCGGGCTGGAAAGATCCGCGCGCCGACCGCCTCGCCGGCGAAGCCCGGGCGATGGCGCTCGCGATGGATTTCGCCTTTCTCGTCGACCCGGACCGCTTGCTGTTGTCGATCGGTTACTCGGTCGCTGACAACCGCCGCGACGAAAGCTGCTACGACTTGCTCGCTTCGGAAGCGCGATTGGCGAGCTTGTTCGCTATTGCAAAGGGCGACATTCCCGCGCGGCACTGGTTCCGGCTCGGTCGCAGCGCCACTCCGGTGGGGGCCGCCTCGGTCCTGATTTCCTGGTCGGGATCGATGTTCGAATACCTGATGCCGTCGCTTCTGCTTCGCGCACCCGACGGCAGCTTGCTCGAAACGTCGAACCGCCTCGTGGTCGAGCGCCAGCGCGACTACGCCCGCAATGCCGGCACGCCGTGGGGCATATCCGAATCCGCCTACAACGCGCGCGATCGCGAGATGACCTATCAATATTCGAACTTCGGCGTGCCGGGGCTTGGGCTAAAGCGCGGACTGTCAGAGAATCTCGTGATTGCGCCGTACGCCACCGGCCTCGCGACGATGGTCGATGCGGCGGCGGCACTCGACAATCTCGCAACGATCGAGACGCTCGGCGGTCGCGGTGAGCTCGGGTTCTACGAAGCGATCGACTTCACCCCCGAACGCGTTCCGACTGGCGAACGTTTCGCCATAGTCCGCAACTACATGGCGCATCATCAGGGAATGGCGCTGCTGGCGATCGTCAACGTGCTCGACGGCGGTAGGCTGCGCGACGCGTTCCATGCCGAGCCGATGATACAAGCGACCGCGTTATTGCTGTCCGAGCGCCCTCCACGCGGCGTCGGCACCTTTAATGCACGCCCCGAGGAAGCGCGGATCGCGGCAACCGACCATCCCGCAGAGGCCGGCGCGATACGGACCTACGGCGCGGCAACGGCGGCGGCGCCGGCGGTACATCTGATGACCAATGGCCGTTATTCGGTGATGCTCACCAGTGGCGGCGCAGGTTACAGCCGCTGGCAGGGCCTTTCCATCACCCGCTGGCGCGAGGATCCAGTCGTCGCCAGCCACGGCTCGTGGCTTTATCTCACCGATCGACTCAGCGGCGAGATCTGGTCGGCGACGCTCGCCCCCCGCGGCGGCTCTCCAACCGGCTACACCGCTACATTCGGCGAGGGCCGAGCCGAGTTCCGCCGTCGGGACGGGTCGCTTGCCACGACAACAGAAGTTCTGATCTCGCCCGAGGATGACGCCGAGGTCCGCCGGGTGTCGGTCGTCAATCGTGGCACCCAAACCCGGCATATCGACCTGACGTCGCTGATCGAGCTGACACTGGGCGAGCAGGCGACCGATCTGGCGCATCCCGCCTTCGCCCGCATGTTCATCGAGACCGAGCAGCTCGACGGCCCAGTCTTGATCGCCCACCGCCGGCCGCGCGGAGCCGGCGATCCGGCGATATGGGTCGCACACCTTGCCGTCGTCGGCGGTAACGCGGCCGGACCAGTGACGTGGGAAACCGATCGGGCGGCTTTCGTCGGCCGCGGCCAATCCTCGGTCGATCCGGTCGGCCTGACCCGGCCGCTTGCCGGCCACGCCGGCACGGTCCTCGACCCCGTCCTGGCGCTGCGGTGCCCAATCGTTGTCCCGCCCGGTGAAACGGTCGCTGTCGCGTTCTGGACGATTGCCGCGGCGTCGCGCGAGGCGCTGCTCGACGTGGTCGACCGCCAGCGCGGTGCGAGCGCCTTCGACCGGGCCCAGGTCGGCGCCTGGACGCAGGCGCAGATCGAACGGCGCTTTCTCAAGCTCGACCCGGGAGCCGCCGCCGATTTCCAGCGCCTCGCCGCACATATCGTCAACGCCGGCACGGTCCACGCTCCGCCGCCCGCGCTCGTCGCCGCCGCTGCCGGTCCGCAATCGGCGCTGTGGGTCCACGGCATCTCCGGCGACCGACCGATCGTCGTCGTCCGCATCGACGACCCGCGCGACATCGGTTTCGTCGCAGACATGCTGCTCGCCTTCGAATTTCTCCGCGCGCGTGCCCTCTCCTTCGATCTCGTCATCCTCAACGAACGCAAGGCGTCATACATTCAAGATCTACAGACGGCGATCGACGACGCCGTTCGTGCGGTCCGGTCGCGCTCGGCCCCAGTCATCGGCGGCGGCGAAATCTATACGCTGCGCACCGATCTCATGCTCGAGGCGCAGGTCGCGACATTGCGCGCCCTCGCGCGAGCCGAGTTCGTTGCCTCGCGCGGGTCGCTGCGCCGGCAACTCCAGCGCACCGAACTCGCCCCGGTTACCGCACGGCTCGAGGGCTCGCTGCCCACGCCGCGCGCACCGCGGCCCGGTCGGCCGCACGACGAGGCGCTACCGCGCGCCGACACCGTAGAGTTCTGGAACGGTTTCGGCGGTTTTCATGCCGACGGACGCGAATATGCGACGATCCTGGCCGACCGGACGACGACCCCCGCGCCGTGGATCAACGTGCTCGCCAACCCGGACTTCGGCTGCCAGGTTTCAGCGGACGGGCTTGGCGCCATCTGGTCGGGAAATGCCCGGGAAAACCAGCTGACCCCATGGTCGAACGACACCGTCGCTGATCCGCCCGGCGACATGCTCTACCTGCGCGACCTCGACAGCGGTCACGTCTGGTCGCCGACCTTCGCCCCTGCCGGACCCGGCGGCACGCGCATCACCCGCCACGGCTTCGGCTACTCGCGTTTCCATGCAAACGGCCACGGTATCGAAAGCGACCTGTTGATCCATGTTCCGGTCGACGCGCCGCTGCGCCTCGCCCGACTGACGCTGCACAATCGATCGGGCGAACCGCGGGCACTGTCGGTAACCGGCTATGCTGAATGGGTCCTCGGCGGCGCCCGCTCAAAGACGGCAGCGCACATCGTCACCGAGTTCGATGCAGCCACCGGAGCGCTGTTCGCCCGCAACCCGTTCGATCCCGACACCGGGTCGCGCATCGCCTTCGCCGATCTCGGTGGGTGCCAGACCCGCTGGACGTGCGATCGCGCCGCCTTCATCGGCCGCGGCGGCAGTCTTGCCGCGCCGGATGCGCTGTCGCACGACCGGCCGTTGACGCCCGCATGCGGGGCCGGGCTCGATCCCTGCGCCGTTTTGACGACCGAGGTCACACTACCGCCCGGCGGCTCATGCGAGGTCGTCTGGACGATCGGCCAAGCCGCCGATCGCGACGCGGCCCGGGAGTTGGTGACGGCATGGCGCGATACCGATCTCGATGTCGAGCTCGAGCGAACGACCGAGCAGTGGCGGACAACGCTCGGGACGATCGAGGTGCACAGCCCAGACCGGGCGATGGACATAATGCTCAACGGCTGGCTGCTCTATCAGGTGCTCGGTTGCCGCGTCTGGGGGCGTGCCGGTTTCTACCAGGCGAGCGGGGCCTATGGTTTCCGCGATCAGCTTCAGGATGGCGGCGCGCTGCTGCTGGCGCGGCCCGAACTCGTGCGGCCCCACCTGCTCCGCGCCGCCGGGCGGCAATTTCGCGAAGGCGACGTACAGCATTGGTGGCTTCCCGAAAGCGGCCGCGGCGTCCGGACCACGATCTCCGACGACCGCGGCTGGTTGGCGATTTCCGTTGCAGACTATGTCGAGACGACCGGCGACAGTGCGGTGCTCGACACCCAAATCCCTTTCCTTATGGGCCGTGAACTAAATCCCGGCGAGCACGACGCGTTCTACCTGCCTGAGACCAGCCTCGACCGCGCCTCGCTCTACACGCATTGCGCGCTGGCTCTCGATCAATCCTGCGCCTTGACCGGCGACCTAGGCTTGCCGCTGATGGGCGGCGGCGACTGGAATGACGGGATGAACCGTGTCGGCGAAGGCGGCCGCGGCATGAGCGTCTGGCTCGGCTGGCACTTGATCCACGCGATCCGTCGCTTCGCGCCCTTTGCCGATGCACGCGAACCCGAGCGCGCGGCGCGCTGGCGGGAACATGCCGAAACGGTGCGCGCGGCGATCGAGAGCGTCGCGTGGGACGGCGAATGGTATCGCCGCGCCACCTACGACGACGGCACCTGGCTTGGGTCCGCCGATAGCGACGAATGCACGATCGATTCGATCGCACAGACCTGGTCGGTGATCAGCGAGGCCGGTGAACCGACACGTTCACAGCAGGCGATGGCCTCGGTTGGTCGGCATCTCGTCGATCGCGAAGCGCGGCTGGTCAAGCTATTCACACCGCCATTCGAACATACGGCGCACGACCCCGGCTATATCCGCAGCTACCCACCCGGTCTGCGCGAGAACGGCGGCCAATATAGTCACGCCGCAATGTGGACGATCCTGGCGACGGCCAGGCTCGGCGACGGGCGAGGCGCGGTTGACCTGTTTAATCTGCTCAACCCGATCAATCACGCGCTGACCGTTGGGCAGGCCGAACGCTACCGGGTCGAGCCGTACGTCGTCGCCGCCGACATTTACTCGGTGGCACCGCACGTCGGGCGCGGCGGCTGGACGTGGTACACAGGCGCCGCGGGTTGGATGTTCCGTGCCGGCGTAGAGGGCATCCTCGGGTTACGCCGACGTGGAAACATGGTCCGACTGAAGCCATGCTTGCCAACCGACTGGGCGAACCTGACTCTCACGGTCCGCCTCGACGACGCCATCTACGAAATCGAGATCGTCCGCGTAGATTCTGGGCAAACGCCGTCATGCAACCTCGACGGTTCACCCGTGAGTGTGAAAGATGGATCAATAGACTTGATCATTTCACCAGGTCGCCACGTGGTTTATTGGCTTATTGCTTGAAGCAACGCACCAGCGAATTGGCGCCGAGCCAAGCGATGCACCACCAATAGTCAATTTCGCAGTCGCTGCGCTGTATTGGGCCGATAGCCGCCTCGTCGCTATCGGATGCCTTTATCGGAATAGCTGCCGTTCGCTGCACAATATACTGCGGCAGTGACAGCCTCAGTTTTCATCCCGGATGCGGTGACGCGTGATCGTGGCCGTAATGATGGTGCGGCGCTGGCTCAGCGTGATGATCATTGGCCTCGACGCCGACAATGTTGACCGCGCCGAACCGAACCCCTCGCTCAGCAGTAACCCGGTCAGCAAAAGCCTCAACCTCGGTTGTCAGCCCGCGCAAGAGCACTGTTTCAAGGCTTGATTCGTGATCGAGTACGACGTGTGTGACGGCGATCACCAATGTATGATGGGCATGCTGCAGGTCGAGCAGGCGTGCCGCGAGCGCCCGAGTTCGGTGATCATAGACATAGCTGAGGCTTGCCACACAGGTGCCTGCCGACGTTCGCCGAACATCATCGACCGCACGACGGACTAGATCGCGGACCGCCTCGGACCGGCTTGCGTACGCCCGGTCCCGTACTGCCGCATCGAACCGTGCTGCCAGGTCGTCGTCGATCGAGATCGTCACGCGCTGCATCGTCATCCCTCCTGACGACGAAGCCGTAATAGCCGGTCGCCTCGCCGCGCACCGATATTAGAGTATTCGTGCGTCGCCCGAAAGGACGCCTGCGTACATGCTCATCGTATTCACGTTCGAGCAAAACTGCATACGGGGGCGATGATGAACCGCTGGTTGAGTACGACGGCATCGATGGTAATGGCGATTTCGGGTGCTGCAGCTGCTGAGACGGCATCGAGCGCCGACATTCCGGCAGCCGAGATCATTGTCACCGGTCGCGCGGCAAACCTCATTGGGATCGCTGAGTCATCGTCTGAAGGTACCATCGGCAAAATCGATCTTGAGGATCGCCCGATTCAGCGGATCGGCGAGCTGCTCGAAGTTATCCCCGGGTTCATCGCCACGCAGCATTCCGGCGGCGGCAAGGCCAACCAGTATTTCCTGCGCGGCTTCAACCTCGACCACGGCACCGACTTCGCCCAGTTAATTGACGGCGTGCCGGTCAACATGCGGACCCACGCCCACGGCCAGGGCTTCACCGACATCAACTTCATCATCCCCGAGTTCGTCGACGCAATCGACTACGCTAAGGGGCCGTACCGCGCCGACGTCGGCGACTTCCTCACCGCCGGCTCCGCGAAGTTCAAGACGATCGACACCGCGGCGCCGTTCGTCACTGGCACCGGCAGTATCGACGGCGATTACCTGCGCCTGCTTGCCGGCGGCTCTGGCAAACTGGGCGTCGGCGATCTCTTCATTGGTGGCGAGTTTCGCTACGACAACGGCCCCTATGACATTCCCGGCAACCTCAAGGCGTTCAACATCCTGACGAAGTGGACCGGGCCGCTCGGAGGCGGCGTGCTACGCGCGAGCTTCGACGCCTACCACGTCGACTTCCGCTCGGCCGAGCAGGTACCCGAACGCGCGATCGATTCTGGTTTGATCGGGCGGCTCGGCTATCTTGACCCGTATCTAGGCGGCAAAACCACGCGCATCGGCGCAAACGTAAACTGGATCCAAGATGGCGCGACGCCGATCACAGCCCTCGCCTACGCGCATTATTATAAGTTCAAGCTGATCTCGAACTTCACCTATTTTCTCGACGATCCCATCCACGGTGACGAGTTCGAGCAGCGCGACAGCCGCTTCGTCATCGGGGGCAAGGTCGATAAGCGCTTCGCGTTCGATGCCATCGTCCCGGTGGAACTGCTGGTCGGTGCGGACACCCGCAACGACCTGATCGCCCCGGTCGGGCTGTATCACACCGAATTTGGACAGATCCGTTCAACCGTGCGGCAAGACCGCGTCGACGAGGAATCGCTCGGTGCGTTCGCCGAAGCGACGATCCACCCGTTGCCGACCGTTCGCGTCATCCTTGGCCTGCGCGGCGACGGCTATGCATTCCAGGTCAATTCGAGCATCGCGGCGAACTCGGGGCACGCGACCGCAGGGATCGTCAGCCCCAAAGCAGCGATCGCTTGGACGCCGTTAGAGCAGCTAGAATTCTACGCCAACTACGGAGAGGGTTTTCATTCGAATGACGGCCGCGGCACGACAATCACCATCAATCCGCAGGACGGCTCGCCCGCCGGCAAGGTCGATGCTCTGGTCAAGGCGCGCGGCTACGAAGCCGGCGTCCGCGCCCGCCCGGTCGACGGCCTGACGTTGACCGCAACCTACTGGTCGCTCCACTTCAATTCGGAACTGCAATATGACGGCGATCAGGGCGAAACCAGTCCCAATGGCCCCTCGCAGCGACACGGTTACGAGCTGAGCGCGTTCTACAAGCCCGCCGATTGGCTGACCGTCGATGGCCAGTATACCCGGTCATACGCCCGCTCGACTGACTTGCCGCCGGGACAGGATCACATCGTCAACGCGCTTGAAAGCGTGATTTCGGCCGGCGTGGTCGGTCATTATCGGAAAGCGTCGGCGGCAATCCGCCTGCGCCACTTCGGGCCGTATCCGATCATCGAAGACAACAGCGTCCGCGCCCGGCCGCTGACAGTAGTCAACGCGCGGCTGGGCTACGACCTGGGGCGGATCACGCTTGCCGCCGACCTGATCAATGCACTCGACGCGCATGACTATGAGATCGAATATTATTACGTCTCACGCCTTATGGGCGAGCCCTTGGCGGGTGTCGCCGACCGTCACGTCAAGCCAATCGAGCCGCGTCAGCTGCGCCTGTCTGCGACAGTGCGTTTCTAATCTCGCCATGCATGATTTATTGGGTCGGGGCCGCTAGGTGCCTGACCGCTACTGGGCGACCGGTTGCTGTAAGCGCACCTTTATTCAGTCCCATTCGTCCGCCAAAAAGCGCCAGCATCGGACGCAGCGCGCTGAAACGGCCTCTCAAAGCGGTCGCTTTTCATATTCTCACTCTCGGGTTGGCTCGTCGCTGTGCATGAACAGCTTCAGACCCGATAGCGCAGTGCTAACAGCCAGCCGTTGCGTAACGACAAGGCCGTCCGTCCGTCGGTCGGTCGGGAACACGATGACAGCGGCGACCGGCTGCGCTACTGGCCGCTTGTGTTCGCCATCCGCCGCTGCCTCACACGACGCTGCATCGCCGGGTTGATCCTCGCCGTGACGCTGCTGACCAAGCTGTTGGTGCCGTCGGGCTACATGCTCGCAAGCGACCACGGTCGGATCACGATCACGATCTGCTCGGGTGTCGCTTCGCAGACGATGACTATGGATATGCCGGTGATGCACGCCGCCGTGCCAGGCCACGGCAAGCCGGATCACGGTAAGGCCGAGATGCCGTGCGCCTTCTCGGGCCTGTCCGCTCATGCGCTCGGCGCGGTCGATCCCATCCTGATCGTTGCGCTTATCGCCTTTATCATGGCGATAGGGCTCGCCCCTACCCTTCTGCCGGCACTGTCCAATCACACCTATCTGCGGCCGCCGCCGACAGGACCACCGGCCACCCTTTGACCGACTGACGCGTCCCGATCCCGGGGCACCCAAATCAGCGGCCAGACGCCGACGCGTCATGGCCGGTCAAAGGTATTGTCATGTTCCGTTACACCCTGCTGGCAGGGGCCGTCATGCCCTGCCTCGTGTTTTCTGCGCCGGTCGCCGCCGAGGAGGCAGCGCTTTCGACCTTCGATATCGTGGTCACGGCCACCCGATCCCAAGTGCTGCTCGCTGACGTCCCGGCCAGCGTGAGCATCGTAACCAGCGACCAGATCGAGGGCACGCCGGCGCGAACGATCGACGACGTACTGCGACGCATCCCCTCAGTCGACCTGCCGATCGCCAGCACCAACGAACAGCATCCGACGAACACCATCGTCTCGATGCGCGGCTTGAGCGGTATCCGTTCGCTCGTCCTGCTCGACGGCATGCCGCTCAACGATGCTTTCTTCGGCTACGTCCAGTGGAGCGAGGTGCCGCTGGAGACGATCGACCGCGTGGAGGTCGTCCGCGGCGGCGGTGCCACGCTGTGGGGCAACTACGCCATGGGGGGCGTCATCAACATTCTGACCAAGCCAATCGACAAGACCGAACTCGAGGCGGAGGCGGTCGGCGGCAGCCGCGGCACCTACCGGTCCGACGGGCACGCCGCCTATGCGGGCAGCGGCTTTGGTATCGGCATCGACGCCGGCATCAATCACAGCGATGGCTATGTCGAACAGGTGGAAAGCGCCCGCGGGGCCATCACCGTGCCAACCTCGTTTACGGCGCACACTCTTGCCGCATCGGGAAACGTGGACCTGACGATCAACCTCAGTGCCCGGGCACGGGTCAGCTATTACGAGAACGACCAGAATTTCCTCACCCACCTCAACACCAACGAACAGCGGAACTGGCGCTACACCGGTACGCTAAGCTGGCAGCCAGCAGACATGGGCTTGGTTGACCTGACCGTGTTCCACATCAATGAGCGGTTCGTCACGAACAACACAGGCACGCCCGACGGCGCCGGGCCGAACGACGCGGAATATATCCAGAACAGCCATCACACCCATGCCAACGACTGGGGTGCGTCGCTTATCTGGACCAAGATCTTTACCGGCTGGTTGCGCTCGCTGTCGGCAGGCGCGGATTATCACGGCGTCCGAGGCAGCGATGACGCCGGCATCTTCGACGCCGCCGGAGTGCGCATCCGCACCGACTCCGGCTCGGGCGACCAGCGCTTTCTCGGCGGCTTCGTTCAGGCCGACGTGCGGCCATTCGACCGACTGCAACTGCTTTTCAGCCTTCGCTACCAGGATTTTTACAGTTATCATGGCGTCGATGACACGCCGGGGGGGCTTAGCGGCAATCTCGGCGGGCGCCACGACAGTGATGTCGATCCTCGCTTGTCGATCCGCTACGAACTGCCCGGCGGCTTTGCCTTGCGGGGCGCCGCCTACCGGGCCTTTCGCGCGCCGACCCTCGACAATCTGTACCGGGGCGCGTCCGTTCCGGGCTACATACTGTACAGCAATGCCGCGTTGAAGCCCGAGACGCTTGAGGGCGCTGAAGCCGGCTTCGACTTCAACTACGGTCCGATCCGCTTCCAGACGACGGCGTACATCAGCCGCATCTCCGACTTTATTACCTATCGCTATCTCGATCCCGCCACGCTGCCAGCCGGGTTCGGCATCGGTGCCCGGCTCATCAACGCCGGCACGGCGCGCAGCCGCGGCGTCGAGGCGGAACTGACGTGGCGTCCCGCGCCGGCGATCGAAGCGACGCTCGCCTATACCTACGCGGACTCGGTCGTCACCCGGAACACCGAGGATCCGGCCAGCATCGGCGTCCAGCAGCCAGGGATACCAAAACATCGGATTAGCGTCGGCGTCGACTGGACCGGCCCCTATGGCATCAAGGTCTCTCCGCGCGTGCGCTATGTGTCGCGCACCAACGGCGATCCCGACGCGATCTACCGGACCGACGCGCACTTCGTCGCCGACCTTACCGCCAGCGTCCCGCTGAGGCGGGGCCTTGAGGGGTTCGTCCAGGTCGAGAACCTGTTCGACAGGCGCTACATCGGCACCAATGACGGCTTCACGGCCGCGCTCTATGGCAAGCCTCTGACGGCGGCGGGTGGCTTCCGGCTCAAGCTCGACTAACCCGCCTGATGCCGCCAGCAACAGCAAGCGTCCCGGTCCCGGAGTTTTCAACCCCGTGGCGCACGAGCGGAGCAGCAGTTTTATCGACTTCGTCCGTCGCAACAAGACGGTCGTCTATGGCGGTCTCCACTTCGATATCGCCCTAGGGCTCTCCGCTTATCTCCGGTGCGGCTCCGAGCAGACGGAAAAACCCATATCACCGCCGAAAGTAATTCTGTTGCAAACGTCCAAATACACATTCTGCGGCAACCCTGCGATCGGCACCGTCGGGTCATAGCGCGCGTTATAAGGTGATGTTTAGCGAGGGTATGACGGGATGAACGACTTCACGGATCAGCCAATTCGAGCTGGATGCGGACCGGTGCATGTCAACCGATTTCGGATTGCTTTTCGTCCACATGCGCTGGGCCCAGGCGCTTCGCCTGGCGCGGGATTGCTCAAAGCACTGCCTAATTACCTCAATCCAGCAAGCGCGACTACGGAATTGGATGAACGGCATCAGTGGAAGGGTCAGCCAACCCTGTGCTTTCACGGCCGCGCCAAAATCCGTGTCCTCGATCGGCCCTTCATTAAGCTTAGCTTGCCCTTCGGGAAGACAGTAACTTTCGCCGTTCCGCCAATGCTGCGACACTTGGAGCTGCCACCAGTTCACGTCGACTATGTAGGCGCCGAGCAAGAAGATGCCACGGGGGTAACGGTCCAGACGCTGACGCGACACTTCCCAAAGTGGCTGGACGCCGCCGCCGCGCTGCTCATGGAGATAGGGATCAAGGCGGTGTCAGAAGCCGAGTTGGCGGCGGGGATCGTCGGCGACGCGATGATGCCCATCCATGGGTCGATAGCAGGCCTCGGCGTAGCAGCCTCCGAAATTACCGAATTGCTCGCGCCCGCGCTGATCGCCTACGGCACATGGATAAACTGGCATCACTTTTTGGCTGGGCGGCGCTCATTCCGGATCGCGCCTGCTAAGTATTTCAATCATACCGCCGGGCAGGGCATCTGGATCTTCGAGACGGCGGCGGTTGAACGTTTTGATCGGCCTGAGTTTCAGATGGCAACTGATTACCTATTGGGGGGAGACAAGGCGGCTCTCGGTCCAATCTGGAAGGACATGTGCCGCAAGATCGCTCCCGCCTTCGGCACAGTGATGCCGATCAATCCCTCGCAGACGTCGGAGGGTCCGGGATACTGGCAACAGCCGGACGGTAATGTAATGGTCAGACAACATGACAGTGACGACCTTGCGAAGGCATCTGCTGATATCCGAAGCGTACTGCCCTTCCATCCGTCGTTATTCGTTTAAGCCAACACACCTGCACAGCAATCCGAGACGTAGCGCCTCGCTATCGAGATCATATCGACGTTGGCGACTGTAAAGTGCAACTGCACTGACCACCTCCTCCGCAAGCTCTAGATTACTGACAATCTCATCGGCAGAACTGGGTACGTGAGTTCGCCACCGAGTCGAAAACCTGATTTGGCTGGGACGGGGCTGGTTGGAGCCTGGCGCCAATACACGCGTGAAGGGGCAGCCAATACGTTGGCCGCCCCCTCGTTTCGTAAAACTGTTTGATTGCGTGGTTACGCGGTGGTCGCAATCGATCGCCGGCGCAGGACGCCGCCGACGAGACCGAAGCCGCTGACCATCAGCGCCCAGGTCGCCGGCTCAGGAACCGACGCCGTCAGCGATACACCGTCGAGAAACGAGATCGGCGGAGCACCGCCGGGCGTGCCGACCGCGAGGAACGACAAAAGCTCGTTGGTCGAGCCCGCAACAAAGGTCATCGTTTGCTTCTGCCAGCCGCCCACTGCGCCCTGGGGCAGTGAGTACAGGCTCGACAATTGCGTCGACTCACCCAGCGACACCGACCATTGCTCGGTCGTCGGCCCGGTAAAGCCGACCTGTTGTCCTGCTGCCTGATAGAAGCTGACGGTGTACGATTTGCCCGCGGTCAGACCAGAGATCGACTGGGAGATCACACCCGAATAACTCGGGTCGCCGTCGGCCTCGACGAAATTTCCGCCGACCGGGCTGGTCGTCGGGAACGGGCCGTAGACGCTGAGGTAGCTGCCGTCGTCGGCTGTGCCTGGAAAATCGACGAAGGTCAGGTTGCTGCCGCCGGACCAGCCGGTGACGTGTGACGCGAAATAGCTCTTGCCGCTGACGTCGGTGGACTCGAACGAGCCGTTGACCACGAGATTGGCGGCCGACGCGGTCCCGGCGGCGGCAAGCAATGTTGTTGCAACGAGTGTATGAGCCAAACGCATTTGTTTCGTATCCCCTGTTAGACGGGCTCTCATGCCCACATTGCCATCAGCAAAAGCCGTGCCAATTTCCTGATAACGGATACAAACGGAATCTTAACGACTTATGAAACAGCGTTCCTCCCGGGACCCGGAATCCACATCCAATCCGACCAGCTAACTGTCGGAATATCTTACAGTCAGGTTAATTATTATCCGGAAAATACGACACGAGCTCCGCTATCGAGGTTCTTCGCTTCGTGAAACGCTGGCGGTCAACCTCGTGTCGATCGGATGCGCCCCAGCGTGCTTCCATCCGACGCAATCGCGTCCCGTATCGAGCCTTCTCAATCGCGCCTGATCTAGTCCGGCTCGAAAACTGAAGTCGTGCCGCCAATGCGTCGCTTGCCGAGATTGGAAGCGGTACGTGAAACGAAGGTAAGCGATGTGCCGAGGCCCTTCAGGCTTGGAAGTTCCACGGCATGAGCTG
Organism: Polymorphobacter megasporae; assembly: GCF_018982885.2. Lineage (NCBI taxonomy): Bacteria > Pseudomonadati > Pseudomonadota > Alphaproteobacteria > Sphingomonadales > Sphingosinicellaceae > Glacieibacterium > Glacieibacterium megasporae. The sequence goes on along the minus strand of NZ_CP081848.1, from coordinate 2,438,244 downwards.
ATCGAGGTTCTGGCTGGAGTGTCCGCGGGCAAGGCGCTCGAGGGTGTCGGTGAGCCAGGCGAGGGGATCGACGGCGTTGAGCTTGGCGGTCTCGATGAGGCTGGCGATGACGGCCCAGTTGTCGCCGCCGTCGTCGGAGCCGGCGAACAGGGCGTTCTTGCGGTTAAGGGCAATGGGCCTGATGGTCCGCTCGACGGTGTTGCTGTCCATCTCAACGCGGCCGTCTTCGACGAACAGCGTCAGGCCGGTCCGTCGCGAGGTAGCGTAGCGGATCGCTTCGGCCAGCTTGCTCTTGGCGCTGACCAGGGGGAGCCGGGCGGTGAGCAGTCGGAACAGCGCGTCGACGATCGGCTTGCTCTTCTCTTGCCGCAAAGCGCGACGGGCTTCGGCGTCCTTCCCGCGGATCTCGTCCTCGATGGCGTAGAGCGCCTTGATCAGCTGTAGTGCCTCGGTGGCCGTTGGTGAGGCGTCGGCCCTGGCGAGCTCGAAGAACTTGCGGCGCGCATGGGCCCAGCAGAACGCGAGCGCCACGTCATTGCGGCGGCCGAGCTTGTTGTAACCGGCATAGCCATCGACCTGCAGGATGCCGCTGAACCCGGCGAGATGTGCCAGTGGCCGCTCGGACTTGCGGTCGGGCGCGTAGATGAAGGCCACCGCCGGCGGATCGGTGCCGCCCCATGGTCGATCATCGCGGGCATAGGCCCAGATCTGCCCGGTCTTGGTGCGTCGTCGTCCTGGATCGAGCACCGGTGCCGTCGTCTCGTCGGCGAACAGCCTTGGTCCCCGCTTCAGGACAGCAAGCAGGTGATCCCGCAGCGGCGTCAGCCACCAGGCGGCGCGGCCGGTCCAGTCTGCCAATGTCGAACGGTCAAGGTTGACGCCCTGACGGGCGTAGATCTGGGCCTGGCGGTAGAGCGGCAGATGATCGGCGTACTTGGAGACCAGCACCTGCGCGACCAGCGCGTCGGTCGGCAGCCCGCCTTCGACGATCCGCGGCGGTGCCGGCGCCTGCACGACCTGGCCGTCGCAGGCACGGCACGCATAACGCGGACGGCGGGTCACCAGCACCCGGAAAGCTGCCGGCACCACGTCGAGGCGTTCGGCCACATCCTCGCCGATGGCATGGAGATCACCGCCGCAGCAGGCACACTGCTTGCTGTCGACGTCGATCAGTTGCTCGACGCGTTCAAGATGCGCCGGCAGCTGGCCGCGGTTGGTACAGCGCTGCTTCTCGGCGCGCGCGTTGGGTGAACTGATCGTATCCAGCTTCGCTTCCACCTTGGCGAGGGCGATGCCGAGATCCTCGAGCACCAGCTCGAGCTGGTCGTCGTCAAGCTTCTCCGAGCGGGGACCGAACCGGTGACGCATGAAGGCGGCAATGATGCTGTTCAGCCGAGCGATCTCGGCATCGGCTTCAGCCTGGACGACGGCGTTCTGCTCAGCTTCGGCGCTAATGCGCGCGACCTCCGCCGTCGCGTGCTCCACCTTCGCCATGAGCCGCGCCGTCTCGGCGTGGGCGGCGACGATCATGGCGCGGAGCACCTTGGGATCGTCGGGAAGATCAGCTACGGCGAGCATGATAGCGGTAGTGAATCACGCGCGCGCACGCGCGTCGAGGGCTACCGCCGATATGAGTCAATCTACCGCAGGCACAGTGGCTTAGCCGGCGATCTGCGGCACTCTCGTGCGTCTGGCCTGATGCACCCGGCGCCAGTCCAGACCTTCCACGAGTGCGGCGAGCTGGGCGGCGGACAACCGCATCACGCCGTCATGAACAGACGGCCAGCTAAAGGCGCCGGCTTCCAGCTTCTTGGCCATCAGGCACAGGCCGGTGCCGTCCCACCAAACCAGCTTGACCCGGTCGGCCTTCTTGGCCCGGAACACATAGACGACGCCGGAGAAGGGATCGCCGCCGAGCTGGGCCGTCACCAGCGCTGCCAGGCCGTCCATCCCCTTGCGGAAATCTACCGGCCGCGTGGCGACCAGCACGCGGGTGGCACCGCTTGGCCCCGGCGCCGTCAACGGCTGCCCTTCAGCGCATCCAGTACCGCCGCGATCAGGGTCGCATCGGCACCGCGGCCGATCCGCACCGAAATGCCGTCCATGCTCACCTCGATCGGGGCTGGGATACTGCCGCGACGCGCAGACCGACGTCGTCGCGGAGATCTGGCCGCCGATGTTGCGGGTAGCGGCGATGGAACCTCTTCAGGCTCGACGATCGCCGGCACGAACAATGGCGCTTCGGCGGGCTCCACCGGGCGGCGCAGCTGCCGCCGCCACGTGAACAGCTGGCTGGGGCAGATGTCGTTCCGACGCGCCACGTCACAGACGGTGATGCCGTTGCCGGCATAGCTCTCGGCAACGATCTGCGCCTTCTCATCATCGGACCATGGCCGACGCCGCCTCGTGCCGGTGAAAACCTCGATCCGCGCCGCACGACCGCCCATCGAGCCAGCATCGTCACATGACATCATCATAGCATCAACACCGCCAGCCCCTGGGACAAGCAGGACTCGCGGGTTACGCCAACATCAGCAAGGCGGGGTCAGCACAGCGCTTACAAACGAAGCGGCAGGGCGACCGATGTTGCTCGTCTCGGAGGTGACCAAAACAGAGATTCACGTTCAACGGCACCTGCCTATGAATTGCATGTGGCCATCTAGTACCAGCCTAAATGCATTCCATTTGGGCCTATAAAAATCATTGCTAACGGCGCAGCATAAATCTATCGAGGTATGATATACCGTCTCATGGGAGTTGCTTTATGGGTCTTGTCGCGCTGAAGGCCTCCCTGCTGGCGGCTTCGCTAGTGTTGCCAACAATCGCTGCTGCCGAAGATATTGCGGCGGTCGACGGGTCTTCGACAGGTGATATCGTCATCACGGCCAAGCGGCTAGACAACGCACGCGATGCGATCCTGCCGAGCCTAGGCGCGAGCAAGTATACGTTCGACCGCGCAGCAATCGTTACGCAGCCGCAGGGACAGGATCGCAGCCTGACGGGTCTGCTCCTCCAGGCACCCGGCGTCGTGCAGGATAGCTATGGCCAGCTGCACGTTCGCAACGAACACGCCAACGTCCAATACCGCATCAACGGCGTCATCGTTCCCGAGAGCATCACCGGCTTCGGCCAGACTATCGATATCAGGCTCGCCGATTCGATCTCGCTGCTGACCGGCACTTTGCCGGCACAATATGGCTACCGGACGTCGGGCGTGATCAACATCACGACGCAGACCGGCGCTTTCGACAATGGCGGTGATGTGGGCTTCTACGGCGGTAGCCGCGGCACGATCGAGCCGAGCGCGTCGATCAAGGGGTCGAGCGGCGGCTTCAATTATTTCGCCAGCGCCAGCTATCTCAAGAACGACCTCGGCATCGAGAACCCGACTTCGACTCGCGACGCGATCCACGACCGTACCGACCAGTTCCGCGGCTTTGCCTATGTCTCTCAGATCCTGTCGGAGACCAGCCGATTGAGCGCCTTTGGTGGTGCCGCGACCGGCCGCTTCCAGATCCCCAACAACCCGGGGCAGGACCCCGCCTTCGCGGTCAATCGCGTATCGGACTTCAATTCGTCGTTGCTGAACCAGAACCAGCACGAATATACCTATTACGGCGTGCTGGCGTATCAGTACTCGGCTGACGCCTTATCAGTTCAGGTCGCGCCGTTCGCGCGCTATTCGAGGACAACCTTCACCCCCGATCCATCGAACGGCGACATCATCTTCAATGGTTTCTCCGACCGCTCGCGGCTGTCGAGCCTTGCCTATGGTGTCCAAACCGACGCCAGCTACAAGCTGTCCGACCGTCACACGCTACGCGGCGGCTTCTTTTTCCAGAACGAGCGCACGCGGTCGAGCGTCACGTCCCTGGTGCTATCGACCGATGGCGACGGCAATCAGGCGAGCGACGTGCCCTTCCCAGTCACCGTGCCGGATCGGAAGAATGGTCAGCTTTACGGAGTCTACCTCCAGGACGAATGGTCGATCACTCCTCAGCTCACGCTCAATGTCGGGGCGCGATTCGACGCGGTCCACGCCTTCACCACCGAAAACCAGCTCAGCCCGCGGATCAACCTCGTCTATGAGCCGAGCAAGGGAACGACATTCCACGCCGGTTACGCACGAGATTTTACGCCCCCGCCACAGGAACTGATCGGGACATCGACTGTCGCGATCTTCAACGGCACGACCAAACAATCCGAGATCCAGACCGCCGACGCCGTCAAAGCCGAGCGCGAGCACTACTTCGATGCCGGCGTCGTCCACACCGTCCTGCCGGGCCTGACGGTCGGATTGGACGGCTACTACAAGATCAAGCGCAACCTGCTCGACGAAGGGCAGTTTGGCGAAGCGGTCGTGTTGTCGCCGTTCAACTACGAGCGCGGCTGGGCATGGGGCATCGAGCTGACGACGGCGTACAAAAGTGGACCGCTCTCGCTCTACGGCAATGCCACCCGCGGGCAGGAGAAGGGTCGCAACATCGTCTCGAGCCAGTTCTTCTTCGCGCCCGACGAGCTGGCCTATATCGCAACCCATCCGATCAACACCGATCATTCGCAACGATGGACGGCGTCTGGGGGCGCTTCGTACGCGTTTGACGACGGCATCGGTCATCTTACGCCGACCGCCGACTTCATTTATGGAGACGGCCTGCGCGCCGACGACGCGGCGGGCATAGTGCCGAACGGCGGGAAGCTGCCTTCGTACGTCCAGGTCAATCTGGGCATTGAGCAGGCGATCGACGGTCCAGGCGTGCTCAAGGGCCTGTCTGTCCGGTTCGATGTCATCAATGTCGGCGACAAGAGCTACGCGATCCGCGACGGCTCGGGCGTCGGCGTCGGTGCTCCCCAGTTCGGTCAGCGCCGAGGCTTCTTTGGCGGCATTCGCAAGACATTTTGAACAGTCTGGACGATGACGGAGGTGTAGTGGCAATGGCATTACAGTCTCGCCGTCTCCAGTCTTCAAGTGACCGAATTATTGAAGCTGTCGAGGTCTCTGATTGCCAGCACCCAATGTCGAGCCCTTTTCTCTCCACATCTTGGAACCTTCTCAAACAGGGCACGCAATCCGACATCCGCGAGTGTTAAAGCGCTTCCTAAGATCGGACATTCATGAATGTGCTTGTTTTTGGCCAAAACGGTACCGGAAGCTGCTTGGCAGCTTCGGGTCGCTAACAGGGCCCACCGGTCGTTCGTCACTCAGCAGAAGTGCGCCTATAAGCGGCGCAAGCGGTTAGAACACCGTTTGTAAATGCCCTGCAAAGACGACTGCGTCGGGTCGATTGGAAAAGCCCCCGGGGCGGATGACATACTGGATGCCGGGACGAACCAGCAGCCACGAGGTCGCCTGGACACCGTAGTTGAGTTCCCACATCTGTTCATTCGATTGCACCGCGCTTCCGGCGATCGCTTTAGCACCGGCGCCTGTCGCGACCGGCTCGCATCTCACCATCGAAATGATCGTTTGCCCGGAGTCCTGCCGACGCCCATGGCTGCTCGAGTGGAAGTGGGAACAGCATGATCGACCGCCGAACATTCGTGGCCATCGGCATCGCTGGATTAGCCGAACCCGCTCTCTCCCATCCGCGGGCCAACACCGCGGACCTTTATAACAGGGCGGTCGTGATCGACGGTAATCTCGTGCCGCCGATCGAAGGCGTCGGCGCGCTATCAGCCGAAGCGGTGATCGCCATCAAGAGTTCGGGACTTACCGCCGTGAAGGCGGATGTTGACGGGTCGGACACCTTCGACAGCGCTAACGAGATGATCCGCGACTTCAGATCGGCGATCGCCAGCAATGGCGCGCTTCTAGCACAGATTCAGGAAGTGGCGGACATCCGCCGCTGCAAGGAGTTGAGCAAGCTCGGCATCATCTTCTCCTTCGAAAACGTCGGACAACTCGATGGCAAGGTCGCCAGCATCGACCATTTCCGCTCGCTTGGCGTGCGGGTCATGCAGCTGAGCTACAATCAGGCTTCGGTATTTGCCTCGGGCGCGATGACGCCGGCAGTCTCCAGCACCGGGCTGACCGACCTCGGTCGCAGCGCGGTCGATCGAATGAACAAGCTGGGCGTCACGATCGACCTGAGCCATTCTGATGCCAGGACGACGATGGATGTTCTCGTGGCTTCGCGGTCATCTCCGATTATATCGCATGCCGGCTGCGCCGCGGTTAATTCTCATCCACGCAACAAGCCCGACGAACTTTTGCGCGGCGTTGCCGAAAAAGGCGGCGTCGTTGGCATCTATGACCTGCCCTTTCTGGCACCACTCAATCGTCAGCCAACGGTTACCGACTATATCGGCCACCTGCTTCACGCGCTGAATGTGTGCGGCGAGGATCACGTCGGGATCGGCAGCGATGCGATGTTCGCGGGCTTCGACACTTCGCCCGAGAACATGCGCGGCTATTTGCAAGTCGTCGCCGATCGCAAGGTGCGCGGTATCGGAGCCCTTGGAGAGGAACGTCCGCCCTTCGTTATCGGCATGAACACGTCGCGTCGTGCGGAGGTGATCGCAGACGCCCTGACGGCTAAGGGTCTATCGGCGCGCGTGATCGAAAAGATATTGGGGAGCAACTGGGTGGCCGCGTTCGAACGGAGCTGGATGCCAGCCTGATGATTGTCCAGGCGCGCTTCTTGCCTCTACGGAGATTTAGATGCCTGATCATTTTCGGGAGACCGGACGCGGTAAGCAGACCTTTGTTCAACTATGTTTAGATGCCCAGAAGATCCACACCTGGCCATCCCACCGCCCTTAGCTTCTTCGCAACTTCAGCCATTTGTTAATCTGGTTGGAAGACAATCTGCGGCGTCCGGATCCACTATCAACAGGCTTAAGGTAGGAGTTAAGCCGCCATCTTTCAGTGCGCAGATGCGTTCGAAAAAGCGTTAATTACAATGACGCCGGCAATAATCAGGCCCATACCAATAAAAGTAGCAGCATCGAGCTTCTGATCATAAAATATCCATGCAGCGACAGAAATCAGGACGATGCCGACGCCTGACCAGATAGCGTATGCAGTCCCGGTTGGAATCGTCCTAAGTGTTAGCGAAAATAAGTAGAGGGCAATACCATAGCCGATAACAGCGATAGATATCCAAGGCATACGAGTGAAACCATTCGACTGTTTTATAGCAGTCGTAGCACAAACTTCGGCGACAATAGCGATTGCTAGTATGACATATTCACGAAAGAATTACTACCACACCAAATGCGGCGGATTTGCGACGATTAATGCGTGAAGCAGAGACTTTCTATTAGGCAAATTGAGCCGCGGCTTTCGGCAGCAGAAGCCCGTAACCTGACACTCAGGGCGCCCTTTCCACCTCCGTCGCGGACAATCTAACGGCCAGTGCCGCAACATTGTTATCGTGCTGGAAACCTGGCCGTCCGCTCCTCACTCCGTCGTCGCTCCCGCGGCTCCCTCCCGGCGACAGCGAGGGGGCCGTAAGTGGTTCATCCGCTTTCGGGCGTCCAACGCAATTAAGCGGACCTTTGTTTAGCCACCTCTGTGCGGCGAGAAGACCTAATTCGAACCATTCAGATGGCTCAAACCGCTACCCGTAGCAGTTCCCTCTTCATCTTCATCTCGCGATGATTGCTATGAGCTTTTCGACTGCCTCCAGTGGTTTCGTCAGGCGGCTACATGCCCGCCCGGCGACACAAGGTACGCAATGGCTCGTCGAAGCAGAAATCCGGCGGACGAGCATGGTGCCAGTACGCGACAAGTCCGACGTCCCGCATCAGATCAAGAAATCCTGGCTGGGGCGCTAAAGAAATGGCGGGTGACAAAAACAGGGTTGCAGTCGGCACCTCCGTGTTCGCCGGCAAACCAATATACGGGATCACCGTCCGGCGCGGATTGGCCAGAAGCCGGTGTGTCAATAAGCGCCGCGCCACGGCGAGCGCGAGATCCGGTCGACCCAACGCGGCGGCTGCTCGAATCGCGCGCTCGGCTTCGACCTGCCCGTGCGGGGCAACAGTTACGAGGGTCTGCAACAGACGAGCCGTGTCGTCGCCACGACTCTGCAATGCCTTCGCGGTCTTCACCGCGAGCTCGATTTCGTCGGCACTCGTCTGCTTCGGCCAGCCCGACCGGTCAGCCGCCAGCGCTAGCGCCTTTTCGGGTTGCCCATTGAACATCGCGAGGTCGAACCGCGTGAACCAGATCAGTCGATCCCGTGGCCAGATCCGACCTGCCTCCTCCGCAGCCCGATCGGCATCCTCCAGCCGACCGTTTGCAGCGACAAGGTCGATGTATGCAGCCCGCACCCACGGAACCAGTGGCGATGTTGCAATGATCGGACGCATCGCCGCCAGCGCCGCGCGGTTTTGGCCGGTAGCCATCAGAAACTGCACCCGTTGATAGGCAAGCGGACCGAAATCGGGATACGCTCGCGATGAGGCAGCGCCGAGCGCCGCGTCCTTCGAGGACCACTGGCCAAACGTCGGCTGAACACTCACCAGCGCCGCCGCCGACCGAGCTTCTCGCGGATCGAGCCCGAGAGCACGATTCGCGGCGCTTCGCACCCTGGCGACGACCGCGGCGCGCTCCTCTGGAGGTGCCCAGCCGAGGCTGAGGACGTAGCTCATCGCCAGCGATCCCCAGACCGGTGCCGCGCGTGGTGCAAGCACGGTCGCTTGGCGCAGGTAGTCGACGCCCTCTGCCGTCCGATCGGGCGCGTTCTCGAACATCGATGCGAGGCCTCGCGTCTCGAGGTCGGTGACCGCGGCCGGCAGACCCTGATGGACCACAGCCGCGGGGGTTTTGGGGCGATCGGCGTAAAACCACGCGAACGTGCAAATCACCAGGAGCACGGCGGCACATATCACCACCGGCAGCCTTATCCGGCGCTGATGGGCGGCGGGGAGTGCCTCTGCGACGGCCGCGGGTATCTTTGGCTGCTCGCAGATCAGGCGGTGGCCGGTGCGAGCGACCGTTTCGATCCTGAAGGCTCCGCCGCCGACCTCCTCGGCGACGCGGCGCAGCTTGCCGATGACGCGATTGACCGCGTCGTCCCCCACGATGCGGCCATCCCAGCAGCTATTGACGAGGTCGTCACGCGGCACGACGCGGCCGTCTGCTTGCGATAGTGCGATCAGTACCCGCATTACCTTCGGCTCGACCATGACTGCGCCGGCAGCCCCTACCAGCTCACGCGACGACGGTCGGACCGCGATCGGGCCGAGCGCGAAATCAGAAGAGCGGGCCAGATCGATCATCGCCGTCGGCCTCTCCCGGATGGTCGGCAAAAAGTCGGCAAAAAGTCGCCAAGGCGTCCTATCGCCTCGGCCACCGTCGAGGCAACCGAGAAGCGCGGGCAGCAGCCCCGTGTCACCGGAGAACCCATCGTGAAGATTCCTGTCCTTCTCGCAACCTTGACCGTAGCGTTTGCATCGCCGCTGTCGGCGGGCAGTCTGATATTCAGCGGCAGCTTCGCCAACACGAACCCTCCGGCTGCATCCGGTGGCCGCTGTCCCTCACTGACGGTCAATATCGGCAACCACGGTCCCTTCTATGCGACCGGCTCATCGAACCTCGGCGCCTTCACCTCCGTCCAGTCCCACTGCCTCGATAGCGGTCCTCCGATCGCTGTGGGCGCAGCCGACACGCCCTACTACGATGGCCGCTTTACCTACAGCTTCACCAACGGCGGGTCGTTGTTCGGGACCTATTCCGGGGTCCTGTCGAACTCGGGCGTCGCCAGCGTAATCGATAACGTGCAGAGCTTCCTTGTCACTGGGGGAAGCGGGAAGTTCGCCCACGCGAGGGGGACATTCGTTGGCACGGGCGACATACGTTTCCTGGGCGGCCCACCGACCGCGTCACTCACCATCGGCGAAAGCGTGCTCGCCGTTCCCGAGCCCGCCACTTGGGGAATGTTGATCATTGGTTTCACCGCGACTGGCCTTGCGATCCGCGCCCGGCGTTCAACCGTTCCGTTGCATTTGGCGACCTAAATACCCGTACTGCGGGCGGCGTGAGGCACGCCGCCCGCAGAGACTTACAATGAGAGGACTGAAAGTCGGACGCTCGGCGAGTCGCGGCCGCTTTTCAGAAACAGCCGTTCGTTCACCTGTCCCGCATTTCGGATTGAGGTTGATCGCAGACTGGTGGCTTATACACGACCAGATAGCAAAAGTGGACCTCGTCAAAGCTGAAGCTTCGTCGAGAAGATCCAAAGTCCGGCTTTCAATAGGCAATCCATGCGCTGGCGGCGAACTTGGTTCGCCCCACCGGACCGCTTGACGGAAGCGAGACCTAAATGCGGCCACTCATGTGACCCTTGCCGCTTCGCGAAACCGGTCGCTCACTCATATTCCGTTTTGGCTGTCTGGCATGGCCCTCTCATGCATTGGGAGAAGCACCAGGTCCGCCGCTTGCTCGGCGTCCTTCAGGAGCATTTTGCGCTGCGTGCCCAACTACGCACGCGTCGTCAGACCGCGGCCAAGGTCGAGAACCTGGATCGCGCGCGCGGCAACAGGAAGTCAGACGGGACTTCTCCTGCGTCGATCGCGTCGCAGAAACGGCGCTCCACGAGCGCTGTTGCAGCGGCCACGGGGGTCCTGCACGAACCGGCGAACCTCCAAATCGTCCACGAGCGGTGCAATCTTGGCCACAACCTTATCTTCGTTGTCCACGATTGGGGCTCGGCGCTCGCCTTCGACTATGCGAGCAAGCAATCCGACCGAGTGCAGGGCATCGCCTATATGGAGTCGATCGTGATGCCGCTCGATTGGAGTGACTTCAACGAATCCATGCGACCTGCGTTCGAGGCAATGCGGTCGTCCGCTGGCGACGCGATGGTCCTGCAGCAAAATGCCTATGTCGAGCAGGTTCTCTTCGGAAGCATTGAGCGTCCGCTGTCCGACGCGGTCAAAGCGGAGTACCGCCGCCCCTTCCTGATCCCGGGCGAGAACCGGCGGCCGACGTTGAGCTGGCCGCGCCAGCTTCCCATTTCAGGCGACCCGGCGGACGTGGCCGAGGCGGTCATGGCCTCTTCGCGATGGTTGGCGGCAAGCCCGGTGCCCAAGCTTTATTTTCATGCAACGCCGGGCATCCTCGATAGCAATCCGGACCAAGTCGCTTTTTGAAGGACCTTCGCCAACCAGGAGGAAATTCCGGTGGCCTGAAACCATTATACTCCGGAGGAGGCACCCGAGGTCGTCGCTCCCGGCGTGGCCGCCTTTGTCCGCCGACTTTGCGGTATCGCATAAACATCCCGCCGGCGTTGAGGCCCAGCAGAGTTTGTCATCTGCTGGGCCGGGTCGTGTTCCTAACTACAAAGCCGCGCCTAGTGGTTCGTCGCGTCGGGTCGCACATAGATTACTGCGCCAGCAAGATCAGGCCGTCCGGCGGGCTGGGATATATCTACCCAGGCCTTGCCCTGATCCACCAAAGTCATCCGCCCTTCGCCTTCGGGCTTTCCATTTCTGACTAAGTGATAGATGAGGACGCGAGGACCTTGTGCCGAAACCGCTAAGGTTAGGGTTGTTGGCTTGAGACGCCGAATAGCCATAGCCTGTCCATCCATTCGGCCCTCCACCACCTCTTGCAGAGATGGGATTTCCCAGCGGATGCGACCGTCCGGCTGTAGGTGAAAGCGATAGCCATCCGCTGCGGCCTCTTTGATCTCCGGGGTATTGCGCGTCGGGCTGAGGATCCAGTCGCCGTTCCAGGGACTCTCAGTCAATACTGGAAGCGGTGGCAGCTCCCGCCCCATAGCCACATCGGCGATTGACGCGATCAAGATCGCGCAGACGGCAAGACGAGAGATCATAAAAGTCCTTTGCAGCGATGTCGGCAGTTTCGCAGTTATAATTCGGAGATTGGCGAACTTCTACCGGATGTCTTTCCAAGGAATTTTTCTCTTGAAGATGGGCGGTCGGAGTCTCCGTTGCGCCAAACCGCCCAAGTTCGTTCGAGATTTGGCAGTTCAAGAGCCGACGTACGGTATTACTTGTGTGCGACCACCTGCAGGCGACTGATTTTGGCCTCTAAGAACAGCTCACCCGCCTTGTCGACGAACTCCTGTCCGGCTTCACCGTTCAGATGGGCTTCGCGGGCCGTTTCGTCTCCGAACGTGTCGAATACCCGATAGACCCCCGGTTCGCCTTCGATCTTTGCGGCGTGCCAGGTCAGGGTGCCAGGCTCGCCTTTCACCAGCGACGCCTCCTTTGCGAGAAATGCCTCGACCTCGGCTTCTTTTCCTGGCTTGGCCTTCATCTCAACGAGTAACGCAAACTTGGCCATTTCATTATTCCTTTTGTTGGGCGTGCGTACGCGGTCGTGCGCGCAGTACTAAGTTGGCTTGACATCACCAGCTCAGATCCTTGGCGTAGCCAACCTCGGGTGCTCCAAGGCACCGCAGTAGAGGCTAAGCAACGGTAAAGAGGCGTCAGGCGGCCCGCTTACGCGCCAGCTGTTCCAGGACCGGAAAGACCGCCGATGGCTCGGGGCGCCGCGTGTAATCGGCGTTCACTTCTGCGTAGACGATCGTTCCGTCCTGCGCGATGACGTATCGCGCAGGCATCGGCAGGGTCCAGCTGTCCTCGCCGTTGAACTGCGCCAGGTCGGCGCCGAGCGTCTTGTGCGCGACACGCGCATAGTCAGGCAATGTCCAGCGAACGTTGAACCTTGCGCCGACCTCACCGCCATGGTCGCCCAGAATCGGGAAGCCGAGCCCGTTCTGGCGCTGCGATTTGCGGCTGTTAGGCGCCGTCTGCTGCGAGATTGCGACGAGGCTCGCACCACGCGCCTCGATCTCCAAGCGGCTTTCTTCAAGCGCGGTCAGGTCGTAGTTGCAGAACGGACACCAAATGCCGCGATAGAAGGTGACCACCAGCGGCCCTTTGGCTAAGAGCGTCTTGGAAGCGACCGTGTTGCCGTCGGGGTCAGGGAGGCTGAACTCCGGTGCGACTTCGCCGACCTTCAGTGCGCGAGCCGGCGCACCGGACTCAATCAGTTCATCGACGGAGCGATGCAAGGCTTCGACTACCGCCGGGGGTGCGAGGCGAGTATCGAATTCGACCTCGAACGCGTCGAGCTTGCCTTGCAGCGGCAAGCCGGACCGCGCGATCATCGCAAAAGTTTCTTGAAAGTTCATTGAGCTCTCCCTGCCGGTTCAGCACCATCGCTGGCGTGACGTCCAATTGGGCTATTCTGGATCATTGCAGTAGAGCGGTAAGGGCGATATGACTTATTCCGATATAGAATAGGCGGCGCGGCGATGGATCGTTTGCATGCGATGGCCGTCTTTGTCCGTGTCGTTGAGACCGGTTCCTTCTCAGCCGCCGCGCGCGACCTGCAAATCGGCCAGCCCAATGTGTCGAAATTAATTGCCGCACTGGAAGATCGTCTCCAGGTGCGGCTTCTGGTCCGCTCGACGCGCCAACTTCACACGACCGAAGCTGGCCAGGCTTTCTACGAGCGAGCGCGCCGCACTCTCGCGGAAGCCGATGAGGCTGAGACTGCGGCCCGCGGACTAAGCAAAGGCCTCGACGGGCGGCTGCGCGTCAGCGCGCCCGTCACCTTCGCGAGACTACATGTCATTCCAAGGATCGGCAGTTTTCTTGACACGCATCCGGATCTTCGGGTCGATTTTGTCTTGGACGATCGCTTCGTTGACTTGATGGGCGAGAACATCGACGTCGCGCTGCGTGGGGGAGAGCTAATGGATTCGAGCCTGACCGCGCGAAAACTGGCCACGTGCGAGCGACTTGTCGTTGCGAGCCCGACGTATCTCGCGCGGATGGGCACTCCGTCTACTCCAGGTGACCTGCTCGAGCACACCGCGCTTGTCTACACTCAGGGGCTGATTGCGGAAGAATGGCGTTTTCGTCGCGGGGGTGAGGATACGTCAGTGCGTGTACCCACCCGGCTTTCATTCAGTGCGGCCGAGGGTGTTCGGGAGGCAGTAATTGCAGGCCTTGGCCTCGCGATCAGCTCGCGGTGGGTGATGCAACCAGAGCTTGCGAACGGGAGCGTGGTTCCGGTGCTTACCGATTGGGAGCTTCCCAACGCAGACTTGTGGGCCCTTTTTCCGACTGGGAGACTGCCGACGGCCAAGGCCCGCGCTTTCGTCAGCTGGTTTGAAGCGACCTTCTCGGCGAATTGAGCAGCTTTCACGGTTGAAGAGCCAAGCCTTCTGCTTCCTCAAAGCGAGCCATTCCCGCCCAACCATAAGGCGTCGGCTTGATCGGCCCTGTCGAGGTCCGCCACGCGTTATCGATGGCGAGGACAAGCTCGTTCGTACCTTTGTGCAGCACCAGTTTTACCTTGGCGTTGTCGGGAGCGATTCGGCCTTCCGGTGTCAGTCTCTTTCCTTCCGGATAATAGAGGTTTTCGCCGGCATAGACCTGTCTTCCGTTGAGGAAGAGCCATGCACGGGTGGAAAAACCTAGATCCACGACCCGCTCTCCAGCCGTAGCGGCGTTGATCGCCAGCTTCAGCCAAGCCAGCGTCAGAGTCGGTGTTGCATCGTGGGGCATCGCACGACTGATATTGGCCATGCCATTGGCCTCCGTCTCGAGCGGTCGCCAATCGCTCGATGGAGCGTCCGCGAGTGTCGGAGCACGATCAGCCGGCGCCAAGGTAGGGGGAGCGAGCAGCCAGTGACGGACAAGCCCATGCTGATCGCCTTGAAGCGGTGGCACGGTAGGTTCGCCCCGATCGCCTGGCCGAATGATTAAATTGGCGAACACCGCTGGCCCTTTAACGGCAATGCCGCCGGTCCCGGCCAACCCCTGAAGTCGAGGCACATCGATCGATGGCTCGTTTTCGCGATTGACGAAAAGACGCAAGCGCTCGCCGGTCACCACGATCCGCAGATGATTCCATCCCCTCTCGGAGATCGGCGCACTGCTCTGATACTGTGGATAGATGTTCCATTGCATGCGGCCGTGCGTAATTGGCGCGTACTGGACGCAATCATTCGCCGCGGGGCAATCGGGGTCTGCACGCAGGTAAATGAATTCGGCCATGTCCGCGTCCTGGCGATGAATCTAAATACCCGTATCAGCGAATGCCAGTGGCTTCATGTCGAACTCGACCGTGCCTTCGGTGAACACGGCATCCTTCAGCGTCGCAAACCCGTCGACGACAGTCATACGCCCGTTCGGAAACCCCTCCGCACCTTCGAATGTAACCTTTTCGCCCTGCCACAGCTCTGATGTCATGGCGTACGACGTCCGCGATGCCTGCCCCGATACGGCACCTGCCGGTAGCGATGCGGTCAAACATAGAGCGAAAAGCAAGCCACTAAGGCTGTCGCGCGACCGCATCATTATCAAACTCCTTTTACCGTGTCTCGACAGTGGCACGGTAATCTTCGCCCAGACGGACGATTGCAGACATGCGTCGGTGTGCGAGCAATCCCAACCACGATCGCTTCGACCCGTCGTCGCGAACGCTGGCACTTCACATCTTCAGTTCGGTTTCCTTGACGTCGGCGATCTGTCCGATGATCGCCGGATCGAAGTCGTTGAGGACGGCCCGATCGGACAGGCGCCTGGGCAGGTCGGGGTTCGCCAGAGCACCCCGGCCTATGGTGATGATATCGGCACCTTCGTTCAGCGCGGCCGCCGCCCGCGCGATGTCGTGCAGACTGCCGTTGGCAAGGATCACCGCTTTGGGTGCATAGCGCTTGGCGAGACGCATCAGGGAGGGGCCGCCCTCGGCGAACGCAGGCTGCCATGCCTCGAACTCGGTAACATGGATGAAATCGGCGCCAGCATCGGCGAGGCTGCCGAAGATGATCTCGGCATCGCGCTCGCCGCCCGCCCACTTGTGGTGATAGTCGTTCACCTTGCCCTGAGACAGGCGGACGCCGACCGGCACCCTGGCACCGACCTTTGCACGCACCGCCTTCAACGTTTCGAGGATCAATCGCACACGGTTTTCCGTGCTGCCGCCCCACTGATCGGTCCGGTTGTTGATGTAGTCGGTCAAAAACTGGTCGAGAAGGTATCCGTTGGCGCCATGGATTTCGATCGCCTCAAAGCCGGCTACTTCAATCGCGCGCCCGCTGACTCGGCAAAGCCGTCGATGGCGTCGGCGATCTGCGCCTCCGTCATCGCGGCCGGCAGACCGTAGCGGTCCTTGCCGTGATAGAACGTCATCTGTTCTCCCTTCGGCTGGAGGGATGACGGACCCACGGTGCTGCCGCAAAAGCGGTTGCTTTGGCTGATAGCGCCGGCATGCATGAGTTGGGCTACGGCTAGCGTACGGTGTGCCTTGAGGCCGCTGACGACCGGCTTCCAGGCATTGGCCTGCGCCTCGTTGGTTATGCCGGGCTGATTGACGTAGCCCTGCGAGAATGCCTGATCGGTGTAAATGCCTTCGGTGATGACCGTCCCGAAGCCACCCCGGGCAAAACGCTCGTAGTAGCGCGTCATCCTTTCGGTCGCCCGGCCTTCCTCGGTCGCCGAGATGCGCGTCATCGGCGCGACCGAGAAGCGGTTTGCCACGGTGTGACGTTTTATAACGATCGGCGCAAAAAGCGCGCTAGTGTCAACGTTCATAGTTCAGACCTTCAAATCCGGCGCCTACATCTCGAAAGCTAAGGATCGCTTATGTGTTGAGCTAAGATTTAGCCTTTGCGGTAGGCCATCAAAAGATGTGCTGGGTGATAAGCATTATATCGATTATCGTTATGATGTGGATCTCGAAGACGTAGCTCTTTTTCGCGCGATTGCGGCGGTCGGCAGCCTATCGGCGGCGGCTCGACAGCTGGGCATGACGCCGATGTTCGTCAGCCGCAGGTTGGCCGGCCTTGAAGCCCGGTTGGGCGCGCGACTGTTCCACCGCACGACGCGATCCCTCTCGCTGACGTCCGAGGGAGAGGCCTTCCTGCCTCACGCCGTCACCCTTATCGAGGCTCGGGATCGAGCGCTCGACTCGGTCTCGTCTGGTGCCTTCGGTCTCTTAGGCGTGTTGAAGATTACCGCGCCAAATGTCATCGGCCACTCCCTCGTTGTGCCTGTCGTTGCCGAACTTATCGCCGACAACCCTGCGCTACGCGTCGACCTCACTCTCAGCGATGGCGTCATTGATATTGCCACAGCAGGACTAGACGTGGCCGTTCGCGTGGCGGAGATGAGGCCGTCGGAAATGATCGCGACAAGGGTCGCCGACAATCCGTTCACTCTGGTCGCGTCGCCTAGCTATGTTGCACGCTACGGCCAACCCTCCACGATTGAAGATCTGGCGGGGCATCCCTGCATCAAACTTCACGCGATGGATACGTGGCCATTCACGTGGGACGGTGAGATGCACCGCGTTCGAATTAGCGGCCCATTGTCGGCCAGCACAGTCGACGCGGTACGAGCAGCCTGCATTGCCGGCGTCGGCATCGCCATGCTGACCTACTGGGACGTGCACAAGCAAATCGCGTGCGGAGAATTGCAGCCTATTCACCTCGCCGACGTCGAGCCGCAGGAGGTGGGGATATGGGCCGTTTTCCCGAGCCGCTCGCACATGCCTGCGCGGGTTCGAGCCTTTATCGATGCGTTGCGGGGATCGCTGCTCGCCGAATCGCCCACTCGTTAGGCCACGAGGGTAGTCCTAGATGGGTGACAAGTACCTGCCATAGCTGTTAATCGCCGGTATGACCTTGTTGGTCAGGCAGGTCAGCTACATGCCCGATGCAACAGATTCTCGCATTGTCGCTCTGCTGGCTCGAAAGCCGGTACGCGTCGCGACCATGCCGATCGCGGACAAGACCGCGCGGATCGTCTCGGCGATCATGGTGCGGGAAGAGATGTACCGGGCCGATCACGCCCAGCACTTGCTGCACGGAATAGGGCTGACTTCGACTACGGAAAAGAGATCAGTTCCAGGATATTGTGAGAGCGATGCAATATGAAGCCAAACTGGTCAGACCGGGAACCGGGACACCCCACCGCCTGACGAAGGCGTCAAAGCCTGAAAAATAGATCGGCACCCAGTTCAAGGACCCCATCATGGCCGGCAGTTCAACCGACTGCACCAACAGACCGGGCAAAAGACAGCACCCGACCAACGCCAAAATTGCGATTTAGCGCTTGCAACGTGGGAGCCATCCACAGAGGTCGGGCAGCCTTCTCCCCTCTGTGAGAGGAAGTTTACTAATACGGCTGGAAGGCATCTGGCTCGTGGCCCCTGCTCTCTGACTCATTGGCCAGTTGTCGGTGCACAAACAGAAAAACGGCTACGACGCATTGAATCCTTTAAAGAATGTAGTTTGACGGCTGGAGCACGGGTTCGATGCTCATAGGATCACCAGATATCATTCTAGAGTCTGCCGGCGATGAACCGCAATCTCGGGCTTTCACCCTAATTAATCGTCGGAACCGATCGAATTTTCATTGCCAGCCGCCGCCGAGGGCGCGGAACAGGTCGACCTGCCGGTCGATGAAGAGGGCGTCGGAAGCGGCGAGGTTTGCTTCGGCCGTGCTCAGCGCGGTCTGGGCGGTCAGCAGCGCGAGAAAATCGGTGCGGCCGAAGCGGTAGAGCCGATTCGCCTGGTCGGCGGCGGTCGCGGCGTCGGCCTCGGCACGCCCGAGCGCGACGCGGCGGTCGCGTTCGCGCGCATAGGCCGACAGCGCGGTCTCGGTCTGGCGTAGCGACTCGAGGACGCTACCGTCGAATTGCGCGAGTTGGGCGTCGGCGGCGGCTCCCGCCTGCGCGATCTGGCTGCGGACGATGCGGCGATTGGGGAAGGTCCAGCTGACCAGCGGCCCGAGGCTGAGTGTGAAGGCATTGCCGACCGAGCCGATCGACCCGACCGGCCCGGCGAGGCCGACCGATCCGCCGAGGCTGACCTGCGGATACAGGTCGGCGGTGACGACGCCGACCTGCGCAGTCGCCGCCGTGAGCGACCGCTCGGCGGCGCGGATATCGGGGCGGCGGCGGAGCAGCGCGGTGCCGTCGCCGATCGGCAGCGGCCGCGTCAGGCTTGGCGGGGTCGTGCACGCCTCGACGTCGCGGGGGTAATCGGCGGGCGCGCGGCCCATCAGCGTCGCCAACCGGTAGAGTGCCGCGGTCCGCGTCGCGAGGATCGACGGGATCGCCGCCTCGCTCTGGTCGGCGGCGGTGCGGGCGCGGGTGACGTCGAACGCGGTGCCACGGCCGCCGCGCTGCAGGCGCCGGACGACGTCGAGGGTCCGGCGCTGGACCGCAAGAACGCGCTGGTTTGCGGCGAGCGTTAGGTTCGCCGAGCACGCGGCGGCGTAGCTGCGCGCGACCTCGGCAGCGACGGTTACCCGGACATTGTCGCGCGCGGCGGTGACCGCCTCGGCATCGTCACGCGAGGCTTCGATCGCCCGGCGGATCTTGCCGGCGAGGTCGAGCGGGTACGCGAGGCTGATCGCGGTATCGTAGAACGCGGTCCCCGGGAGCGAGCCATTGACCCCCGTCGGCGGCGACGCGCGGATCAGCGACGTGCCGCCGCCGACGCTCGTCGCGATACCACGCCCGGCGGTGACTTCGCGGACGACTTCGTCGGCGCGGCGCAAGTTGGCGTCGGCGGCACGCAGGTCGGTGTTGGCGGCCAATGCCTCGGCGACAAAGCCGTCGAGCCGCGCATCGCCATACAGCCGCCACCAATGGTCGGGCAGGTCGGCCTGCGCGAACGCCTTGTCGTGGCCGCTGGCAAACGCGCCATTCGCCGCAGGCCGGTTGATCGCGGCACCTTCGGGGACGGCGTAATTGGGCCCGGTGGTGCAGGCCGGCGCGGCGAGCAGCGCCAGCACCGCGGCGGCACGCCACCTCACCGCGGCGGACCCTGGACGATCGTCACCGTCGCCGTCCGCCCGGCGATCAGCGCCACCCCTGCGGGCACGTCGATCAGCTTGACCCGCACCGGGATGCGCTGGGCGAGGCGTACCCAGTTGAAGGTTGGGTTGACGTCGGGGAGCTGGTTGCTCGTGCTCGTCCGCTGCCCGTCGTTGACACCGGCGGCGATGCTGTCGACGCGGCCGTGGAGCTCGGTCGGGTCGCCCATCAGCCGGACGACGACGGCGTCGCCGTTGTGGATGTGGCGCAGCTTGGTCTCCTCGAAATAGCCTTCGACGCGCAACGAGTCGGTGTCGACCAACGCCATCGCCTGCTGGCCGACGCCGATATAGTCGCCCGGATGGAGATCGAGATTGGTCACGGTGCCATGGACCGTCGCCCGGATCGAGGTGCGGTCGAGGTTGAGCTGCGCCGCGACGCGCGCCGATTGCTGCTGGAGCAGGGCGGCGCTCGCGGTCGCAACCCGTGCGACATTCTGTTCGTGGGTTTCGGCGGCGACGAGATCGCCGAGAGCCAGATCGCGCTTCGTCTCGCGCTTCGCCTGGTTGAGCGTCGCGTGCGCGCTCGCGATCGCGGCATCGACCTGCGCCAGCGCGATCGCGAAGCGCGGTCGGTCGACGACGAACAACAGGTCGCCGGGCTTGACGATCTGGTTGTCGTGGACCGCGACCTGCGTCACGAGGCCGGCGACGTCGGGGGTGACGCGGACGACGTCGGCGCGGATATGGCCGTCGCGCGTCCACGGATCGCTCTCGTAGCGCTGCCACAGCCAGATGCCGACGAAGATGGCGAGCGCGACGATGGCGATGGTTGCGGCGAAGCGCGCGATGACGGCGAGCGAGGGTCTCATGTTAGCTTCCCGGTCGGCCGGTCAGGAGCGACAACAGGCCAAGGATCAGAACGAAAATCGCAAGATCGACGATCGGCCGATAGACGATGGCGCGGTAGGCGCTGACGAGGGTCAGCAGCCGCGTCGCAATCCCGGTCAGGACGGTGGCGACGATCGCCAGCACGAGCAGCGCGGGCAGATAGACGCCGGAGATCGAGATTTCGCCGATCATGCCGCCACCGCGACGAACGGGGCCGCGATGAACGGCGCCGCCGAGGGGAACAGGTTGCGCCGGAGGCTGGTCATCGCCAGCACCCCGGCGCGGCGGGTCGCGGGCACCGGGTTCGCCGCCAGCCCGGCTAGGCCGCGATCGATGTCGTCGAGCAGCCCGGCTTCGGGGGCCACGGGCATTGCCACGTCGAGGCCGGCGAAATGCGCGCCGACCCCCTTGAGGACCTGAGTGATCAGCCGGGCGTCGCCGTCGCTGCCGTCGATCCGCAATTGCCGCAGGTCGCCGATCGATACCCCGATGCGCAGGTCGACGAGCGTGTCGCGCAGCGGCCGCCCGGGATCGTCGGCGAGCGTCGCGAGGCGCGGCAGCAGCAGTCCGATCCGGTCGAGCATCCGGCTGACCCACACCGCGGCGTCGGGCGCACCTGCGGCGGTGCTCGCCCCGGCGAGCTCGCGCCAGCTCGCCCGGATCAGGCGGCGGGCGCTGGTATCGGCGCTGATCGTCTGAAACAGGCCGACGGTGACGACGGCGAATAGCGTGCCGGCCAATTGCGCGATCCCGCCGTTGAGGAATGAGTCGAAGCTGCCCGAGTAATGATCGTTTAGCCCGACCGTATTGAGAAAGCCAAGGAGCGCGCCGAGCATCAACAGGCTTGTCGCCGGGCGCGCCAGCAACGTTCCGGCAACGAGCAGCGGCGGAGCCAGCACTGCGACGAGGGTGACGAAGTCGGTCACGCGCGGGAACACGCCGAACGCGTAGATCGCCGCGACGACCAGCCCGATCAGCGAGCCGATGAAGAAGATCATGATCACCGGGGCCGGATTGTCGACGTTGCCAAACAGCGCGCAGCACACGCCCGCGATCAGCACCGCGCCGGCCCCGTCGGCCCAGCCGGTGCCGATCCAGAAAGCGCAGCCGATCATGATCGTCGCGACGGTGCCCGCCGCCGCGCGTAGCGCCATGCCGCGATCGCGGTGCAGCGCGCGGCCCCCGGCGCGGCGCATCAGCTCGGCGAGCGCCGGCGTCACCAGCCGCCGCGTCGGCGCGCGGATCTGGTCGCGCAGGTCGCGGCAGTTGCGGTGGGCGACGATTAGGTCCGACAGGCGGGCGAGCACACTGAGCCGGAGGGCATCGTGCCACAACAGCGGCTCGGTGATGCCGGGCTCAAGCGCCTTCGCGCGCTCCAGCAGCGCGGCGGCGGTCTCGGCGCGGCGGGCGGCGTCGGGCGGATCTGCCAGCCACGCGCGGACATCCGCGATGAGGTGGACCGCTGCGGGGCGCGGGGCCTTGCCGACGCGGCCGAGCTCGGCGATGCGGTCGTCGACCGCACTCGCGAGCGGGAGCAGCATCGACAGCTGGTCCTGCAACGCGCGCAGCGTCCGCACGCGCGGCAACAGGCGGGCGGTGTCGAACGGCAAATGGATCGCCAGCTGGTCGAGCTCGGCAATGTCGATCGCGAGGCGGCGGCGGTCGTGATCGAGCGCGACATTCTCGACGTCGTTCGCGAGAGCATCGCGCGACCAGCGTTCGGCATCGGCGAGGATTTCGTCGATCCGCACGAGCAGGCGCGCGGTTACCGTCTGCGGATAGACGAACCCGTGGACGAGGCTGCTGCACAGGATGCCGAGCGTGATCTCCTGAACCCGCAGCGCCGCGGTCGTGAAGATTACCCCCGGCGCCAGCACCGACGGGAAGCCGATGATGCTCGCAGTATAGCCCGCGAGCAGGAACAAATAGGCGCGCGGGGTGCGGTCGAGCAGCGAGATGTAGAGGCAAAGCCCCAGCCACAGCGCCAGCCCGAGCGACAGCAACCCCGGCGTATCGACGAGGGTCGGGACGAGCACGACGGCGGCGATCGCCCCCAGCACGGTGCCGACGACGCGAAACAGCGCCTTCGATAGCACTGCCCCGGCGAGCGGTTGCGCGACGATGTACGATGTCGTCACAGCCCAATACGGGCGCGTCAGGCCGATCCGAAGTGCAAGATAATAAGCGAGCATCGCCGCGAAAAAGCATTTGACCGAGAACAGCGCCTCGCCGACGCCGAAGCGTTGCATCAGGTGCCTCCGCGCGGACGGCCGACGATGTTCTCGACATGGCGGGCAACGGTCAGCGCGTTCGCCAATTCGACGTCGGACAGGCCCGCGAGAATGTTGTGGCGCAGGTCGGCCAGCACGCCCTCGATCGTCGTCAACAAGGAGGCCCCTGCGTCGGTCAGCCGGACCCGGCTGACGCGGCGATCGGCAGCGTCGGCGATGCGCTCGATCATCCGGGCGGCCGCGAGTTGATCCAAAAGGCGAACGAGTGACGGCCCGGTGATGTCGAGCTCGCGGGCAAGGTCGGTCTGCCGAATATTGTCGCCCAACCGGCCAAGCTGGACGAGGGCCCAGCCACAAGCCGCCGAGACGTCGAGGTTCGCCAAGGCGCGATCCGCCGCCTGTCGCCAACTCCGCCCGAGGGGCAACAACGTCCGCGCATACGCCCCTTCGAGATCGGACCGCTCACCCATAGGTAGCTAACTAATATTATCGCGGCACGTTGCAAGTGGCTTTCTTCCCGACCCCCACGATGAGCGTGACGGTCCGGCTGGTGCGTTGAGCGGTCAGCGCACGCCCCGTGCGGCGTGACAAGGCACATCATGCAAACGGACGCTGCAATCGTACGGCGGTGGATGCCGCTTTCTCTGGATGTTGGCGGCTGCGTATGCGCCCCAGCACGCCGCACACGGAATAGTCTGCGAGGTCGTGCACCCTTTCGAGACAAAAGCGTCGCGAGCAGCTCGTCGTCTGCCGCTCACGGCGTCGCGACGAGGCGACCCGAAGGTAAATACAGCTCGCTACTGCTGCTCACCAACCTCCGGCGCTCGTTCAGATACCGCCGCGAGGGCGGAACGGCGCTCACGAAATTTCATGCGCCGTCAAACGCGTGCTCAGTGGTCGGTTGAATGGATCTCCGCGATATAGCCGCCCGGAAAGCGAACCATCGTCGACACCCGACCGGCCTCGCGGTGCGG
The DNA here is from genome assembly GCF_018982885.2 of Polymorphobacter megasporae. Classification (NCBI taxonomy): domain Bacteria; kingdom Pseudomonadati; phylum Pseudomonadota; class Alphaproteobacteria; order Sphingomonadales; family Sphingosinicellaceae; genus Glacieibacterium; species Glacieibacterium megasporae. The sequence goes on along the minus strand of NZ_CP081848.1, from coordinate 2,414,390 downwards.
TGGGACGAGCGTTTCGACCCCGGCTCTGGTCGCCTTGGCCAACGTCGCCGGCAAGTCCGCCACGGCGTAGCCTGTCATGTCGCGGCCAAACGGCCAAGGCAGCGCTCCGTCGGTAACGAGCACCGTAAGATCGCCGAACCCAGACCGTAGGCTGATCCGGCGATAGTGCCCCTCGGGCCTCCCGATCTCGCTGCCCGGGGCCGCCGCGTCATCCGACACGATGACCGCGTGCGCGAACGCCTGCCAGTGCGTGACGAACAGATCGGCGGCGTCCGCGGTTAGGTATATTCGGTTCTCCGGGATCGTCGCCAGCGGCGCGTAGTTTGGCTTCACCGTGTGCCAGTAGAATTGCATCGTCACCCCGCCCGGCCATTGCAGCACGACGTCGCGACCGATCGGATCTGGAAAGGTTTCGACGAGACGCACTGCCCCGGCCTTACGCGCGGCGGCAACAGCGGCGTCGATATCGGTGACGAGATAGCCGGTACGCTCGGCGCCGAACGGATAAGGTATCGGCGTCGTGAAGCCGAACACCGACACCAGGCCGACCGGGGTCATCGCCACTTGGGAGATGGTCTGGCTGGTCGTCGGGGTAACCTGGAATACGCCCTGTTTGCTCGTGGTCCCGCCGAAGGTGGCGATGAAACTTGCCATCAAGCGATCGAAGTCGGCTGGTGCGACATAGACGTGCGTCGAGTCATATTGCGGACCTACCGCGAAATCAGGGTTCGACGACGACGTCGTCTGGGCGGGCGCGATTGCTGGCGTCGCGAGCAGCGCCGCGGCGATCAGCAGGCGAAGCACTTTCATCGACATTCTCCGAAAGGCGCGTCGGGTGGAGCAGTTGCGCCACCCGACGCTGTGTTCAGCCCTGAACGAACGCCAGCAGGTCCGCGTTGATCTGCTCGCCATGCGTCGTCGGCATCCCATGCGGATAGCCCGGATACGTCTTGTACGTCGCGCCCGGCACGAGCTTGGCCGACAAGGCGCCCGAGATTGCGATCGGCACGATCTGATCGTCCTCGCCGTGGAGAACGAGCGTCGGAACGGTAATCCCCTTGAGATCGGCGGTGAAGTCGGTCTCGGAGAATGCCGCGATACCGTTCACATGGGCGAGGACACTGCCCATCATCCCCTGCCGCCACCAGTTGCGGCGCACACCCTCCTTCACCTCAGCGCCTTCGCGGTTGTAGCCATAGAAGGGCATGGTGAAGTCCCAATAATACTGGGCACGGCTGGCTGCGGTTTGGGCGCGAATGTCGTCGAACACCGCCATCGGCACGCCGTTCGGGTTGGTCGGCGTCTGCACCATCTGCGGCGGTACCGCGCTGATCAGTACCGCCTTGGCGACGCGGCCGGGCTTGGCGTGCGCGACATAGCGCGCGACTTCGCCGCCGCCGGTCGAATGGCCGATGTGGATCGCGTTCTTTAGGTCGAGCGCGTCAGTCAGCGCGACGACATCTGCGACGTACTTGTCCATGTCGTTGCCATTGGCGGTCTGGGTCGAGCGACCGTGGCAGCGCCGGTCATGCGCGATGACGCGATAGCCCTTGTCGAGGAAGAACATCATCTGCCCGTCCCAATCGTCGCCGCTGAGCGGCCAGCCGTGGTGGAACATGATCGGCTGGGCATCGCGCGGACCCCAATCCTTGTAGAAAATCTCGGTGCCGTCGCTGGTGGTGATCGCGGTCATGGTCGGACTCCTTGGGTCGGGGGTACGCGGTCGGAACTGAGGTCAGGCGGCGTCGACGAGGACAATCTCGGCATCCTCGATCGCGGTGACGCGCAGCACGGCTTCGTCCGAGATGGCCGCGCCATCGCGCGCCGCGAGCCGAACGCCGTTGATCTCGACGATCCCGCTGGCTGGCACGAGGTAGCCGTGGCGCTCGGCACCGAGCGAATACTCGGCGGTCTCGCCAGCCTTGAGCGTCGCGCCGACGATGCGTGCGTCGGTACGAATCTTCAGTGCATCGTCGTCGCCAGCAATGCCGCTGGCGAGCGTGACGAACTGCCCAGAGCGCTCACCCTTGGGAAAGGGCTTGGCGCCCCACGACGGTGCTTCGCCGCGCGTTGCGGGCTCGATCCAGATCTGGAAGATCTTAGTCGTGCCAAGTTCGCGATTATACTCCGAGTGGCGCACGCCGGAGCCGGCGCTCATCACCTGAACATCGCCCGCCTCGGTCCGGCCGACGTTACCGAGACTGTCCTGGTGGGTGATCGCGCCTTCGCGGACATAGGTGACGATCTCCATGTCGGCATGGGCGTGCGGCGGAAAGCCGGTGCCCGGCGCGATCGTGTCATCGTTCCACACGCGGATCGGGCCCCAGCCCATCCGCTTCGGGTCGTAATAATTGGCGAACGAGAAGTGATGCTTGGCGTCGAGCCAGCCGTGATTGGCGGCACCAAGTTCGGCGAAGGGGCGGCGGTCGATCATTGTGCGGTTCCTTGTCTAGCGAGAGCCTTGCTGCTCGATGGATGCTAGATGCGCCGCTGCGCCACTTGACGAAACAGCAACGTTTGCATCACACTGTTGCCAATAATGACAAGACGCCTTCCCGACTTCGAAGCATGGGCAATCTTCGCCAAGGTCGCCGAGTGCGGCTCCTTTTCCGGAGCGGCGCGTGAGCTCGGCCTAGCCAACCCGACCGTGTCGAAGGCGATCGGCCGGCTTGAGGCGCAGCTCGGACTGGCGTTGCTCGCACGCACTTCACGGCGTCTGTCGCTGACCGAGGCGGGGCGCGGCGCGCTCGAACGGGCATCGCGCATCTTGCGCGAAGGCGAAGCCTTGGAGGACGAAGCGGCCGATCAGGCGCATGTCCCGCGTGGACGCGTGCGGATCAGCGCGCCGCTGTCATTCGGCACGGCTTTTCTCGGCGGGATATTGCCCGACTTTCTTGCCGCCTACCCCGAGATCACGCTCGAGTTCGCGCTCAGCGACCGGCGCGTCGATCTCGTCGCGGAAGGGTTCGACGTCGCACTGCGGATCGCCGCATTGGATGATTCCTCGCTGCTTGCCCGCAGTCTATGCAAGGTGCGAATCCTGCTGGTCGGCGCGCCTGCATATTTCGCGGGGCGCGGGCACCCGACGCATCCACGCGAACTGCAGCATCACGACGCGCTCGCCTATAGCGGCAGCGCGCAGCGCGGCGTGTGGCGTTTCCGTCATCCGCTGTTTGGCGAAGAGACCGTCGAGCCGCCGGTCCGCCTGTGGAGCGACAATGCCGACCTGTTGAACCCGGTGCTGGTCGACGGACAGGGCATCGCGCTGCAGCCTGAATTCCTAGTCTGGCGCGAGCTTCGCGACGGACAGCTCGAGATCGGCATGCCGGACTGGTCGGCACCCGCCCTCGGACTCCATCTGGTGATGCCACCGAACCCGTTGCGTCCGCAGCGGGTGCAGCTGCTGATCGACTATCTCGCCAAGGCCTTGGCGCACCCGCCATGGGACTCGCAGCTTAAGGGAAAGCCACCTGCGAAGTTTCGAGCATGATTCACATGCCGATCGTTTACGGTCGGTTTGCCGAACCGGTCATTTGATCATCTTAGGTGACTAATCGGAAGCCAAACAGGAGTCGACGCTGGCTGTCGTGAAATCGAGAAACGACGTTGGTACCGCTGCGACGGAAAGCTTCGGGTGCACCGTTGAAGGAGCAGTTACCAGGAGATTGAAATGATGAAACTACCTTATGCCGCCGTCCTGACGGCAGCCCTCGCATTGTCCGGCGCCGTGCAGGCCCAGAGCGTCAACCAGCGTGAGGGGCGCCAGCAGCAGCGCATCGATCAGGGCGTGACGAGCGGCCGCCTGACTGCCGGTGAAGCCGTGCGGGATGAGCGCCAGCAGGGACGCATCGAAGCGACAGAAGCGCGGATGCGCGCGAACAACGATGGTCACCTCAACGGCAACCAGCGTTCGCGACTCGAGAGCCGTCAGAATCGGGCCAGCACCCACATCTACAACAGCAAGCACAACGGACGGCATTACTGACACAGGTCCGTCGGGGGCCGCTTCGCTGCTCAAGCAAGCAGCCAGCGGCCCTAGCCCGGCCTTTCAAAGCGACTGAGTTGCCCATTTTTCCAAATAATGCGGGTCCAGCGGGCGCGCCTTGATGTACGGCCCAGTATTAGGACACAGTATCGGGTACGCTGTCCTCGACAAGGCTAGCTGTCACGTAAAGTTCGTTTATCTAAAACGTGAGTTTATGCGGTACATTTTGGTTGCACGGTAACCCGCGTCAGCCCGCGAGGTAGGGCTTGCGCGGCAACCCCGCGGGAATTGTAACGTCTGGCACCGTACTTAATGCCGCCTTGGCGAGCCATTCGCTACCGCCGTCACGGCTTCGCGTCGACCAGTCGCCACGTGACGTCACCCGGCCATAGATTGGGCGGTCGCGATCGCCCTGCCCGCCACCGAACATCGCGGCGATGTTGCCGTACGTCGCGGGATCCCGGCCATCGAGGCTCAGCCGGTCATTCAGGTAGCAAGCTGTCGCCCAGGCAGTCTCCGGGTCCGGCGTCATCGCGATGATCCGCTTCGCCCAGTACATTCGCAGGTTGTTGTGCATCCAGCCGAAGCCGAGAAACTGGCGCTGGCATGCGTTCCAGCTCTCGTCCCGCGTCTCGCCCCGCAGCATCGCTCCCAGGCTCTCTAAGTCCGGTCGCGGATCGCCAGCGTGCTCAGCAAGCGAAGCGCGCGCCCATCCCGCAATACGGTCATATCGCTCGGGGGCCGCCAAGGCACGCGCTTGGTAATGGAACCACTCGCGCCAGCCGAGCAGCTCGTCGGCGAACTTGGCCTTGTCGCGGGCGCCGGCCTTAGACCGATTGACTGCCCGCATCACTTCCCGCGGGCCCAGCACCCCGAAATGGAGATACGGCGATAGGCCACTTGCGCCGTCCCGCCGCGTCGCATCGTTGCGGGTCGTGGCATAGCCCGGCAGCACGTCCTGCATCAGTCGCTGCAGGCGCGCCTCGGCGGCCGCCCTGCCCGCGGGAAATGCAGTACTCGCGGGAAGGCTGTGGTCGATGTCCAGCCCGGCGACGAACACGCCAATGTTGATGTCGTCGAGCATGTCCGGCACGAACGGAAGCGGCCCGTCGAACGGCGCCACCTCTGCGAGCTCGTCACGCGCCTCCTGCCAGACCAGACGTTCCGGTTCGTGACGGCGCAAGAAACTAGACCGGCCGCCAATTCCCTCCCCCACCACTGCGGGCGGAACCAGGCAGGCCGCATCGACGGCATAGACTGGCACGGCGATCCGCGCTGCTAATTGCTTAGCCTGCCAGCGTGCCACGAAGACCGGCTGATCCTCCGCGACCACGGCAACGGCCTCGGCCGCTAACCGGTATACGAGGCCCTTTTCACGATGATTGGCACGGTCAAGGTACTGGACGCAGGCAAGCCCGCGCTCGCGACAGCCGATCGCGAGATCACGGCTGGAACCCAGAATGAAATGGTGCAACCGATCGGAGGCGTACGGGTAATTTTCGCGCACGCCATGATAAACGAGCACCGGCAGACCGTGCGCGTTTCCCAGCCTGATCGCCGCATCGATCACCGGATTGTCGCGCGCCCGAAGCGCCTGCTGAATCCAGCACAAGATGAAATGTCCGTCGGGAGCGAGCCGACGATCGTTCAAAGCGCGGACGCGTAGTGCCTCCCGCCAGTCAGCGAGGCACGGTGGGAGCGTGATCGTCACTGCCTCGAACTATCCGAACCGCCCATTTTGCGACACCGCCTTCATGGTCGCAGAAGCCCTGCTTGTGGACGTTCTCGCTCGCCCCCCCCTCCCCGCTCCTGACGTTAGTTCAGCTTCCGCGCCTCGCAGTCTGTCGCGGTTTTAGCCATTCAAGAGGCTACTGTCTTGAGCTGGCAAGAACCGATTTGTGAGAGGGTGGCGAGGACTCGACACGCCCCCGCCACCAATATTCCTCAGACGATGTTTGACGTCCATGGCTCGATATCCTGACCGCCGAAGATTCGGGCGCGTGGCAACTCAAAGATAAAGTACGGATTCAGCATCGGCGGAGCGCCGGCTGCGTCGAGACGCGTCTGCTGATCTGCGCTGAAGGCAATGTCCAGAGCAGCAATGTTCTCCAGCAGCTGCTCCGGCCGGCTCGCGCCGACGAGGACCGATGCGACGCCGCGACGCGCTGCGACCCAGGCCAGCGCGACCTGCGCCATCGGACGGCCGATCTCCGAGGCGACCAATCGCAAAACGTCCACCACGTCGAAATTCTTTTTGGTGAACAGCATGCCGCCATACGGATTGTCGCCATTCAGGCGTCCGTCGCTGCCGCCATCGATCGTCGCAACGCCGGCGCGGTTGGGCAGACTGCCGGCCGGTCCGGCATCGGCGATCTTCTCGCGCCCGTATTTGCCGGTCAGCATCCCTGCCCCCAGCGGACTCCAGGCAACCACTCCCAAGCCCAGCGCCTATCCGGCCGGGATCACGTCGAGTTCGACCCCGCGATCGATCAGCGAATAGGAATATTGGAGGCCGATCGGCTCGGGCAACCCATGTGCCCGGGCCAGCGTCGCGATCTGCGCGGCATACCACGCCGGTGCATTGGAGAAGCCGTAATACAGGATGTCGCCGCGCCGGACCGCGTCGGTCAGCGCGCGAAGCACCTCTTCGGGCGGGGTGGTCCGATCCCAGACATGCGTCCAATACATGTCGATGAAGTCGGTACTGAGCCGGCGCAGCGACCCTTCAATCCCGTCGCGAATGTTGCGCGCGGAATTGCCGCCGGCGAGCGGTGTGCCTTCGGCGCGCGGAAACCCCGACTTGGTCGCGATCACCATCCGGTCGCGATTCCCGCGCTCGGCGATGAAGCGGCCGAGCATCTCCTCGCTCTGTCCGCCCGAATAGACGTCTGCGGTGTCCGCGAAGTTGCCGCCCGCCTCGACATACGCATCGAAGATGCTGCGCGAAGTTGCTTCGTCGGCGCCCCAGCGTCCGGCGCCAAAGGTCATCGTGCCGAGCGCAAGCGGGCTGACCGCTAGGCCCGAGCGTCCGAGCGTCCGATAGGTGGTCAGGGTCATTGCTGTAGCTCCGTTGAAAATCCACCCCGAAATATGCGCTTGTCGACGTCAAGATTAGCCGTCATCGGCGGCAAGGGCTTGTGAAGGACATGCAGCAATGCGGCGCGGCGACCTCGACGATCTGGCGGCCTTTGCAGCGGTCGCCCGGGCGCGCAGTTTTACCCGCGCCGCGGCAGAGCTCAGCCTGTCGCCGTCAGCGCTCAGCCATGCGATGCGGAGCCTTGAGGCGCGGCTGGGCGTGCGCTTGCTTGCGCGGACCACACGCAGCGTCGCTCCGACTGCTGCCGGCGAGCGCCTGCTGCGCTCGCTCGATCCGGCGCTGGCCGAGGTTGCGCGTGGGCTATCGGCACTGGCCGACTGGCGCGGCGCGCCATCGGGTGCGGTCCGACTGACGACCTTCGGCTATGCGGCGCGCACAGTGCTGGCGCCGGCCTTGCCAAGCTTCCTGCGCGAGCACGCCGATATCTCGGTCGAGGTTATCGTCGAGGACCGGCTGGTCGACCTCGTGACCGGCGGTTTCGACGCCGGCATCCGGCTGGGCGAGACGGTCGACAAGGATATGGTGGCGGTCCGGGTCGGCCCGGCCTTGCGCACGCTGGTGGTCGGGACGCCCGATTATTTCGCGACCCGCCCCCTCCCTGCGGCGCCCGCCGATCTGGAAGGCCATAATTGCATCAACTATCGGCTTCTCGGCGGTGGCGGACTGCTACCATGGGAGTTCGAACATAATGGCCGTGACGTCAGGTTTCGCCCCGGCGGACAGCTCATCGTGAACGACGAATTACTGGCTGCCGCTGCAGTCCGCGCCGGCGCGGGTTTAGGATATATGCTGGAACACGATGTTGCCGATGAGATCGCCGACGGTCGACTGATCCAGGTGCTCGACCCGTGGTGCCCGACGTTCCCTGGCTGCCACCTCTATTATCCGAGCCGGCACGTTACCCCGGCGTTGCGCGCGCTAATCGATAAGCTCCGCTGGACGCCTGTCGGCACCTCGTGACTTGGCGACGGATTCGACCAGAGCCGATCGTTCAGCGCGTCTGCGACGGCTTCCCGACTGCGGACGCCTATTCATGGATTTGACGACTAATTTGCCGGAATAGCGACAGCGACGGCATTCGCGTCTCGGCCCTGTCGTTCGCAACCAATGACCGCCCCAACGTTTGGATCAACCATGACCCTGCCCCGTCCCTTGCCCGAGCCCCGTAGCCGGGCCGCCGATATCGTGCGGGTGGCGAGCGGCAATTTCCTCGAGATGTATGACTTCATGGTGTTCGGCTATTTTGCCGCCGCCATCGGTGCGGCGTATTTCCCGAGCGACGATCCGCTTGGCACGCTGCTCAAGTCACTCGCGACGTTCGGTGTCGGCTTTCTGATGCGGCCGCTGGGTGCGATCATCCTGGGATCGTTCACCGATCGCTATGGCCGGCGCAAGGGCCTGCTGCTGACGCTGGCGTTGATGAGCATCGGCATCGTCACACTTGCCGTGACCCCGGCGTACGCGACGATCGGCGTGCTTGCCCCCGTCCTGATCCTGTTCGGTCGCTTGCTGCAGGGCTTTTCGGCGGGTGCCGAGCTTGGCAACGTATCGGTCTATCTCGCGGAGATCGCGCCGCCGGGCCACAAGGGCTTTTATGTCTCATGGCAATCCGCGTCGCAACAGGTCGCCGTCGTCGTCGCGGCACTGGTCGGGGTTGTGCTGTCGTCGGTATTGGGTGCCGCGCAGCTTGCCGCCTGGGGATGGCGCATCCCGCTGGTCCTCGGCTGCGCGGTCGTCCCGTTCATCTTTTTGCTGCGCCGGCATCTGCACGAGAGTGACGAGTTCGAGCGGCGCGGGGAGAAGCTTACGTCGCGCGAGATCGCCCGGTCGCTGTGGGCCGGACGGGGGGCCGTGCTCGGCGGCGTCGCGCTGGTGCTGATGACGACGGTGAGCTTTTACATGATCACGGCGTACACGCCGACGTTCGGCAAGCTGTTGCATCTGCCGGAGCGCGCCAATCTGTGGGTGACGGCAGGCGTGGGGCTGTCGAACCTCATCTGGCTGCCGCTGATGGGCGCGCTGTCCGACCGGATCGGACGCCGTCCCATCCTTATCGCCTGCACCGTGCTCGCGGTTCTGACCGCCTATCCGGCGATGGCTTGGCTCGTCGATGAGCCCAGCATCGGCAGGCTGATCGCTGTCGAGCTTTGGCTCTCGGCCATCTATGCGAGCTATAATTCGGCGATGGTCGTCTATCTGACCGAGGTCGTTCCGGCGTCGGTGCGGGCGTCGAGCTTCAGCCTCGCGTACAGTCTGGCGACGGCGGTCGGCGGGTTTACCCCCTTCATCGTCACGTGGCTGATCGGCCGCACCGGCAACCTCGCCATTCCCGGCGCCTGGTTGACCGGAGCCGCGCTAATCAGCCTGGCGGCCGTGTTGTTTGCGCATCGTCAGCCAATCGTGCCGTCGGTTGATGGGCCTGGAACAAAGGGGCCGGCAGCCAGCTGACTGGCCCGCAATGCAACTCCATCTCCCCACCAATCTCGATCCTCGCCAGTTGCTGCGGCCGCGGCGTCGCGGCATCGCCTCGGTCAACAGCGAGATGCGCGATGGCATCGTCCCTGCCGGCAACGGCATCGCGCAGACCGCCGATCAAGAGGGCGGCGCGCCGCCGGGCGCGAACTACCGCACCGTGGCGCTGATCATCGCGTGCGCGATGTTCATGGAAAACCTCGATGCGACTGTGCTGGCGACGGCCTTGCCCGCGATTGCAACGGATTTCCACGTCCGCGCCCCCGAGATGAGCATCGCGCTCACCTCCTACCTGCTGGCGCTGGCCGTCTTCATCCCCGCTTCGGGCACGGTCGCCGATCGGTACGGCGCAAAGCGCGTGTTCCGTGCCGCGATCGGCCTGTTCATCGCCGGCTCGCTTGCCTGCGGGCTGGCACCGACCCTGCCGCTGCTCGTCGCGGCGCGCTTCGCCCAGGGGATCGGCGGGGCGATGATGCTGCCCGTTGGCCGGCTGGTTCTGCTCCGCTCGGTCGCCAAACGCGACATGGTGTCGGCGATGTCGTGGCTGATCATGCCCGCGCTCATCGGCCCGATCGTCGGCCCGCCGGTCGGCGGCCTCATCGTCACCTATCTCGACTGGCGCTGGATCTTCTGGCTCAACCTGCCCATCGGCATTCTGGGAATTGTGCTTGCCGGCCGGTTCATCGCCGATATCCGCGAGACCGCCCCGCACGGCTTCGACTGGCTCGGCTTCGTCCTGTCGTCGCTGGCGCTCGGGTGTCTGCTGTTCGGTTTCGAGATGGCGAGCCGCTCGGGCGCGGCGGGTCTGGCAGTCCTCATGGTCCTGACGGGCGCCGTCGCAGGCATCCTCTATCTGCTCCACGCGCGACGGACTATCCATCCCATTCTCGACGTGTCGCTCATGCGCGTGCCGACCTTCCGCTTGTCGTTGATCGCCGGCTCGCTGGCGCGGATCACGCAGGGCGCGCAGCCCTTCCTGCTGCCGCTGATGATGCAGCTCGCCTTCGGGCTATCGCCCGCGCAGAGCGGTATGATGACGCTCGCCACCGCGATCGGCTCGTTTGGGATGAAGGGGCTGGCCCGTCGCCTCCTGCACCGCTTCGGCTTTCGGTCGAGCTTGATGGCAATGAGCTTTCTAGGAACCGTCGCCTATGCGACATGTGGGCTGTTCCGGCCCGATTGGCCGTTGCCCGCGGTTTTCGCCGTGCTGGTGGTCTCGGGTTTCCTGATGTCGTTCCAGTTCACCGCTTACAACACGATTGCTTATGACGAGATCGGCAAGGAGCGGATGAGTGCGGCAACAAGCTTCTACGCCACGTTCCAGCAGTTGATGCTGTCACTCGGCATCTGCACCGCAGGTACGGCGCTACACGCCTCGATGGTGTGGCACGCCCGCGCCGCGCCTGGTTTCGCCGATTTCTCCGCAGCCTTCTGGACCGTCACGGCAATTTCGCTGTTGTCGGTCTTCGTCAACGCCCGCTTCGATCGCAGCGCCGGTGCCGAGATGAGTGGTCGTACAACAGCCTGACAGCCGACAGCGGGATGATGGCTTCGTGCCGAGGCATTGCCGCATCTTCACTCAGCGTTGTTGCCCCGAAATCGACCATTCGCGACGGTATTGGCGATCCCCAACGCCAGACATCGATTTATGTACTGCCCCTGCTAAAACGGGGTCGGTAAATGTCTTGTAGCTTTTGGGCGTGGAACGCAGAGCTGCCGTCCGGAAAGTTGTAGATCCGAGGGCTTCCGTCGGCGCTCTGTAGCTTCTGAAAACCCGCCGTTCGTTCATCTCTCACTGGCGTAGACCGAATAACTCATTTGGGACTAACGGTCATCGTCGTCACCGTTAGAGGACCGCTTCGATCCGGAGCTGTCACTACAAGATGGATCGTCTCTCAGCGTCAAAATCGCGTTTTTGGATCGGTCATTTCGGCCGCCAGTGTCTGCCGCGCTTGATCGAACCCGATCGACCCGGCCCACGATCGTGAATTTTCCGCATCCAGTGTTTTGAATCGTTACGGCTATTGTTTCCGGTCCACTTTGGCGGCACAGCTTTTCACGAATTCGGGGGAGGCGACACAGTCACCATGGTCGATCTGTTCGTTTCCTACAAATCGCAGGATCGCGCACGATTGAAGCCGTTGGTCGATGCGCTCGAGGCCGACGGCATCGCGATCTGGTGGGACGCGCATATCGGTGGCGGCGACGCATGGCGCGAGGCGATCGAGCAGAATCTCAATGCCGCGCGCTGCGTGCTGGTCGTGTGGAGCAAGGGCTCGACCGGTGCCGAGGGCCATTTCGTGCGCGACGAGGCGACGCGGGCGCAGCGCCGCAATGCCTATCTGCCGGTGCGGATCGATCCCGTCGAGCCGCCGCTGGGCTTCGGGGAAATCCAGGCGCTGTCGCTCATCGGCTGGAAAGGCGATCGCGCCGATCCGCAGTACCACGCCTTGCTGACGGCGGTGCGCGCAATCCTCAATGGCAAACGCCCCCCGGCATCGGTGAGGCTTGCCGAACGGCCGCGTGCGGGCGTGGATCGCAGGCTGGCGCTTGCCGGTGGCGGTGTAGCCGCGCTTCTCGCAGCGGGCGCTGGCGGCTGGGCGCTGTGGCCGCGTGCCGAGGCGAAGGATGCGAGCATCGCGGTGATGCCGTTCGCCAATCTTTCGGGCGACCCGACCCAGGCCTATTTCGCCGACGGCATCGCCGAGGAACTGCGCAGCGCGCTCACGCGCATCCCGCAATTCACCGTGATCGGGCGGAACTCGTCCGAGGCGGCGCGTAATGAGGATACGCGAACGGCGGCGGCCAAGCTGGGGGTCGCCAGCATCCTGACCGGCAGCGTGCGTCGCTCGCCGAGCATGATCCGAATTTCCGCGCAGCTCGTCAGCGGCAAGGACGGCGTTGAACATTGGTCGGAAAGCTATGATCGCGCCCCCGGCGACGCGCTGGAGATTCAGTCGGCGATCGCGCAGAGCGTGGCGCAGGCGTTGCAGATACGGCTGCTGCCGCAGGAAAAGGATCTGCTGTCGGTCGGCGGTACGCGCAACGCCGAGGCGCACGATCTCCTCCTTCGGGCTTTCGATGCAACCAGCTTGGACGACAGTGACGAAAGCTATGCCCGCGCGCTCGCGCTGGTCGACTCCGCGCTCCAGCTGGATTCACATTACGGAGAAGCTCTGGCCCATCGCGCGCGCCTGATTGGATTACTGGCAGAAAATGCTCCGACCGCGAAAGAGGTCCAGCAGGGCATGCAACGCGCCATAGAAGCAGGACGGATCGCGGTATCGGAGGCACCAAAACTCGCTTCAGCCTACAGCGGCTTGGCCCAAGGATTGAAAGGCGCACTCGATCTGCGCGGCGCGCGGCAGATATTAGAACAAGGTGTAGCAGTCGGCGGGGGTTCGACGCTCCTACGCGGGCAGGCGCAAATTTTGAGCGGGCTCGGCGAATTCGACGCTGCGCTTCGCGCCATCGACCTCGCTACCAAGCTCGATCCTCTTTACAGGACGAACCTTACGATCCGGGCGAGTGTGCTGTACTACGGCAGGCGATATGCCGAAGCATTGGATGCGGGATTAAAATCCACCGTCCTGTTTCCAAAGGTGTTCTTCGGAAAGACTGTTGCCGGAGATTCCCTCAACATGCTTGGCCGCTATCGTGAGGCGCTGTCGCAGTACGGACGCTTGCCGGACTTCCATTTCTCTCGGCTGACGGGTGAAGCCATCGCTTTGGCGAAATTGGGAGACTTGCCGGGGTCGGATGCCAGACTTAAGTCGTTGGACGATACCTACAAAGACACCATTATTTATCAGTTCGCCCAAATCCGTTCACAACGCGGGGAAGCGGACGTTGCTTGCACCATGCTCGAAAAAGCGTTGGCATTGCGCGATGCGGGCCTGTCATCAATTTTTGCCGATCCCTTTTTGGACCCGATCCGCAGGGAAGCCCGCTTCCAGGCTGTCGTAAAGGCACTGGGCCCGACCCGTTGAGCGCTGAGTTCCGCATGGTGGATGATCACCGTTACAATCCGTCCGACGGGATTTAAGGGTTCGCTTGGTGCATTTACGTCATCCTCCGCGTCCCATGCTCAACCTGTCCGTCGGCATTACCGGTCATCGTCCTCCGCAGTTGGATGCCGCAGCGGTTGCTCACGTCGGGGCGCGACTGGCAGATGTGCTTGGCCAATTGTCAAAAGTGGCGGCCGGTGTCGGACAGCGACACGCCGACGCGTTCGAACCGGCGCCCTTTATCCCGCGCCTACTGTCGCCGCTCGCGGAAGGAGCAGACCAGATCGCTGCGCAAACGGCGCTGGAGGCGGGATATGCCCTCGACGCGATCCTGCCGCTGCCGCACGCGGAGTATCGGAAGGATTTCGCTGGCGAAGCCCTCGTGCAATTCGACCTGTTACTGGGACAGGCTCAGCGCGTACTCGAACTGCCCGCGCAATCTGGCGCGCGTGAAGAAGGGTATGCGCTAGCGGGGCAAGCCACTGTCGCCCATAGCGATCTCGTCATCGCGATATGGGATGGCGGGCCGGCGCGAGGGCGCGGGGGCACTGCCGAGATCGTCGAACTTGCGCTCGAGCGCGGCATCCCGGTGATTCAGATTCCGATCGATCCCAACGAACCGTCCCGCATCTTGTGGGCCGGCTATTCCAGCTTCGTGCATCAATGGGGAACCGCGGCGACACCCAGCCGATCTGCCGATGCGTCGGAAATCGCTTCGCTCGTTAACGAGATCCTCAGGCCGCCCGCCGATCGTGTCGAGGATCGGCACTTCCAGACCTATCTCGCAGAGCCAGAGCGGAGGATTCGATCGCGCGCGGAATATCCGCTCCTGCTCGCGCTGTTGGGGATCAAGCGGCTACGACGCACCGTATTCCTCAACCCGCGGCATGATGTGGCGGCGCGTGCCGAGTGGAGCGCTTTTTATGCGGCGTGCGGGGAGCGGCAACATGGCATCGGCGTATCGCTCGACGTGATCGAAAGCCGGTTTGGCTGGGCCGATCATCTGGCGCAGCATTTCGCGCAAAGCTACCGGTCCGGGCATGTCCTGAATTTCGTGCTGAGCGCGCTGGCGGTGCTGATTGCGCTGACGGGGCTGGTCTTTCCGAACCTCGAATTCTGGGCGGCCCTGTGCGAGCCGCTTGCCATCATCGGGTTCGTCATCAACACTAGCGTCGGTGCGCGGCGACAATGGCATCGGCGTTGGCTGGAATATCGCCAGCTCGCCGAACGCATCCGTCTGATGCGCAGCCTGAAGCTGCTCGGGGTCGCGGCTCCCCCGCGACTGGGCAAGGAATCCGGCTCCGATCGAAGGTGGATCGAGTGGTATGCAGCAGCGGTCTGGCGCGACTCAGGCTGTCCATCGGGGACGATGACAGACGCGGGTGCGCTCGTGAAAAGCTTGGTTGCAGTCGAGTTTCAGCCCCAGGTCGATTACCACAGCAACACTGCCACCCAGATGCACCGGCTCGACCATCGGCTGCACCAGGTCGGCATCGTGCTGTTCGCGACCTCGCTGCTGAGCTGTCTGTCGGCAGCAATCTGCAACGTGTTCGCGCGCGAGTTTGCCGAGGGCCATGCGCACCTGTTCATCGCCTTCTCGGCCGGCCTCCCGGCTGTGGGTGCCGCCATTTTCGGTATCCGGATGCAAGGCGATTTCGATGCCAGTGCGGAACGGTCGCTCATCACGGCCAAGACGTTGCGGCGCATCATGGACGCCCTCGACAAGCCGCTTTCGGGATTGAGCGTGCAAGCCGATTTGGTCGAGGCGGGAGCGACAGCGATGTACTCCGACCTTGGTGACTGGCACCGGGCCTATGAGCAGCGGCGGCTCGAGTTGCCGTAGGATCGCGCTTAGATTTGACCCCGAGTAGCGTGTCTCTGTGGTTACGAGATAACGCATCGCAACGGCGAACGTCATCCGCTCACTTTGATGCGCGTACCCGCATGGCCGTGCTTAATTCCGGCGATTTACCACCTTTCAATTTTGGTGATGAAACGGAAATGTTTATTGTCTATTCTTAGCGTTGGGCACTTGGTGGTTGGGTTATAAAATGTTGAGGGCAAAACTGATTGCGATGTGCGTATGCCCGGCGGTGCTTGCACCCCCGGCAATTCTCGCGGTGCATCGCCCCGCGCGTCACGCTGTATCGAACTTCCTTCAACACACTTCGCATCGTCTGGACGATCGCATTCCGGCGACGATTCCGACGCCTGCACCGGTCGCGCAGTTTGCGAGCATCCCGTGCGCACCCACACTCGCCGCCGCCGACGCCGGTCCGGTAATTGGAGGCGTAAGCTTGGCCAACCTGTCCCCTTCAGATCCAGCAATCTTCAACGGTGTATCCCGCTCCGATGACCGAGCGACCGGCACGGTCATCATCAACGGGGCGTGAGGCGATGATCGTCGCCGCGTCGTTGCTCCAGACCGACGGACGCAGCAAAGACGGCTTTAAAGCCAATGTCGTAAAAGCCATTTATCCTTAATGGCCATGCAGGCTCAAACTCGCACGCCGACAGCTATCCACACCCTGCTTATCCGGTAACCAGATACAGCGTCTGCTTGGCCGGACCTAGCTTGACGCTGTGCCCCCAGTCGAAAGCCAGAAAATCCTGCTCGATGCCGTCGGCGAAGATTACGCCGCCGTCGTTCATCCGCGAGGTCACTTCGAGCGGCACGCGCTCCAGCTTTCCAGCGCGCAGGGTGGTGCCGGTGGCAATGCTGGGGAACGGCTCGCGGACGAAGAACGCGACGGCGGCTTCCTCAGGGGTCAGCACCACGACCTCGTGTGTCGCCCCCATGATCGACCGCGCCCAGCCGGTCGCTCCCGTACCCGAGGCGACGATCAAACCGCTCGAGGATTGGTTTTCGGCGCCGTCGGGGGTTGCGATGCGATAGCGCGCCGACTGGTGGCTGTGGTGACCGACGAAGACCTCGTTCAGTGCCAGCAGCCGTTCGCCGGTGTCGAGCCGTGCCTCGACCATCGTCCGCCGCTCGACTGGCGCGGCACCCGCGATGCTGGCGGGCAACAACGCCCCGAGGCGTGGCAACGAGATGCGAACGAGCACGCCGTCGTACAGGTCGGGCGCGGGATTCAGCCCGAGCACCGGCTGGCCGTCGAGATACTTGGCAACGTTGGCGACCAGCCCATCCTGTCCGACGACGATGACAACGTCTTCGGGCCCGAACAGAAAGCGGTCGAGGTCACCGCGCTGCACCAGCGCCTGGCGCCAATTGGCGGGGACGAGCTTGCGGCCCGACTGGAGCACGTCGTAAAACTGGCGATGCCGGTCCTCGAGCAGGTCGATGTCCTGACCGCGCGTGTCGAGGAAAAACTTCGCCTGGCCCCGCGTTGCGTGGCGCGCGAGCAACAGCTCGTAATCGGTCTCACGCGTGACAAAGACTGCGCGCGGGCTGTTGGTCGACATACCGCTGCCTCAGCTTGCCGTTAGCGTCGGCTTATCACGGCGAAATTCACCGAGCACCGTCGCGAGCAGGTCGGGCGTGACATTGAGATGCTCGATCTTGTCGAGCTTGCCCGCCAGTTCGCGCGCCGCAAGGCCGAGCATCACCGACGGCGGGAGGTCGCGGTAGATCGTCATCCGTGCCTGCTCGGCCTCGGCCTGCGCACTCTCGACGGTGCGGATGCGCTCGGCCTCGGCAGCAGCTTCGACCTGCTGTGCCTCGGCGACGCCGGTGGCACGGTTGCGAGCGTTTTCGGCCTCCTGGGTGATCAGCAGCATCTCGCGACGCGCAAGTTCGGTCTTGTTCGCGAGTTCGTTCTCGGCGATGCCGCGCTCCTTCTCAACCGCCATCGCGCGACGCTCGAAGGTCGCCTGGTCGGCCTTTTGCTGGAGAGCCTCGAAGGTCGGAGTTTGCAGCGCGCGTTCAAGCTCGCTCGACGGCGCAAGGTTGGTCAGGCGGACTGCAGTGACCGCGATGCCGATCTCGTTAAGCGCAGGATCGGTGGCAAGCGCCGCCTCGAGCTGGTTACGCAGCGGCTCGGGCCCGGCGTCGAGAAGTGCGCGGACCGGATTCTGCGCCAGATATTGCAACGCCGCCTGGTTGACGAGGCCGGCGAGGCGCGTCTCGATCCGCTGGATCGGCTCGCTCTTGAACGACCCTGTCAGCAATCCGAGGCTGAAGTCGACACGCGCCGCCAGCAGCTCGGGATCGACGATACGCCACGTCAGCGTGCCCTGGATGGCGACCGACTGGAAGTCCTGGCTGCGGCCCTTGACGAACACCGCCATCTCGCGGTCGTCCATCGGCAGCTCGGCAATGCTCGCGGTCTCGGGGCGGAACCAGAAGACCAGCCCACGTCCGCTCTGCCGGATCCGGCCATTGCGGTAGCGGATGACGTGGTTGCTGGCGTCGCTGCGCAGCTGGGCGATGAATCCGAGGCTTTTTATCGATGCCATGATTGTCTCCTCGATCGGTCTGGAATCAGTCGGCGACGCGGTGGCGGTACAGCTCGGCGGGACGGAACGAAGCGCCGGTCTCGCGCTCGCCGGTGGCCTGCAGCCAGCCGCGGTCGAGCATGCGGCGGCGAAAGGCGGGCTTGTTCAGCCGGGTGCCGAGGATCGCTTCGTGGACGTCCTGCAGGGCTCGCAACGTGAAGCGCTCGGGCAGTAACGCGAAGGCAACTGCCGAGTAATTGAGTTTGCCACGCAGGCGGAGCATCGCGACGCCGAGCATGTCGGCGTGGTCGTGCACCAGCGACAGGGCCATGCCGTCGGGCGACCGTGCCTCGACGACGCCGCCTTTCTCGCCGGGCCACGGCACGTGCAGCGTCGCCAGCCGCACGTCGGACGCGTCCTTCAGGGCTGCTGCGAACCGCGCTGGCGCGAGCAGTGCGAAATATGCGACGCTAATGATGCGGGTACGCGGATCGCGGTCGACTTCGCCGAAGGTGTACAACTGCTCGACATAGGCGTCGTCCATGCGAGCCTCGTTGGCGAGCAACCGATGCGCCGCCGCGTCGAGGCTCTCGTCGATGCCGACGAAGCCGCCGGGCAGCGCCCAGTCACCCTCGGGCCGTCGCGTCAGTAGCGCCGCGGGAATGCCGTCGACGACGCTCATCAGGATCAGGTCCACGGCAACCGCCGGACGCTCGTACCGCGCCGCCCCAGATTGATCGAAGAACTTGCTTCCGCTCACACACCAGCCATATATCCGTTCCGCATATTACTTATATTCCGAACAAATATATGTCAAGTCTTGGCGATTGGTATGGCGTCGACGTCGATTTGACGGCGAAGCTCGCCTGCATGAATTACTGACGTCTCGGTGAATTCGGGGCCGGGTGGAATGCGTATCTCCCCATGGCGACATGCTGTCGTCCCGCCCCTACCGAGACGCTCAATAACGCATTACCAACGGCGTCAACGTCTCCGACCACGGGCGCGCGGCGACTTGGTCAGACCATCAGCCAAGGTCATCCAGCGCCGCCACCGCCTCATCTGACAGCTCAAGCGATGCCGCTGCCAAATTCTCACGGAGATGCGTGCGCGACGACGTGCCCGGGATAAGCAGAATGTTGGGCGAGCGCCGCAGCAGCCACGCGAGCGCCACCTGCATCGGCGTCGCGCCCAGACTTGCAGCCACGTCGGACAGCGTCCGCGACTGGAGCGGGCTGAAGCCCCCAAGCGGGAAGAACGGGACGTAGGCGATGCCGTCCGCCGCCAGCGCGTCGATCATGGCATCGTCACCTCGGTGGGCGAGGTTATACTGGTTCTGCACGCAGACGATCTCGACGATACGACGCGCCTGCTCGATCTGGTTGGACGTCGCGTTGCTCAAACCGATGTGCCGGATAAGTCCCTGCGCCTGAAGGCTAGCGAGCGCGGCTAGTTGCGGCTCGACGGATCCTTCCTCCGGACCATGCCCGCTCCCCCCACCCATGAGGCGCATGTTGACGACCTCCAATACGTCCAAGCCGAGGTTTCGCAGATTGTCGTGCACTGCGGCCGTAAGCGCCGATGCGTCCTGCGCCGGGTTCCACGAGCCATCAGCGCCACGCACTGCGCCGACCTTCGTCACGATCGTAAGAGCGTCGCCATAAGGGTGAAGTGCCTCGCGGATAATCTGATTGGTGACGTGCGGGCCATAGAAGTCGCTGGTGTCGATGTGATCGACCCCGTTCGCGACCGCTTCGCGCAGGACCGCGACCGCCGCATCGCGGTCTCGCGGCGGGCCGAATACGCCAGGACCGGCAAGTTGCATGGCGCCGTAGCCAAGCCGGTTCACGTCGCGATTGCCGAGGCGAAAACGCCCCGCCTGATTGATAGTCTGCATCTGTGTCTCCTATTCCTCCACTGATTAGCTGCTGGTCGATCGTGCGATAACCCATCATGATCCGAACGAGCCGTACGGATGTCCGCACAATGGATGCAGATCTAGGAGATTTGAGCGCATTCCTCGCAGTGGCGACGGCGCGTGGCTTTCGCGACGCGGCGCGGACGAGCGGGATCGGCGCCTCGACGTTGAGCGAGGCTGTGCGACGGCTGGAGACGCGGCTCGGCCTGCGCCTGCTCCACCGCAGCACTCGGAGCGTAACCCTGACCGAAGCGGGCGCGCGGCTGTTCGAGCGGCTGGCGCCGGCGCTGGGAGAGGTCGCTGCGGCGCTCGATGACCTTCGAGGCCTCCGCGACGGATCGACCGGAGTGCTCCGTCTCAACGTGCCCGTCAGCGCAGCGCGTCTGGTGTTGCCGGCGATCCTGCCGGGGTTTCTCGCCGCCCATCCAGGCATCAACCTCGAGATCGTCGCGGAGGAAAGCTTCGTCGATGTGCTTGCCGCCGGCTGCGACGCCGGCATTCGCTACGACGAGCGGCTGGAGCAGGACATGATCGCAGTACCGATTGGTCCACGCGTCCAGCGGATCGCCACCGCCGCCGCTCCCACATACCTCGATCGCCATGGCCGCCCTGAGCATCCACGTGATCTGCTCGCGCACGCCTGCGTCCTTGGACGGTTCGCGAGCGGCGCTTTGACGGCACCATGGGAATTCGAGCGTGCCGGTGAGATCGTCCGTATCGAACCGCGCGGGCAGTTGATCGTACAGGTCGGTGGCGCGACCGATCTCGCCGTCGACGCCGCCGTCGCAGGGGTCGGGATAATATCGGTGTTCGAGGATTGGCTGCGCCCGCATTTCGACAGCGGTGCCTTGGAACCGGTTCTGCCGGACTGGTGGCAGCCGTTCTCGGGCCCGTTCCTCTATTACTCAGGCCGCCGGTTGGTGCCTCCCCCACTGCGGGCGTTCATCGACTTCATCAAGGCATCGCCTGCCTGAGTGTGCTTAGGCTGAATTGGCCGGGCTGGCTGAACAATCGACCCGAATTGGACCGCGCCAGACCATGAATGCGCCAGCCCTGGGGTCCGGCCAGTGGGCGGCGGAAATCCTGAACTAGTGGTCGGAGCCAAGCCGATTGCCCGCCGATTGCGTCATGGGCTAACCAGACTCGACAAGGATGGGGACATATGAAAACGACCGGCTTGAGCGTACTCTGTTTGGCGGTGCTTGTGGCCGCGTGCGGGCATAAGCCCGAAGCGGACAACACGTCGGCAATGCCCAATTCAACGGTCGCGCAAACCTCGACTGTTGCGTTTGCTCCTGTGGCAGCACCGGCACCCGCACCGGCCGATTTCTCGATCGATAACGTGCCGGTCTCGAACGCGCCGCTCGGCAAGTTCCCGTTCTTTGGCTGGCCGGATGATTACGTTCCGCAGAACAAGCCGCAGACGAACGACTTTGCTCACTTCCTGTTCTGGACGGGAAAGAGCTTCAAGGATGTCGAAGGCCAGACCTTCATGGTCACGCTTGTCGCTGCCCAGAACAAACAATTCTCCACTTATGAGCTTAAGAAAAACATGGAGGCGCTTTTCCAGCAGGCCGGAGCCGTCAAGCTATACGAGGACAAGATCCCGACCGCTGCGCTCAAGGCGATACCCGATGCCACCAGGATGGAATTGCTGATGGGGCTCGGCGACGTGTGGAACGACCCTTCAGAAACATGGGTTATTCATCGACCGCACGACGCGATCTGGATTCATTATACGACAAACACGTCGGAAGCCTCGATCGCCGTCGTCCAGACCAAGCCGTTCGTCCCAACCGCGGCAATGCTGCCCGCCGATCAGCTCAAAAGCGACCTCGACAAGACCGGCAAGGCCGTCATTCACGTCAACTTCGCGACCGACCAGACGCAGATCCTACCGACCTCGGCGGCGCAGATCGATGCCGTAGTCGCACTGCTCAAGGCTGATCCGTCGCTGAAGCTGGCGATCAACGGCTATACCGACGATACCGGCACCGACGAGCACAATGTCACGCTATCGGATGGTCGCGCCAAAGCGGTACAGGCGACGTTGGTCGCCGCGGGTATCACGCCCGGTCGGCTCCAGGCGAAGGGGTATGGGCGCATAAGTCCGGTCTCCAGCAATACTGACGAGACTGGCAAGGCCACCAACCGCCGGGTCGAACTCGTCAAACTGTGATGGTCTGATCCACCCCGGATCGCCGCAATCACCGACCAATCCATCAAACAGGGCGTGATTCCGTTCTGGCTTCGACCGACGTTGACCTGCGCCGGACGAGACTGGCCATTTGTCGAGCCGACATTAAAAAAGTGTTAGCCAACAATTTGGGACCGACTGTTTTCGAAACATTTGTTATCGGACATCCGATTAACATATTTTCACCACGTTCCAGAACAATCTTAGACCGTGACAGCAAGCGCACCTACTTAAGCTGGGAATTCAATGACACCACAGCTAACATTCGGACTGTCTTACCGGATAGACGTCGCTTTTCCCGATTTATCCATATCAATGCTGGCCCTATCGTGCGATTTGGGTTAGCCTGATTACTTATGGCAGGTTTTAAGGAACGTCCGATGACAGATCGATACTGCGTCGACGCCGTTCGCCGGGCGTAGTCGGCGGATATGAGAACGGTGCGTTTTGCTTGAACAACGTGAAGCGCAAGGACAGTCGAGTTCCTGTTCGGCCGACGCACAGCGTCATATGAATTCGCTTACGACCGAAGACAGCGGCCGGGCGCTTGCCGCGATATCGCGACCGCTGATCGTCACGAGTGCCGATCTCCCCGACAACCCGATCGTCTATGTCAATTCCGCCTTCACCGACCTGTGCGGGTACACGATGGACGAGGTCGTCGGGCGCAATTGCCGGTTTCTTAACGGCCCCGAGTCCGATCCTGCGGTGCGCGCCGACATCGGTGCGGCGCTCGCGGCGGGCCGAAGCATCCGCCGTGAAATCCTCAACTACCGTAAGGACGGCACGACGTTCTGGAACGACGTCACGATCGATCCCATCCGCGATCCCGCCGGAAAGATCACCGGATACATCGGGATCCAGCAACTGGCGGACGCCGCGCGGCGTGCCTCCGAGGATAAGGCGGACGCCGAGGCGCGGCTCGCCAGTATTGCCGACCGGCTGACGGGATACATCTACCGGCGTGTGATGCGGACCGATGGGTCAATCGAAATCGTCTATTGCAGCCCCTCGATCTACAACGTGCTCGGTATCGAAGGCGGTGAGGCTGCACGCACCTTCTACGATCACGTCCATCCCGACGACCTCGACGCGCTGGTTGCAGCGGTCCGCGACTCGGCCGCACGGATGACGATCTTCCGCGAGGAGTTCAGGCTGATCGCGGCCGACGGTGCCGTCCACTGGTTGCGGAGCGACGCACCGCCGCGACGCATGGCCAACGGCGATATCATCTGGGACGGCCTTGCCATGGAGATCAGCGCCGAAAAGCGCTGGGAGTCGGAGATCGCCAACCATGCGCTGCGTGATCCGCTAACGGGGCTACTGACGCGAAATGCGTGGCGGCAGGCGCTTGCCCGGCAGCTCGACAACGATGGCAACCGGCCGAAGCGATGCGCGGTTCTTTGCGTCGGCATCGAAGCCTTTGGCGACATCAGCGACGCGCTCGGACAACATATGGGCGACGAGATCCTGTGCGAGACCGCGCGACGCGTCGCCGAAATCGCGGAAACCGTCGCCGGGGTTACGACCCGCCTCGCGGGCGACGAGTTTGCAATCATGGTGCCTGAATGCGTCGACGAGGCATCGCTGTCGTCGCTCGCCATTTCCGCGACCGAGGCCCTCGCCCGCCCGTTCTACGTCGGCGCGCATCAGATGACGATCGAGACTGGACTCGGCGCGGCGTTGAGCCCGGACGCCGAACCCGGCGCGCCGGCAGCCGACGATCTCGCCAGCGAACTGATCATGCGCGCCGAACTTGCCCTGCGCTGGTCGAGGCAGGAAGGCCGCAACGCCCATACTCTCTACACGCGCGAACGCGATGACCGCTTCCAGAACCGCGCGCTCCTTGCCCAGTCACTCGAGCAGGCGATCGCCAAGGATGAACTCGAGCTGCATTACCAGCCGCTCGTCGATCTCAGGTCGGGTCGGATCGTTTCGGCGGAGGCGCTGGTGCGGTGGAATCATCCGGTTCTCGGCGTCCAGCGCCCCGACCTGTTCATTCCACTCGCCGAGGCGTCGGGGCTGATGATGCCGCTGGGCCGCTGGGTGATCGAGCAGGCGATGCGACAGCGCCAGCGGTGGCAGGCCGAAGGTTTGACGACGCCGCCGATCGCGATCAACGTCTCGGGGTCGCAGTTGCTCGACCCCGACTTCATCTCGATCGTCAAAAGCGCATTACGATCCACGGGTGCAAACGCGGCCGATTTCGAGATCGAGATGACCGAGGGTCTGCTGATCGAGCCGTCGCCCCTCGTCGTTGCGGCGTTGACCGCGCTGAGGAAGATGGGCTTCACGATCGCCATCGACGACTTCGGCAGTGGCCACGCGACCTTCCGGTATCTGCGCGATTTCAAGGTCGACAAGCTCAAGATCGACCAGATGTTCGTTCGCAAGCTCGTCCTCGGGTCGACCGATGCGCTGATCATCCGGGCGGTCATCTCGCTCGCACGGAGTATGGGGATCGGCTTCGTTGCCGAAGGGATCGAAACCGAGACCCAGCGCGCGTTCCTCGCGCGCGAAGGCTGCGAGATCGGACAAGGCTATTTATTCAGCATTCCGCTTGTCGCCGAGGATTTTGCGTGGTTGCTGATGAATGAAGCACGCCTGCCGCTGCGTGCGCCCGATCGTCATTCAACCGCCCAACACACGGGAACGCATCGTCGATGAAAGTTCCGGCATCCACCGCCAATGCGCCGCCGGCATCGCACGGCATTGCGATCCCGAAAGCGCCCACCGGCATCGAGGGCTTCGACCAGATCAGTCGCGGCGGCCTGCCGCGGGGCCGGTTGACCGCGATCGTCGGTGCCCCGGGGGCCGGAAAGACCGTGTTCGCGATCCAGACGATGGTCAATCGACTGACCAAGCTTGGCGAGCCGTGCATCTTCGTGACGTTCGAGGAGCCGATCGCGCAGATCAGGGCGAACGTCGCATTGTTCGAATGGGCCGCCAATCCGCTCGCTGAGCCGCCTGAAACAACGCGGTTTCACCTCGTCGACGCCCGGGTGCCCGAAGATGCGGTGATGACGGGGGCGTTCGACCTCAAGGGGCTGCTTGCGGTGCTGACGGCGCTCACGGAGGAGACCGGCGCGCGCAACATCGTGTTCGACGGCATCGATATGCTGCTCAGCAGCCTGCATGACGAGCAGCTCGAGCGAACCGAACTCCTGCGTCTAGACGCGTGGATCCGGAAGATGGAGATTTCCGCCATCGTGACCGTGAAGACCTTCGGCACGCGCGACCGCGAGCAGGTCCGCGCCGATTTTCTGCAATATATGACCGACTGCCTGATCATTCTCGCCGAGACGGTGACCGCGACCGGCTCGTCGCGGACGATCCGCATCGGCAAATATCGCGGATCAGGCTTCGCTGCCAACCCCGTGCCGATCGTGATCGGCGCTTCGGGCATCAACGTCATCGCGATCAAGAGCGAGCGCATCGGTTACCCGACGTTTGCCGATCGGGTTTCGACCGGCATCGCGCGGCTCGATGCGCTGTTGAACGGCGGTTACCTGCGCGGCAACAGCGTCTTGATATCGGGCTCGCCCGGAACATCGAAGACCAGTCTTGGCGTCAGCTTCGCCGCTGCGGCGTGTGGGCGCGGCGATCGCGTCCTGCTGGTGAGCTTCGACGAGGGCGCCGAGCAGATCGTCGCCAACATGGTTTCGATCGGCATCGACCTGGCTCCGTTCGTCGATGCCGGCCTGCTCACCGTCGCGTCGTTCGTGTCAGCCGGGGTCAGCCCTGAAGAACATCTCATCCAGATCCGTGACATGATGGATGCGGGACGACCCGACTGCCTCGTGATCGACCCGATTTCCGCGTTGATGAAGGCCGATTATCCGTTCTCGGCGATGATCTGCGAAGACTTGCTCAACATGGCCAAGTCGCGCGGAACGACCGTCGTCTGCACCTCGCTGCTCGACCAGGTCAGCGGCAACGTCGAGCTGTCGGCGAGCACGATATCGACGATCGCCGACACGTGGCTGCACGTGTCGTATGTGGCGCGCGACGGCGAGCGCAACCGCGCCGTGACGATCATCAAGTCACGCGGCACCGGTCACTCGAATCAGGTCCGCGAGCTTGTTCTTGGGGCGTCGGGTATCGACCTGGTCGACGTCTATGTCGCCGAGGGCGAGGTGCTGATGGGAAGCGCCCGCGCCCAGAAGGAGGCCGAAGTCGAGCGGCTCCATGTCCTCGACGAGATTGCCGCAGGCCGGCTGCACGTGACGCTCGAACGCGAATTGTCCGAAGCGCGGTCCAAGGTCGAAGCAGCGACGCTCGAACTTGGCTGGAAACAGCGCGAGGCCGACCTGTCGAATGTAGACGAGGCGAGCCGGCTCGAGGTCGGCCGCGCCGCCACACGCGACCGGCTCGACCTCAGGCGCGTCAAGGACGACATTCCGACCGCCGAAGAGATTTTGGGGTCCGCTTCCAGTGGGAACGGCTGAGGTGGACCTCGTCGAAACTCCGTCGAGCGGGGCGGTCCTGCGCTTGCGGCTGTATGTCGCGCGATCGACGCCCAATTCGGTCCGTGCGGAGCATAATCTGTCGCTCATCCTCGATGGCCTCGACCTCGGCACCACCCCGCCCGAACTCGAGATTATCGATGTCTTCTCGCAGCCCAGGCGGGCAATTACCGACGGCATCATCGTCACCCCAACCTTGATCTGCCAGGCCGCCGACAAGCGACTGTTCCTGATGGGTGACCTGACCGATCACGCGCAGGTCCGACGCGTGCTCATGGATTTGATGACCGCATAGGGACTCGTCTCGGGCGGGCAGCGGATACATGGGGTGCATCGCGGGTTGTGCGGGCGCATCACCCCGACACTGCGGCGCCCGATTGGCGTCGGCTGCGCGCAATCGACCCGACAGGAGAGACATGATGGACACCCGCAAGCTCGGCCGCCAGGGCCTTGAAGTCTCCGCGCTCGGCCTAGGGTGCATGGGCATGTCCGACTTCTACGGAAGCCGCGACGAGGCGGAGTCGGTGGCGACGATCAACCGCGCGCTCGACCTTGGCGTGACCTTCCTCGACACCGCCGACATGTACGGCGTCGGGGCGAACGAGGAACTCATCGGCCGCGTCGTTCGCCAACGCCGCGAGTGGGTCGTCGTCGCCACCAAGTTCGGCAACGTGCGCGGTGCGGACGGGAGCTATCGCGGGGTGAACGGCAGTGCGGACTATGTGCGGCAGGCGTGCGATGCCAGTCTCAAGCGCCTCGGCCTCGACGTCATCGACCTGTACTACCAGCACCGCGTCGACCCCAATGTCCCGATCGAGGAGACGGTCGGCGCGATGGCCGACCTCGTAACTGCCGGAAAAGTCAGGTATCTCGGGCTGTCCGAAGCCTCCCCCGCCACGATCCGTCGCGCCCACGCGGTCCACCCGATCACCGCGCTTCAGACCGAATACTCGCTGTGGACGCGCGATCCGGAGAGCGAGATCCTGCCGACGGTGCGCGAACTCGGCATCGGCTTCGTGCCGTACAGCCCGCTCGGCCGCGGCTTCCTCACCGGCCAATTCACCAGCCCCGACGACCTCGCCGCGGACGATAGCCGCCGCAATCATCCGCGGTTTCAGGGCGACGCCTTTGCCAAGAACCTTAAGCTCCTTGCTGCAGTCGAAGCGATCGCCGCCGACAAGGGCTGCTCCCCGGCACAGCTTGCGCTGGCGTGGGTGCTGGCGCAGGGCGACGATATCGTCCCGATCCCCGGCACCAAGCGCCGCACGTACCTCGAGGATAATCTCGGCGCGCTTGAGGTAAAGCTCGACGCTGCCGACCTCCGCCGGATCGACGCGGTGCTGCCTCCCGGCATGGCGACGGGGACGCGTTATCCCGCCGCGTCGATGGCGGCGATCGACCAGTGAGCGCACCCTCGTTCGCAGCGATCGCGCCGGGTAATCTCGCGGTCGTCACCGGGGCTGCCAGCGGAATCGGGCTTGCGGCGGCGCAGGCGTTCGCTGCGGGGGGAATGCGCGTCGCGATGCTCGACCGCGCTGGCGAGACGCTCGACAATGCGACCGCGTCGATCGACGGCGCGGTCGCTTTCGCCACCGACGTCGCCGACCGCTCCGCCATCGCCGATCTCGCGCGGACGATCGTCGAGCGTCACGGCCCGGTGTCGGTGCTGATGAACAACGCCGGGGTCGGATCGGGCGGCGATGTCTTTGCCGACCCGGCGGCGTGGGACGAGGTGATCGGGGTCAACCTGATGGGCGTGGTCCACGGCGTGCAGGCGTTCGTGCCGGAAATGCTGGGTCACGGCGGCCCGGGTCTGGTCATCAACACCGGGTCGAAGCAGGGCATCACCCATCCGCCCGGCAACACCGCGTATAACGTCAGCAAGGCGGGCGTGAAGGCGCTGACCGAGGGGCTCGCGCATTCGCTCCGCGAGCGCGCCGGCGACCGTGTCACGGCGCACCTGCTGATCCCGGGCTTCACCCACACCGGGATGACCCGTGGCCGTCCGGTCGAGAGGCCAGCGGGTGCATGGTCGCCCGAGCAGGTCGTCGACCTAATGCTCGAGCGCGTCGCACGCGGCGACTTCTATATTGTCTGCCCCGACAACGAGACGACCCCGGAGCAGGACGCGAAGCGCATCGCCTGGGCGGCAGGCGACATCATCGAGAACCGCCCTGCTTTGTCGCGTTGGCACCCGGCCTGGAAGGAGCAGTTCGCGGCGTTTCTGAACGACTAAACGCGCGGACTTCGCTCGTTCTCGCGGGTCAAAGGTCACACGAAGTTCACGGTTTTGAACATCGATTTCGCCTGACTTCCGCCCCGCCTGCGCGCCGCTTTCGTTTGCGCAGGTCGACCGGGCCCAATCCGGGGCTGCGTGACGGCGACCAACAAT
This sequence comes from Polymorphobacter megasporae, assembly GCF_018982885.2. Lineage (NCBI taxonomy): Bacteria > Pseudomonadati > Pseudomonadota > Alphaproteobacteria > Sphingomonadales > Sphingosinicellaceae > Glacieibacterium > Glacieibacterium megasporae. The sequence continues at coordinate 2,385,458 of NZ_CP081848.1, read as the reverse complement.
GAGAAAGAGCGCAGTGCCGGGGCCCGGCGGCCCCGACTCGTAGCGTTAAACTTACTCCCTCCCCGCCCCTGTAGGACAGCGAATTTGCCGGGACACCCTTCCCTAGAACTTATACCCCAACTCAATCCCGAAGCGGCGGCGCGCGCCCGGCGAGATGAAGGCGCCCCCGAACTCGATCGCCGGGATGACTTCGGCGAGGTACTTCTTGTCGAGCACGTTGTCGGAGAACAGGATCGCCTTCCAGCGTCCGCCCTGGATGCCGGCGCGGACGTCGAACACGCCGAACGCATCGCGGCGTGACCGGACGAAGTTGGCGTTGCCGACGAACGCGGGCAGCGCCAGCGCCGAGATCGGCAGCAGCCCGCTGAACAGCGTCGGCTCGACCTGGTTCTGGACGGTCGAGAACCACGTCGGCCCGGTCAGGCGGTAGTCGAGGCGGAACAGGCCGTCGATCTTGTCGGTCAGCGGCTCGAGAACCTGCGTCCCCGCATTGATCGTGTACTTCGCGGTGTACGGCGACTCGTTGCCGACGGTGTCGGGCCGCGAGCTGTTCTTCTTGATCTTCGAGTCGGTGTAGTTGAAGGCGCCGTCGAGCGTCCAGCCCTTGACGATCGTGACGTTCGCGCTTCCTTCGACTCCGGTCAGGTCGACACGGTCGATGTTCGAGACGACGCGGAGCAAGCCGAACGAGCCGACGAAGAACTCGAAGAACTGCATGTCGTGGACCTGGGTGTAATAGCCCGCGAGGTTGTAGGTAAACGGCCCGACGCGGCCCTTGATGCCGGCCTCGAACGCGTCCGACTTTTCCTTGCGATACTGGTCGTCGATCTTGACGTTCGCCCCAAGCGCCTGGACGAAGTTCTGCTGGACGATCGCCGCCGAGCCGGCGTTGTTGAACCCGCCCGATTTGAAGCCGACGCCGTAGTTCGCGTACAGGTTTGTCCGTGGCAGGATTTCGTAACGCACGCTGACCTTCGGCTCGAACTGGCGAAAGGTCTTCTGCTGGTCGGGGATCGCGCCGTTGGTCTGGCCGGGATTGATCGGGCTGCCGGTGAACGGATCGGTCGCCAGCGGCACGAGGTTGTGGTCGTGCCGCTCCTCGATATCGTAGCGCAGCGCGACGCTGAGGTCGATGCGCGGGGTCGGCTTGTAATCGACCGAGCCGAACGCGGCGTAGACGTTGGTGCGCAACTTGTCGTCGAACAGCTGCGACGTCGGATTGGCCGACCCCGGCGCGTTGTACAACTGCTGGATGACCCCGGCCCCGGTATCACCGCCGAGGCTAACGCCGACATGGCGGTCGACGTGGAGGTAATACGCCCCGGCCTGCCAGCTGAGCGGGCCGTCACCCGTCGAGGCGAGGCGAATTTCGGTCGAATAATCGGTCTGGTCGCGCCGCTGGAATTGCGTCCCGTCGCACGTCGTCGGCGAATACGCGCCGAAGGTCGAGCCGGTCGCCGGTGCGAAGATGAACGGCACCGGGATCTTGCCGATCGAATCCGGCTGGTTGACGGTGTAGCCGGTCAGCGCCGCAGTCGAGGCGAAGCAGGCGTTGACCGTCGCATTCCCCGCGGGCTGCGCCGCCGAGATATAGCGCGCGAAATCGGCCGACGTGCCATCGGCGGTGAGCTTGTTGCTGATGTCGCTGAACTGGCCCCAGACGGTCAGCGCCATGCCGCCGAAATCATGGTCGAGCTTGAGCGATGCCTCGACCGTCTGCTGATCGTTCGTCGGCCGGATGTTGCTGTAATAGTTGAACGGATGCTTGTTGACGTCCTCATAGAACGCCGCATTCGACGCGGCGAAATTGGGCAGGAGGAAGTCCGAGTTGAAATTAATCGATGCACCGTGGAGCTCGCCGTAGCGCGCTTTCGCGTCGAGCGTCGTGCTGTCACCGATCTTGGCGATGACGCGCCCGTCGATCCCAAAGCTGCGCTGGTCGTCGACGGTTTTGCTCTTAAGCAGCGTGTTCGTATAAAATCCATCGGTTGTCGCATACGAGCCCGACAGCACGACGCCGATCTTGTCCGATACCGGTCCCGCGACATAGGCGTTGGCGGTGTAGGTGTTGTCGTTGGCGATGCTCGTCCGCGCTTCGCCTTCGAAGGTGTCGCCGGGCTTGACCGTCTGGATGATGATCGCGCCGGCGGCGGCGTTGCGCCCATAGAGCGCGCCCTGCGGGCCCTTGAGCACCTCGATCTGGCGCAGCGTCCCGAAATTCTGGTTGAGATCGGCGGTGTTCGTCTTGAGGATGCCGTCGACGACGAGCGCAACCGAGCTTTCGGCGTCGCGCGCGCCATTGATGCCGCGAATGTTGATCTGGGTGTCGCCCGCATCGCCGGTCGACGTGACGATCGTCACGCCGGGGGTCAGCTTGACGAAATCGGCGGCGCGCTGGATGTCCTTGGTGGCGATCGTTGCGGCGGAGAACGCGGTGATCGACGCCGGGACGTTGCCGAGCGACTCGTTGACCCGGCGCGCGGTGACGATGATGTCGCCGCTGTCGGCGAGCGCCGTGGTATCGGCGGCGGCAGGCGTCTCGGCGACGACCGACTGCGCTCCCGCCGGGACCGCGAGCAGCGATGCCGTTCCAACCAACAATAAATAGCGGCGCTTGCCCATGTCTCGACCCCTGTTGCGGTGGCAAATGCCGCCGGCTGCCGGCCGCCCGCCGTGTCAGCGGTGTCGTGCCGTTTATTCCCTGAAGCAAAGCTATTGTATACATTACGGCAGCGTCAAGCCCCTTGTCATGGCCTTGTCACGGCGCGAAAGAGGGTCATGTCCAAGGCTTCCGAAAATGCCTACCGCTTCATCCGCGGCGAAATCCTGTCGGGCGCGCTCGAACCCGGCGCGCAACTCCGCGAGGAGGCACTGGCCGCGGCGAGCGGCGTGTCGCGGACACCCGTGCGCGAGGCGTTGCAGCGGCTCGAAAGCGAGCGCTTCATCCTCCGCTCGGGGACGCAGCGCAGTTTCGTCGCGACGCTGTCCGAAGACGACATCGCCGAAGGCTTTGCGCTGCGGACGATGCTCGAGGGTCATGCCGCCGAGCGCGCAGCGACGCGGATCACCCCGGCCGAACTCGACGCTCTCGCCCTGCATAATGGCGCAATCGTCGGCACGCTGAGCGGCCAGGCGGTCGATGCCGCGGCGTTCGTCGAACATAACCGTGCATTCCACGACGTCGTCATCGCCGCCGCCGGATCCGATCGCCTCGCGGCGATGCTGGCGACCGTCGTCGAGCAACCAATCGTCCTGCGCACCGCCCGGCAATACGACCGCGAGGCGGTCGAGCGATCGCACGCCGAGCATGATGAGCTGATCGTCGCCTTCCGCCGCGCCGACGGCGAATGGGCAAAGGCGGTGATGACCGCGCATATCCGCCGGGCTTTCCACACTTATCACGATGCGTTCCGTCGTGGACGCTTGACCCCGCCCGCGTCATCAACATAGGAATGTATACAAACTGGGATAAATCATATGGCTTATCGGCTCGGCATCGACGTCGGCGGCACCTTCACCGACCTGCTGTTGCTCGATGAAGCGACGGGCGGTTTCTGGCGTCACAAGACGCCGTCGACCCCCGCCGACAGCTCGATCGGCATCCTGATCGGGGTTCACGCGATTTGCGCCGAGGCCGGCATCGCCCCCGCCGACGTCGCCACGCTGTTCCAGGGCACGACCGTCGCGACCAACGCGGTGCTCGAAGGCAAAGGCGCGCGGGTCGGGCTCGTGGTGACGCGCGGCTACCGCCAGGTGATGCAGATCGCGCGCAGCTTCGTCCCCGGCGGCCTCGCCGGGTGGATTATCTGGCCAAAGCCGGTCCCGCTCGCGGCGCTCGAGGACACCGTCGAGGTCGGCGGCCGCATCGACGGCCGCGGCCGCGAGGTCGAGCCGATGAATGACGCCGAGGTCCGCGCTGCGCTCGAGACCCTGCGCGGTCGTGGCGTCGAGGCGGTGACGGTGTCGCTGATGAACGCGTATCTCGACGGCGGCCACGAAGACCGGATCGGCGCGCTCGCCGCCGAGATCCTGCCCGATACCCCGGTCTCGCTGAGCCACGTCGTCCTCCCCGAGATGCAGGAATACGAGCGGACGCTGACAACCGTCGCCAACGCCGCGGTCCGCCCGGTCGTCGGCCGCTACGTCCGCGCGCTGCGTGCCAAGCTGCGCGAAGCCGGGATGACCGGACGCATCGCGCTGCTTCGCTCCGACGGCGGGCTGATGAGTTCGGAAAAGGCCGAGGAGCATCCGGTATCGCTGTTGATGTCGGGCCCGGCGGGGGGCGTCGCCGGGGCGTTGTGGGTCGGGCGCAACGCTGGCTTGAGCAACATCCTGACGCTCGACGTCGGCGGCACCTCGACCGATGTCGCGTTGATCGAAAACCTCGAACCGCGGCGAACGCGCACCACCGAGGTCGGGCATCTGTCGGTCCGCGCGTCGTCGCTCGACGTCAAGACGGTCGGCGCGGGCGGCGACTCGATCGCCAGCGTCCCCGAACTCACCCGCGCGCTGCGTGTCGGCCCGCAGTCGGCGGGGGCGGTGCCCGGACCGGCGGCATACGGCAAGGGCGGCGTGTTGCCGACGGTGACCGACGCGAATGTCGTCCTCGGCTACCTCCCCGAGAATCTGCTCGGCGGCAGCTTCCGCCTCGACCGCGCGGCGGCGACGGCGGCAGTCCAGACGATCGCCGACGCGATGGGGATCGACCTGATGGCCGCCGCGCGCGGGATCATCGACATCGTCAACGAGAACATGTTCGGCGCGCTGCGGATGATCTCGGTCCAGCAGGGCTACGACCCGCGCGATTTCGCCCTGATGGGGTTTGGCGGCGCCGGTCCGCTCCATATCAACGCGATCGCCCGGCTGATGGGCAGCTGGCCCGCGGTGTCGCCGGTATCGCCCGGGGTGCTGTGCGCGCTCGGCGATGCGACGACGCTGATGCGGACCGAATCGGCACGGTCGTTCGCCCGTCTTGCCCGCGACACCAGCGAGGCCGAATTGATCGCTGCGCTCGATGGGATGGCGACGTCGACGGTCGCCGAACTCGTCGCTGAACTGGTCCCCGCCGACGAGATCACCTCGCTGTACGAGATCGACGTCCGCTACGAAGGCCAGGCGTTCGAGGTGCCGATGACGATCACCCCCGACGTCCTGCGGTCAGACGGCATCGCCGGGCTGCTCGCGCGGTTCGACGAGGAACACCGCCGCCTGTTCACCTTCAACATGGCGAGCCCGCACGAGATCGTGAACCTGCGCGCGGTCGCGCTCGGGCGCCCGCTCGACCTCCCGGCCGTGCGACTGCCGGTCGGCGACGGCTCCCCGGCGGCGGCGAAGGTCCGCGATCACGAGCTGTGGATGGACGGGCGGATGCAGCCCGCGGCGATCTACGACCGCTCCCGCCTCCGCGCCGGTGACATCGTCGCCGGTCCCGCGGTCGTCGTCGAGATGGACTCGACGACGCTGATCGAGGCCGGTCACGACGGCACCGTCGACCCCGTCGGCAATATCCTCATCCGCCCGCGCGAAGGGAAAATCTGATGCCCGCGACGATCATCGAGACCAATTCCGCGCCGTTCGCGCCGGTCAAGATCGACCCCGTGACGCTCGACATCGTCGAGAACGCGTTGCGCAACGCACGTGTCGAGATGGACGCGACGCTCGTCCGCACCGCGATGTCGCCGGGCATCCGCGAGCAAGGCGACAGCTTCCCGCTGATCGCCGACCGCGCCGGTCGGATGATCGTCGGCCAGTTTGGCAGCTTCATCGGCGGCTTCCTCGACGGCTATGCCGGGACGGTCGAGGACGGCGACATGTTCTTCCTGTCAGATCCCTATTCGGTCGAGGGCGCGATCAGCCACAGCAACGACTGGCTGGTGCTGCTGCCGGTTTACAAGACGGGGCGGATGATCGGCTGGACGGCGATGTTCGGCCACCAGAGCGATATCGGCGGCAAGGTCGCGGGGTCGATGCCGATCGACGCGCACTCGATCTTCGAGGAAGGCGTCCGCATCCCGCCGGTCAAGATCTGGCGCAAGGGCGTCTATAACGAGGACCTGATCACGCTGGTCATGCACCAGACGCGCAAGCCGGACTGGTGCCGCGCCGACCTCAACGCGCTGATCGCATCGTGCCGGGTGGCGGCGCGGCGGGTGCTCGAACTAAGCGATCGCTTCGGCGACGACCTGTACGTCGCCGCGACCGAGGAACTGCTCGCGCGCAACCACCGCGCGATGAAGGCGCTGATCGCGTCGTCGATCGGCGAGGAGCCGGTTAGCTTCGAGGATTATATCTGCGACGACGGCATGGGTTTCGGCCCGTACCGGATCAAGTGCACGATGCGTCGCGTCGGCGACAAGGTCGTGCTCGACTTCGCCGGGACCGACCCGCAGTCGGACGCGTCGATCAATTTCTATCTTAACGAGAACATGTTCAAGATGTTCTTCGGCATCTACATGATCATGGTCTTCGACCCGGCGATCCTGTTCAACGACGGGTTCTACGACCTGATCGAGGTACGGATTCCCGAAGGCTCGCTGCTCAAGCCGAAGTTCCCGGCGGCGCTGTCGGGGCGGACGCACGCGCTCGGGCGCATCTTCGACATCCTCGGCGGGCTGCTCGGCCAGCGGACGCCCGAGTTTCTCAACGCCGCCGGTTTTTCGTCGTCGCCCCACCTGTTCTATTCGGGCGTCGACGCAAACGGTGACTGGTTCCAGCTGTTCCAGATCGGCTTCGGCGGCATCCCCGGGCGACCGATGGGCGACGGCCCCGACGGCCATTCGCTTTGGCCGGGCTTCACCAACGTCCCGAACGAGTTCCTCGAGCGCTATTTCCCGCTGCTGATCGACCGCTACGAGACCGAGGCGGACAGCGGCGGCCCGGGGCTTCACCGCGGCGGCAACGGCATCCGCATGACCTACCGCTTCCTCGAGCCCGGCGTCGTCGCGATCCACGACGACCGCTGGTTTGTCCCGCCTTGGGGCGTCAACGGCGGCCTGCCGGGGGCACGCGCGCGCAAGATCCTCGAGCGCGCCGACGGGACCCAGACGATCGTCGGCAACAAGCTCGAAGACCTGCGCGTCGGTGCGGGTGACCGGCTGCACTTCATCACATGGGGCGGCGGCGGTTGGGGCGACCCGCTGCTGCGCGATCCGGCGTTGGTCGAGAAGGAGGTCCGCGAGGGCCTCGTCACCACCGCCGGAGCGCGGGCTTACGGTGTCGTTATCGGCGACGCGCCGGCGACCGAGGCACTTCGCGCCGAGATGCGCGCCGCCCGCCCCGCCGAGCAGCCGCTGTTCGATCGCGGCCCCGACATCGAGACGTTGCGCGCGACGTGCCTCGCCGAGACCGGCCTCCCCGCGCCGCGTGCACCGGTCTGGCGGCCCGAGCGAGCGGCGGCATGACCGCGCCAGCCAACACCGGGGCGCTCGCGGGACTGCGCGTCGTCGAACTCGGCCAGCTCATCGCCGGGCCGTTCTGCGGGCAATTGCTCGGCGACATGGGCGCCGAGGTGATCAAGGTCGAGCCGCCGGGAACCAACGGCAAGCGCGGCGGCGACCCGATGCGCGACTGGGGCCGCGGCGACGCGAAGCTGTGGTGGGAAGTCGTCAGCCGCAACAAGAAGTCGGTCAGCGCCAACCTTCGCGTCCCCGAGGGGCAGGACCTCGTCCGCCGCCTCGCCGCGACCGCCGACATCCTGATCGAGAATTTCAAGCCCGGCACGCTAGAGAAATGGGGGATCGGCCCCGATGTGCTGATGGCCGACAACCCGCGCCTGATCATCGTGCGCGTCTCGGGCTACGGCCAGACCGGGCCGTACGCCGAACGCGCCGGTTTCGGTGGCATCGGCGAGGCGATGGGCGGGTGGCGCGCGATCGTCGGCGATGCCGACCGCCCGCCGTCGCGAATGGGGGTGTCGATCGGCGACAGCCTCGCCGCGACCTACGGCTGCATGGGCGCGCTCGCCGCGCTGCATGCCCGCGAGCGCACCGGCAAGGGCCAGATCGTCGATTCCGCGCTCTACGAGGCGGTCCTTCAGGTGATGGAGAGCCTGATCCCCGAATATCAGGTGGCGGGGACGATCCGCGAGCGGTCGGGGTCGGTCCTGCCGGGCATCGCGCCGTCGAACGTCTATCCGTGCAATGACGGCGAATATCTGATCGGCGCTAACCAGGATGCGGTGTTTGCGCGGCTGTGTGCGGCGATGGGCCAGCCTGAACTCGCCACCGACCCGCGCTTCGTCGATCACGTCGCGCGCGGCAGCCGCCAGGTCGAGCTCGACACGATCATTGCCGGCTGGACGCAAAGCCGGACGATCGCCGAGGTCGAGGCAGCGATGCTGAGGTACAGCGTCCCCGCCGGCACGATCTACCACGCCCCTGACATGCTCGCCGACCCGCATTTCGCCGCGCGCGGTGCGCTGGTCGAGGTCGAGACCGAACGCTGGGGCAAGATCACGATGCAGAACAGCTTCCCCAAGCTCAGCGGGACGCCGTCGACGGTGCGCACGCCCGCCCCGACCCGCGTCGGCGAGAGCAATGCCGAGGTCTATGGCGAGCTCGGGCTGACCGATGGCGACCTCGCCGCGCTCACCGCCTCGGGCGCGATCTGATGGCAGACGACTCGCTCAGCGCGTCGTACGCCGCGACGTTCGAGCATCATCTGCCGTTCGGCGCGAAACCCGCGCTCGTCGTCATCGACGTCGCCGTCGCATATCTCGACCCGGCGTCGCCGCTGTACGACCCCGCGTTCGTCGCGGCAGTGCCGGTAATCGCCCGGCTGATCGCAGCGGCGCGCGCGGCGGCGGTGCCGCTGATCTTCACCCGCGTCGTCCACAATCCGGGCGGGCGCGACGGCGGGCTGTTCTACCGCAAACTCCCCGTGCTGCGGGTGTTCGACCCCGAAACGCCGTGGGGCCAGTTCGCGCCTGACGCCGCGCCGCAGCCCGACGACCTCGTCATCACCAAGCAATATGCCTCGGCGTTCTTCGGCACGTCGCTCGCCTCGACGCTGACCGGCATGGGCATCGACACGCTGTTGATCGCGGGCTTCTCGACGTCGGGGTGCATCCGCGCCTCGGCGCTCGACGCGCTCCAGCACGGCTTCGCCCCGTTCGTCGTCAGCGACGCGTGTTCCGATCGCCACCCCGGCCCGCACACCGCCAACCTGTTCGATCTCCAGGCGAAATACGCTGAGGTGATCGACTGCGACGCTGCCGTGGCGCTGCTCGCTTAGGCCGCAGCCCGGGCGACGCGCGACGGCAGTTCACGCCCGAGAATACCGGCGAACCAGCGGTTGACCCCGATCATCGCGGGCAGGTCGACGCCGGTGCTCACACCGCTGTTGTCGAGCATGTAGAGCAAATCCTCGGTCGCGATGTTGCCGGTCGCCTTGGGTGCGAACGGGCAGCCGCCGATGCCGCCGACGCTCGCATCGAGGACGTGCACCCCAGCATTGTACGCCGCCCAGGCGTTGGCGATGCCCGTACCGCGCGTGTCGTGGAAATGCGCGCGCAGCCGAATCCCTGGGACCGCCGCGGCGACCGCGCCGAACAGGTCGCCGACCTGCGCCGGTACCCCGACCCCGATCGTATCGGCGAGCGTGATTTCGACCGCGCCGGCTTCCGCCATCGCTTTCGCGAGGTCGACGATGCGCTGCGCCGGGACATCGCCCTCGAACGGGCAGCCGAACGCCGCCGAGATCGTCACCTGCGGCACCAGACCGGCCCGCGTGGCGGTCGCGAGCATGTCGCGATTGGCAGCGATGCCTTCGACGATCGTCTGCCCCTGGTTGCGGATCCCGAAGGTATCGCTGGCGACGAGGACGCAGCCCGCTTCGTCGACGCCGCGCGCGCCGCCGTCACGCGACGCGATCGCCCGCTCGACGCCGCGCAGGTTGAGGCACAGGCCGATGTAGCTGACATCCTTGCGGTCGGGGAGCGCGCCGATCACCGCGTCGCCGTCGGCCATCTGCGGGACCCGGCGCGGATTGACGAACGACGCGACCTCGATGCGGCGCGCCCCGGCGTCGATCAACCGGTTGATCAGCGCGATCTTGGCGGACGTATCGATGACCTCGCGCTCGTTCTGCAGTCCGTCACGAGGGCCGACCTCAACGACCTGAACTGTCGATTTCATTATATCGTCCCGTTATCTTGCGGCTTGGCCGGGGCGCCCGGAGGCGCAGCCATTGCCTATCGGTTAGTGCGTATCGATTGGCGCCATGGCATGCAACACCCGTGCTGCACCGCCGAACGCCCCGGTCCGCCGCCCAGCATTCTCACTCGGTGGATCAAGCGCTCCAGCCGCCGTCGATGTTGTATGTCGAACCGGTCACGAACGCGGCGTCGGGCGAAGCGAGGTAGGCGACCAGCGCCGCAACCTCCGCGGGCGTCCCATGACGTCGGATAGCGAGTGGGCTTCGGCTTGCTTCTGCGTTCGGGCCGGTCGCAGGATTGCGTTCGGTATCGATCGGACCGGGCTGGACGAGATTGGCGGTTATCCCGCGTTCGCCAAGGTCACGCGCCAAACCACGGGTCATCCCGCCGAGGGCGGATTTACTTGCGGCGTACAGCGTTCCGCCGGCACCGGGCATCCGATCGGCGACGATGCTGCCGATGGTGATGATCCGTCCCCCGGCCGTCATCATCGCTGCGGCTTTCTTGGCGGCGAGGAACGGCGCGCGGACGTTGATCGCGAACGTGCGATCGAAGGCGTCGTCGGCATAGGCATCGAGCGGGCCGACAATCGCCGTTCCGGCAACGCTCACGAGGATGTCGAGGCGGCCGAACTCGGCAAACGCCTTATCCATTGCCGCGTTCAGCGCGACCGGGTCGCTCGCATCGGCCTGTATCAGCAGAACGGTGCCACCGTGCGCGCGAAGCTCGCTTGCCAGCGCTTCGGCCTCGTTGGCCCGGCTCAGATAGATGATGGCGACCGACGCTCCGTCTGCAACCATCCGGCGGCTGACACCCGCCCCGATGCCCCTCGCCCCACCGACAACCACGGCGACTTTATCGATCAGCGACGCCATCTAATTTTCCCTTTGGAGCAGGCGGTTCGTCGCCGTGCGCGAAAGCGCGAGGTCGAGAAGCTTGAGGGGACGAAAATTCCGCGGACGAGGCGACGGCAGGCAGCTTTGGCCGAATGCAGGCTTATCGTACAGCGGCGACTGCGGGCCCGTCATGCCGATGCGCCCGATCGGCATGCGTGCCTGGCGCGAAGGCGTTCCTCAGGTCCAGTAGAGTATGCGCGCCGCAGGTAGCCGGGCCGCGATCTCGGCCTCGAAGAAGCCGCGCAGTTCGCGCATCCTCGCGGTGTCGTAGACGTGCTTGATCCCGCCGAACTTGGTGCGTTTCTCGGCGCGCCCCGCGGTACTCATGTCGAGCGCCGAGCCGGGGTACCAGTTGTCGAGGACCGCCTTCGAACCCGCCGTATAGCGATGCGTGATCAGCTCGACGGTCAGGTCCAGCCCCGGCAAATCATTCAGCGCCGCAGCGATGTCGGCGATCAAGTCGCCGTATGCCGCACGCCAGCCGTCGGCGGCGATGATCGGGGCGATGGTCAGACCGATCTTGTAGCCGGCCTCCCCCATCCGCCGCAGCGCCGCGATCCTTGCCCTGACCGTGCTGGTGCCACCCTCGAAGCGCGCATAGCTGGCGGGGTTGAGCGATGCGCGCATCCGGGTCCGGCCGTTGTGCTCGAGCGCAAGCAGGGGCTCGACCGCATCGAACTTGCTGGTGAAGCGAAGCTGGACGTCGGCGTCCCAAGCGCCGAAATGCGCGACCAGCGCCGACAGCGAGCCCGTCAGATGCTCGATCGCGAGCGGGTCGGTATAGCAGGACGCTTCGTAGGTCGTGCCCTCGTGCGCGCGGGTCCGTGACCGTGATGTCACCTTGCCCTGCCCGAGATAGGCCGGCAGTGCCGCAAAGATCTCCGGCAGGTTCGCATAGGTGCGCGTGATCGGCGGCCCCTTGAGCGAGCCGGCGAGGTAACAATAGCTGCAATGCGCCGGGCAACCCTCGGCGAGGTCGACGCGCCAGTCGGCCGACGGCGCGATCGGCTGGAGGCGCAGCTTCCCGGGCGGCGCGACCACAACGGCGAGAGTGGACTTGGCGGCCGCATAGCTGTCGTCGGCGGGGAGCATCAGGCGGTCGCCGGTCAGCTCGACGATCGGCAGACCGAGACCCGCGGCGCGTTCGGCGATCGATCGTCCGTGGTCCCACGCCAGCGCGCTTCGGGTGATCAGGACACGCTTCGGCCGCCACAGCCGCGGCGTCGGCGCAAGGTCGGGGTCGGGAGCATCGGCCATACCGGTTCAACCTTCGCCGCCGCGCGTCGGCCCGCGCCCACGACGTCGCACGCCTGCAGCGATGCCCCGACGGCAAAAACGATATGACGTGATCGCGCCTGGTCAACCGACTTTCTTGAACTTGAGCACGAAACTGTCGGCTTCGCCGATCGCCTGGTATTTGACGCGGTCCTTGTCACCGAGCGCGTAGGTGGGGGGCAGCGTCCAGACACCGTGCGGGTAATCCGCCGTGTCCCTCGGGTTTGCGCCAATCTCCGACGTGCCAACAAGACGGAAACCGGCCTTTTCGACCAGCGCGATCGCATAGTCCTGCCGGATATAGCCAGTACGCGCCTGGGGGTCTTGCGGCAGCTTGGCGTTCCCGCGGTGATCCTCGATCCCGAGAATGCCGCCCGGCTTGAGCGCGCGGTGGATCGACCGCAGCATCTGCTGCACGTCGAGGTTCATCGACGGATTGATCCAGTTATGGAGGTTACGGAAGGTCAGCACCACGTCGGCCGTGCCCGGCGACGCGAGCTCGATATGCTTCTGGCCGAACAAAGCATATTCGACCCGGCCATAGGCGGCGGGATTGGTGTCGAGCCGCCCGGCAAACTTCGGGCCAAGCGCGAAGTTCTGCCCCTCCGGCTCGCCATTGGGGACATCTACGGCGAGGGTCAGCTTGCCGTGGTCGTGCAGGTACGGCGCCAGCATTTCAGTCCAGTAGCCGCCGCCCGGCCAGATCTCGATGACCGAGGAACTGGGCGTGACGCCGAAAAAGCGCAACTCCTCGACCGGATGGCGGGCGCTGTCGCGCGCGACAAAGTCCGGTGATCGGTTGGCGACCTTCGTGGCCTGCTCGAGCGTCAGGTTCTCGGCGACCACCGGCGCGGCAAGAAGCCCGGCCATGGCTGCAGACATGCCGAGCCGAGCAAGCCAACGGCGGACGCGGCGCCTGCTGGGCGTGACCGCTCGCGAGAATGCGGGCACTTCGATGACGGGATCTGCAGACATTCAGACGGCTCCTTGCGGCTGGGACGTGACGGACGGACCGGTCTGGCGTGGGCACCGGGAGGGCGAATTGACGACCGACCTCGACAGGACCGCGATCACCGACGCGAACAGCGCATAAAGGGTCGCGGGATGAGGGCGGGGCCGGATCACGGATGCTCGACTGCCCAGCGTCAGCGGCACTGGATACGATCGGTCGACGAAGGCGGGATTCCGCTCGACCAACCTCGGCGCGTTCGCTGGGGTTCAGGCGGCGTTGCGCCTATGTTGGCACGGATGATCGCAGCACCGAACGCATCCAGCGAAGAGCCCTCGCGCCGCTGGTCGAGCGCAGTCTTTGCGCTGTCGACCGCGTCCGGTGCGTGGCTGCTCTATCTCGCCGTCGTGATCCTGCGGTGCATCGTCTACGGCTTCAAACATCCGACGATGCTGATCGAACGGCACGCGCTGACCGCGCTCGTCGCGATTGGCATGGCGGCGCTGCTCTACCTTTTGCTCAGCCGGATCGAGAACGCGCCCATGCGGCGACGTCTGGCCGCCGCGTTGCTCGGGGCGGCACCGCCCGCGCTGTTACTGTCCTTTATCAACTACAACGTCATGTACGTCTTCGTCCCCCAGGCATTCCGCGATGCCATGGGCGTTGACGTGCATCTCAGCCTGTTGGGTGAAGTGCTGTCGTCCGCGATCGAGAATTACTTCGTCTTCGCTGCCTGGGCCGCGCTTTACACTGCCGTATCGCATGCGGTGCAGACGCAGGATCTGCTGCGCCGCGCGGCGACATCCGAGGCGGCGGCGCGATCCGCCGAACTGCGCGCTCTGCGCTACCAGCTCGACCCGCATTTCCTGTTCAATGCGCTCAACACGGTCTCGGGCCTGATGCTGAGCGGGGACGTGCCGGGTGCGGATCGGACGATCGAGGCCCTGTCCTCGTTTCTGCGCGCGACGCTCGCAGTGGACGCCTCGGCGGATATCAGCCTGACCGATGAACTTCAGTTGCAGCAGCTCTACCTGCAGATCGAGCAGGTGCGCTTCGGCGACCGGCTGGCCGTCGAGGTGTCGGTGCCCGAACCGCTGGGCAACGCGATGGTGCCCGCCCTGCTGTTGCAGCCGATCGTCGAGAACAGCATCCGCCACGCCGTTGCCCGCTCGACCAAGCCCGTCCACATTGCCGTGGCCGCGCAGGTGACCGGCGAAACGCTTGTCATCACCGTTGCAAATGACGGCCCCGACGGACGGGCGACAGGAGGGCACGGTCTCGGTCTCGCCAACGTGTCTTCCCGCCTGGCGCTCCGCTACGACGGCAAGGCCGGGTGTGAGTATCGCCAGTCCAGCGACGGCGGCTTCGTGACGCGGATCACGCTGCCGCTGCGTTTCGGCCAGCCGAGCCGGGCGCTCGCCGCGTGAGCGACGCCGTCCTGCGCACCTTGATCGTCGATGACGAGGCGGTGGCGCGCGAACGGATGAAGCTGCAATGCGCCGGGGTCGACGGGGTCGAGGTGGTGGGCACGGCCGGTGACGGCCACGCCGCGCTCGAGGCCATCGCCGCCCTGTCACCCGACCTCGTGCTGCTCGATATCGCCATGCCGGGCCTGGACGGAATCGCGGTCGCCGAAGCGATCGGCCGCCTGGCGAACCGTCCCGCGATCGTTTTCTGCACCGCTTATGATCGACACGCGCTCGAAGCGTTCGAGGTCTCCGCAATTGACTATTTGTTGAAGCCGGTCTCGCGCGACCGTCTCGGCCGTGCGGTCGACAAGGCGCGGCTGTTTCGCTCCGGTCCCGCGACGGTCATCGAGCGGCGATGGCTCGATGAGCTGTGGGTGCCGCATCGCGGCGCGATGATCCGGATCGCGACCGACGACCTCGACCGGATCGAGGCTGAGCGCGATTACGTTCGACTTTGGATCGGGGCGGCCAGCTACTTGCTGCTCGATGCCATCACCCGCATCGAGGGCAGGCTGAACCCGGAGACATTCATCCGGCTGCGTCGATCGGTGATCGTGCGCCGCGATTTCATCGCGAGCATTCGCCACGAAGGCGCGGGCGTCTGGAGTGCGCAGTTGGTCAACGGCGCAGCGGTCAGGGTCGGGCCGACCTACCTCGCCGATCTGAAAGCGTCGCTCAAGGCGTAGTCGACGCGCCGCGAACGCTTGCCGCGGCGCGCCGGAGTGACGTCAGGATGCAGCGGCTTCGGGACTGCGGGGCTCGGCGTTGGCCGCGGCGATCAGGCAATCGGCCTGGGCACGGCCGTGCTTTCGCGCCTTGGCCATGGCGATCTTCGCGCCATTCACGGGCGTGTCGATTTGATCGCGCGTGCCACCGCTCAGCCTGATGATCGTGGCGTCGATCCGGCTGCGCAGCGTCGCTGCGCCCAGCGGGTCGCTGAGATTGAGATCACCGTAATGCACGATCGCCTGTGGCGCTTCGACGGCCGCCGAAGGCAAACCGGCGATCGCACCGGACGCCGGTACGACGGCGAGAAAGAGGGCAAGTATAGTCTTCATGTTTCGTCTCCAATCGGGATCACTCGAAAGACGCCAATCAGCATCTCCGTCGCCGGCCTGGGCTTTCTCGTTCGGAGACGCAGCATCACATCGACGAACCCTTTATTCCGATCTTCAAACCGGTTGATCTGCGGCGTGTCGGCGTCGGCTATAGCAAGGCATTCCCCGTCAGCGGGAAACGTCACTGGTGGCGTAATCGCGCATCGGTCCGGCACACGTCGCAACCGCTCGCCGTACCTTCCGGTCTCCCTGTCGGCTTCACCGGCGACTTTGCGCTGGCTGTTCATCTGGCAGCAAGTTTGGCGAGACCAACCCTAGGGGCACTGTGCCGTTGGGGTCCTCGTGTCCGCCGCGGCGCATGGCGTGAAGCGACGCAGGACGGGCCGATGTTTCGGGTCGTATCGGCGGGGAGGCGTGGGGGGATTTCGTGACCGGTTGCTTAGCCCATTTCACCGCGCCGAAGCCGCGAGGCGTCAGCGCAGGACGAACCGTTTTTGCTGAAGGAGATGCTTGATGAGCGCCATTTCAAAGAGTTCCAGTGTCCTTTTTCTATTGACCGCATTCACCACCGCGGTACCGACGATTTCCTTTGCCCAGCAGACCGCGCCAGCGGCTGACCTCGCGGTGAAGATGACAACCTCGCCGCCGTCGAGGGGCCCCGATCTCAAGGGCATCATCTCCGCGCGCAGTGGTGACCAGATCCAGATCTCGGCCGCCGACGGGACCAAGACGGTCGTCGGTATCAACGCCGATACCAAGGTCCGGGCCAGCAAGGGCTTTCTCAGTCTCGGGCGCAGCACGCTTGCCGCGAATTCGCTGCTCAACGGCTTGCCGGTCACGGTCAGGACAATGCATGCCGGCGATGCGCTCGTCGCGGACCAGATCAATCTGCGAAACAACGACTACAAGATCGCCAGCATGATCCGCAACGGTACCGACCAGGGCTTCGACGAGCAGACGGCGTCGACCGGGGCATTGCGCGGGCGCGTCGCCGATATCGGCCAGTACAACATCAAGGGCACGACGAACGTGAACTTCGACACCGGCAAGACGGTGCTGTCGGCACAGGGCCGCGCCGATCTTTGCGCCGCCGCCGCCAAGGCGGACAGTATGAAGAACGCCTTCATACTTGTCGTCGGTTATACGGATTCGACGGGAGGCGAGGATTATAACCAGCGCTTGAGCGAGAAGCGGGCGAACCGCGTCGTCAATTATGTTCAGCAGGCCTGCGGCTGGAAACCATATCGCATGCTTAGCCCCACCGGAATGGCGAAGGCCGACCCGCTGGCGAGCAACGACAGCGTCGAAGGCAAGGCACAGAACCGCCGCGTTGCCGTCAACATCCTCGTCAGCAAAGGTCTCGATGGGCTGTAAGCGGCTCGGGGCAGGTCCGCCTGCCCCGTACCCGTCGGCCTAGGGTCGCTGGCCAAGCAGCCGTCGCTTGAGCGTCGGCTTCCACGGTGGCTTATCCGGTCAGTCCCGCGGTGCCCCGCCGGGCGCGAACGGGCGTGCCTGCGCGCGGAAGAAATCGAACTTCCGGCTATCTGGCCACGCCGCGACGCCAGCAGTCGTGCCGAGTTCGGCAAGCATCGGCTTGGCCGGATCGTAGCGCGGCCATTCAAGCGCCGGGGTCGTCGGATTGCCCGAGCGGGCGAACGCGACCAACGACGCGGTCATCGCGTGGCTAAAGTCACGGTCGGCTGCCGTCCACTCACGGGTGTGGCGGAAGCGGTTGAAGCTATCGAGCGTGCCGAGCCAGAACGGAACCTCCGACGTGTGATACGCCCCCGCCGTCGCCGGATCGAGATCGGAGAAGGTCACCCCCGCCGCGTAGGTATGGCTCCGGGAAAATTCGTAGCTGAAGACGGGGCTGTGTCCGTGCGTCGCCTGTGCGGCGGCCCACGCGCCCATGCTCGACGCCATCGTGCTGTCGCGATCGGCCGTCCGCGCAGCGGCGCGCGCCTGTTCGTCGGTCGTCGCCGGATAAAGCGCGAGGAAGTCATCGGCATGCGCGCCAAAGCGCGCGGCTGCCTTCGCCCGGTAGTCGGCGAGATCCTTGACCGGCCCGATACCGCCAAACGATTCGTCGTGGGTGAAGCCGAGGATCAGCGGCACGTCATTCTGCGCCGACTTGGCAAAGATATGCTCGATCGTGTCGGGCAGGACATAGCCATCCTGGTTCGGCCCGACCCCCGGCCCGCCGGAGACGCGCGGGACGACGATCCGGTCGGCAGGCATGGCGCGCAAGTCGGCGAGGCTGGCGCCCTTGAGGACGTGCTCGAGCTTGACCCCCTCCTGCTCGGCGGCGGCGAGCGTCGGCATCGGGATGACCCCGCCGATCTGGGCCCCGCTCATGCCGACGGCGCGCTGGAACAGACCCTTGGCAAGCGGGCTCGCCTGGAGGGTCAGGACCGACATCGATCCCGCCGACTGGCCGGCGATGGTGACGTTGTCGGGGTCGCCGCCGAACGCCGCGATGTTGCGCTTGACCCATTTCAACGCGGCGATCTGGTCGAGGAAGCCGTAGTCTCCCGATGTCTTGTGTGGCGATTCAGCCGACAATTCGGGAAGCGCCATAAAGCCCAGCGGGCCGACGCGGTAATTGAAATTGACGAAGACGGCGCCGGCCTCCGCGACCGCTTCGCCGCCGTACAACGCCATGCTCGATGAGCCGATGTAAAACCCGCCGCCGTAGATGAAGACGATCACGGGTGCTTTTTTCAGACCGGGTTTCGCCCAGACGTTCAAGTACAGGCAGTCTTCGCTCGTCACCTCGGCCCCGGAATACTGGTTCGCTTGAAGCCCGCGCTGCTGCTGCATGCACTGCGGCGCGAGGCGATCGGCGTGATAGACCCCGGTCCATGGTGTAACCGGCTGCGGGTCGCGCCAGCGCAGGTCGCGAACCGGCGGTGCCGCATAAGGAATGCCGCTGAAGGCGCGCACGCCTGATGGCAGCTGGGTGCCCTCGATGCGACCGGCGGCAACCGCGACGGTCGGATCAGCCGGACCTGCCGCCCCGGCCGCGGTGGCGAGGCTTAGGCACGCCGTGGCAAGCAAGAGTGAAACGCGCATGGCATCCTCCATCGGCCCCGGCGGTCCGCCCGGGGCTGCGGTCGGCGCGGCGTGGTTCAGAGCGCGAAGCGGATACCGCCCTTGAAGGTGCGCCCGAGCAGATCGTAATAGGCACTCCCGGTTGCCGGTAGCGGCGGGTCGCGATCGAACAGGTTGTCGATGTTGAAATAGACGACGATGTTCTTCGACGTCGGCAGCTTGTAGCGCAGCCCGATGTCGAGATAGGCGGCGGCATGGATATGATTGTCGGTAATGCTCGTCGCCAGCGCGGGGTTGTATCCGGCCTGGTCGGGTCCGAACAATCCGTTGTTCTGGTACGACGGTGAGACGTAGCGGACGTTGCCGTTGAACCCGAGCGCGCCGACTTCGTAGTCGAGGGTCAGGTTGAGCAGCCACTTCGGCAGCCCCGCCGGTCCGCCGAACGCAGCACCGGTTTGGCCGGCGCGATCGATGCCGTTCGGGAACAGCGTCGAGACGTCGGTCGACGACTTGAAGGTGAGAACATGGGTCGCGAGAAGGTTGAGGTTGACGACCCCGGGCAGTCCCACCTCGGCGAGCGGCTGGCGATAGCTTGCCTGGAGATCGAGGCCGGTCGTCTTGAACTCGGCAACGTTCGCCGTAACGCCCTGGACGCCGGTCATCTGCCCGCTGACATTATTATTATCGGCAAAACTGATCAGCGAACAGAATGAATTGCCCGAGTAGACCCCGCCGATGAAGCAGTTGTTGACGACGCCCTGCGTGCTGGTCGACGTGATCGCGTCGCTGATCCGGATGTTATAGTAATCGACCGAGAAATGCACCTTGTTGAAGAAGCTCGGCTGATACGTGGCGCCGATCGTCTGGGTGATCGACTTTTCGGGCTTGAGGTTGGGATTGCCGCCGGTGAAGAAGCCGGCCGCATTTGTCGGGCGCGCAACCCCCGGACGAGGATCGGTCGGCAGCGGCAGCGACGGGGTCTGCGGCGTGTACAGCTCGATCAGGTTGGGCGCGCGGATGTCGCGTGACCGGGTCGTGCGGAACAACAGGCCGTCGACGACTTCCCACGTCAGCCCGGCTTTCCACGTCACGACGCTGCCCGACGTACTATAATTGGTGAACCGCGCTGCGCCGTTGAAATCTATCTTGCGCGCGAACCACGTATCGCGGGCGAGCGGCACGATCGTCTCGGCGTACCCTTCGACGATGTTCTGGCTGACCGTCGGCAGCGCCAGCCCGGCAGTGGTCAGCCATGCCCCGGACTGCGACAGCGGGTCGGACACCAGCCGGACCGACTCCCGGCGATATTCGACACCGCCCCCGACCGAAACCGGACCTGCCCAAGTCGAAAACGGTTCGCCCTGAAGGTTCGCCGCGACATCGTGCAGGACGGTCTTGCCCGATCCGGTGGCGGTGCCGAGAATATAGCTGGCGGCGGACGAGGACACGTTGGGGGTGCCAAGGATATTGATCGGGACGCATCCCGCGGCACCGCTGCGGCAGACGATCTGGCCGTTGACCCGCACCGCATCGAGCGCATTACGGAAGTTCGTGTTGTTGAAATCGTTGAAGATCGACACGTGCGACGTGTTCTGGCCGAACAGATACGACGCATCCCATTTCCATGATCCGCCGAAATTCCCCTGCACCCCGGTCTGGACGCGGATGAGCTCGTCGTTGATCTGGCGGACGTTGGGGCCGAACCCCTGCCCCGAATAACCGACCGACAGACCCGCTGCCGGGACCTGAGCGAGCTGGGCGGGGGTCAGCGCCTGCGCGAGATACGGATTGTCCTTGGCGATCGTCAGCGCCGGCCCTGCCCCGGCACCGTCGCGGCGGATCAGGATGATGCCCGTCGTCGTCACGTTCGAGTAAAGCGGCGTGACATAAACGGTGACGCGGTCACTAAGAGCCTGAACGAAAAGTAGTTGAGCGATACCAGTAGGTTGTGATTCACCGTCGTTGTCGAGACGATAGGAGAAGAACTTGCCTTGGACTGATACCGCTCGCCGTCAGCATATGCGCAAGGGGGGGCGCTATCCAAGCGATTTACGGGATGCGGAATGGGCGTTGATCGAGCCGCTGTTTCCGGCAGCCCGCAGCGGCGGGCGTCGTCGCACGACCTGCCTTCGGGCGGTGATGGATGCGATCATGTATATTGCGTCGAGCGGTTGCGCCTGGCGGATGCTGCCCAAATGCTTTCCGGCGACGTCGACAGTGCGCGGCTATTTCTACAGCTGGCGGGATAGTGGGCTGCTGACGACAATCAACCACTTGCTGGTAATGGCAGCACGCGAACAGGCCGGCCGCGAGGCCTCACCCAGTGCTGGCGTTATCGACAGCCAATCGGTCAAAACAACGGAAAGCGGCGGAATTTGCGGCTATGACGCCGGCAAGAAGGTGAAGGGCCGCAAACGCCATATCATCACCGATACCTGCGGCTTTCTGGTGTTTATCCTGGTCCATGCCGCCGACATTCAGGACCGCGACGGCGCTGTCGATGTCCTCAAAGCCATCCGTTTCCGTTTCCCGTTCCTGCGCCATGTGTTTGCCGATGGTGGCTATGCCGGTGACAAACTCAAGGCCGCGCTTGAAGGCCATGGCAGCTGGACCCTCGAAATCATCAAGCGCTCCGATACCGCCAAGGGCTTTGTGCTTTTGCCCCGCCGTTGGGTTGTCGAGCGGACCTTCGCGTGGCTGGGCCGCTGCCGACGTCTCGCCAAAGACTGGGAGCGATCCATCGAAAGCGCCACGGCATGGGCAACCATCGCCAGCATCCGAATGCTCACACGCAGAATCGCAAGGCTCTCAACTCATTGATGTACTTTTGAATCGGGCTCTAAGGTCGTACGACAGCTTGCCCATCGCGTTGTACCGCGTCTGCGCCGGGTGAAGTTGTTGCGGATTTAGGTTGTTGATGCCCGCCGCAGTATTGGCCGCGAGCGCTGCCGGGGTGAAAAAGTCGAGGCTGGAGGTCAGGTTGCTCAGGCCGGGCGCGAACGCGGTCGTCGTGACGCCGCCGCTTGCGGTCGGCACGAAGGCGAGGCCTTTGAGAGCGCCGTTCGACAGGATCAGCCCGCCGCTCGTCGCCGTGCCGAAGTAATTGCCGTTCGGCCCGAGGACCGTGCTCGGCGTGCCGGTCGGGCGGTTGGTGATGACGATGCCGTTATACTGCGTCCGCCCCCAGTCGCGCACGGTGTTGTAATAACCGGTGCCGCCGTCATCGTTGTATTCGAAGCCGGCGACGACATGCCCGCGACCGTTGGCGAAGGTCGTACCCGCAGCGAGTGTGACGAACCTGTCCTTGGCGTCGCCGTAGCGGGTTGCGCCGTACTGAGCCGAACCCTTGAGGCCCTCGAAGTGATCGTCGAGCTGGAAGTTGATGACGCCGGCGACGGCATCGGAGCCGTAGGCGGCTGATGCACCGCCGGTGACGACGTCCGAATTACGGATCAGCACGGTCGGAATGACGTTGAGGTCGGTCGACCCTGCCGACGTCGCGAGACCCGGGACGATCGTCTGCGGCAACCGCGCACGATCGAGCAGCACCAGCGTTCGCGTCGGCCCGAGGCCGCGAAGGTCGGCAAGGAACGCGCCCGAATTGCCGAGGCCGCCGGCGTTGGGCGACACGGCCGCGCGGAACGATGGCACCTTGTTCAGTGCATCGCCGATACTGGTCAGCGCGCGGTCCTGGACGAATTCCTGGCTGACCACTGTCGTCGGCGTCGGCGACGTGAACCCGTCGCGCGAAAGGCGCGACGACGTGATGACAATGTCCTGCGGCTCGGTCGCCGTGTCTGCCGGTGTCGCGGTCGATGCCAAAGCGGGTGTTGCGCTGGCAACCATCGCTTGCTGAGCCGACGCGGAACCGGCGATGAAGACGCCGGACACGGTCAGGAGCAGTGCCGAGTGCAACGACAGTCGCGCCGACGGCATCTCCAAGTCGCGGATGCATGACGTCAATCGTTTTTCGAGCATCGGAATTCTCCCCCAAGAGCCGCTTACCGCAGTCAAATTTTGGTCTGACCAATCGTTAGACCGGTCGCCGAGGGGATGACCAATTGATTTTACCATTGTTCGAGCATCAATTTTATTGATGCAACGTCACGTCGATGACGACTTTGGGAGATTGAACCTTGAACCGCGAAGGTTAGCTCTCGCGCCAGCGGTTTGCCGGGGTAATGCTAAGGCAGCGAAGGCGGCCTGTGTGCCTAAGTCGGTTGCGCAGTGGCCTGTTCGATCCGGATGATCACGAACTCCGCCGGCCGGGTCGGGGCGACGCCGACGACGATCCTGACGATACCTTGTTGCATGTCGGCCTGCGAGGTCGTCGTTGCGTCGCACTGGACGAAGAAGGCCGCTCCCGGGGTCGCGCCGCTGAACGCGCCGGCGACGAAGAGGCCCTGCAGGACTGTGTCGATCTCCATCCGGATCTGACTCCATAGCGCCGCATCGTTGGGCTCGAAGACGACCCATTTTAGGTTTTGAGACAGCGACCGCTCGATGTGGTCGACGAGCCGGCGGACGCTGATGTACTTCCAATCACTCCCGAATTCGTCGGCCCCGGCCATTGTCCGTGCCCCCCAGCACAGCGGCCCGTGATTGGGAAAATTGCGCAGGACGTTGATGCCGGCGCTATTCAACAAGCCATTCGCGGCGTCGTCGACCTTCAGGGAAATTTGAACGCCGGCCAGGGTGGCCTCGATCCCCGCGGGGGCTTTCCAGACCCCGATAGCAGCGTCCGTGCGTGCGATGAGCCCGGCGATCGTTCCCGACGGACCGACGATGCGGCTGCGCCCGCCGTCAAGCGGGTCCGGCATCTGTAAGGTCGGCGCGTAGGTCGCACTGCCGAAGCTGCTCCCAGACAAGAAGCCGGCGGCTTTCATCGCGGCTGGCAGATCGCGCAGCTGAACGAGCGTGGTCATCATCGCTGCCGGAATGTCGAACAGGTAGATCGCATGCGAGGCAATGCAGAACGCATTCGCGGCGTCGAACACGATCTTGGCAGCATCGGCCGGCAGATCGATCGTATCGGGGATGCACAGCATGTCGAAATCGTCGGACGCGATGGCCGTCAACTGGTCCAGCCAGCCGGGCTCGCGCGCGGCGCAGGTGGCGGAGGGGTCGAGGTCGGCGATCGTCGGCAGCGCACCGTCGACACCGCCGGTCAGCGCGACCCAAATCTCCAAGGGTGTCGACGCCGCATCGCCGCCGGTCGCAGCCGGATACGCCCCCGCGGCGATAGGCGATCCTGCCACGGAGAGCGATATGAGCGACGACCGTCCGTTGACCACTTCGAGGGCGTTGCCGACCGCGCCCGGCGTCAGCGTCAGCCCGCGATAGTCTTCGCGGGTCAATGACACCGTTGTGCCCCCCGCGTCGGCGGTCTCGCTGACGGCGAGGCTGAAGGTTCCGCCCGGATCAATCGCGATGAAGACGCGAAGCGCGTTGCCCCAGCCGCCGGGGTTTGCCGCGGCGACGATCAATTTCGCGTCGGTGTCGCCTTCGACGTTGGCGACAGCCGGTCGCCCGGCATGATCAGCCGCATCGATCGACTGGGGTGCGGTTATGGAAGCCGAGGGCGGTATCGGAAATGCCGTCGCGGCAAGCCGGGCATCGGTGACCAGGCGGACGATCAAAGCATCTGCGCCGCCGTTTGCGAAGAATTGATGGACGGCATAGGCCGCCTCGCTCTCCCGGTGCAGGCCGCCGAATTCGGCCTCGAATTGGGCCAAGCCGTCGATCCAAGTGGCGCGCCCCACCGGACCGCGCGGAAACCAGCCGACGAACGCCGCCGTCGATTTCGGCACAGCCGTGACACCGGCTGCGCTGCTCGACACCTCGGATACATAGACCCCCGGGTATGTGACGGTGACCGGCACGACAGTTCCCCTTGCAGACGTTTGGCATGTCCGATGGGGCATGCGGGAGCCGCATCTGTCGCCAAGGCGGCGGCTTCTGACCAGACCCCATGGGCAGGCCAGCGCGAGGTGGAGCCGCTCTGACGGGGAGAACGTGGCCGAACGCAATCACCGCCGTGCGTGCTCGCAACAGTACGCCATCAGACAATCGGTGCAATTCTAAACAATCTTGAGACAAGATTAATTATCTGTTAATTGGCCCTCGAATCAGCAGCTTGCATCGTGTGAAGCTAGCTTGAAGGGGGATCGTTCCGATGAAGACTTATCTAACTCTGGCACTTGCCGGTAGCATCGTCTCGGCGACCGCCGCCCAGGCGACCAACGTCGTTCACGTCACCCCGGCGAACATGCAGGGCTGGAGCGACGTCACGAGCGAAAGCGGCGGTGGCGGCAACGCCGAAATCACCGGCGACGCATACGACGGCAATGGCTCGGTCGCTGCCCACGGCGACCGTGACCGCTTTGTCCTCGGCGGCGAGTTCGGCCTGTACGGCAATCCGAATACCGACGGTGGCGTGAATAATCTCGGCACGTTGTCGAACTTCACCAACTTGAGCTTCAGCTACAAGGTCGATTCAATGTCGACGAGCTCGATCAATCCGCTTTACGGTCCGGCGCTTCGCATCGTGTTCTGGCAGGGCAATGTCAAAGACGAGCTTGTTTTCGAGCAGGCCTATCAGGCCGGCGGGTACGGCGCGGCGGCGCCGAAAGGCACGTGGAACGTCACCAACACCAATTCCACTTTCTACCTGAAGAGCAACGGCAACGAGAATAACGAGAAGACGCTGGCGCAGTGGGTGGCGAGCAACAATCTCGGCGGCGCGACCGTCGGCGGCGTTTATGTCGGTGTCGGCAGCGGCGCCGGGTCGGGCGTGTTCGTCCACTACGACGACATCATCGCCGGTGCGAACGAGTATAAGTTCGACCTGTCCGCCGCAGCCGCTGCGGTTCCCGAGCCGGCGACGTGGGCGATGATGATCGGCGGTTTCGGCTTCGTCGGCGCCAGCATGCGCCGCCGCTCGGGCCGCCCTGCCCGCGCTGCCTGACGCGCAGCACCCGCAATGCCGTCGAGCAAGACGGCGTTGCGGGTGGTCGCTGCAGCGCTGACCTGCCAGAGCCGCGGTCTGAGGGCTTTCAGGACAAGGCTTCGGTCAGCTGCCGCTAGCGACGGCCCCGAAACGATGCGCACTCAGCAATCGCGCTAATTGCATCGGGATATCGACGTTCTACCGGGTCAGGATGCGATTTCGTGATCGTGCCAAGCCCGGTCGTACGTTTGCCGAGCCTCGGCAATCTCCTTGGGTCCAGTAAGCACTGTGCCGTCAAAAGCGATAAATCGCGCGTCATCGGCAAAGGCCGCGGCGAGCCAGTCGGCATCGACTGCCTGCCACGCGTCGGTGCGTTCCCCGAACAGCTTTGCGACATCACGCTCGACCGACGAGCCCTCGCGATCGGCTCCATCTTGCTCGGCCAATCGATGCTGTCGAGGGCAAGTCGGATTTGATCGGGTGGAAACTCGGTCTTCACCGGCTCGGCAACGGCTTGATGTTCACGCAGCTTGCTCGGTGTCGTCCCGAATGCTTTTCGAAAGCTGCGTAACAGGGCGGCCTGATCACGAAAGCCGTAGCGCGCGGCGAGCTCGACCAGAGTGCTCTTGTTGAGCGGGTTGCACATCGCGCGATGCACCGCGAGGCGGTCGTCGACCAGGCGGGTCTAGTGACAGAGACCAGCCGCATGACCCAGAATCCCGGTGAGCTACGCCAGACGTCCCATATGTGCGGTTTAGCGCCGAAATCGACATTTATGGCCATTTGGTAAGCTGGCGATTTGTCGCCGGCCTATATATGGCCATTCCAGAGGGCATTTAAGAGCTGGTTCGAATAAATCGGCTCAAGGGTAGGTTGCAGAATTCCTTTCGTGACGGGGTTCTAAGATTTTCATAGAAATAACGAGGGTTGATGATGACGAGGCGGAGTCTAATCGTAGGGACGTGCGCATGTGTGTTCGGCCTAGGGGCGCCTCACGCCGTGGACGCAAGCACGGTGCTGACGTTCCAGGTGAACGTAACTCGCATCTCGGATTTTGATCGGCACCTCCAGCAGGACGGCACGTATCAAACGAACTCGTCGCAATCCGACTATTTTACCAGCTTCACCCAGCAGATCGTGGTTGCTGATTTCGCTTTCAGGTATAATCAATTCGAGATTCCCGACTTTCTGATCTCCGAAGGTCAGTCCGCCAGCCCGCTGATTTCCATGCTTGGCAATCCCGTCCGCGATAGTCTGCTCCAGGGCATCACCAACCCGCAGAATGGTAGCTTCGCCGAGGCCAGTTTTGGATCGTCGGACAGTCAGTTCGCCTTTAATCCCACCGGCAGCCACCACGATGGTGCCGACTTTACCTCGGTAGAGCAGTGGACGGTGTCGACCAATTCCGCTCAGGCCCAATCGAGCGCCGAGCAGAAGCTCCAGACCTACTTCAGTTATGGCAATGACTACGATAAGGTCCTGGGCGTGCCGCCTTTCGTCGTCCGTACCCCGGCGCAGTTTCTGACGTCCTTGGCGGGCTTGCAGTTCTCGTTCTCGACCGAATTCACCAGCGACAGCTATCAGTCAGTATTGAACGAGGAGGGTTATTTTACGACCCTCTACGACAACACCTATCAGCACGGGCTGTCAGGCTCGGCGACGCTCGTTTCGATCGCGGCGGCCGTCCCCGAGCCGGCCAGCTGGGGGCTGATGATCGCCGGCTTCGGTCTTGTCGGCGGGGCAATGCGCGCCCGCGCCACCGGCGTCCGCTACACGACCGCCTAGCCATCGCACCGGCGAGCCGCGGGTTCCCCACCTGCGGCTCGCCATTGCCCCAACGAACCGAGAGCAAAGCTGTTATCAGCAATTCGCCCCCCCCAAGTGGAATAGCCGACTTTGGGGGGGAAGCAGCCGACACGCGCCTCGACACAAACCGCTGTCCTACACCCCGTCCACTGGACTAGCCTGCCCCCGTCGCCACCGGGCGGCGCTTGTTCTTTCTCATTACTGGCCCGCGACAAGTCGACACGTTCACGGAGGAGGCGAAGACGGCTTCAACCCTCCAAAAACGTCAACTCTGTCAACTTAAGCAATGCGGAGAACCGTGTTACGAGCGCCCCGGAGCGCGGGTTCGCAACGACAGAAACGTCAACTCTGTCAACTTAACGCCCTAGCGCCCGGTAAAGAGCACGAGCCGATCACCATGATGGAAGCCAAGCGGCGCCGCAGTCGTGGGGAACATGGTGCACGTTCCCGCTAACGCGCTGCGTGGCGACGCCACCGCGGCGCGGCCATGGCTCAAGGCCGCCGTCGGCACGACGCTCAGATTGGCCTTCCCGCAACCCGGCTTCGGTCGCTCGTTTATCCCTCGCTTTTGCTTCTCGGAAATCTCGGGCATGCCTCGACGGGGCAAGGCACGAGGCGAGATATGCGACAGCTGATCTGGGCGATGACGGTCACCGCACTCGCGTCGGCAACCTGCTCGCAAGCAGCTCCCACGCAATCCCCTGTTGCCGCCCAAGCGGACGCTGGGCACGCCGCCCTTATCACGCTCTTCGCCGACTGGCGCGCCTTCGTCCAACCCGACATTCGCGCCGGCGTCCCCGCTTACAGTGCTTCGGCGATGGCGCGGAAGGCTGCAGACCTGCCCCGGTTCCGCGCTCGCCTCAACGCGATCGCGACCACCGGCTGGCCTGCCGCCGACACCAATGATTGGCGGTTGATCGAGGCCGAGATGAACGGCTTCAATTTCTATTTGCGTGTGCTGCAGCCATGGGCGCGCGATCCCGGCTTCTACCAGACCGTGTTCGGTGAGGAGAGCGACGTTCCCGCGCACGAAGGGCCGTCAGCCAGCCCGGCGATCGACCTGTTCAAGTTCACTTATCCGCTGTCGCGCGCGGACGATCGCAAGCTGACCGAACTGCTCGGCGGCGTGGCGGCGACGCTGACGGCCGCGCGCGTCAACCTCGCTGTCAGCAACGCCGCCGATCTGTGGCGCTACGGCGATCGCGCCTTTCGCGAGCAGAGCGAGGTGCTCGCCGCGCTCGATCGCGGCGATCTCAAGATGCGGACCTTTTCGGGCGAGCAAGCCGCGTCGCTCGCCGGTGCCAGCCCGGCACTGCGCAAGGCGGTGCGCGACGCGAAGGCGGCCACCGACAGCTTCGCCGACTGGATCGCCGCCGAGGCCCCGAAGAAGACTGGCCCCTCGGGCGTCGGCAAGGCGAACTACGACTGGTACGTCGCGCACGTCGATCTATCGCCCTACACCTGGGACCAGCAGGTGACGCTCCTCCAGCGTGAACTCGATCGCGCGCTGACGTCGCTGCGGCTCGAGGAGGTGCGTAACCGCAATCTGTCGCCGATCACACCGATCGACGACGCGGCAGCCTATCGTCAGATGGCCGAGGCCAAGACCGCTAAATTCAACGACTTTCTCGTCGCGACCGGCCTCGTCCCGGACCAGCCGTATTTCCGCAAGGCGATGGCAGCGCAGACGAGTAGCTATGCTGCCCCCGGCCCCGACCGCAACTTCTTCGCCAATGTCACCGCGCTCGATCCGTTGCCGCTGCTGTCACATTCGACGCACTGGATTGAGCTGGCCCGCCTGCGCTTCGAGCCGCGCGCGAGGACGATCCGACAGACGCCGCCGCTGTTCAATATCTTCTCTGATCGCTCCGAAGGCTTTGCGACCGCGATGGAGGAGATCGTCATGCAGGCGGGGCTGTACGACGACATCCCGCACGGCCGCGAACTCGTCTGGATCATGCTCGCCAATCGCGCCGCGCGCGGACTCGCCTCGCTGCATGTGCAGGCCAATGAGATCGACCTTGCCGGCGCCGGGCGCTTCCACGCCGAGTGGACACCGCGCCATTGGTCGAACCCGCAGAGCAAGCTCGTCGGTTTCGAGCAGCTCCTCTACCTGCGCCAGCCCGGCTACGGCCCGAGCTACGTCATCGGCAAGATCCAGCTGGATCATCTCTTGGCGCGCGCCTCGCATGAGGTCGAGGTGGAGGGTAAGCCGTTCGTGCTGAAGGACGTTTTCGCCCGTATAATGGCAGCTGGCATCCTGCCGCCTACACTTATCGAAGACGAGATGTACGCCCCAATCGAGAAGTAGGTCTGGCGCTCAATCAAACGGCTACTCGGACGGCTTCGTGGCAGCCCAAAGATGGGTCTTCGGTAAGGCGACGGGTCAACCCGAAGCCTGCAACCGGACGATCTGCGGCGATGCCAACTCGGTTCGACCACTTTCGGTCACGGATGATGCGATTTCCATTCGATCGCGACCGAGCCGCTTGGCTTTGAACAGAGCGCGATCGGCCTCCAGCACCAACGTGCTCATCGGCCTGTCTCCGCCCGCCGACCACGTGTCGATGCCAAACGACATTGTCACCGGGCCAAGCTTGGAGCCCTGATGAAGGACCGTCAGCTCGCGGACGGCCATGCGGAGCGCCTCCACACGTTCCTGGACGAGCGTGGAAGACGCGCCCGGGGCAATTACGGTGAACTCCTCTCCGCCGTAACGGCAGACGATGTCACCCGTCCGAAAGTGCGACTGGATAAGGCCAGCAACTGCGGCCAGCAGGATATCTCCGGCCTCATGGCCATAACCGTCGTTGAACCGTTTGAAATGATCGACGTCGCACATGACGATCGACAGCGGCGCGCCGTTTCGCTCCGCGCGGCCCGATTCAAGCGCCAAGGCTTCTTCCATGTAGCGCCGATTGAACAGCTTGGTCAGCGGATCGCGGATCGATTGCTCGCGCAAGCGTGAGCGCAAATTGTCGTTGACCAGCGCCAGCGCGACACTTTCCATAAGCGCATCCAGACGGAAGCGTTGCTCGCCTTCGATCCGCCCCTCGATATAAATCAGCCCCAACACCTCGCCGCCTGCGAGAATTGGCTCGCAACGGCGCTCGGCCGCACAATCTGCCACGTGAGCGCAGACGATGTCTGCGCCCGGATCCTCGATCAGGTGCGTCTTTCCACGCCGCAGCCCCCAGCAATCGCCCGGAGGGAACATCTCCGGCGAGGATTGCAGATCGCCCCAACTCGATATTCGAAAAAGCATATTGCGTGAGTGGTTGTGCACATAGAGAGCCCCAGCAACGCCGGGCAGCAATCGCGGCATAAACGTGCCGAGGACCACGGAAAGTTCACCGTCAGCCTGGATTGCTTGAAGCCTCTGTGCCATTTCGCTCAGCATCTCGACGGATTGCTGACGCGCTTCCTGCGTGTCGATTGCATTCACCAGCCGAGCCGCCATGTCGTTGTAGGCCGAGGCTAACCGCCTAAACTCGACACTTCGGACGATCGTGGACGCGCGAGCACTCCGGTCGCCCGCGCCAAAGCGCGTCACCACGTCGAGCAGGTTTGCCAGCGGCCGTGATATCCCGGTGCGGATGAGCCATGCGACGCCGCCGATCAGCAGCACCAGAACTGGGAAGCCATAGACGAGCAGCGCCCTCGCCTGTTGAACTTCGTTCCTGGCATTGTACGTTCGAACAGCGAGAAGTCGGCGTTCTTCGTTCCGCATCGCCGCAATCTGCTGGACGATTGTCGACATCAACGCTTTGGCACGGAGGCGGGCGCCGACGTCAGTATTCGTGCCCAGCGGATTTGCCCGCGTCCGTTGCGCCGCGCGCCCCATGAGGTCGACCTTCTCGCCGGCGGCACGCGCGAGTTGGATCGCGCGTTCCTCCTGAACCGAATTGTCGCGGACGAGGGAGATCAGCGCGGCAGTCGATGCGCTCACGTCTGCTAATTCGACATCAAAACCCGCGAGATAACCTGGGTCGCGGGTCAACAAAAATCCGCGCAGACCTGACTCCGCCTTGCTTAGCCGCAGTTCGATGCCGTCGAGGCTCGTGATAACCTCTTGAGTGTGCCCGACCCAGTCGAAGGCATCCTGAGATCGCGAACTGCTTTGCAGGAGAGTCACACCGAAGAACAGCGCCGTGCAAGCTGCTAAAGCAGCAACACCGTAGATGCGCACTCTGAGTGAGCCAAATATGCTCACGCTCACATCTTGCCATCAGACTGGGAAGCATGCCGTCCGGTAGGTTCAATAGTGATCATACTTACCAACAACTTTACGCAACACCCTCAACTCAATAGCACGTGTATGTGTAACAGATTAAGATTGCGGCACATGCTCGCGGAAAGATCCGCGTTAACTCCTTTTCTTTCGGGGGTCGGCTTTTGGATGCAGCCAAGCCGCTCTTCCCGTGCGCTCGAGCGGTTTTTGACCGGCAGATTCGTCTAAGCACAGATCACGAG
The DNA here is from genome assembly GCF_018982885.2 of Polymorphobacter megasporae. Lineage (NCBI taxonomy): Bacteria > Pseudomonadati > Pseudomonadota > Alphaproteobacteria > Sphingomonadales > Sphingosinicellaceae > Glacieibacterium > Glacieibacterium megasporae. The sequence continues at coordinate 2,353,379 of NZ_CP081848.1, read as the reverse complement.
CAGCCGTCATTCGCATGGTGCTATTTCTGAGCGGATATTCATCAACAGAGGCGACGTGTAACCCATCACCCACGGCAAGCGAGCAGCTAGTGGACTGATTCTAACGTTTGGTGCCCGCGTCTGACGGCGGCGATGATTTCGTTTGGATCGGCGCGCCAGACGAAGGGACGCGGTTCCTGATTGTGCTCCTTGATGAAGCGGTTGATGGCGGCCTGGAGGTCGACGACGGAGCAGAAGACGCCATTCTTCAGGCGCCGGCGGGTCAGCTTGGCAAAGAAGCCCTCTACGGCGTTGAGCCACGAACACGACGTCGGCACGAAGTGGAACGTCCAGCGCGGATGCCGGCCGAGCCAGGCGCGGACCTTGGGCTGTTTGTGTGTGGCGTAATTGTCGAGGATGACGTGGACGGCCTTGTCGGCGGGCAACTCGGCCTCGACGGCGTTCAGGAAGCGGATGAACTCCTGGTGCCGATGGCGCTGCATGTTGCGCCCGATCACCGAGCCGTCGAGCACGTTCAGCGCCGCGAACAAGGTCGTCGTCCCGTTGCGCTTGTAGTCGTGGGTCATGGTCGCACCGCGGCCGCGCTTGAGCGGCAGCCCCGGCTGGGTACGGTCGAGCGCCTGGATCTGGCTCTTCTCGTCCACCGACAGCACGATCGCGTGTGCCGGCGGCGAGACATAGAGGCCGACCACGTCGTGCAGCTTCTCGGCAAACGCCTTGTCGTTGGACAGCTTGAAGCTCCGCCAGCGGTGCGGTGCCAGGCCATGGTCGTGCCAGATCTTCACAACCGAGGACGCAGCGATGCCGACCGCCTTGGCCATCGCACGGACCGTCCAGTGCGTCGCTTCATGGTCGGGGCGTTCAAGGGTCAGGGCCACGATCCTGTCGACGAGCCCCGCCTCGAGCGGAGCGATGCCCGGCGGGCGGGTCTTGTCGCGCAGCAAACCATCGACACCTTGGGCCATGAAGCGTTCCTGCCAGCGCCACACGCAGGTCTTCGACTTGCCGGCCGCCGCCATGATCGCGAGCGTTCCCAGCCCTTGATCCGTGAGCAGAATGATCCGTGCACGCCAGACATGCTTCTGCGGCGAACCCCGCGCCGAGACAATCGCTTCAAGCCGAGCCCTGTCTGAGGCCGTGACCTCGATCCTGATACCAGTGCGCATCCAACAACGTCGCACGTCCGACCGGCGCCGGGAATCCCCAACAGGACTCGTCCGTCTCGTTCAATCCACTAGCTCCGGCGGATCGATCGCGCTACCGGAAGTCAACAGGCGCAAAGCCACTTCAATTAGAGTTCTGGGGACCGATCATGAACGACCTGTTGAGCCATGATGCGCTGGGTCAGGCCGAGCTCATCGCTAACGGCAAAACCAGCCCCGCTGAGCTCCTCGAAGCGGTCATCGCGCGGGCCGAGGCGACCAATCCGGCGCTCAACTTCATTGCGCAGCCGTTGTTCGATCGGGCGCGGCACGCCGCTACCGGATCGTTCAGCGGCCCGTTCGCCGGCGTGCCGTTCCTCGTCAAGGACCTGCATATGCATATCGCAGGCGAACGCTCGGGCGAGGGCAGCCGGCTGTGGAGCGACTATCGGCCGACTTATTCGTCGACCTTGTACGAGCGCTTCGTCGCGGCGGGCCTGAACACGTTCGGCAAGACCACTACGCCCGAGCTCGGCTTGACCGTGACCACCGAGTCCAGGGCTACAGGGCTGACGCGCAATCCCTGGAATCATGCCCACAGCGCCGGCGGCTCGAGCGGCGGCGCGGCGGTGGCAGTCGCGGCGGGGGTGGTCCCGATTGCGCATGCGTCGGATGGTGGGGGTTCGATCCGCTGCCCCGCATCGGCATGCGGTGTGTTCGGGTTGAAGCCGTCACGCGGCCGCGTGCCCGTCGGTCCGCGCCTTACCGAAAGCTGGCTCGGCATGACGGTCAACCACGCGGTCAGCCGTACCGTTCGCGACAGCGCGGCATTACTCGACGCCGTCCACGGCATGGAGGCTGGCAGCCGTTATACCGCCCCGGAACCCGAGGGCAGCTTCCTCAACAATGTCACGCGTGAGCCCGGCCGATTGCGCATCGCACTGATGCTCGAGCCGCTGTCGGGCAGCCCGGTCGATCCGGACGTTCTCGCGGCAACGCTCGATGCGGCAAAGCTGCTCGAAAGCCTCGGCCATCAGGTCGAGGAGGCCGCGCCGACGCTGTCGAATGACGAGCTCGGCGCCGCGATGACCGCAGTCGTTGGTGCATGCACCGCTGCCGACATTGCCGCCCGCCTGCACGCGTTGGGACGCGATGATGCGGGCGATGACATCGAGACGATCCCGCAAATGTGGGTGCACATCGGCAAGCAGACCACTGCCCTTCAGCTGATTGCGGCAAACGAAGCCTATCAGCGTGCCGCGATCGTCATGGCCGAATTCCAGACCACCTACGACATCATCCTGTCGCCGGTGTTCGCGCAGCCGCCGATCGAACTCGGCCGCATCGACTTGTCGCCGCCCGATCTGGCCGAATGGACGCGCACGTTGCTCGGCTATAGCCCGTTCACTGCGCTGGCGAACCAGACCGGCCAGCCAGCGATGTCGCTGCCGCTGGGCATGAGCCGGAGCGGGTTGCCGATCGGGGTCATGGCGACGGCACGGTATGGGGACGAGGCGCTGCTATTTCGCCTCGCCGGACAGATCGAGCGCGCAGCTCCCTGGGCCGGAAAGCGGCCACCGCTGCCGTGACCTGACGGGCCGTGTCGTGACCGACCGCTTCCCGGACCCGCTTGAACGATCGGTGCCTGCCCCGCGGCAAATCTGGCGGCACCGTCTTCACGGTTGCCACGGCACGGCTCCCCTCCGGCATCGCCGATTCCGCTGGATCGAGCCCCTACAGAATTACGGCGTTGCCACGGGGGTGTCTCCGCCTGTGACCCGACACGAACCGACGCTAGCGCAGGGCCCGGGATGTAAGACAGCGCTAAGCAGACCTTCCAGATCGGTCGCGCTGAGGCTGAGCGCGCGGAGCTCACGCCAGCGCGCTCGGCCTTCACCGCGGCTTCAGAAGCGTCGCGAGTCCATCCGGACGTTCGGGAATTCGTTCCAGGCGCGGGTATCGCAGCCCGGCGCGATAATCGATCGTCCGCGTCACGAGGCGTCCATCCTGCTCCCAAGTCAGTACCAGCACCGTCGTCAGCGTGTTCCGGACCGCGTCGTCGAGCGCGCCGCGCGTGAATGGAGCCCCCCCGATCGCTTTGATCCGAACCCCCGGAGCCATGCCTACCCGAAATGCCGGCCCGTCCCACGCAACCGCGCGGACCCTGCCATCGTCCGCGACCATCAGTCCGACCGAATAGGACAGATCCGACCCGCCGAGCTCCAGCTCGTTTTGCTGGAATGTCAGCGTCGGCTGGGCGGTATAGGTGACACGCCACCCAAGCCGATCCAGTCCTTCGGATGTGTTCACCTCGGCATGCCCGTCGACCCAGCGATGCAGGAACCCGCCCCAATCGAACGGTGCGACCCGATTCAAGGCGGCGCTGACATCGCCAACGGTGTAGGTACGGGCGGGCATTCCCGATGCGGCACCGGCGAAGAAGTCGTGCGCGAAGTCATCGATGCCGCGACGCCCGCCGGTCTGCGCGCGCAGCATGGCTTCGACGTCGAGCCACAGCAGGACGCCTTCGAGGTAATAATCCTTGCGCCGCTGCCAATCGCGCCACGGAACCGGCTGCCGGAGCATGAACGATGGGTAGTTCACGTCGTCCGACAAGGGCCGCCATGCGCGTCCCGGGCGGTTGGCGACCTCGGCCGCGTCGAGCGCAAGCTTGTCGAGGGTCTCCTCGCGGCTTCGCAGACCGGCGCGCGCGGCGAGCACGCGCCCCCAGAATTCGGTCTGGCCTTCGTATACCCACAGCAGGCTACTGCCTTGTGGAACGTTGGGCGTCGGCGCCCACAAATCGGCGGGGACACGGTAGAGTCCGTTCCACGCGTGGACGAACTCGTGCACGACGATGTCGCGATTGTTGAGCTGCCCGGCCCAGTCGCTGAAATAGGCCGACGCCATATTGATCTCGGCCGAGGCACGATGCTCGGTTCCGCCGGACGAGCCGTCGTCGCTCATTCGTGCCAGCACCTCGTATCGGTCGAACGGCGGCGCGCCAAACATCGCGCGCGCCTGCGTTACCATGCGACGCAGATCGTCGACGCGCTCGGACGGGATCGCGAGATCGCCGACCCATGGCGCGACCAGGTCAAAGCTTACTGCACCAGGGCCGTTTTGCCCGAGCGGTACCTGTTCCGCATGAACTCCCGCCAGCACCGGTGCATCGAGCAATTGCTCCAACGAGACTGGCGTGAAGTGGAGACTGTCTCCCTCCGCACAAACAGTTTCGAGCGATGTGAATGCCTTGAGACCAGTCGGCAACGTCACCGACGGCGCGACCATGATGTTTCGCGCGTACCATCCAGCCGGGTACAGCAGCAGGTGCTGCCACGACACCGCGACGACATCGGCAGACAGGCGATCGGCGTCCGCGACGATTTCAAAGCGCACGTCGATCGTCCGTACACCCGCAGGAATGTTGAGGTGAAAGGCGTGCGGCTCGACCTCGTCCCGATGCCAAGCGAGCGGTCGCCCGTTCACCGACACTTCCAGCCCGGCGAGCTCGGTGACGGTGAGGCTCGGGCCGTGGCTTGCCGCCTCCCAGCGCGGGTAGAGCAGCGTCATCGCGCCGGCGCACTGCACCGGCACACCCTCGTGGATAACGAACACCCGGTGCGCCACGTCACGTGCATCGACGTCCAGCCCGATTGCGCCGCGGAACATACGGTCTGCCGGAGGGTCGATCGGTGATCGCGCCAGCGTCTGTACCGGCGAGTCCGTTGGTACAGTCGCTGGCGTCGCGCCCGCCGCCGCGGCGCACAGCGCGATGCCTGCGCTCGCCATTTTCCAGTTCGGCATAGTCCTGACTCGTCCTGTCGCTTCCGGCCGCCGCCTTGTCATCGAGCCTCCACAAACGCACGAACGGTCGTGGCACCCCGATCTCGAACGGAGTCACGGCGAAACCGAAGCGGCGAGCGAACTTGCCGCCGTCGACCACGTATCGGCGGTCCCACGTAAAACCGACATCGGCTACCTCTTTGGCGAAGCGGTAGACCAAACCCAGCACACGCAGCAATGCCAACGGCACGCCCAGATTCGCAACGTGCGGCCGCGCGTCGGACTACCGCCGTGGATCGTCATGCCCGAGGACCTCAAGACCAGCGTACTGCGACCGTCGCAGTCGCTGCCTTTTGGACTGTAATGACTTGGTTGAACTGGACGTTGCACTCGCCGATCGACTATTACGGCGGTCGAGCGCGCGTCCAAACAGCGTCGGTCTTGATGATCGCCACCGCCTTTCAAGGCACGGCACGGACCGGTCGTTGCTCACCGAAGCCGTCGTCGAAGTGCGCCAGGCGCGTTCGTGCAGTATCGATAAAGGCGCGGACATTTACCGAGGCTCGGCGGTTCGCCTGGTAGACAAGATGGACCGGCACTGCTGGCGGCGCGGCGCTATCAAGCAGCGTGACCAGGCGTCCCGAGGCAATCGCAGCCGTAGCCTGATACGAGAACACGCGCGCGATTCCGGTACCGTCGACTGCGGCGGCGATCGCTGCATCGGCGGTGTTCACGCTCAGCCGCGGCTCGATCCGAATCGCGGGCTTGCCCGCCTGTCCGAACCGCCATTCCTGGCCGCGGTCGAGTTCGGTGAAGGCGATCAGCGCATGATCGTGGAGTGCCGTGACGCTGTCCGGCGTGCCGTGCGCGGCAAGATAGGCCGGGCTGACGACCAATACTCGCCGCACATCGGCGACTTTGAGCGCATGGAGCGCTGAGTCGGAAAGGTCGCCGACCCTGACGGCAACATCGATCCCCTCGTCGACCAGTCGCACCCGTCGGTCGATGAGCGTCAGTTCGACCTTGAGTGTTGGATGCGCGCGCAGCAACGCGGTCACGATCGGCAGGATGTGAAGCCGCCCGAAGGTCACGGGCGCAGTGAGCACCAGCGTCCCGCCCGGCGTCGCGGAACCGCCGCGCAGCGCGAGCGCCGCCTCGTCGAGATCCAGCAAGATTGCGCGGCAACGCTCCAGATAAAGCGCTCCTGATTCCGTCAGCCTGACCGAGCGTGTCGTGCGGCTCAATAGTGCCGTCCCGAGGGCTTCCTCGAGCGTGGAAATTGCCCGGCTCGCAGCCGTCTGCGAGATGCGAAGACGTCGTGCCGCTTCGCTGAAGCTGGCGTCGTCGGCAACCGCGACAAACGTCCGGAGCATGTCGAGCTGGTCCATCGTTATCCCGAATTCCGCATGAGTAAGGTGCACATAGACCGGATTATCATCAGACGCGCGATAGAGCATTTGAGGTGGGCAGGCCGCACTTGGCGACGCTGCCAAGGAGAAAACTCATGTCACGCCTGACCATCCCTGCCCGCGCCGATGCTCCCGCCAAGTCGCAGCCGCTGCTCGATGCCGTCGAGAAGACCCTCGGCGTCGTCCCCAACATGTTCCGCCTCATCGGCACCAGCCCGGCCGCGCTCGAAGGCTATCTCAGCCTCAACGGTGCGCTCGGCCACGCCCTCGATGCCAAGACCCGCGAGCGCATCGCACTTGCCGTCGCTCAGGCCAACGGTTGCGACTATTGCCTGTCGGCGCACACCTATCTCGGGCTGAACCTCGCCAAGATCGACGAAGTCGAGATCGCGCTGAACCGGGCCGGCCACTCGGGCGACGCCAAGGCCGACGCGGCTGTCGTGTTCGCTAGCAAGGTGCTCGAAGCGCGCGGTCGCGTCAGCGACGCGGACATTGCCGCCGTGCGTCTCGCCGGCTTCACCGAAGCGCAGGTCATCGAGATCGTCGCGAGCGTCGCGGTCAACGTGCTGACCAACTACGTCAACAACGTCGCCCACACCGACATCGACTTTCCCGTCGTCCACGCCGCAGAAGCTGCCTGACGGACTATGGTCGCGGACCTGAATCGCGGCCTTGATGACTGAAAAATAATCGAATTGGCCGCCGTCATTTTTACGGTGGCCAACGGACATCGACGCTGCTGCGGCAACCACAATCTAGGATGATGACGATGAGTCATAAGAAGATGGCCGATTATATTATGGCTATCGCATCAGTCAGACTGTGCACGCCGCGGCAGTGTCGACGTTGGCGGACCATGCCGCGCGGGGACCGTTATACCTGAATGGTTGGCGCTCGACGAGGGGCTGGATCTCGTTTTTACCCGTCGTTTCTTACATGCCTGCGTATCGATCGACTTGCTGCCTCACGGTGCCGGGATGTTCGACGAAACGATGCATTTTACGACCTTGTCGTCGACAGCGGCGTGACGCGCAGTCTGACCCCGGAAGAGATCGCGGCGTACGACGCGCCGTTCCCCGATGAGCGCTTCAAAAAAGGCGCGCGACAACTTCCCACCCTGGTGCCAATAACTCCCGAGCATGCCTCGGTCGCCGAGAACATTGCCGCGTGGGAGGTGCTCCGCCGTTTAGAAAAACCGGTCCTGACCGCGTTCGGTGATAAGGATGCGGTCACCCGCGGCGGCGAGAAGGTCTTCATAGACCGCATTCCCGGCGCGCGCGGCCAAGCCCACTCAATCATCGCCGACGCCGGGCATTCCTCCACGAGGACGCGCCCGAGGAATTATGCGCGCTGATAGATACGCTGATCCGCAGCGACGTCGAGGTGACGGCATGACCTGCGGGCGTGACGGAGAACGGGCCGTCGAAACTTGGTCGACGGCCCTTGGGTCGCCCCGAGAAAAGGAGACTTCAGGCGAAGCTGAAGCCGGTCGCAACGGCACCCTTGCGGCGACGCATCTTCGAACCGACCAGACCGAAGCCGCCGATCATCATCGCCCACATCGAAGGTTCCGGAACCACACCTGCGGTCGGACCGCCATCGCCGGGGTTCGGAACGACGACGCCCTTGCTGGCAAAAACTACGCCAGCCTCGATCTCGCGATTAAAGATGAATACGCCTTCCAAACCCCAAATCGACGTTTCACCGGCGACCGAAGGGGTGACGAAATTGAGGCCAATACCGCGTCCTTGATCATACTCGTCGGGTACAACGAAATAGATTGAGGTAAACCCGTCGCCTGAAATGAGCTTCGCCCTCGCGGTATCCTTATTATAATTGAAAGCAGGAGCGTCCATTCTATCTAAATATAGTTCGGGGTCGGCCGAAAAGAAACCCGATGACGTCGCGATATCGTAATCAATGACACGCGTAGCCGCGTCGTCCGTCGTGAAACTTCCCGAGGCAGTTGCCCAATCAGAAAACATCACATCTTTCAGGGTGAAGGTGATCGCAGCCTGAGCCGAGCTCGCGAGCATGCATCCGACTACCGATACCAAAAGTAAATTACGCATAAAAATCCCCTTTTACGTTGAACTTGGGGATGGTTTACTTATCATTAATCAGTGCGCAACAAGCAGCATATCCATTTTGGATCGCACTCCGTTTCGTTATTGATGCCCATCGCCTATGGGAGACAACGCGTGTGATCTGGAGCGCCGGGCGAATTGGAAGCCGTCTTGAACGATATTGCCGTCAGGAAACTCTCCCGGTTGGGCAACGAGCTTCATCTGAGTTCGTCGATCGCGACCGCCGAGCTGGTGCCGGGACATTTCGAGTCTGCCGTCGTCCTGATCCTGCTGCTGCGCCGATGTGGCGGTGACTGGATCGACGGCGAATGCTTTCGCCGTCCGCAGAAGATCGTTCAGTGCGCATCGATCAACGCGCTCGCAGCATCCCTGCACAAGCCTTACGCGACCATCCACCGCCACGTGATGCGCCTGATCGATCTCGGTTGGGTCGTATCGGTGGACAGAGGGGTCGCTATCTCCATCAATCCCGGGATTGAGCAACAGATTATCGAACTGATGGTTTTCGCCCACGACAGCGTTGTGCGCCTCACCGAAGACCTGGGCCGGGACATGCCGTTCCGGTCCGCCGACCGCATCCCCGCACCCGATCTTAGATGGCGCATTATCGCTATGGCTCTCGATATTTGGTTGGTGCCGTTCGAATACGCGGCCGAGCCTGTCCCCGATTGGACGAGTAAACTCGTCTGGATCATCATCATCGTCGCCAATGTCCGGCATATTACCATCGATCCGGAGCTCACCGAGCGATACGCCAACAACTTCACCCCGGACGAAGTTCGCCGGCCGATCACGGCACGCGCCATCGCCCGACTGTCGGGCTTGAGCTATGGAACGGTGTACCGGCATTGCCAGACGCTCGCGAAAAACGACGTGATCCGCTACCAACGCGAGGGGTGGGTGCTGGCCAGTCGACAGATCGGAAGCGATCAGATCGATCGGGGTGTCCGTGCATTGCTCGACTATTTCAAGAAACGGATCGTCGAGCTGGTCAGCTATGGCTTCGATCCGACCAATGCTGCGACGTCCTATCTCGATCGGCGGCCCGAGTATGTGTCGCTTGCTCTATCCGACCTGCCGGAAAACGAATGTGGCACGGGAACGTCCTAGGGATGCCCACGGATGGGCGCGTGCCCGTTCGGAAGGAGCAGGTTGACCTGTATCATGACAATGATGATTAGCGCTTCAAAGAGGCTCGTCGAGACCGGTGGCAGGCCAAGCTAATATAGGGGTCAAGACCGCAGCTGCACCTCACCTTAGCCCGCTCGATTTTCAAATTGAGTTGGTGGCGCGCCGCGGTCACGTCGTTGAGGAGCCTGCATGAATCGGCGTGAAGTGCTGACCGGAATGTCGTTTTCAGCTGTGGTGCTGGTGACGAAGCCGACTTTCGCCGAGGACGCCTTGCCGATGGAATGGGACCTGCGCGACCTGTACGAGAACGATGGTGCCTGGACCGCAGCCCTGGACGCTGCCGAGGCACAGGTGGCAAAGCTCGGCGCTTTCGAAACCGGGTTTGCCCGGAGCCCACACCTGTTCGGCTACGCGCTGACGGCAATTTCGCAGGCCACCGGCAGTCGATGCGGCTCTCGACGTACGCCCGGCTGTCGGCCAACGCCGATCTGCGCGATGTTGCCGCCCAGCACGGCGAACGCGCGCCGACACTCTTGCTGGCGAGCTGGTCGCATCGACGGCGTGGGTGGACCCGGCGATCCGAATGCTGGGGCGCGAGAAAATTGACGCGTGGTTGGCTGCCGACCCGGCGCTAGGGCCCTTCCGGCACCGTTTATACGACGTGCTTAGACTGGCCTCCCACGCGCTGCCGGCGGGCGAGGTTGCGGCTTTGGCCTCGGGCAGTCAGCTGTTCGATGGTCCTCAAGCCACCTATAATCAGCTGCTGGGCTCGGACATGCCTCATCCGATGATCCGATTGTCGATCGGGGAAGATGTTCGCCTCGACGACGCGGGCTACACGCGTGCACGGGCCATCGCCGACCGAACCGATCGCAAGCGCGTGTTCGACGCGTTCTGGAGCAGCTACGGCGCTTACGAAAACACCTTGGGGTCGATTTATGCGACGCAGGTGGCGGCCGACAACATGCTGGCCCGCCTCGGGCGCTACGACAGTGCACTCGACGCCGCACTTGCGGCTACGGCGACGCCGCGGGCGGTTTTCACAACGATGATTGCAGAGGCGCGCGCCGGAATTCCGCTCCTGCAACGCTATCTTCGTCTGCGCCGGCGGGCGCTGAACCTTCCAGACCTCCATTATTATGACATCTATGCGCCGCTCGGTCGCACCACGCGTACGTTCTCCAGCGCGGCCGCTCGCGCTGCGATGATCGACAGCGTCCGACCTCTCGGCGCAGACTATGTCGCGAAGCTTGATGCTGCGAGCGGCGCGCATTGGGTCGATTTGAAACCGCGCCTTGGAAAATACGCTGGTAGCTTCATGAACTCTGACGCGTATGACGTTCATCCGTACATTATGCTGAATTACAACGCCGACTATCAAAGTTTGACCAGCTACGTACACGAATGGGGCCATGCGATGCACAGCGTGCTCGCAAATGCGAAGCAGCCCTTCGAGACGGCGCATTATGAAACCTTCGTCGCGGAGATCGCGTCGACCTGCAACGAGCAACTGCTTGCTCAACACTTGATCGACACCGCCGTCGGAAAAGAGGAGAAGCTGTTTTATATCGGTCAGCTTCTCGAACTTCTTCGTCTGAATATCTTTCGCGAACCCATGCTTAGTGAATTCGAACACGCCGTCCACACTCAAGCGGCCGCTGGTGCGCCAATGTCCGGCAAGGCGATGTCCGAGACCTACTTCAGACTTCTAGAACAATATCACGCACCGGCCATGAACATCGATTCGGCCTATGCTATCGAGTGGTCATTTATTCCGCAATTCTACACCAGTTACTATTCGTTTCAGTATGCCACTGCCATCGCCGCGTCGTCGTATTTTGCGGAGGCAATCCTAGCTGGCCACGATGGGGTGCGCGCGCAATACCTCGAGCTGTTAGCAGCCGGCGGCTCGGACTATGCCTACAACCTCGTTCGTGACGCCGGCGTAGATCTCGCGGCCCCCACGCCTTATCGTGCTCTGATGCGTCGCTTCGAAGCTTTGCTCGACGAACTCGAACAAGCGATCTGAAGATACTCGTCGGCAACACAGAGGAAACTGAGCGTCGGACCGCAACGCTGTTACTCCGATGCGCTGCCAAGTTACTCGACGATTGGACCGTTCTATGTCTGTGGCTCTGCGCCTGCGAGGCTACGGCCTAGCATGTGCAGCGCTAAATTCCCGCCGCAGTCCGTTCCGCCGCTTTTATCTCAGGAATGTTAAATTGCGCGTTAAGCGAGCGTGTTTCTGGTAAAATATAGGCGACACCTTTCTGGCGCCGAAAGGTAGGCTGGATAAAGCCATCGTAGAATGCAGTCGAAACGTTTATGCACCCCAACGAAATACGCCTCGCGGCGACGACCTGATTTGACAGTAACGATGCCCGATTTTTTCGACTTGAATTCGAAGATCGGTCTGAGGCTCGATGGAGGGCGATTGCTGCGTCGTAATCAATCCACAAGATGTCCCGCCCCGCAAGGTCTTCGCCCGTCTCGACAACGAAGCGACCCGCCGGAGTAATGCGCTCGGCGGGCGTAATTGCCGACAATTTGCGCGTGCCAATTCCCGGCGGTGAGTCGTCGCCACGCGCGAGACCGAGCAACACAGGGGTGGTTGCGACCAAAGTGCCATCGGCATTGAACAGGAAAAGTCGCGACTCGATTTTGTCCACGATCATGAACGGCAGTGGGCCGTTATCCATTGTCGCTAGTACCCAATCCTTAGCCCGTTGCGCGTCGAACGATAACGCTATGTCAAGCGGTGCAGGATGGACCCGAGGAGACGCAACAGTCGGAGGTTTCAAGCCAGCAGCCAATGCTGGCTGTACACTGCAAAGCGCCAAGACCACCGACAGAGCCCTCAAGGCGAATATAGAGATAATAGCACCGGGAATAGTTAACAGATATAAACCATGTATCCGCTGGCCACAAATATCGAAAGTAAATAAAGGGTTAATGTTAGCTGAGATTTAGTCCAGAGGCTGATTCCCTCGACCGGCCTCGCTCGTGGCGGGCGTCCAAAGGGGGCTCGCACTCGAGACTGCTCGATGCGTGCGTGCCATTGACGCGTCGTGACACCGCGACCCTCTCATCACGAGAGTATTCGTGCACCGAGAAATTAATCGAGCAAATCTTTCCGCGCCGAGCTGATACGGGAGATGAAAGCGATATGCCCACGATATACTAGCTACAGCCAAGGATATATGCAGACGGGCTTGCCATCGTTCGAATGGTGCGAAAGGCATATTCGACAAATCTGTTCGCTGATATTTCGGCACATTCTACTACGATCGGAGCAATAAACGCGTCGAAATTGACTAGAATTGCCAGACGCATTTATTGTTCGTCTCGGAAGAGCGTCGGCAACCGCAGATCAATCGGTGTTTTCAGGTTAATAGATGGCACCATCCAGATCACAGGCCCATCTAATGTCGACTTTAGCCATTGAATACCTTCTTTGTTAGCGCCTTTTCTCCTGACCTGAAAGCGTCACTGAGCATCCGAAAGTGCATTATCGCCTGCACCGCTGTAACGACGTGCGCCTAATTGGCAAATACAAAGCATGAGACACGCCCGGTCGCATGCAAAAGCTTACGTATCCGAAGCCATGGATGAGGCGTCCGCCGGACAACAGTGGCTGCTGCGTCAAGGTTTCAGGTGTGTTCCACACAGGAACGCACGATCAAGGAAACCACCAGCGCACCCGAACGCGCGCCGCCGTCAGGCGGCAACATTTCAATGCAAGACGAAATAACCTACGGCATTTCGCCATGGCTAAATCTTCTCCTGAAGGATCGCGAGAGCGCCCCGTGACAATGGCGGATCTGGCACGCGAGGCTGGCGTCTCGAAGATCACAATATCGCGAGCGCTTTCCGGCCATGCGCTCGTCAAGGACGCCACCCGCGAAAGTATAAGAAAGCTCGCAGAAGACCGCGGCTACCGGCTGAATATCGCCGCGAGAAACTTGCGTCAGCAGAGGACTGGGACGATTGCCGTGGTGATCGAAATGACGCCATCGCACGACCGATCGATGAGTGAGCCGTATCCGCTGTCGCTTCTTGGCGCGATTATGCAGGAACTTACCAGTCGCGACCACAATATGGTCCTGACAACGATGCAGATGTTTTGTTCGCTACCGCCCGCCGCCGACGGCGTCATCCTTCTGGGGCAGGGAATGCACGAAGACGCGGTCGAGATCGTCCAGCGGGCGGGACTTCCCTATGTAATTTGGGGTTCGGTCGATGGCAACGAGGCCCATGTCACCGTTGGATCGGACAATGTCTACGGCGGCCGCCTCGCCGCGGAGCATCTGCTTGTGCAGGGGCGCCGAAAGCTCATCTTTGTCGGCGACACGACCCACCTCGAGGTCGAGGACAGACTCCGCGGCTTTGGTGAGCGAATTGACGAGGGCGGTCATGGTCCAGTTCTTAGCATCGTGAGCCCATTTACCGAGGCTGGCGGAGAGCAGGCAATGCAGTCCGTTCTGGCCGACGGCGCGGGTCAGTTCGACGGGGTGTTTGCCGCCAGCGATGCAATAGCGATGGGGGTCATTTCCGCGCTTACGCGGGCTGGACTTGCGGTTCCGGACGATGTCGCAGTGGTTGGCTTCGACGATGCTCCCGGCGCGTCACGGGTGGTCCCTCCGCTAACGTCGATCCGGCAGAACTGGGACCGCGGCGGAAAGCTTCTCGCCAACAAGATTCTCCAGCTCACCGCGGGGGGCAGCGCGCATTCAGAGTCGATGTCCGTCGAGATCGTTCGTCGCGCCACCTGATACCGCAAGCACAACCGCATCGACGGCGTAAAATGATATCGATAACTTGACATCGATAACTGTGACGCGTCTACGCGACGGAAGGTGGCGCCGTCGCAGAACAGCACCATGCAAACTTTGGGGGTAGACGCTCGTATGGGTGCCGCGAACGACGATCCGCATCAAATACTGCAGTCGTCAGCGATCGACCCGCGCGCCGAAACCTTCGCGTCCCTGTTTTCACTGGCCAATGGCTTGGTCGGAATCAGGGGATCGCTCGATGAATGCGCCGAGCACCCAGACACGATCTTTTCCGACGCCTATATCTCCCGGCCGATCTCATATCATGAATCGTTTCCCGGCTACGCTCGAACGACCGACACGCGCATCCTGTGCCCGAGCCCGGTTCTCGTCCGACTGATCATCTCCGGCGAACCGGTCGATTTCGCGACCGCCACGATCACGCACTTTTCGCGATCGCTCAATCTGGCGACGGGGCAGCAGCGACGCACGACCCGCTGGCGACTAATCGATGGGCGCGAGATCGAGATCGATACGGACCGGATTGTACCGATGGTCGGACGGGCAATCGTCGCTTCGCGGTTTCGGCTGACGTCGCTCGACTTTTCCGGGGAGGTTGCCCTGTTGCCGCGCTTCGGTGCCAGTGCCGGTGCCGGTGCGGCGTCGGACGCCGACCCCCGCATCTCTGCTCGTCTCGCTCCGCCGTGGCTGCAGGCGACCGCTGAGGACGGCAGCAGCCTGTTCACGTGTGGCGACATTGCACTGGCCTATCGCCAGTCGATTGCAGGGGATGCAGACTCATGGACCGATGACGCCGATGGCGGCGGGATCGTCGCTCACCTCGCGCCGGGCGATGCCTTGGCTTTCGACCGGATCGTCGAACTGACCAGAGCGGCCGATAGGTCACTGCAGGCGCTGCCGGCGTACGACCTTATGGCGGAGCAGCAGGAGACCGCGCTAGCGGAGTTTTGGGCCGTAGCCGATTGCGCAGTGGCCGACGACCCAAGCCTGACCCAGGCTCTGCGCTTTGGGCTTTTCCAGCTCTTCCAGTCGGCTTCGCGCCGGCCGGATCACGGGACGGCAGCCAAGGGCCTGACGAGCGACGGTTACGAAGGACATTATTTCTGGGATGCGGAGGCGTTCATCCTTCCGGTGCTCGCCTTCACCGCCCCGTCGCTGGCGCGCTCGGTCATCGAGTTTCGAATGGCGACCCTTGCCGCAGCGCGGGCGAACGCGCGGCAGATGGGGTTTACGCGCGGTGCGCTTTATCCGTGGCGGACGATCGGCGGGGGCGAATGTTCGTCGCATTATCCGACCGGTGCCGCGCAGGTCCACCTGAACGGCGACATCGCTTACGCAATCAAGTTCTACGTCGATGTCACCGGCGATAGCACGCTGCGACGCGACGCGGCCGAACTCCTGTTCGAGACCGCGCGGATCTGGATAGATCTCGGCAGCTTCGATCCGCGGCGCGACAATGCCTTTTGCATTCGCGGCGTCACCGGGCCCGATGAATATACGATACTCGTCGACAACGACTTCTACACCAACGCCGTAGCGCGACTTCACCTGAGCTACGCCGCAGCCACCGCTGACTGGATGAAAGCCGAGCACAAGGCGGCGTACCTGTCGCTCGTGGCGAGTGTCGGTCTGACCGAAGCTGAGGTCGCCGGGTGGGTCGCTGCCGCGCGGCACATGTGGCTCCCCGTCGACGCTCAGCAGAACGTCAATCCGCAGGACGACACGTTCCTCGACAAGCCGGTGCTTGCCGCACACCTGCTGCACCGGCCGCGGCGTCCGCTGCTGCTCGATCATCACCCGATGACCCTGTCGCGTCACAGGCTGTGCAAACAGGGTGATGTCATCCAGGCGCTGGCGATGGGCCTGGTCGATCAACCCCTATCGCTGACTGCCCGCAACTACGCCTTTTACGAGCCCGTTACCTCGCACGATTCAACCCTATCGGCGCCGGCCTTCGGGATCATCGCCGCCCGGATCGGCGCGTTCGGCGAGGCGCGACGTTTCATCGAGGAGGCGGCGCTGGTCGACCTCGAAGACCGCCACGGCAACACCGGTGATGGCTTGCACCTCGCGGCACTGGCGGGGGGATGGCTCATCCTTGCGCAAGGTTGGGGCGGGCTCGCAGTTCGCGGCGGTGAACTCCATTTTGCTCCCCGATCCGCGCCGGAATTCGCGGCGTACAACTTCACATTGTCGTGGCAGGGTAGCCGGTTGCAGGTCGCCGTCGATCCCGATGGCGCAACCTATTCAGTGATGGCCGGCGGAACTGTCACGATTGTCGAACACGGCCGACGCGACGTCGTCGGTGCACTGCCGGTCCGCTTTACGCGACCGAAGGTCAGGGCGGTCATCTTCGATCTCGATGGGGTGCTGACCGATACGGCAGAGCATCATTTTCTCGCTTGGTCGGCGCTCGCCGAGCGGCATGGGCTCGCGTTCGACCGCACCTTCAACAAGCGCCTGAAGGGCGTCGATCGCGCCTCCTCCCTGCGCCTGATCCTCGATCGATCGGGCCGCAGTTTCGGCGACAGCGAATTCGAGACGCTGCTGGCCGAGAAGAATGCGATCTACCAAGGCTTTATTGCCGATTATTCGCCGAGTGACCTGTTCGACGGCGTGCGCGACTTGCTCGCCGCATGCCGCTCCGCCGGCATCATGACCGCAGTGGCATCGGCGAGCCGCAACGCGGCATCGGTCATCGCGCGCCTCGGCATCGGTGCCGAATTCGACTTCATCGCCGACGCCGCAGCGGTGGCGAACCCCAAGCCCGCGCCCGACATTTTTCTCGCCTGCGCCGCGGCGCTCGGAGTGTTGCCCGGTCAGTGCGTCGGCGTGGAGGACGCGCAAGCCGGCATCGACGCGATCCGCGCCGCTGGAATGGTCGCGGTCGGCATCGACGCAGAGGGCGCACTGAGCGGAGCCGCGGTGATCGTGCCGGACATCGCGCACCTCGACATGGCGACGATCGGGTCGCTGCTTTGAGTTCGACAAAACTAAAATAAACTTGGGAGAGATCAAGATGTTACTCAGAAACCGGCTGAAAATCACCGCAGCGGCAGTCCTCGTCGCGACGCAGGCACAGGCGCAGGTCGCGCCGGATGCACCGGCGCAGATCGCGCCGGGGGCGACACCCGATACGCCAGCGCCGAGCGTCGATGAACAACCCGACATCGTTGTCACCGGGCGGGCGGCAGGTAGCGGCATTCGCAAGCTCGAGGCTGGCTACTCGATAACGTCGTTGTCGGCAGACGACCTCCTAATTCAGAATCCCAAGAGCGCTGGCGACGCCTTAAAATCGATTCCCGGCATCTTTGTCGAAAGCTCGGGCGGTGTCGGCACGGCCAACGTTTTCGTCCGCGGTATTCCGAGCACTGGGGATGCGCCGTTCGTCACCTTCCAGTTCAACGGCGTCCCGGTTTACGGCGCGTCGAGCCCGTCGTTCATGGACCAGAGCGCGCTCGTCCGGTTCGACGAGACGGTGGCGACGGTCGAAGCAGTCAATGGCGGCCCGGCCTCGCTGTTCTCCGACGGCCAACCAGGTCTGACGGCCAATCTCCTGCTCCGCGAGGGCCGCGAGGAAACCGAAGGTTCGGTCAAGGTTTCATCGACCGAGTATGGCGCGCGTCGCGTCGACGGCGTCTTGAGCGGCAAGATTGCCGACGATCTTTTTTATGTCATCGGCGGCTATGTCTCTTCCGGAGATTCGGTCCGCACCGCCGGCTTCGACACCGAAAAGGGTGGCCAGGTTTCGGTCAACATCACGAAAAGGTTTGACACCGGGAAATTCAACGTTTTCGCGCGCTACACCGATGACCACGGCGAGTGGTTTCTGCCTTTCGCGGCCGACGTCCCGGGTTTGAACCTCGGCACCTACAACCAGCTCAACAACAACACGCGCTACCAGACGATCATCGTCCCGGGGAGCGCCGGAAGTGGCGCGACGCAGCGGTTCGACTTCGGCTCCGGGCGCGGTTGGAAGGGAGTGATCGCGGGCGGCAATCTGACGAACGACTTCGGCTCGGGCATCACCTTCGCCGATCATTTCGGCTATACCAAGGGGACCCTGCAAACGGCTGGTCTCGTCCCTGCGGGTGCCGGGGCAATCACGGTGGCGACCGCGCTGGCGTCGCCGGGCAATCTCCTGACGCCGGGTCAGACGACGGTGCAGACGCTCCACACCGGCCAAACGCTCGCGTCCACCGACTATGTCCAGCAGTTCGGCGGCTGGGTGGTGCTCAAGGACTTGAGCTATATCAGCAACGAGGCGACGCTGACCTATGCCACCGGCGGCAACCGGCTGACCGTCGGCTATTACTTCAGCCACTTCAGTTCGAACGACGCGTGGAGCCTCGGCAACAACACATGGCAACAGGTTGGCGGCTCGGTCGACACGGTCAACCTTAACAACGGTCCGATCAGTTCGTTTGCGATCGCCGACTTCGGCTCCGCCGACGAAAACGCGATCTACCTTGCTGATTCCTACAACATCACCGACGCGCTGCGGGTCGACGCCGGCGTTCGCTACCAGAGCGAAAAGATCAACTTTCACATCGAGGGCAATGGCCAGCCGTCGACGCTCAACGAGGAGCGTCATTCGGTGCCGTGGACGGTCGGGGTCAACTACCGGATCCTGTCGACGCTCGACGTCTATGGGCGCGTCTCGCAGGGCTATCATATCCCCAGCTTCGACGATGTCCGCTCGCAGCTCGGCAACACCAGCGCGCCAACCGACCAGAACTGGAGTATTCGCTCCTATGAGATCGGTACGAAATATCGTGATCACGCCTTCGACGTGTCGCTGAGCGGTTTCTACGACAAGGTGGTCGGCGCGGTGTACAACGATGTCGGCGTCCCCGCCGTCGTCGCCGGCTCGAAGACCTACGGCCTCGAGGTGGACGCGCGCTGGACAAGTTCGTTCGGACTTAGCATCGCGACAAACGACGTCCTCGAGGATGCCAAGACCGACGACCCCCTGCAGCCCGGCATCAACGGCAAGCGCGCCGAACGCATCCCGTCGTATCAGGCGCGGATCACGCCTGCTTACGAATTCAAGCTGCCGGGACTTCTGACGACAATCTACGGCACGTATGAAGCGGTTGGTAAGCGCTACAGCGACCTCGCCAACATCCAGCCGCTGCCAGCCTATGCGACGTTCAGTGCGGGAATTCTGGCGACACGCGGGCCGGTCACCATTCAGGTTGCAGCCGACAACCTGACCAACTCGCACGGCCTGACCGAGGGCAACCCGCGCTTCCTTGCCGGGCCGGGCACAGCCCTGCCCGTCGTGCGGCCGATCTTCGGACGGTCGTTCCGCTTCACCGGCGGGTTTAAGTTCTAAGAATACTGTTACTCCGCTGTGGGTTGCGGCCGGACTCGGCTGCGACCCACCGCTTATCGAGGCACCGGCTATGCAACGATCACGGCTGATCGCCGCCCTCGTCGTGACCTATTTCACTTATGGCATGGTCCTCAACACGGTTGGGACGGTGATCCTCCAGTCGGCTGCGACGCTCGGCGTGACGAAAGCGCAGGCGGGCTGGTTCGACGGCTTCAAGGACATCACCATTGCCGTCGTCTCGTTCCTGCTGGCGAGCTATCTGCCGCGGATCGGGTTGAAACGCGCGATGATGGCGGGGCTCGCAGTCACTGGTTTGGCCTGCGTGCTGATGCCCCTACTGCCGGGCTATCTGACGATCTGCCTCCATTACGCTGTGATCGGCTTCGCCTTCGCGTGCGTGAAGATCGGGCTTTACGCGATGATCGGGCTGGCGA
The DNA here is from genome assembly GCF_018982885.2 of Polymorphobacter megasporae. NCBI lineage: Bacteria > Pseudomonadati > Pseudomonadota > Alphaproteobacteria > Sphingomonadales > Sphingosinicellaceae > Glacieibacterium > Glacieibacterium megasporae. Next base: position 2,333,259 of record NZ_CP081848.1, on the reverse strand, counting down.
CGTCGACCAGCCGCCAGCACGCCAGCCTGACTGCAATCATCGAAGGCGCGTTCATGCTGGGGGTGCTGTCGATCGCGGTACTGTTCAGCCACTTCATCGGCGGCGGACGGCTTACGAGCAATCGCGACTGGCTCGACGCCTATTGGCCGCTCGCCGCCTTGTGCGTCGTGGCTTTTGTTCTGCTCGCCTCGGTCGTGATCGACGAGAGCGCCGATCAACCGGAACCCGGAACGGCTTCGATCGCCGCCATGCTCGCGCTGGTGCGACTGCCGCTCGTGCTAATTTTTATCGCCTGCGCCTTCACCTATGTGTTCATCGAGCAGGGGATCGGCACCTGGCTGCCGACGTTCAACAACGAGGTCCTGGGCCTTTCGCAGGCGACCAGCGTCATCGCCGGCAGCGTCTATGCTGCATCGATTGCAGCCGGGCGCCTCGTCAGCGGGGTTCTGATGCGCCGCGTCAACTGGTACCCGATCCTGATCATCTGCCTTGTGGTGGTGGCGGGTGCGGTATTGGCAATCGGTGCATTGAGCAGCGTCAGCGCAGCGACAACGCCGATCACCGATTGGACGAAAGCGCCGCTCGCCGCATATCTTTTCCTCGTGGTCGGCTTCTGCCTCGCGCCGGTTTACCCGACGATCGTCTCGGTCCTGCTGTCCGCCAGCCCAAAATCGCGGCATACCGAGTTGATGGGCTTGGTGGTGATGTTTTCGGCGTTGGGTGGAACCGCAGGCTCGCGGCTCACCGCCATATTATTCGCGAGCACCAGCGGCGCCATCGCCTTTTCGCTCATGGCGATCCCGGCCGGATTGTTATTGGCTGGCCTCACGCTTCTACGACGCCAATGGGTCCGCACGCGCGTGCCAGAATGATACCGACAAACGCGCAACGGTCGTTCAGATCCGGTCCCCTTCCCGGCGTCGATAGCACCGCCGCCAGCTTGCGCCAGCCACACCACCAAAGCCGCGTGCTCGCATCGCTTCCGGAAGAAGCGCCACGATGCCGATGATCTCGATCTCGATCGTTCAGAGTCCTCCCGTTTTTCTCAACCTTCCCGCTAGTATCGTTTGCGCTGAACGGCTGATCCGACAGGCGGCGAGCAACGGGGCCGACGTCATCGTTTTCCGGAAGCATGGCTTCCCGGCTATCCTGTATGGCTCGATGACGCCCCCGGGTCGGCGCTTTTTGGCCACAAGCCCGCCGAGGCACTATTTCGCGTCCTGTTGCACAATTGTCCCGAGCTCGAGGGGCGTGAAATCGCGCATCTGGCCGCCCTCTCCGCTGAACTTTCGGTCGAGATCGTGATGGGCATTCAGGAGCGGCGCGGCTCGAGCATATTCAACACCGTCGTGCGCCTGACCCCGGGGAGGCGCGACATCCACCGCAAGATCATGCCGACCCACAACGAGCGGCTGATCTGGGCCGCAGCAGACGGCAGCACCCTCGGACCCTGGCCGGGAAAATATGGTCCTGTCGGCGCCCTCATCTGCTGGGAGCACTGGATGCCGCTCGCTCGCGCAGCGCGGCACCAACATGGTGAAGTTCTTCACTTCGCGCTCTGGCCTGCCGTCACCGAACTTCACCTCCTCGCCAGCCGGCACTATGCCTTCGAAGGCCAGTGCTTCGTCGCTGCTGCCGGCACCGTCCTTACTCGATCGCAGGTGCTTGATGGCTTCGACAGCCTCGAAGCCGATGAGCCCGCCGCTCGCGCTATGCTCGAAGCAATCCCAGCCGAGCGCGAGCTGCTCAAATCGGGCGGAAGCGCGATCGTTGGTCCCGACGCGACGATCATTGCTGCCGCCGGACAAGACGACACGCTGACCCTGAACGCGGTTATCGATACCGATATCGTCGCGGAAGGTCGGCTTTATCTCGACACCGCCGGCCACTATTCCCGTCCTGATATCTTCGAACTCCAGATCGACATGCGAGAGCGGCCGGGACTGCGGACGCTTACCTGAACGCCACCGAGACGCGGCGATCGCAGAACTTTGCCGCATTCGTTGATCTACAACTCGCCATTTTCAACGTGATTGTCCGCTTTCTGAAAGCTGCCAGTCATTCACTATCCAGCGACGTCGATAATAGGTCGGGGCGAGACAACCTAGATCACCGTCATGTCGAACCACATGTGCGTCTCATAACGATATAAAGATGTCTTTATATGCCTGTTGACACGTATGGCCATTGGGTGTGTAACCGACCTGTCGAGGTTCCCCGTTTCCGACTCAGAGATGAGCCGGGCGACGGGGCTAAGACGGGAAGCCGGTGGCGCTCGTAGAGCGGAATCCGGCGCTGCCCCCGCAACTGTAAGCGGCGAGCGGCGGCTCCATTTCGTGTCACTGGCACCCGCAAGGGTGCTGGGAAGGCCGGGACCGTCGCATTGACCCGTAAGTCAGTAGACCTGCCTCCGACGCGATACGTTCCTCGGACGGGGGTTCCTCCGGTGGATCGCGCTTGACTCAAGGGCTGGGGCTTCGGCGCCGGCTTGCCGGTCCTGTGCGCTCTTCCTTCGGCCCTCTCGTCCGGCAAAAGCAGGTGACCGGTCGATGCCTACAATCTTTGCCTTTTCGATAAATCGCATTGCGTTCGACGAGAATTACCGTCCCGCCGACAATACCCGCATCACAACCAACTTCGCCAATCTGGCAAGGGGCGAGAGCCGGCGGGAAAATTTGCGCAATACCCTGCGCATGATCGACAATCGCTTCAATTCACTCGCGCACTGGGACAATCCGAGGGGCGATCGTTACACGGTCGAGCTCGAGATTGTCTCGGTCGAGTTGCGTATCGATGCCGAAGGACGTGACGACGTCTTCCCGCTGATCGAAATCCTTCAGACAAAGATCGTTGATCGAAAGACCGAGGAGCGGATCGACGGCATCGTCGGCAATAACTTCTCGTCCTATGTGCGCGATTATGACTTCAATGTTCTGCTGTCGGAGCACCTGAAGACGCACCCCGGATCTGGCGATCCGCAAGGTTTCGGCGACCTGCATGGCAATTTATTCAAGCACTTTTTGAGTTCGAGCGACTATCGGGAAAATTTCTGCAAGCCGCCGGTCATCTGTCTGAGCGTGTCGAGCAGCAAGACCTATCACCGGACCACGAACAAGCACCCCATACTGGGTTTCGAATATCGTAACGACGAGTTTTCAGCCACCGACGCATATTTCGCCAAGATGGGGATGAAAGTTCGCTATTTCATGCCCCCGAACAGCGTCGCGCCGTTCGCCTTTTACCATCTTGGCGACCTGATTGGTGACTACACCAATCTTGAGCTGGTCAGCACGATCAGTGTGATGGAGACTTTCCAGAAGATCTATCGGCCTGAAATTTACAACGCCAACTCTGCAGCCGCAGAACGCTATCAGCCAAGTCTTAAGTACCAGGACTTTTCGCTGACTCGCATCGTCTACGATCGTGAAGAACGCAGCAGACTAGCTGTCGAGCAGGGCAGGTTCACCGAGGAACGCCTGATCAAGCCCTATCAGACCGCACTCGAGCAATGGTCCGCAAGTCTCACGCTCTGATTCATCAAGACATAAGGCCGCTACCATGAACACATTGCTACCTACTTCGACTGCCGGCAGCTTGCCCAAGCCCGTCTGGCTTGCGCAACCCGGGACGCTTTGGTCGCCGTGGAAGTTAGATGGCAAAGATCTGGTCGATGGCAAACAAGACGCTTTGCGTCTGTCATTGGACGATCAACGGCAGGCCGGCATCGATATCGTCAGTGACGGCGAACAGACGCGCCAGCATTTCGTCACGACGTTTATCGAGCATCTCAACGGGGTTGATTTTGAGACGCGGAAGACTGTCAGGATCCGCGATCGATACGACGCTAGCGTGCCGACGGTGGTCGGCACCGTCGAACGCAAAAATCCGGTTTTTATCGAAGATGCTAAATTTCTGCGCCGGCAAACCGGGCAGCCGATAAAATGGGCGTTGCCCGGACCGATGACGATGATCGATACTCTCTATGATGACCATTATCAGAGCCGCGAGAAGCTGGCGTGGGAGTTCGCCAAGATCCTCAATCAAGAAGCCAGGGAACTCGAAGCCGCCGGCGTGAATATCATCCAGTTCGACGAACCGGCATTCAACGTCTTCTTCGACGAAGTGAATGACTGGGGCGTTGCGACTCTGGAAAGGGCGGCTGAGGGGCTTAAGTGCGAGACGGCCGTTCACATCTGCTACGGCTACGGGATCAAGGCCAACACCGACTGGAAGAAGACTTTAGGATCCGAGTGGCGGCAATATGAGAAGGCCTTTCCCAAGCTGAAGGAATCCAGCATCGATATCATCTCGCTGGAATGCCAGAATTCGCACGTTCCGATGGACCTGATCGAACTCATTCGCGGCAAGAAGGTGATGGTCGGCGCCATCGACGTGGCGACCGACAGCATCGAAACGCCTGAGCAAGTGGCCGACACGCTGCGACAGGCCCTAAAGTTTGTCGATGCCGACAAGCTCTATCCGTCGACGAACTGCGGCATGGCGCCGTTGTCTCGCCGCGTAGCGCAAGGCAAATTGGCCGCTTTGAGCGCAGGCGCGAGCATCGTTCGGAGAGAGATCACGACCTAGGGTCCAAGCCCAATCAGCAGCCCGATGCCGACGCAGAGTACTGGTTCGGAGAGTCTCCGATTTTTCGGAGGGCTTGGCTGTTGCGGGAGTGTTGTGCTGGTTATCGGATGCGGCCTTGGCGACGATCGTTACGTCAAGGCGCACCGTCGTTCCGGCGGCGCAAAGGGGCCCAAGCCGTGGCCATTAAGGTCTTCTACAGCGGTCGGACGATGAAGATCCACGCCCTCGCTGATCTACTTGGCGAGCCGCGGACCGACATCGCTCACCGAATGGCGGCAGGCGACGGATGAAGTTCGATGACGCGAAAGTCGAGCGGTCGTTAGTCGCCAATTATTCTTAACGATCGCATCGAATCGCTGGGAAATTGACGCCGGTTCGTGGCAAGCGTGTCAGCAGCAGCGCGGTGCGATTCGCGCATATCTGACGAGGCCTCGATGCTGATCCGCGCCGGCTACGAACTTATCCTCGGGGTCAATGTCCCGACGGCGATGACCGCAATGCTCAAGGTCCATCCCTTGCGCGCCGCCGACCTGCGGACGCCGCAGGCGGTCGTGACCAGCCCGGCGCTGCCGACGCGCGACTATATCGACCAGTTCGGCAACATCTGCACGCGGATGGTGCTCCCGCCGGGCGACACCGTGCTGAGTTGCGACGTCGTGGTCGAGGACAGCGGCATGCCCGATCCGCAATATCTCGATGCCATTCAACATCCAGTCGACGACGTTCCCGACGACGCGCTGATCTATCTGCTCGGCAGCCGCTATTGCGAGACCGACCGGATGTCGGCGCTGGCGTGGAGCTTGTTCGGGCATGTCGAACCGGGTTGGGGCCGCGTCCAGGCGATCGTCGAATACGCGCACCACCGGCTCGAATACGGCTACGAGCATGCCGATGCGACACGGACCGCAAACGAGGGCCATGAGCACCGCGTCGGGGTGTGCCGCGACTTCGCGCATCTCGCGATCGCGCTGTGCCGCTGCATGAATATCCCGGCGCGCTACTGCACCGGCTATCTCGGCGATATCGGGGTTCCGCCAGCCGCGACCGCGATGGATTTCCATGCGTGGTTCGATGTCTATCTCGGCGGCGGCTGGCACGTCTTCGACGCCCGTCACAACCACCCGCGCATCGGCCGCATACTGATGGCGCATGGCCGCGATGCCACCGACACCGCGCTTACGACGACCTTCGGACCGGTCTGGCTCAACGGTTTCAAGGTTCACACCGACGAGGTCAGCTCGGTCGAATTGACTGCTGCATAGATCGCCGCGGCGAGCGTTGCCGATGGCCGGGGCGCTCGCTATGCTGACCTCCCCTCGCCAAATACGGTAAATGCCCTGTCGATCATTGCCGCCCTCAACCACGTAACCCGCTACCGCTACGACGAACCGGTTACGCTCGGTCCGCACGTGGTACGGCTTCGCCCGGCTCCCCATACCCGGACGCGGATCCCGAGTTACTCGATGAAAGTGACGCCGGCGGCGCACTTCATCAATTGGCAGCAGGACCCGCACGGCAACTGGCTCGCGCGCATCGTCTTCCCCGAGCCGACGACCGAGTTCAGCATCGTCGTCGACCTGACCGCCGAGATGGTTGTGATCAATCCGTTCGACTTCTTCGTCGAGCCGTATGCGACGACGCTGCCGTTCAGCTATCCCGAGCAGCTTGCGCAGGATCTCTCGCCGTATCTCGCGGTCGATGACGACGGTCCGCTGCTCGAAGCGATGTTCGCCAGCCTCGATCTCGACGGCAAAGGCACGGTCGACTTCGTCGTCGGCGTCAACGCGCAGATCGCCCGCGCGGTTGAATATACCGTGCGGATGGAGGCGGGGGTGCAGACCCCCGACGAAACGCTCGCGCTCGCGCTCGGGTCGTGCCGCGATAGCGCGTGGCTGCTCGTCCAGCTGCTCCGCCGGATGGGGCTCGCTTCGCGTTTCGTCTCGGGCTATCTGATCCAGCTCAAGGCGGACATCGACCCGGTTTCGGGGGCGCAGGGCACCCGCACCGACTTCACCGACCTGCACGCCTGGGCCGAGGTCTACATCCCCGGCGCCGGCTGGATCGGCTTCGACGCGACGTCGGGATTGCTTTGCGGCGAGGGCCACATCCCGCTCGCGGCATCGCCCCACTACCGCTCGGCCGCGGCGATCACCGGTGGTGCGAGCCGCCCCGCCGACGACTTCGAATTCTCGATGACGGTGTCGCGGCTGGTCGAGCCGATCCGGATCACGCGCCCGTTCGAGGATGTCGACTGGGACGCGCTCGACGCGGTCGGCGAGCAGGTCGAGGCCGAACTGCAGAAGCAGGATGTCCGGCTGACGATGGGCGGCGAGCCGACCTTCGTTTCCATCGACGACTTTGAGGCCGATGAATGGAATATCGACGCGTCGGGACCGACCAAGCCGATCATCGCCGAGGCCTTGCTCCACCGCTTGAAGGACCGCTTCGGCACGGGCGGGTTGCTGCATTACGGCCAGGGCAAATGGTACCCCGGCGAACCGCTGCCGCGCTGGGCACTCGGGTTGTACTGGCGCAAGGACGGCCTGCCGATCTGGCCCGAAGTGACGCTCGATCCGCTGCGCGTCGAGGCGGGTGTCACCACTGCCGATGCCGAGGCGCTGATCACGCGGCTGGCGACGCGGCTCGGCGTCGATCCGGCGATGGTCATTCCGGCGCGCGAAGACGCGCTGCACTTCATCAAGACCGAGGGCGACCTCCCCGATAATCTCGACCTCGACACGGCGGCGATCGACGAGCCGCTTGCGCGCGCACGGCTGCGCCGGGCGATGCAGGGCGGCCTCTCGAAAACGGTTGGATACGTCCTGCCGCTGCGCCGGTCGTTCGGCAAGTCCGAGGGCAAGGGCTGGCTGAGCGAAGCGTGGACGTTCACTCGCGAGGGGCTGTTCGTCATTCCCGGCGATTCGCCGCTCGGTTTGCGACTCCCGCTCGACACACTGCCGGCGCTCGACGACAAGGATTATCCGCACATCGTCCCGCTCGACCCATATGTCGAACGCAAGACGTTGCCCGATTTCAGCACGGTCGAGCCTGCCGCTGCGCCCAAGGCTGCGAAGCACAAGCATGCGTCGCGCAAACCGCCAGCAGTTCGGACCGCGATCAACGTCGAGGCGCGCGACGGAGTGCTGTACGTCTTCATGCCGCCGATCTCTCGGCTTGAGGATTATCTCGAACTGATCGCCCAGCTTGCAGCGGCCGCCGAGGGCCTGCCGATCCGCATCGAAGGCTATCCGCCGCCCGCCGACCTGCGGATGGGCGTCCTCAAGGTGACGCCCGACCCCGGGGTGATCGAGGTCAACGTCCAGCCCGCCGCGAACTGGCGCGAGGCGGTCGACATCACCAACGGCGTCTATGACGATGCGCGCGTCACTCGCCTCGGTGCCGACAAGTTCATGATTGACGGGCGCCATACCGGCACCGGCGGCGGCGCGCATGTCGTCGTTGGCGGCGTCAGCCCGGCGGACTCGCCGTTCCTGCGGCGGCCCGACGTGCTGAAAAGCCTGCTGATCTATTGGCAGCGGCATCCGGCGCTGTCGTATCTGTTCGCCGGCATGTTCGTCGGGCCGACGAGCCAGGCCCCGCGGATCGATGAGGCGCGCCACGACGCGCTGTACGAACTCGAGATTGCGCTGAACATGATCCCCGGGCCGAAGGCCAAGCGTCCGGCACCGTGGCTCGTCGATCGGCTGCTGCGCAACCTGCTGACCGACGTCAGCGGCAATACCCACCGCACCGAGATCTGCATCGACAAACTCTACTCGCCCGACGGCCCGACCGGCCGCCTCGGGCTGCTCGAGTTCCGCAGCTTCGAGATGCCGCCTGACGCCCGGATGAGCCTGTCGCAGCAGTTGCTGATCCGCGCGCTGATCGCATGGTTCTGGCGCAAACCGCAGGACGGCGCGCTGGTACGCTGGGGAACCGGGCTCCACGATCGCTTCATGCTGCCGCATTTTGTCTGGGAGGATTTCAAGGAGGTCCTCGCCGACCTCAACAACGCCGGCTACGCCTTCGACAGCCAGTGGTACGAGGCACAACGCGCGTTCCGCTTCCCGGTCCACGGCCGGGTCCAGTACGGCCCGGTCTCGCTCGAACTGCGCCACGCGCTGGAGCCGTGGCACGTCATGGGCGAGGAGGGGTCGAATTCGGGGACCGTTCGCTTCGTCGATTCCTCGGTCGAGCGGCTGCAGGTGCTCGTCGAGGGCTTCAACCCCGAGCGCCACGTCATCACCTGCAACGGCCGGGCGCTGCCGATGACCGCCACGGGCAACTCGATGGAGGCGGTCGCCGGGGTCCGCTACAAGGCGTGGAAGCTGCGCAGCGGCCTCCACCCGACCCACGACGTCGACGCGCCGCTGACATTCGACATCATCGACCGGGCGCACAACCGCTCGATCGGCGGCTGCGTCTATCACGTCGTCCACCCCGGCGGGCGCAACTACGAGACCTTCCCGGTCAACTTCTACGAGGCGCAGGCGCGGCGCAAAGCGCGCTTCGACGAGAATGGTCATACGCCCGGCATCATCAAGCCGCCGCCGCTCAAGTCGACGCCCGAGTTTCCGCTGACGCTCGACCTTCGACGCTTCCGTGGCCACTGAAGCGTCGGTCGCACCGCGCGAGCCGCAAGACCTCGACCCGGCATCGGCGGCGCGGCTGTCGTCGTGGCTGCGGAATTACCGGACGCTGTCCGGCGTACCCGACGAGCTGTTTGACGTCATGCGCCGCCCGCGGCCGGACTGGCTGCGGTTCCTCGCCGGGTTTGCCGAATACAACCACGATGAGGCGCGCAACCGCTTCGCCCTCGCAACGCGGCATATCCGTGACACCGGGGTGTCGTACCGGATCTACGGCGAGGAAAACGAGCGCAGCTGGCCGCTGAACCCGCTCCCGCTCATCCTCGGCCATCGCGAATGGGCGCAGATCGCTGAGGGCGTCGAGCAGCGGGCCAACCTGATCGAGATGATCCTCCAGGACGTCTACGGCGCGGGTCGCCTCGTCGACAGCGGCGCGCTGCCTGCCGCCGCGCTGAGCGGCAGCCCCGACTTCATCCGGGCGCTGCGCGGCGTCAGGCCGCCGGGCGGCCGCCAGATGCAGATTTATGCCGCCGATCTCGGTCGCGGGCCGGACGGCCGATGGTGGGTCCTCGATGATCGGACGCAGGCCCCGTCGGGTGGCGGTTATGCGCTCGAGAACCGCCTCGTCCTGTCGCGCGCCTATCCGGCGCTGTATAACGCAATGAACGTCCAGCGCCTCGCACCGTTTTTCGACGGCATGCGCCAAGGGCTCGCCGCAAGCGCCAGCCGCAGCGATCCGCGCATCTGCCTGCTGACGCCGGGGCCATTCAGCGAGACGTATTTCGAACAGGCGCATCTCGCGCGCTACCTCGGCTTCCTGCTCGTCGAAGGCGCCGATCTCGTCGCCCGCGACGGCAAGGTCTATGTCCGCACCATTGCTGGGCTCAAGCGCGCCGACGTCATCCTGCGTCGCGTCGACGCCGACTTCCTCGACCCGCTCGAACTCAATGGCGCGTCGCGGCTCGGCACGCCGGGGATCCTCGAAGCAATTCGCGCGGGCGGCGTCGCGATGGTCAACATGCCCGGCACCGGGGTGATGGAATCGAAGGCGTTGCTCGGCTTCCTGCCCAAGCTGTGCCGCCAGGTCCTCGGCGAAGGGCTTAAGCTGCCCAATATCGCGACGTGGTGGTGCGGCCAGGCAGCCGAGGCCGACCGCGTCCACCATAATCTCGATTCGCTGGTGATTGGTCCGGCGTTCAACGGAGTTGGCGACGGAAGCCCGCCAAAGGCGCGCCTTTTTGCCGATCTCTCCGCGGCCGAGCGCGACGATCTGCGCGCCCGCCTCCGCGATCGCCCGGGCGACTACGTGGGTCAGGAGGTCGTCCGCCTCTCGACGATGCCGGTCCTGCGCGACAACCACCTCAAGGCCGCGCCTTTCGTCCTCCGCGTTTACGCAGCGTGGACCGCCGATGGCTTCAAGATCATGCCGGGCGGATTCTGCCGGACGTCGGACCGCACCGATGCACGGGCGATCTCGATGGGCGACGAAGCGTGCACCGCCGATGTCTGGGTGATCGACGATCAGCCGGTCGAACGCGTGACATTGCTCGCCGCCAAGGACGAGGTCGCCGTCCGCCGCAAACTCGGCCATCTGCCGAGCCGCGCCGCCGACAATCTGTATTGGCTTGGTCGCTACGTCGAGCGCGCCGAGGCGACGCTGCGCCTCGCGCGGAGCTTGTGTACCAGTCTGATGGCATCGGAGTCGGCGACGCACACCAGCGGTGAGACGCTGGCCGGCCTGCAGAAATTGCTGATCGACTGGGGGGCGCTCGACGAGACCGCGCTGGGCCGAGGGTCGCTCGAGGCGGCCTGCGATACGCTGCGCGATCAGAAGGCGTATGGCTCGGTCATCTATCTGGTCCGGGCCGCACGGCGCACCGCCGCAAGCATGCGCGAGCGCCTGTCGGCCGATTTCTGGGCATTGCTGCTCAACCTCGAGACCGAGCTGGCGGAAACCGACCGGACACCGCATTCGGAAGCGGAGGCGCTCCAGCAGATCGAAAGCGCGCTGCAGATTCTCGCGGCGCTGTCGGGGCTGGCACAGGAGAACATGATCCGCGTCGCGGGATGGCGATTCCTCGACATGGGCCGGCGGATCGAACGCGGCATCAATGCCTGCCGGATGGCGCGGACCTTCGCGACCGAGACGTCGACGACCGACGATCTCGACCTGCTCCTCGACCTCGTCGACAGCCAGATCACCTATCGCTCGCGCTACCTCGTCGGGTTGGCGCTGGTCCCTGTGCGCGACATGGTCGTGCTCGATAGCTTCAATACCCGCTCGCTGGCGTTCCAGGTAGAGGCGCTCAAGGATCATCTCGACGCGCTGCCCGCGCTGCTCGACGACGGCATGCTCGAAGAACCCGATCGCATCCTGCTGCCGCTCGCGACCGAGGTCGAGACCAGCGACGCCGCGCATCTCGACGACCCGAAGATCCTCGAGTTCGAGCGCACCCTGATGCGTTTGTCGGGGGCCATCGCCGATCGCTATTTCCTGCAGGGAGCGAGCGCGGTCCCGACGATCAAGCTCGCCAGCATGGGATGATCTACACGATCAACCATCGGACGACCTATGTCTATGAGAAGCCTGTCGGTTTTGCCCGCTGCGTGCTCCGCCTGACGCCGGCGACCACCGCGACGCAGACCTTGCTCGACAGCCTTGTGACGGTGACGCCGGAACCATCGACAACCCTGACGCGCGATGGCCCGTTCGGCGAGCGCACCCAGACGATCGTCATCGACAAGGCGCACAGCGAACTTGTCATCACCGGGCATTCGCGCGTCGACGTCGGCGCTGGCACGGACCACGACCGGGACAACAGCGCGCCGTGGGAAGCCGTGCGTGCGCAGGCGTTCGGCACCCGTGTGCTCGGCACCGAAGGACCAGCGGCGTATCTCTATCCGACCCGGCGCACCCCGGTCGTCACCGCCATCACCGACTATGCCCGGATCAGCTTTTCTCCCGGGCGGCCGATCATCGCCGCTGCCGCTGACCTGATGGAGCGGATGTACGCCGATTTCAAATACGACCCCGAGACAACGACGGTCTCGACCCCGGCGGCGCTCGCATTCGAAGCGCGCAGCGGCGTGTGCCAGGATTTCGCGCATATCATGATCTCGGGGTTGCACGGCCTTGGGCTGTCGGCGGCGTATGTCAGCGGCTATCTGCGAACCAACCCGCCGCCCGGCCGGCCGCGCCTCGCCGGCGCAGATGCGACGCATGCGTGGGTCTCGGTGTGGTGCGGCGAGACCGACGGCTGGATCGGCTTCGATCCGACCAACGCCGTGCTGACCCGGCAGGATCACATCGTCCTCGCCGTCGGCCGCGACTATTCGGACGTCGCCCCGATCGACGGCATCGTCCTCAGCCCGGGGAGCCAGACGCTCAAGGTCGAGGTCGACGTCGTGCCGGAGTCGGAGATGGCCGCCGGTGAACGATATGCCATTCCGGTTCGCGCAAGTGTCAGGCAAACTGGACAAAGTTGACGAACCTGACGCCACGTCACCCTCGCATCTCCCCGCCACTGTACCGTTACGGTTGTTTCGCGCGGCAGCGCGGTACTTAAAGGTAAAGTTAGCCTCGTTCATCCGCGCAATTTATGCAGGCGGGCGTGGTGTAGGACAGCGGTTTCTGATCGACAGGCATATGTCGCGTGACGACATTGCTCGAGCGGATTGTCTAACAGGCGCACCCAGGATGGCGACAGCGGCCGAGGTGTGATCCGCCGCGCGGATCAGCGATAGCCAGCCGCTTGCAGCTCGAACAACTCGGCATAACGGCCGCCGGCGGCGAGCAGCGCGGCATGCGTGCCCGATGCTTCCACGCGGCCGTCACTGAGCACGAGGATGCGGTCGGCCATGCGCACGCTGGAGAAGCGGTGCGAGATCAGCACGGCCGAACGACCGGCGCTGAGTTCGCGGAACCGCTGGAACACCTCGTATTCGGCGCGCGCGTCGAGCGCGGCGGTGGGCTCGTCGAGGATCAGCACCTCGCCGTCGCGCATGTATGCGCGGGCGATTGCTATCTTCTGCCACTCGCCGCCCGACAGGTCGACGCCGTTGCGGAAGCGCTTGCCGATCATCTGATCGTAGCCGTCGGGGAGCTTGGCGACCACGTCGTCTGCCAGCGCGGCGACGGCGGCGGCCTCGATCCGCTCGCGGTCGCCGCGCGCCTCGATCCGGCCCACCGCGATGTTGTCGGCGGCGGGCAAATTGTAGCGCACGAAGTCCTGGAAGATCACGCCGATCGCAGCCCGCAAGCCGCCGAGATCGTAGTCGCGCAAGTCTCGCCCGTCGAGCAGCACACGGCCCTCGACCGGATCGTAAAGACGGGCCAACAGCTTCACGAGCGTCGTCTTGCCCGCGCCGTTTTCACCAACCAGCGCAAGGACTTCGCCCGGCGCCAGGGTAAATGACAGGTGACGCACCGCCCAGCGGTCCGCGCCTGGATAGCGGAACCCCACGTCCTCGAAGATGAAGCCCTCTCGTATGGGATGCGGAAAGGGCAATGCGTCCGCGGGCGAGCTGATCCCGGGTACTGTCCGGAAAAACGAGAATAAGTCGTCGATGTAGAGCGCCTGCCCCGCGGTCGACGAAAAGCCCGTCAGCAGCCCTTCGAGCAAGCCGCGCAGCCGCAGGAACGAGGCGGCGAGAAAGGTAAGATCGCCGATCGACAGCGAGCCGGTCACCGCGCGCCACGCGATGTAAGCATATGCGGCGTAATAGGCGATCGTGCCGAGGGCGGCAAAGCCGGAGCCCCACACGGCGCGGCGCAGCGCGAGCCGCCGGCTTGCAGCATAAGTGTCGCGCGAGATGGTGCGATAGCGATCGATCAGGAACGGGCTGAGGCCGAAGATCTTGACCTCCTTGGCCGTGTCCGCGCTCGCCGCGACCTGACGGACGTAGTCGAGTTCGCGCCGCTGCGGCGTGCGGATGTAGCTGAGTGCGTAGCTGAGTGCGTTGAAGTGGGCCTCACCGAGGAATGACGGCACGAGGGCGACGGCGAGCAGCACCATCAGCCAGGGCGCGTAAACGACCAAGCCGGCAGCGAAGCTCGCGACGGTGATGACATCCTGCGCCTGCCCGAATAATTGGCCCATCAGCGACATGCGTCCGCTCGCCTGCATCCGCGCGCGGTCCATGCGATCCTGAAACGCCGCGTCCTCGAAGTCGGCGAGGTCGAGCGTGGCGGCGTGCTCCATGAGGCGGACGCTGGCATCGTTGCTCACTCGGTCGGAGAGCAGGCCGTCGATCAGCGACACCAGCCGGCCGAGGAGGTCGGACGCGACCGCCAATACGAATTCGGCGAGCAGCAACACCTCCAGACGCCCAAGTAGTCCGGAATGGAGCCACTCGGTGAGGTCCGCTGGGCGGGTAACGAGACGATCGAGGTGAACGACCTCATCGATGATGAGCTTGCCCACGAAGAGCGTCGCGATCGGCAGCAGCGCGCGCAGCAGCCGCACGCCAAGCGTGGTCGCGGTGAGCAAGCGGCTGGTGCGCCACACCATCGCCAGGAAGGGCGGCAGGTTCCGCAGCGCGCCCATCCGCTCGCGCCATGTGGTCGGTGGCGGCGGCACGCCGCCGCGGCTGGGTCGGTCAGCGACCGCCATCTAGCGACGTGCCGGCGTCGACCGGCCCTGCCCTACTTTGCGCGTCGAAGGTAAGGTCGGCATCATGGTCCTGCCATTAACTCGCGTCGGTAGTCGCGCGTTAGAAGTTTCGCCCGGACACCCGCACAATCCTTTCCTTGCGCTCCCTTGGCCCGTGCAGCCTTGCCGGGGCCGTGCATCAGCTCCGCAAACATAGTACCGAATTCTCAGGCGCGACCCACGACCGCGATGAGCGGATCGCCCTGCGAGCCGTCAGAAAGGATGGACGCCTCGACATCGGTGAAACCGGCGCGTTCCAAGTAGAGGCTGATGAGCGACGCCTGTTGGCGCATGTCGAGCGATCGCCAAATCGCCACCGCCTTGGTCGGGAAGCAGCGATTGGCGTAGCTGACGATGAACCGGGCGCCAGGTGACAGAACACGCCGAACGTCGGTGAAGACCTCGAAAGGACGCTGGAGATATTGAACGCCGACACAGCATAATGCCGCTTCGAAAGCGCCGTCGCTGAGCGGCAACGCGGGGTCGGCATTGAGATCCTGTACGAACCAGCGGCTCAGGCGCGAGTTAGCGGCAAGCTCCGCTGCGTTCATGCCGTGGCCGACCACCGCGTAGCGCCGATCCTCGGGAAGGTGGCTGATCCAGCTCGACATCAGGTCGAGGATGCGGCCGTCATTCGGCAGCAACTCGCGGTAGAAAGCGGTCAGGGCCGCGACCGCAACCTCGTCGATATGCGTAACCAAGCGCGGCGGCGCGTAGAAGGCGAGGTCGTCGCCACTGTCGACCTTGTCGAATGACCCTGGAGGCAGAAGGTCGAAGCCGGTCACGATGCAAGCACCGCATTGGCGTACCATTCTGCGTATCCAGTATTGCGGGCCATGCGGCGGGTCAGATCAGGCGCGCCGTCCGCCCACCAGACAGGTCCTCGCTCGCCGAGCGCGACTTTGGCCGCATCGACCCCGGCGCGCGCGTCAGAGAGCGCCGCATGGTCGGATCGGAGCGCTCGACCGACTGCGCGACGCGCTGTCATGAGGTCGTCGACCAGCGCCTGATGCCGGTCGCTCGGGAGGCTAGGGTCGTAACGTCGCCAAAGCCGGCCGCGCACGACGATGTAGCGACCGTCAGGCGTGACAAGCGGCTCGGTCACCAGAACCGGCTCCCGGGCACGCCCTTGAACGGCCCCGCGACCGCCGAAGTGATCCAACCGCCATAGAAGCCACCGGGCTGTGCGACGACCTGTTCGCCGTCGACGAAGCAGGCGTCCATTGCGGCTGCATAGAAGGCGACATGGTCGCGCAATATCGCGAAGGGCGGCGTCGGGTCGGGGTACGACCACGCCGCCCGCTCCCGACGCTCGCGGTCCGCGATCACGTCGAAATATCGGGCGTGTCCCTTCCACTCGCAGAAGCTTGAGCCCTCCGCCGGCACCAAGGTGCCCGGCGCGATATCCTCGAGCGGAATATAGTAGCTTGGCGGATGGCTGGTCTCGAGCGTGCGCATCGCGCGGCGGGTATCCGCGACGATCACCGCTCCGACCCGGATCACGATGTGCGCCGAAGTAGGCTCGACGATCGCCGGGCGCGGAAAATCCCAGACGCTTTCCTGACCGGGACGGGTGGGTTCGGGACGGATCGGATGCATAGCGGGATAATGCCCGACGCTGCTTCACGACCCATCGTGCATGTCGTCGCAGCACAGAAACGCGCAATTTGCTGTTTTCACGCGACCTGATTGTCCGCGGCGAGACCGGGTCGACCGACAAGTATCATTGAACCGCGGTTCATATCCTTGCAGACACGGACCGAGGAAGTCGTTCGACCCCTGTGGACCGCAAACTTCCGGTTCGTACGATCTCGGAGATGGCATGGCCAAAAGCAGCATCAAGGCGATCACCCGGCTCCGCGAGGCCGCCAGCCTCGATCATCTGCAGAGCATCATCGCGAACCTCGACGAGGGCATCGTCCTCCTCGCACCCGACGAGACGATCCTGTGGGCGAACGATGCCGCGCTGGCGATGCACGGCGCGCAAACGCTTGGCGATCTCGGGTCGAGCGTCAGCGATTTTCGCAAGCGGTATGTGCTCAGCAAGCGTGGCCATGCTCCGCTGGCGCATGGAAAATATCCGATCGACCGGGCGATGGCGGGCGAGGCCTTCGACGGGGTGACCGTCGAGGTCACGCGCGCGGGCAAGGTCGGTCCCGAATGGGTGCATCGGATCCGTAGCCTCGTCCTGACCGATGGCGCAGGCCACGCCGAATGCCTCGCGCTGATCATCCGCAACGACACCGCGCAGATGGTCGCCGAGCGCGATTTCGAGCAGGCGTTCAACGCCAACCCGGCCCCGGCGCTGATCTGCCGGCTGAGCGACCTGCGTTTCCTCCGCGCCAATCAGGGGTTCCTCGAGATGACGGGGTTCAACGAAGACGCGATCGTCGGGCGCTCGCTTTACGAGTTCGATATCTTCAAGCACGCCGCCGACCGCGATAGCGCCAAGCAGCGGTTGGCCAAAAGCGAAACGATTCCGCAGATGGAGGCCGAGCTCGACCTGCCCGACGGCAGCGTCAAGCTCGTCATCATCGCCGGGCAGACGATCGTCCTCCGCGACGAACCATGCATGCTGTTCACCTTCGCCGACCTCGAACCGCGGCGGCAGGCCGAGCGGGCGCTGCGGCACAGCGAGGAACGGTTCTCGGGCGCGTTCCAGCTTGCGCCGGTTGCGATGGTCGTCGCCTCGCTCCGCGACCACCGTCTGCTCAACGCCAACGCCGCGTTCCACGAGATGACCGGGCACGACGAAAGCCGCGTCATCGGGCAGACGCCGAGCGACCTGACGCTGTGGGACACCGCCGCGACCCGCCGCCGCCTCGAAAGCGACCTGCTGGCGAGCGGACGGCTGAGCCGCGTCGACGCGCGCGTCAGCACCAAGGACGGCACTTTGCTCGACTGCCTGGTCTCGGCCGCGCCGATCTCGGTCGGCGACGATCCGTGCGTGTTGTGGGTGTTGCAGGATATCACCGAGCGCCGCCATTCGGAGCTCGAGCTCGTCGCCGCGCTCGATGCGGTGATGCAGGACGCGACCTGGTTCAGCCGGAACGTCGTCGAAAAGCTGGCGACGTTGCGCGCGCCCAAGCAAACGTTGGCGGACGATACCGACACCGAGCTGACTAAGCGCGAACGCCAGGTCCTCGAACTCGTCTGCCGCGGGCTCGACGACGACGCCATTGCGTCTGACCTCAGCCTGTCGCGGAACACCGTGCGCAATCACGTCGCGCGCATCTACGGCAAGATCGGGGTCAACAAGCGCGGGGCGGCGATCGTCTGGGCGCGCGAGCGCGGCCTGGCGCACAACGCAGCGTCGCGGTAACGGGTCGCCGGGTTAACTGCGGCGGTCGACCGCGCCCAAAAATACCGAAAAGAATTCGATAATGGTGCAAATGCACTAATCAAACTGGTTAACCTGCATCTTTGGGCGCTCGCCGCGCAGCCCTATCTCGCCTTCAAGCAAACTGGAGGCTCAACATGATATCATTACTCGTCTGGCTCATCATCGGCGGCGTCGTCGGCTGGCTCGCCGGCTTGATCATGCGCGACAACAATGGCGTGATCGTCAACATCATCGTCGGCATCGTCGGGTCGTTTCTCGGCGGCCTGATCCTCGACCGTGGAGAGATCAACAACTCGCCGCTGACGCTCGGCACGTTCGCCGTGTCGCTCCTCGGCGCGGTGATCCTGCTCGGGATCGTCAACCTCGTGCGCCGGGGTTCGCTACGCAACTAGTCGATCATGCGAGCGGACGCCGGCACCACCGGCGTCCGCTTCGCGCAAAGGGGTGCACGTCGTGGCGGAAGATCGAAGAGCATATTTCACCAGACGCGCGGGCGAAGCGCGGACACTTGCCGGGCAGGCTCCAGACGATCGGGTGCGCGCCATCCATCTGGAAATGGCGATCCGCTACGAACTGCAGGCTAAATCGCTGTCCGGCGACCCGACCACGGTCGTCGCCCCCAGCGACGATCGGGCGCAGTAACATTTTCTGCCAGCGGTGCGTCCGCAATCCACACCGTGTCGTTCAACCAGTCCACTAACGGAGGATATAATGCGTCGTCATTTCATCATCTTCGGCATCGTCGCGCTCGCTGCGGGACCGGCGCTTGCGCAAGCCACCAACAACGTCGGCAACCCGGCGATCAAGGACAGCGCGCCGCACACCACGACGTCGGCGACCAAGGGCCGCAACTCGTTCACCGAGAAGCAGGCGATCCACCGCCTCGCCAAGGCCGGCTATTCGGCATCGAGCCTGACGAAAGATGCCGACGGCGTCTGGACCGGTCCGGCGACCAAGGCCGGCAAGAGTGTCACCGTCGGACTCGATTTCAAAGGCAACATCACCGAGCGCTAAGCGCCGTTTCCTGGGAGAGAACACATGACCAAGACCCTCACGCGCCTGTTCGACAATTATAGCGACGCCGAAAACGCGGTGCGCGACCTCGAAGCAATGGGCGTGCCGCATAGCGACATCAGCATCGTCGCCAACGACGCAACCGGCACGCACGGCGGCACCATCCGCGGCCACAACGACGTCGGCACGACGGCCGCCGTCGCTGGCCACGAGACCGCAACTGCGGTGGCCCATGCCGATGACATGGGCGATGTCAGCCGCGGCGCGACAACGGGCGCGCTGCTCGGCGGCGCCGGCGGATTGCTCGCCGGACTCGGCCTGTTGGCGATCCCGGGGCTTGGCCCGGTCGTCGCGGCGGGTTGGCTGCTGGCAACCGCGACGGGTGCCGGGATCGGCGCGGCGGGCGGTGCAGCGACGGGCGGCATCGTCGGCGCGCTGAAGAACTCGGGCCACACCGACGAGGAGGCGCACGTCTACTCCGAAGGTGTCCGCCGCGGCAGCACGCTGGTCAGCGCCAAGGTGCCCGACGCGATGGCCGACAGCGCGGTCACGATGTTTAGCCGCTACAACGCCGTGGATGCGGTTTCCCGCGGCTCGGCGTATCGCGAAAACGGCTGGTCGGGCTTCGACGACAAGGCTCCTGCCTACTCGGCTGACGAGGTCGCTGCCGAAAGGTCGCGCTACACGCGCCCGATGTAATCTTACCGCACGACAGCAAAACGGCCCCGGCGTTCCTGCGCCGGGGCCGTTTTCATCTGCTGCCGCTATCGGTGCTGGCGACAGGCACTGATCGAGATGGGATCATCGCCTGATCCGGTTGGGTGGTGATCCGACGACGAATTCAAATCTGGCCATCACCAGCGTTTCGCTCCACGAACAGTGCTGCTAAAGTTTCCTTCAAGTTGTCTGGCCTTTGAAACGTGAGCTACGCGCATGATGTCGGCGAGCGATCTGATTGATCTGCAGGTATTCATAGAGTTAGTGCCGAATCCGGTTATCGTAAAAAATCGTGATCATCGCTTGATTATGGTTAACAATCTTGCTTGTGAACTTTTCCAGCGTTCTCGTGAAGTTCTGATCGCGCAACGTGCCGAAGATCTTTTCACTCCTGACGAAGTTCGGGCTTTTCATGAGGCCGATGACAGGGTTTTTTCGACTGAAGCGATCGACGAAAGCGAAGAGCCTTTGACCGACGCATATGGAAATGTCCGGTATCTGATCACACGCAAGCAACGGATAATTGTCAACGATATCGATTATCTGATCGCAGTTCTCACCGACGTGACGGCCTATCGCGAAGCCGAAGAACACGCTCGAAACCTGTCCCTCCACGATCCGCTAACAGGCTTGCCGAATAGAATATTGTTCTGGAATCGTATCGAAGACGCTGTGTCGAGGAGATCTGGCAGCAATGCCCTGATGCTGATCGATCTGGACAACTTCAAAGCGATCAATGACAATTATGGGCACGCTACCGGCGATAATCTTATCATCGACTTCAGCGATCGATTGTTGGCCTTGACTCGTCCCACCGATACGGTCGCCCGGATTGGTGGCGATGAATTCGCGATACTGCTGACCGATATTTCAGACAGCTCGGTCGTCGGGTCGATATGCGAGCAGATAATACACGAGGCGTCGGACCTGCCATCGCTGATGGGCAAAGATGCCCACATCGGCGCCTCGATCGGTGTCGTGCCTCCGGGATGCGGGCTCGTCGACCAAGCCGAAATGCTCCGACGAGCGGATGTGGCTCTCTACCAAGCCAAGCGCGATGGTCGTGGATGCTGGCGCGCCTACACCGAGGAGTTCGATCATGCGCTGTTGAATCATCGCTCGGAAAGCGCCGCGACGATCTTGGCCGGCGAATAGCAAGCGCCGCGCGAAACGTGGCGGCGTGGCTTCGCGCTTGAATCGCTGCGGCGATTGGAGGAGTTGGCAACGTGGCCGCTTCCTATCGCTCTCGCTTCATACTGCGCCTCGCGGGCGCGACGCTGCTAATCGCTGCGTTCGGACTGACCGCGCTGTGGATCGCCCGCGCGCCGGTGACCGATGCCGCCGTCCTCCAATACCTCGCGGCGAAAGGCGTCGATGCCGCGGCCAAGACGATAACTGTCGAGCGCAACAGGCTGGTCTTCGACAACGTCCGGCTGGGTCCCGGAGCATCGCCCGATCTTACGGCGCGTCGGATTGTAATCGATTTCAAATGGTCTGCCTTTCGCCCGTTGATCGCTGGGTTTCGCCTCGACGGTGCGATGCTCAAGGTTCACGCGGATGGCGGCGGCGTCAGCTTCGGTAGTCTTGATCGGCTGATCCCGCCCGATCGTTCGACGCGATTTCCCACGTTTCGGCTCGACGCCGCCGATGCAGCAGTTACGCTGCTGACACCGGCAGGAACGATCGACGCCCGGGTCGACGCAGCCGGCCAACTCGATCGTGATTTCCGGGCGACGGCACGGACGGCGACCGTCGCCTTGCAATGGGCCAACTGCAGCGCGACGGTTCCAGAGGCACTCTTCACCATAACCACTGCCGCGCGGGACTTTGCGGTTGCCGGCCAAGGCCTTCTAGTGCGGTCGTTGTGTCGCGAGGCGACCGTGCCAACCGCGGCGTGGACGCTGGCGGTCGCCGCGCCGCTCGCCTTTACCCGACTGACTGCGCATGCCGGCCTGACGGCCCCTACGGTGCAAGCAGCGGGTACGACGCTTTCAGGGCTCGCGATCGACGCCGCGCTTAAAGGGCCGCCCGCCGGACTGCACGGCAGCTGGACCGGCGGCCTCGCGGGTCTCATTCATGGCCCCGACCGAGCTGGCCCAACGAAGGCAGGTGGATCGTTGCAACTCGCACCCGGCAGCGCGGTGCACATCGACGCGACTGTCGCAGCACACGCCGTACAACCCGCGACACTCATCGCGCTATTGCCGTCGCGGGTGGGACTGCCAACGCTCGCGGCCAAGCTCGTCACTCGCGCCGGTACCGCCTTGCGGCGGATCGACGTCCTCGCTCACGTCGACGGGGATGTTGCACCCGTGGTGCGCGTTCGCATTTCCGACCTCAAGGCAGACGGCGCGGGTGACGCGGAATTGCGCTTTACCGGCCGCGGTATCGAATGGACGCGTGACACGATCACCCTCGACGGTCGGGTCACCGTTAAGGGAGGCGGCCTCCCCGCGATCGACATCGCTGGCGCGGGAAGCGCCAAAGGCGGCCATGGGCTCGTCGCCATCGGACCATGGCGCGACGGTGGCGACGCGCTCGAGCTGACCGGCGGTCGCTTCGACGTGACAGCGGGGCACACGACCACCGCTGGAACGCTGCGGGTGTCGAGCGGTTTCGACGGCGGGCGCGTCGATGGCCTGACGCTGCCGCTCGATGTGGCGTTCGATCGACAGTCCGGCGTGGCGATCGGCACCGGCTGCGTGCACATCGGCTTCGATCGTGCCACCCTCACGACGACGCAGCTGGGCGCAACCGCCGCGACGCTTTGCCCGTCCCGCCGCGGACCGCTTGCCACGCTGCATGGCACGCATGTCGCGGCAGCGATGACGGTCGACGGTCTGGGCACGCGCGGTACCGCAGGTGGGCGGGCGTTCACGGCGAGCGCAGGGCGATTTGGCCTCCGTATCGGTGGCACCCTCGCAGTTCCCGAAATCGCTGTGTCGAACGTCGATCTTACCGTCGTGTCCGACCCGTGGCGCGTTGGCGCGCGTCTCAACGCTCGCGCAGAGCGGACCTTGTCCGGGTGGACGGGAACAGGTGCGATATCGGCGCTGCGGGCCGTCGGCCCCTTCGGGGTCGCGAGCAACGGTCGCGGGCGCTGGCAGCTGGCGAACGGCGTCCTGACGCTCGACGATGCCGAAGTGGCGTTCACCGATCCGCGCCCTGCCCCGGCGTTCAATCCCTTGCATCTGACCGGCGTCAACGGTCGCCTCGCGAACCAGGCTCTGACTGGTCGCGCAACCGTCGAGCTGGCCAATGGCGCAAGACTGGCGACGGTCATGGGCTTCTACGATCTCGCCGGAAGCACCGGTCATGCCGCGCTGTCGTCCACGCTGACCTTCACCCCGGCGCTGCAACCGGTCGACATCAGCGGCCTTGTGCGCGGACTTGTGGCGAACGTCGCGGGGACGGTGACCACCGTGGCAGGTCTGGAGATTGCCGCCGACAAGGTGACCGGGGTCGGTACGGTGCAACTGGCGGGCGTTGGGCTGGCCACCGCGGCGCTCGGCCCGGTGACGGGCATCGATGGCACCATCGCCTTCGACGATCTGCCTTCGCTGCACACCCCGCCCCACCAGACGTTACATATCGCCGCGCTCGATCCAGGCGTGGCCATCGACGACATTTCGGTCCGCTTTCAGCTTCTCGATAGCAACGCGGTGGCGATCGAGCGGCTTGCATGGCCGTTTACCGGCGGCACGATGACCGTCGAGCCGACCGTGCTCCGCGCCGACGTGCCCCACCGGACATTTACGGTCGACGTCGACGGTCTTGATGCTGAACAATTCCTGCAGCGCTTTCAAATCAAGAACCTGAGCGCCACCGGCAAATTCGACGGGGTCTTGCCGCTCGTCTTCGAGCGTTCGGCGGGACGCATTGCTGGTGGCGTTCTCACAGCTCGCGACGGCGGCGGCCTTCTCCAATATGTCGGCGAGGTCGGCCAAGCCAGCATGGGCGCGGCCGGGCGGCTTGCCTTCGACGCGCTCCGACGGTTGCGTTACCGGACGCTGACGCTGCGGCTCGATGGCGACCTCGACGCGGAGATCGTGACGGCGAGCGATTTCACCGGCACCAACGAAGCCCCCCTTCAGACAGGAAGCCGACTGCCGGTGCGCGCGACAGGGCTGCCGTTCAAGTTCGGCGTGACGGTGCGAGCACCTTTTCGACTGCTGTTGGGCACGGCCGCCTCGTTCAGCGACGCGCGTGCGGTGATCCGCTCCGCAAAGCCCGTCGAATAGCGGTTCAGGCCGGATAAATTGGCGGTGGGATAGTCCGCGTCACATGATAGAAGGATCCATGCAAATGAGCCGCGCTGGATTTCTGTTCGTTTTAATCGTGCCGCTCGCCGGCTGTATTCAGCTCCGCGCTCCGGACAAGCCGATCGAGATTACGCTCAACGTCAATATCCGTCAGGAAGTGGTCGTCCGGCTTGAGAAAGACGTGCAGGACCTGATCAAGAAAAACCCGGGAATTTTTTGATGGCCTGCGTGCGAACCGCCATTCTGCTCGCGACGCTGATCGGCATCGGCGCGCCGGCACTTGCCCAGGCCGCCGATCCCGTGGTCGAGGCCGCGCGCGATGCGGGCACCGTCGGGGAACAAGCGGACGGCTATCTCGGTATCCGCGGCGGAAGCCCCGACCTGGCGAAGCACGTCGGGCAGATCAACATCCAGCGACGCGCGGTCTACACCGACGCGGCCGCCGCAAAGACCGGGGTCACAGTCGTCGACGTGGCCGCCGCCGCGGGCTGCCAGCTTCTCGCCAACCGCGTCGCGCCAGGCCAATACTACCGCACGACCACCGGTGAGTGGCGCCAGCGCGCGGGCTCGGCGACGGTTCCGTTGCCTGCTTATTGCGGCCGGTGACGGAGATTTTTGAAGGTTTGCCGATCACGATGAACGGTTGACGGTCCGAATTACGACGGTACCGGTTTCCCCAGCCACTTCATGATCACAGGTCTGCGAAGGCCAGGTGTCCTTTCGAGTGCAAGATCAGGCGGCGCGGCTATCGCTGGGATGCCAACCGGCGGTGCTAGTGGACAGCGATCGCGGTCGAGGACGAGGTGCGCGAGCGGGCTTTCCTGGCTGAGTGCATTTACTGTGCGGGGCATGGCCCAGAGGTCAAGCCGCTGACGTGGCGCGAGCGGTGCGCACAATGACCGTTCTCCTTGTGGGGGGTCATTCGCGTATTGGCAGCTCATGGGCGACCGGTGGTGACGTGACCCCCCATTTTCTCCTCCATCTGGAGCCAGAGTCCGACCCATTGGAGGTACGGACAGATGAATCGGAAGCAGTCTTCGGAAGAGCAGATCATCGGCATCCTGAAGGAGGCCAAAGCTGGCGCGGTGGTAGACCGAGCTGTGCCGCAAGCAAGCGATGTCGAGCGCGACTTATTATGCGTAGAAGGCCAAATTTGGTGTCCTCGAGGCGTCGGATGCCAATCGGCTGCGGGCACTCGATGAGGAGAACGCGCGGCTTAAGCGGCTGCTGGCGGACACGATGCTCACAACGCGGGGTTGAAGGACCTGCTGTCAAAAAATGGTGGCGCCCGCCGCAAAGCGGGAGGCGGTCGCGCGTCTCCAGGCGACGCGGGGGATGAGCGAGCGGCGCGCGTGTGCCGTCGTCGGGGCGGATCGCAAGAGCATTCTCGTTTGGACGCTTATCTCCACGAATGAGGGACTAAGGCTCCGACCTGCTGATAGAATGCGATGAGAAAGCTTCTGTTAAAAACCATAACCACGACCAACGCCAAATCGGACGCGCAGGCGATCAACGCCGCAACGATCTGAGGTAGGCTAAACAGCTTGGCCATTTTCGTGGTCGGTTTGCGAGGCGTCAATACGCTTGCCGGTATCTTCATGCTGCGAAAGCGGTCAAGCACGGGGTGCTGATCGACCTCACCTGAAAATCACGAAGCTAGGAAGGACCGGATGCTCGATCTCGACCAGACGCCGATCGTGCTGATCGGCCCGAAAGGACTTCCGCTGATAATGATCGTGGCGGGCCTGATGGCAATGGTGGCCGGCATCGTCGTCTGGAGTGTTACCCACATCGCGTTGATCGGCGGGATCGTAGAGCTAGTGGGACTTTGGGTCCTCGCCGTTGGGTTCGCGATCCGCAAGATGGGCTTTCGCCTGACCATCGCCCCGGAGGGGCTGGGTTATGTGGGTCTCGGAGTGAAGCGGTTTTGGCGCTGGCGGGATGTGGATAGTTTCACCCTCGACCACTTCAAGACCGACTGGGTGATCAGCTTTCGTGAATATACCAAAGACCCGCGCGGCAAGCACTTCTACCTGCCGAGCCGGTGGGACCGGCCCAAGGACGCCGTGGTGGACCTGCTGATTGCTGCTCAAGCGAAATGGGGGGCAGGCTCGTGAAGGCCATTGTCATATCCGCTGCGCCGCAATGTTCGTGGCCGCAAACGCCCATGCCGCCAGCTGCGAGCCTTTCCTATTCGCGCAACCCCTGGATCTGCGTTCGATCCAAGTAACCATGCCCAAGGCGGCCCTGTTGAACGACCCAAGGCTTGCTCGCGGCCGGCGTGTATTTGCCCCTCCACGGCCTACGTTGTGGCGGGAGGAACCCGGGGGCCCCTCACTCGTCCCCCCGGCATGAAGGCCACACAGGCTGCGCGCCTAAAAATCAGACGCGTCTGTTCTTAAGAGAAAACCACCGCGCGACGACGGCGAACCGCGGTGCCAACCATGCCAAAACCGACGATCAATAACCCCCATGCAGCAGGCTCCGGGACACCTGCGGCGAAGTCGAATGTCTTCGACGGGCCGCCGGCAAAAGCGAACTGCACATTGTCGATCGCGCCGGTAAACCCGTCCGGCCAACCGGACCCGGCACCGATTGTCACGCCCGTGACTTCGTAGTGAGCGTCGGGCTTGCTAGCGATCCACTGCGCCAGAGTCTGCTGGCCGCCGTTTGCACCGGCGAAAATCGTGCCGATCGCGGCGTTGGTCGTCCAGAAGATCCCGCTGGTCTGGGTCGCAGCGACGTGATTCCACGTGTCGAGCAGCGGGTTAGTTTGGCCCTGATAGAAGAACTCGAGGATCAGCGAGCCGGCAAAGGCGCCGTTGTTATTCAGTTCAAGCCGCATCGTCGGCACGATCGACAGATTGCCGGTGCTGCTGGTGCTGTCACGGTATACGTCGTACGACATCGAAGTCAGGCTCGACAGCGCGACCGGAGCTGTAAAGTTGTAGCGCAGGTCGGCCTTGCTGGCGGTGGCGATCGTGTTGAAATACGCTGAGCCGTTGGCACCGTGCTGGTAGGTGTCGGTGATGCCAACAGTCGCGCCGCCGCCGACGTCGCTCTGGTACCAGTTGCCGCTCGAGGTCGCCGACAACCGGTTGGCCGAGCCGCTCGGCCCGCTTACTGTGGTCTTGGTGCCGTGCTTGTCGGTCGTCGTCGTGGCGTTGACCGTCCCACCGTTGAAACTGCCGCTGAGGTCGCCAAGCACGCTGTTGGACACGACCGTCGCTGATGCCCCACCGGCACCGATCAAACAGGCTGCAATTACACAGAACTTTAAAACCGACATGCTGAGTCCCCCGCAAAACTTATTGCAGGGCTAGAACATTAACTAAAGGTCTACAAGCATCGTTAAAGAAAATAACCACGATCGTCGCCTAGCGCCGATCCGGCCCGAAGCTGGATCGGACCCAACGCAGGGTACACTCTTCCCGACAGCATTCGTCAATTCAGGCGACACCTGATGGTCGGAAAGGCGCCGTGAGCAGTCCGACGGCTTCCGGACAAACGGTCGTAGAAAGCCAACTTTCAGTCAGCGGGCCCCAGAACCGGTCCAACGTCGCCCGATGATAACGTTATGAGCAGACTTTTCCATGATTAGCGTGGTCGAGTGCGGTCTTGACGGCGGTTTCGCTCATCCACGAGCCACCCCATCGTCTTGCCGTAACTGCGGATTCCTGAAATATGCTAGACCTTCGAGCTTTCAAACCTGTCCCTTGCCGGGGTTCCAGCCAATTTGACGCTAGCGATTGCAATCGATGCCGTTCCTCACCGCGTAGGAGGTTTCGGATCGTCCCGATTCAAGCTGTCTGTCGTTGGCGGTTTTCCGCGATATCGTCAAAAGTGAATGGGGAAGTCGCAGGGCTTTTGCTTCGATGCCGATAGATACCACAAGTCTAGAGCCGCCCGATTGTAAAGGATTCCGACACTTTTAGAGCCAACCTCAGTCGACGGATGTCGCCATGTGATACTCGAACTGGCGCAATCTATTGAAATCATGGGCTTGTCGGGCGTCGATAGTGACGTTGGTATTTGGCACTAACATTGCATATTGGTTAACGTCTCTCGAGAAAACAGTGGGGTCTACAATGGTCGACGTTCTGAGGATTGCGATCGCCGCCACGATCGCAGCCGTTGCCGTTCACGCAAATGCTGCCTCGGTTGCCCTCGGTGCCGGAACCCAGAGCCTGATTCTCTATGGACAAGGTCCGGCCGCTCCCGGCATCGGAAGCTTCAAGGTCGGGCAAGGATCAAGCAGCTACGATGGAACGACATCAACGTTCACCTTCTCGGGCGCAATCAATGGCGGCGACGCTGGCTTTAACAGCGGTACGTATTCTTTCGTCACGAGCTATGCCGGACCAGACACGACCGAGGGTGGCCCCGCCGCTCCGCACGCACAGTCAAACCCGGCCAACGTCAATCAGTTTTTTTATACCTTTCTAGATCCGACGACGACGATCACACTTTTCCTTGATACGCCCGGCCAAAAATACGCTATCCCGCTGGCTACTGGTGGTAACTTCGTAGCTGGCACGGGCTTCAATTTTCAATTCACCACAACCAGCTGCACCGGTGTTGCAGTTTGTGGCCAGAACAATGTGGGCCTGACGCCAGGTGCGACAATCGCCGGACCGGTAATAATTGGTGCGTCGTTCACTATCGCAACCGTGGCACCAGGGGTGCCTGAACCGGCATCGTGGGCGCTCATGGTCCTCGGCTTTGGCCTCGTCGGTGTTTCTGCGCGCCACCGGAATAAGACCGTTACGACCTAACTACGTGCGGAGTATGAGGGGAGGTCCAGCACTTATCAGCGTGGGACGACGTGTGCCCGCCATGAATCGGTGCGTGCTAGAACCGCCAGCTGGTGGGGGGCCGGTTTCTGCCGTTCCGCTCTTGGATGCTCAATGCACGAAAGCTGCCGTTCGCCGCGGCTCCGCAAACTGAGGACGATCCGTCGCACGGAACGCTACCCGATCGGATGCTGCCAGTTTGGTCGCTAAGGCCGCGGTGCGGTGACCACAAAGAGCGCGCGCGCCGAACGGGAGGCGCGCGCGATCAGTTACAGATCAGTGGCTTCGGAAAGCGCGAGCGCATCCTCTATGTCGACCCCAAGGTAGCGCACGGTCGTCTCGATCTTGGTATGCCCAAGAAGCATCTGCACAGCCCGTAGATTGCCGGTGCGCTTGTACACCAGCGCCGCCTTCGTCCGCCGGAGCGAGTGCGTGCCATAATCCTGCCGCGGCAAGCCTACCGCCACCACCCATTCCTCGACCAGACGAGCGTATTGGCGCGTGCTAAGGTGGTCGGTATGGTCGACACGGCTGGGAAAGGCGAAATCATCGAGGCTCCCGCCCCGCAGCTCGAGCCATTTGATCAAAGTCGTCCTTGCTGGCTCGACAATCTCGAACTGGACCGGTCGGCCGGTCTTCTGTTGCACGACCATCGTACGGCTGCGGATTCGTCCACCGCTGACGAGGTCGCCAATCTTCATTTTGACCACGTCGCAGCCGCGTAGCTTGCTGTCGATCGCAAGGTCGAAGAGAGCGCGGTCGCGAAGGCGACCCTCATGTTCGAGAAAGAACCGGATCGCCCAGACGTCTTTCGGCTTTAGGGGCTTCTTGGCACCCACAGTCTTTCCGGCGTTCCATGCTTTACGATTGTTATAGACAGGTTCGTACGTCGT
This sequence comes from Polymorphobacter megasporae, assembly GCF_018982885.2. Taxonomy (NCBI): domain Bacteria; kingdom Pseudomonadati; phylum Pseudomonadota; class Alphaproteobacteria; order Sphingomonadales; family Sphingosinicellaceae; genus Glacieibacterium; species Glacieibacterium megasporae. Next base: position 2,303,410 of record NZ_CP081848.1, on the reverse strand, counting down.
ATGTCCCATGGCTCCTCTCCCTGCGGCAAGATTGCTGCAGGGGAGAGGATGAGCCAAATTTGCTGATATTTGGCGCAAGGCGGCGAGCCTGGTTCGGGTTACAATAAAAACCGAATGCTAGAATTGGTACCCCCCCATGCCATATGACCATTTACATGGCCAGGAGCCTAATGTGAGTGCGGTCAATCTGGCGGATGCCAACGCCCATTTGAGCGAGCTCATTGACCGCGTCGAAACGCTGTCTGCAGCGCCATGGCAGCTCGCAGCTGCCGACGATCGAGGGTGACGCGCCCGCCCGCGCCAAGTTCTATCCGATCGCTACTTCCACATTGATATCGCCGAGGTTCGCACCGAGCAGGGTAAGCTATGTTCGCTGCGATCAACCGCAGCTCCAAATTTGCCTTCGTCGAGCTTCAAGATGGGGCAACAACGACGGTCGCTGCCGATTCCCTTCGGTGCCTCATCGCCGCGGCGCTGTACAAGCTACACATTGTGCTCTCCGACAACGGCATCCACTTCACCGATCCCAAGTACCCGGGCTCGGCTGTCGAAGAGGTCAAGCCCGCTATCGCAGACGGCGAACTGTTCCGCTGCCATTCCTTCGCGCTTGCCTGCGCCTAGAACGACGTCGACCACCGGCTCACCAGCCTCGCCACTTCTGAACCGCCGGGCAGGTCGAACGGATGAACCGCATCATCAAGTAAGCAACCGTAAACGGTACGACTACGACACGCACGACCAGCTCAGGCGGCATCTTGGCGACTTTATCGCCGACTACAACTTCGGCTGCAGGCTCAAGACCCTCAAGGGCCTCATCCCCTACTAAACTATCTGCAACACGTGGCCTGCCGAGCCGTAAACGCTTGCCGAGATACGCGGCCTTCTCCAGCGGTCGCGGAGCCGCTTGCCGCAGCGGCGGGCATCCGGCACTGATACCGGACCTGAGGGGGGTATCAAAATGCATCGCGAGATCGCCTTACTAGTTGCCATAGCAGTCGCCAGTCGCGTCGCCGCGACGGAAGTGACGGTGAAGCTCCCGTCTGAAGCGCAGCCGCTGCTCGACGGACGCATGATCCTGATCGCGTCGCCGCTGGCCGATCCTGAGCCGCGCCTTCAGGTGGAGCTGGAGGCCCCGCTCAACACGCCGTATATTTTCGGACAGACGCTCGAGAACGCGAAGCCGGGTACCGTCGTGCCGCTGACATCGACGTACGGCTGGCCGGTGTCGCTCGCGGAGCTGCCGGCGGGCGACTACACGGTGCAGGCGGTGTTCAACCAATACGAGACGTTCCACCGCGCCGACGGCTCAGTCGTCAAGCTTCCCCCCGACATGGGTGAGGGGCAGCATTGGAACGAGAAGCCCGGCAACCCCTACTCGCGCCCCGTGCGCATCCATCTTGGCCCGGGCGCGCCGCCGCTCGCGCTGTCGCTCGATCAGGTGATCCCGCCGGTAAAGCCGATCCTCGACACGCCGTTCGTCAAACACATCCGCATCAAGAGCGCGATGCTTTCGCGTTTCTGGGGGCGGCCGATGTACCTCGGTGCCTATGTCCTGCTGCCTGCAGGATTTGCCGAGCATCCAAAGGCGCGCTTTCCGCTGATGGTCAACCACGGCCACTTCCCGGCCGACGGGATCGGGGCATGGCGCGAGACGCCGCCCGATCCCGACCTCAAACCGGATTATTCCGAGCGCTTCCATCTCGCCGGGTACAACCGCATCCAGCAAGCCGAGAGCTATGCAAACTTCAAGCGCTGGACCGGACCCGATTTCCCGCGCTTCCTCGTCGTGTCGATCGAGCACGCCAATCCATATTATGACGACAGCTATGCGGTGAACTCGGCCAACCTCGGCCCGTACGGCGATGCCATCAATAAGGAGCTGATCCCCGAAATCGAACGGCGCTTCCGCGCCATCGGCCAAGGTTGGGCAAGGTTCACCTACGGCGGCTCGACCGGCGGCTGGGAAGCAATGGCGACGCAGGTCTTCTACCCGGACATGTACAATGGCGCGTTCGTCGCCTGCCCGGACCCGATCGACTTCCGCGCCTACACCACGATCAACCTCTATAAGGACAAAAACGCGTTCGCCGAGCAGGGCAAGGCGGTGGCGATCGATCGGCCGGCGATGCGCAACTATCTCGGTGAGACACTTGCGACCCAGCGCGATGAAAATCACATGGAACTGGTGTTGGGCGACCACAGCCGCTCGGGCGGACAATATGATATCTGGCAGGCGGTGTTCGGGCCGCAGGGCCGCGACGGCTACCCCCAGCCGATCTTCGACAAGGAGAGCGGGGCGATCGATCCCGCCGTCGCCGGCTATTGGCGCGAACACTTCGACCTGACCCATATCGTCGAACGCGATTGGGCAAAACTTTCGCCGGAACTAACGGGAAAGCTGCACATCTACGTGGGTTCGGCCGACAGCTACTTCCTGACGAATGCCGTCTATTATGCGCAGGACACGCTGGAGAGCCTGAAGCCGGCGTGGGGCGGCGAGGTCGATTATGGCGAGCGTGCCGAGCATTGCTGGAACGGCGACCATAGTTTGAGCAACGCTTATTCGCGGCTGCACTATGACTGGATGTATGTCCCCAAGATCATGGCGCGCATTAAGACAACCGCGCCGAAGGATGCTGACCTCACGAGCTGGCGCTACTGAATAGGCTCGGGTGAACGCTTGCCTTTGCGACGAGATGCGCGCTGCATCGCGCTGGCACATCGGGCGTTGACGCGGCGTGCGTCGCGTTCGCTCCGACCCCGTCAGCCACGGCCAGGAAAGCATCTGGGACTATCCGTGCCCGGCGATCGCAGAGCTGACTGCAGTGCACATCCTCATCCAGACTAGCCGGCATGATCGGGGCCGTTTGCCGACGGGCGGTTTTTAGGCACCTCACTAGAAATAGCGGACGTTCGTATTGTCGCGGCCCCCAGGACCAAAGCCCAGAAGTGGACAGCAATATCGTCATGCCAATACTCAATCCCGGTCATTGGGACTGAACGGCGGGTGTCGTGGAGGCATCGGACGCGACGCGTCCGTACCTCAACGACAAAGGGCGGTCCTGTCGACACCGCCCCATCCTTGGTCGATCATGCGATTCAGCGCGAAGCGAAGTGCGGTGCCATCACTTGCTCCATGGCGACCTTAGCGTCGGCGATCGACACCTTGTAGCAGAGGGCGGTATAGGCTTTGACCGACAGGTCGCGCTCGCCCGCATTGACGGCGCAGGTCTGGCGGGCAGCGATCGTGAGGCGGCGCGTCAGCGTGCCGCGGCCGGCCGGCGACGACAGGTTGAGGTCGGCATAGCTAACTCGGACAGTGACCGGTGCGGCAGTGGTCGAAGCGACGACGCAGGTGGAGGCGAGGACGATGGCAGCGATTGCAGCGAAAATGTTCATGGCGTTATCCTTGATCTTCAACACCGGACCATCCGGGGCTATGACCAGAAATTACCCGGGCCGACGTAGTAACGATATGATGTCGACGTGTTTTTAGACTGATGAATGACCGATGACTTGCCGATGACGGTGTAATTTTGGCAAAAAGGCTTATTGACCGAAGTTAGACGCCACAGGGTTCCTTTGCCATGCCCGTAGCCGACCAGATCGACCTCGCCCGCGCCCCGGCATTCCGCCTAGGGCCCGTTACGGTGGCACCGGCGCTCCGCCAGATCACCGCCGCGCGGTCAGAAACGTTGGAGCCGCGCGTCATGCAGGTGCTTGTCGTCCTCGCGCTTGCCGAGGGCGCGATCGTGTCGCGCGATGATCTCGTCCGCCAGTGCTGGGAGGGGCGGATCGTCGGCGACGATTCGATCAATCGCGTCATCGCGCGGCTGCGGAAGCTCGCCATTGAGCACGGCGGCGGCACCCTGCGGATCGAAACCATAACAAAGGTTGGGTATCGCCTCATCGGCCCGTTTGCGCGGCTGGCCCCGTGTGCGCCGGCGGCCGCAACCCTGCGCCCGGCCGCCCGGCCGCGGCGGCGGCCGACGCTGGCCGTCCTCGCGCTCGACAACCGGTCAGGCGAAACAGCCGACGGTGATCTGGCCAATAATCTGGTCGACGATATCATCAGCGCGCTGTCGGTCGGCCGCGGGCTCCGCATCATAACGCGCAGCGCGACCGCCGGATTTCGCGACGGCACAACCGACATCCGCGCCATCGGGGCCGACCTCGACGCCGACTTCATCGTCCACGGCCATGTCCGGGGTGGCGGCGACACAGTTCGGGTCACGACCCAGCTGATCGACGTCGCAAACGGCGCGATCCTGTGGGCCGAAAAGTTCGACCTGTCGCGATCAACTTCGGTCGATGCGCAGGACCAACTCGTCGCCCAGATTTCCGGCAGTCTGTGTGTCCAGATCCAGCGCATCGAAATTGATCGGGCGCAGAAGAAGCACGGCGACATCACTCCGTTCGAGGCAGTGCAGCGGAGCTGGGCCTGCATTCCCAAGTTCACGCCTGAAGGACTGGCGCAGAGCATCGCGGACGCGCGCAAGGCGGTGGCGATCGCTCCGGGTTATGCGCTCGCGGTTTCGACGCTGGCAGTCGCGCTGGGCGTTCGGTATCAACGCGCTGGCTCGCGCGAGCCGGAGGTGCTGGCCGAGGCGTTGCAGCACGCTGATCGCGCCCTGACGCTCGGCGAAAACCACGGCACCGTCCTGTTCCACGTCGCACTGGTCAAATCTTATGCGCAGAAGTGGAAGCAGGCGCTCGAGCTCGCCGAACGGTCGGTCGAGCTGAACCCGAATATGCCCGAGGCGCGCCAGACGCTGGGCGGCAGCTATACCCGCGACGAGCGCTACGATGAGGCGCTGGCGCAATTCGACGATGCCGACCGGCTCGCGCCGCGCGGCCTGTACATGTCGATCTCACTGACAAACCGCTGCTGGGCGCTGTTTGGGGCCGGACGGCTGGAGGAGGCGCTGGCGGTGGCGGACCGGGTGCTGGTCATAATGCCAAGCGACCGCACCGGCCTGATGCAGCGCATCGTTATCGCCGCCGAACTCGGTCGGCTCGAACGCGCTCGCGAGGACATGACCGAATTGCGCCGGGTGTCGCCGGGCGTGTCGCGCGACATCTTTCTCGGCACCATCCGCGCGTCGCGCCAGGCCGATCACGTCCGCGACCGCGACGCCGCGTTGTTCAATCAAGTCTGGCGTGATACTCCCGACTGCTCGAGTTCCTAGTCGCATTGCGCTTAGTCGATTGCCGCGTGGCCAGAACTGCGTGGCGGCAGCCGGGAGGCGTCGCGCATGTCAAACACGATCATTGCCCGGGGGGTCGACGGCTTCTACCACCCGACAAGCGAGGACGAGGTGATCGCCCTCGTCAATCATGCGCGTGCTACCAAGGTGCGGGTGCGCGCCCGCGGGGCGACCCACAGCGTCGCGTGGAGCATCTACACCGACCCGGTCGCCGGACTACCGCTCGACAAGACGCTCGAGGCGAGCCCTCCCGCCGGGGCCAACATCGATATCGCGCTCGACCAGCTCGCGAGGCTGACATGGCTCGACGAAGCCGCCGGCACGGTCGAGGTCGGGGCCGGCATTCACATGGGCTTCGACCCAAGCGACCCGTTCGGCGTGTCGACAATCGCCAACAGCCTGCTCTACCAGGCGTTCCTGAAGGGCTGGGCAGTCAACATCGTCGGCGGCATCACCCACCAGACGATCAGCGGCTTCACCGGCACCGGATCGGCGGGTGGGTCGATCACCTATGCCTTCGACAATGTCGCGGCGTTTCGGGTGGTCGACGGGCTTGGCGCGGCGAGCTGGATTGCCCGCGGCGACGATGCCTTCGACGCGATGCTGACCGCGGTCGGCCTGATGGGCGTCGTCACGGCGGTCCGCTTGCAACTGGTGCCGATGTACCTCGTCACCGGCCAGGAGGCGACGACCCCGGTCACCGGCCCAGAATGCCCGGTCGACCTGTTCGGTCCAGGCGATGCCGACCGCCTGTCGCTCGCGAAGTTCCTGAAGGACCAGCCGTATAGCCGCCTCACGTGGTGGCCGCAAAAGGGGTGCGAGCGCGTCCAGATCTGGCAGGCTGCGCGCGCCCCGGTGCCGCCGGGCGACCCGACGCTGGTGCCGTATCAGGAGTTTACCCCCGACCTTGGCGGGCAGGTCAAGCAGCTACTGGCGTCGGTATTCTTCGTTTTGCTCGGCAACACCGATGTCGCCCAGATCGACGCGCTGGTCGCAGCCCGCGTCACCCAGTTCGGCCATAATCTGGCTGGGCTGTGGGCAACGAGGAACGGCGGTGCGGGGGCGGCGGCGACCGCGGTGACAATCGCCACCACGGTGCTGGCGCTGCCGGTCCAGCTCCTCGCGCGGACCGGGGCAATGCGGACGCTGTTCCCTTCGCTGCTGCCGCTGTTCAACCCGATGTCGGGCAGCACGCCGACCCTGTTCAACGATTATTACTGGCGCAGCCTGTGCATGGACAATACCGCCGACGACATCATGCTCGGCACCGAGTTTATCGAGATCTGGCTGCCGATCCAGTACACGCAACAGGTCATGACGCTGTTCAAGGCGATGTTCGACGCGAACGGCAGCGCCGCGACCGGCTATTACGCGCAGGAAATCTACGCCGCCGCGCCGTCGACCGCGTGGCTCAACCCCAGTTACAGCGATGGCAAGGACGAATACCGCGATGGCGTCGCCCGCTTCGACGTCTACTGGTACCGCGACAATGCCGGCGAACCCGATGTCAAAAATGCGTTTTTCGAGCAATATTGGGACTTGCTGAAGGCAAACGACATCCCGTTCCGTTTCCACTGGGGCAAGTTTATTCCGTTTTACGACCTACCCGGCTGGGCCGCCTTCTACCGTGCCAGCCTGCCGCGCTTCGACGACTTCCTCGCGTTGCGCGCCCGCCGCGATCCCGACAATCTATTCTTCACAACTTATTGGCAGGAGCGTTTGCTCGGGACGGCGGTCTAGGCGGGCGCGACCGCCGGGGCTGCCGCGCCGCGGATGATCGGCGGTTACATTAATTGGGTGATAGCGCGCGACTAGAGGGTCGAGCTCACCAGCCCGCCGATGATGACCACGCCAGTGGCCCATACAGCCCCGACCCCGAAAGCGCGAGCGGCAGCAGGCCGGCGACCGCGGTGACGCTGGTCAGCAGGAATCCGTCGCCTTGAATGCGCTGTGAAAAACGCTGCGTCTAGGTGCTCGACGGTGCCGCTCAGCGGCTTTCGCCCCATAAATTCGACTAAAGCTGGAATTTAGCGCATCTGGTCGTTTGACGATTTCGATTTAGCACTGGCACCGGATTTAGAGACGGGGCCGATTTCTGCCTGGCAGCTCTTGGTCGTGGAACGCAGCGTTCCTGATGGTTGCTGGGGGCCGAAAGCAGTCCGACTGCTTTGCGTCATGACGCGCGGTATAGCTGCCGTTCGAATTCGCGAGGATCCCACGGATGACGGTCCAGAATTCAACATTCGCCCGCCCTTCCGGCGCTCCCGCGATCGCGAACAAAACAAATCGCTTCGCTTGTCTGACTGATTGCGAGCCCGATGTTCTTAATCGCCGTGGTTAAGTGGCGCCCTCCCGGCACAGCGTGGCTTGCGGATTAAATCCTCGATATGCTGATGCCGCCGAGAAGTGCGACGATGTCCTGCTGACGGCTGCTGCCTGTCTTTTCAAGAACCGCCTGCAATTGCGATCGGACAGTGCGAGGATCGCTCCGATGAGGTCGGAATTAACAATCGATAATCCGCGCCGTCGCGATCCCGGATCGAGCTGTCGATAAACCAGCTCTCTGAGCGAGCCACGACCCCGCGAAGTCATAGGGGCGCCTCCATGACGGCTGACGAGCCGCCAACGGGTCGACGACGACGTTCCGACCGGCCGCGGGGTCCGCAGCTAATTAGCCCGCGCATTCTTAGACACTTCCCCCGTGACGCCCCTTCGTTAAGGTGTACGACAGGACGGGATGACGACACCAGTGCCCTGAGATCGGGCGGCGTCATTAAACGGTCATGGGGCGCGGCGAAGAGACTTCGTCGAGGGGGATTACCAGGGCATGAATCACGTGATAATCGGGCTCGGCGGGACGGGCGGCAAGGTCATCCGCTCGCTCCGCAAGCTCATCTACACGGAGTTCCGCAAGGAGGCTCCCGACGGGGTCGACGTCGGTTTCCTCTACGTGGACTCATCGAAGGAGATGATGGCCTTCGACGATCCGACCTGGAAGGTGCTCGGCACATCGGTCCAGCTGCCCGTCGCCAGCCAGCTGACGATCACCGGCGAGGACCTCTCGGCGCGGCTCGCGAACATCCAGACCTATCCCGGCATCAAGCCCTGGATCGGCGACCGCGCAGTCTGGGGCGAGATCCTCGGCTCAATCGTGGGCGCCGCCCTCGGAGGCCAGAAGCGCCGGCTCGGCCGGTTCCTGCTCGCCTGCAAGATCGACGATCTGAAGAAGCAGATACAGTCGATCGTCCGTTCGCTTCAGGCGAACGGCCAGACTGACATCACCTTCCACGTCGTCGCCGGGCTCGCCGGCGGCACCGGCTCGGGATCGATCATCGACGTGGTCGCGCAGCTTCGTGCCATGTATGGCCAGCCCGGACGGCACAAGATCGTCCCATATCTGCTGCTGCCGGACCAGTTCCCGCCGCCGAACTGGGACACGGGCAACTACCACGCCAACGGGTTCGCCGCTCTTTCCGAGCTGAACGCGCTTTCTACTGGCGCCTACCAGCCGATCGACGTCTCGAACGGGTCGAGGCTTGATCTGAAGGACGCGTTCAACGGTGCCTACGTGTTCGGCAATGAGAACGAGACCGGCTATCAGGCCGACGTCGACCGCGAGATCCCCGGCATCGTCGCCGAGTTCCTCTTCCAGAAGATCGTGGTGGCGGCGAAGGTCGGCTGGCGGTCTCTCGAGCGGATGGAGAACGCCGAGAACGGCGACGGCACGCCCGAGACGACACCTGGCGGCCGCGTCGGCGAGCGGTCGAAGCGCTTCCTCAGCTTCGGGATAAAGCGGCTCGCGATCCCGGAAGAGGAGATCAAAGAGTATCTGAGCCTCAACTTCGCCCGACAGGCGATCCAGCAGCTCCGCTACAACAATTGGCAGGACACGCTCGGCTTCGTCGACGAGGCGAGGAACGTCGACGTCGCCAGCTTCGTGCGCCAGCCTGACGTCCTCGGGCGCTGGCAGCTCGCCGACGAGAGTCTCACCCTGTCTGTCCCGATCCTCGCGACGGATGATCCCGCCAAGCGCTGGAAGCCGCTCACAGGCGAGTGGGAGTCCGTGCTGCCGACCTTCAAGTCGATGGCACGCGAACAGCCCGCACCGACATGGATCGACGAGCTCGGCAAATACTTCCAGAAGCGGTTCGAGGAGAGCTTCCGCAATGCCGGCGTCGCCTCGTTCTACCGGACCAAGGCCATGGCGCGGAAGGACATGGCACGTGAAGTCAGGGCGCGCGTCGAGCGCGAGCTGTTCGACGACTGGCGCAATGGCGCGCGCTCGGCAGCCGAGGTTGCGCGGGTCCTCGCCGCGCTGCTGTCATCGCTCAACGAGCGCATGCTCGGCGTCGACGACACGATCTTTAAGCTCAATGCCGAAGTCGAAGACGCCCGCGCCCAGCTCGCGGTCAACGCGAAGAAGTGGGCGGATCTCGGGCTGTTCGGCAAGCTCGTCGGCGGACGCGACAACATCTTCGATGCGGAGGGCATCTTCCTCCAGGAACTCTACGTCCGTCTGACGCGGATCGAGGCGTGGACCTTCGCCAAGCCGCTCCTTGCCGAGATCTCGACCGAGATCTCGGATCTCAAGGCGAACGTGGATGCGATCGTCTCGACGATGCAGGATGCGCTGCGGCGGGTCTCGACGGGAATCGACGAAAGGCTCAAGAAGGCCGATGTCGATGATCTCAAGGGGCACCTGATCCGCTTCTACGATCCAGACACCGTGCGGCGCGTGACGCGGGCCCTCTCGACGGACGAAGGCGAGCAGCGCACTCAAACCGCCAAGGTCCGCGCCGACCTCGTCGCCTCGCTCGGTCCGTCGCCCACCTTCACCTCCTTTGCCACGCGTCTCGGGTTGGGCGAACTGATCGACCGGATCGAAAGCGCCACCGAGGAGAATGCGCAGATCGCGCACAACACCCTCGTCACGGAGTCGAGGGACCGAATCCTCGGGGTGTCGATCGTCGCGAAACTGAAGGAGCGCTACGGCGGCGATCAGCAAGCGCTCCGCGGATACGTGGCGAAGCTGGTCAAGGAGGCGGGCTGCTTCATCACTCTCAATCCGCTCGAAAGGAACCGCGCCGGGCCAGGGATCGCCTCAGGCGTGCAAACCCTGATCGAGAAGTGGATCGTCATCCTGCCGAAGGCGCCAGAACAGGCGGCTTTCGTCGAACAGCTGAAGCAGGCGTTCCGCGACGCGCAGCCGGGCGACCTCGAGTTCATCGAGGCCGACGACCGGGCGAACCAGATCACGATGATCTCAGTGAAAAATCTGTTCCCGCTCCGCTACCTCGGGATCCTGCCGTTCCTCCAGGAGCGATATCAGACCCGCATCGCAGCGAACCCGGTGCGCTTCGCCCTGGAGCTCCACACCGAGGGCACGATCGACAGCTATCCGGCGCTCTTCGTCAAATCGGGGGACGAACTCCGCCGTGAAGCTCTCGCCTACCTGCTTCTCGGCCGCTCGACCGGCGCGGTCGTCGAACTCAACGGGGCGCTGGTCCTTCAGAGCAAAGATGCAGACGGCTTCGACAACCCGCCCCGGCCGCTCGGGGCGTCGCTGCTCGTCGCCCCAGACGCGATCGACTACGACCTGTTGGCCGACCTGAAGCGGACGGTGGATGGGTCGATCGGGGCCGTGAAGGACAAGGCGGCACTCGAGGACGGAGTCAGGTCCGCCGCCGAAGGGGTAAAGCCGCTCGTCGGGGGCGACGTGGGCGACCCGAGATACCGGGCTGTGGTCGACGCCGCCCGTGGCGCTCTCAAGATCATCAGGGGACAGTAGCATGGCGGGCGAGCGACAGGGAAAATGCGTCAACATCGGCAACTGCAGCCTCGCCGATAAACGCGAGACGATCACGACCAAGGCGGGACAGGACTTCGTCTGCCCCGAATGCGGCAAGGGGCTCGTCCTCTCGACCTCGTCCGCGAGTGCAAGCTCGCCCAATCCGACGCGCCGCAATGCGCTAATCCTCGGCGGGGTCGCCGTGCTGGCTCTCGCGGGTGCCGGTCTGGCGCTGCGCAGCTGCGGTCATGGTGCGACTCCAGCGGGCGCGGGTTCCTCCGCCGCACCTGTCAGCGTATCGGACGCGACGCTCCGCCTAGGTGGATCGAACACGATCGGCGCCAAGCTCGCCCCGGCTCTCCTCACTGCCTACTTCAAGGATCTCGGCTGCGCGGACGTCAAATCGTCGTCGCCCGCCGCCGAGGAAACCGTGCTCAGCTGCGACGCCGCCGGCCGCCACCTGTCGGCGACGGTCAGCGCGCATGGCTCTTCGACCGCGTTCGAAGGTCTGGCGGACGGAAAGTTCGACATCGGTATGGCGTCGCGCCGCGTGAAGCCCGAGGAATCGGTCAAGCTCACGTCGCTCGGCGACATGACCTCGCCGTCCAACGAGCACGTGCTCGGCCTCGACGGGATCGCTGTCATCGTCCATCCCGCGAACCAGGTCGCGAAGCTGACGGTCGACCAGGTGGGCGCGATCTTCACTGGCGTGGTGACCGACTGGAAGCAGGTCGGCGGCGCTTCCGGCGCAATCGCCGTCTACGCACGCGACGACAAGTCGGGCACCTACGACACGTTCAAGTCGCTGGTCCTCAACAAGACGCCGCTCGTCTTTGGCGCCAAGCGCTTCGAGGACAGCGGGGATCTGTCCTCGGCAGTGGCCAACGACCCCCGGGGGGTCGGGTTCGTCGGCCTCTCCTCGATCGGCGGTTCGAAGGCGGTCCCGGTCGGACCGGCCGGCACCGCGCCTCTGGTGCCGAACCGCATGACCGTCGGCACTGAGGACTACGCCCTCTCGCGCCGACTGTTCCTCTATACCGGGCAGACCAACGCAAAGCCCGACGTCGCTAAATTCATCGAGTTCGCCAACTCGGCGAAGGGACAAGCCGTGGTTGAAGCGGCCGGCTTCGTGCCGCTCACGATCCACCAGGAGAAGACCGTGGTCGTCGCCACGGCACCGTCGGACTACAGTTCGCTTGTGGCGAACGCCCTTCGGCTCTCGGTGGACTTCCGGTTCCGCACGGGATCCTCGGATCTCGACAACCGCGGCCTGAAGGATCTCGATCGCGTCACCGAGTTCCTGTCGTCATCCTCGGTCCAGGCGGACAGGCTGATGCTGTTCGGCTTCGCCGACAGCCGTGGCGCCGATGCGCTCAACCAGAAGCTCTCCGAAGGCCGTGCGGCTGCGGTGTCGGACGCCCTGTCGCAGCGCGGGGTGAAGCCCGGCGTGATTCGCGGCTTCGGCAAGGCTCTGCCCGTCGCCGACAACTCGACCCCTGACGGCCAGGACAAGAATCGCCGCGTCGAAGTCTGGGTCAAGCGCTGATCGCCGCCGTACAGGTCGCAGCGCCGCCTGGCCGTGCGGCGATCGACCTGACCGGATCGGCGGTGACTGCCCACTCCACGCTGCGCCACATCGTCCGGTCGGCGGCTTTGACGACGCTGGCTGCCGTGATCCCATGGTCGCCAGTTGCAGCGAGCCGGTGTCCGACCGTCTTCTATCGCGGCGGCGCGCCTCTGATTATCAATTCTCGGCTCGGCGCCGGCCGTCGCGGTCTGCTATCAGTCGTTCGCGACGACTGCTTCGCCGATCTCCCGCACCGGACTTTGGTCGGCGGAGCATCTGACGCGAGGCGGCGTCGAGGCGGCCCGCGGTCTCGGGGCACGGTATGGGCGGTGGCACGCCGACGCACACCTGCGCCCGGACCAGCAAGCAAGCCCCAAGGACTATACCAATAGCGGCTACGACCGGGGACACCTTAGCCCATCGGGCGACATGCCCACACCGGACGCCGACGCCGAGACCTTCACAATGGCGAACGTGGCGCCTCAGGTCCCCCACCTCAACCGCGGTTCATGGGAACAGGCGGAGAGCATGACCCGCGACATCGCCGTCTACCTCGGTGAGACCTGGGTCGTGACCGGGGTGCTCTTCGAGGGCAACGAACTGCGCAGGATCGGCGGCAACGTCCTCGTTCCGACTGCCTTCTACAAGGCTTTGCTGATGCCGGGTCGAGGAGCTGCGGCATACGTAGCGACAAACGAGCCGGTGCCGCGATGGAGTGTCGTCTCCATCGTCGAGTTGAGACGGAGAAGCGGGGTGGACGTCTTTCCAAGGCTTGCAGCCGACGTCGCGGCCAGCGCGGCGGTCCTGCCGATGCCAGGCGACCACCGGCGACGGCGACGTTGATCGAACCATAAGGAGATCGGAATGAGCAGCATCGCCCCCTTCGCCGACGACACGGCGACACTGTCCATCGGCGAATTTCACGTCGAGAACGGCACGCATGCGGTTTCGCTATACGGGTCGCTCGACATTACGCGTGACCGCGCGGGGCTGAACCACGCTCGGCAGCTCGCGGATCTGCTCGCGCAGATCGTGGTGAGCCTCGAGGGCGAACCTGCCCTGCCGGCGATAGCAGCGCCGGCGAAGGAGACCGGCGACAAGGTCCCGAACCCCTTCGCCTGAGGCTTCCAATTTCCGACGCGCGTCCCATGCCTTCGGCTGACGGGCAGGATACTGGTGCTGCCCGTCGTTTCGCTAGACTAGCGGTCGCCATAAGGCTCTAGTCGCAAGAGGATTCGGCGGGGGCGGCGGTTGGCGACGAGAACAGACGGAAACGATGATCCGGAGAGCGTGTCGGTCTTCCAGACCGCACTGTCGCCCCGGGAGAAGCTCGACAGCGCGCGGCTCGAACTACTCGACTTCTCCGGCAGGAACCGGCTGCTCAACATGCCGCGTTCGGCCAAGGGAGCGAGGGCGATCGAGATCGTCGACGAGCTCGCGAACGAGATATTCCGACTTTTCGTGCAGGGCGGCAGGCCATTCACCTTCGTCGCCGGCAAGGCGGCAGCCTCAGGCGACGAGCCGCAGCCCGGTCCGGGAAACGAGGTTGATGAGATCGACGATCTCGCCCAGCCCGAAGACGACTCCATTGACGAGCGCGGCGTCCAGTCGAGGCATTCGGACACGCGTCTCCAGACGCGTCTCACTCCGAAGGGATTGCAGAAGCGGCTGCTCGATCTCTACTTCGACGCCCGGACCCTTGAGGACGAGCAGGGCGTCAACATCCTCTACCTAACCTTGGGCGCACTGAAGTGGTCGGTCCCGCAAAGCCAGGGGTTCCGATACGCTCCGCTGGTGCTGGTGCCTGTGGCGCTGGAACGCGGCAACGCCGCAGAGAAATTCAAGCTGCGCGTTCGCCAGGACGACTACGCCGCCAACCTTTCCCTCGAAGCCCTCCTGGCGCGGGAGCATGGGATTAAGCTGCCGACCCTCGAAGCGAGCGACGGGTTCGACCTCGCGGCCTACTTCCGCGAGGTCGCGGAGGCGGTCGCGGGCAGGTCCGAATGGGAGATCCTGCCGAACGACGTCGTCGTCGGCTTTTTCTCCTTCGCCAAATTCCTGATGTATCGCGACCTCGATCCCGATACCTGGCCCGCAACCGCCAAGATCACCGAGCAGCGCCTCGTCCGCGGCCTGCTGACTGACGGCTTCGACGGGGCCGGCGGGATGATCCCCGAAGACGCGAACATCGATCCGGTTATAACGCCCGCAAAGATGCTGCACATCCTCGACTGCGATAGTTCGCAGGCGCTGGCCGTCCATGAGGTCCGCAGCGGCCGCGACATGGTGATCCAAGGACCACCTGGAACCGGCAAAAGCCAGACGATTGCGAACATCATCGCCGCGGCGGTCGCCGACGGCAAGACCGTGCTCTTCGTCGCCGAAAAGATGGCCGCGCTCGAAGTCGTCAAGCGCCGGCTCGACGCCACCGGCGTGGGCGACGCCTGCCTCGAGCTCCATAGCAGCAAGGCCAACAAACGCGCCGTGTTGGAGGAACTCCGCCGCACCTGGGACCTCGGAGCTCCCAAGGGCGAGGAGCAGGCGACACTCAACTCCCGGCTTCTCGCCGCGCGCGACCAGCTCAACGCACACAGCGACCGCATGCATTCCGCAGTCGGTCCGTCCGGATTGACGCCGTTCCAGCTCGTGGGCCAGCTGAGCCGCCTCCGGTTGGACGGCGTCAGACCAGGCGACCTGCGGCTCGACAGACCGGAAGTCTGGTCGGGCGACGGCTTCGTCGAACGTCACGAGGTGGTCCGCGAGCTGGCCGAACGGATCGAGGTGGCCGGCCGTCCGGACAGCCATCCCTGGCGCGGTGTCGGCCTCGCCTCGATCTCGCCAGGCGCTGGGGAACGCATTGTCAACCGGATAAGGGATCTGTCGGTCCGGGTGTCGGACTACGCGGCGCGTCAGGCCGAACTCGCATTATTGTTGGAGAAGGTCGTCCCGATCGACATGGCCGGACTGGACGGACTGCTCGATTACGCCCGCCGTGCCGCCGATGCGCCCGATATCCACGCCGAAGCCCTGTCCGCTCAGGTCTGGGACACCGACCATCAACGCATCGAAATTCTCGTCGCCGCGGGAACCGTCCACCGGGGGCTGCGCGACCGCCTGGAGCCGCAGCTGGCCGCGGGGGCGTGGGTCGCCAAGGTCGCCGATCCACTCGGCAAACTCGGTTCGCTACCAGGCGATATCGGTCCAGAGGCGCTCGGTCGCGTTGCGAGGTCGGCCGGGCTCATCCACGACCTGCTGCGGGAGCTCGCCGGCCTCGCCCTCGCGCTCGGCCGCCCCGCTCCGCTGACGTTGGCAGAGGGCAAGGCCGCCATGCGCCTTGGTGAACGCGTGGCGTCCGCACCCGAGGCCGATGCAACAGCATTCGCCGCCGACCTCTGGGATGCCGGTGTCGAACGGGCGGCCGATGCGGCCGAGGCCGTCGCTCGGCTCGAGGAGGCGCGGCGGACGGTCGACGGCCAGCTTGTCGATGCGGCGTGGGACATCGATATCGACCCGGCACGGACGGCGTTGGCGGCGCACGGATCGTCCTGGACCAAGGTCTTCAGTGGGGAATGGCGTCGCGCCAATCGGCTGGTCCGGTCGGTGCTCGTGCGGCCCGACGCTCCCCTCGAGGAGAAACTGGCGACCCTGAACGCCCTCGCGAAAGGAAAGGCCGCGAAGCGGCTTATCGAATCGGAATCCTCGTTCGCGGGCCTCGCGTTCGGCGCCGACTGGCGGGGTGTCCGGTCGGCTTCGGCGCCGCTCCGAGCGCTGGTCGACTGGGTCCGGACGCTGAAGGGTCTCGGATCCGAACCGAGATTGATCGCCGCCCGCGGGCCCGACCGCAAAGCCCTTCGCCGGAGCGGGGAGCGCGTGACTCGCCTTCTCGCCGAGTGCGAAGCACTCTTTCCTGGGGTCGTGGCCGAACTCGGTCCGGTGGGTGCGGAGGCGTGCGGCGGCGTCGCCGATCCCGACGAAATCCGCTTGTCAGCGTTCGCGGACCGCATGGCGGAATTCCACCGGGCGGATGAGGAGACGGGCCCGCTGTTCGTCAAGACGCCCGATCGGCTCTCGGCAAGGGTCGCCGCGCTGATCGATCTGGAGCGTTGGCAGGCCGCCGATCGAACGCTCGTCGCAGGCGATGCCCTCGGAAGGGCGGCGTTCAGGGCGGCATGGCGGGGCGACGGATCCGACTGGCGGTCGCTCGAGGCGGCATTCGAATGGATCGGCGCGAACGGGGGTTTCCGCCACGTGGTGGGGCGGATGACCGACCGGGCGGCGGCGTGGCGCCTCGCGCAGGAACTCGACGGCATCCGCGACGTGCTGCTGTTCGAACTGGGGGCGACGTTTGATCGGCTGCGGCTGGACCTCGTCCATGCGTTCGGCCAGTCGTCGGCCGAGCTGATCGCTATGTCGACTCTCGAGGTCAGGCTCGGGGAATGGACGCGTTCGGGCGAGCGACTTTTTCAATGGGTGGCATACCGCGATCGCGCGTCGCGCGCCGCGATGCTCGGCTGCGGCGACGTCGTCGCGAAACTCTCCGACGGCCGGCTCGCTCCACCCGACGCCGCGGCCGGCTTTGAGATGGCCTACTACGAGGCTGTCCATGCGGCGGCGGTGCGGAAGGAACCCGAACTTGGGGTTTTCGACGGAACCCTGCACGGTCGGGTGGCGCGGGATTTTGCGGAGATGGACAGGCAGCGCATCGCCAATGCGAGTCTGGAGGTGGCCCGCGCCCATCATAGAAGGGTGCCCCCACGCGACGGCGGCGGCGTCGGACCGCTTGGCGTATTGCGATCCGAACTCGCGAAGAAGCGCGGGCACATGCCGATCCGCCGGCTGATGGAGACCGCGGCCCCGGCGGTCCAGGCGCTGAAGCCGGTCCTGATGATGAGCCCGCTGTCGGTCGCGCAATTTCTCGCGCCCGGCGACTTCAATTTCGATCTGCTGGTGATGGATGAGGCCAGCCAGATCCAGCCGGTCGACGCGCTGGGGGCCGTAGCCCGGGCGAAGCAAGTCGTCGTGGTCGGCGATCCGAAGCAGCTCCCGCCGACGGCGTTCTTCGTGAAGATGACGAGCGGCACCGAGGAGGATGAAGACGGAGCCGGCAGAGTCGCCGACATCGAGAGCATTCTCGGCCTTTTCACCGCCCGCGGTTTGCCTAAACGCATGCTGCGATGGCACTACCGGAGCCGGCACGAATCCCTGATCGCGACGAGCAATCAGCAGTTCTACGAAGGCAAGCTCCTCATCGTGCCGAGCCCCTATACCACCGAGGCCGGCATGGGACTTGTGTTCCACCACGTCGTCGGCGGGTTGTTCGACGCAGGCGGCACGCGGACGAACGTTGTCGAGGCGAAGGCGGTAGCGCAGGCGATCGTCGCCCACGCCCGCGACCATCCTGAACTGTCGCTCGGCGTCGCAGCCTTCTCGGTCGCCCAGCGTCGCGCGATCGTCGACCAGCTCGAGGCGCTGCGCAGATCGCTGCCGCCTGAAACCGAGGCGTTCTTCCAAAGACATCCGTCCGAGCCATTTTTCGTCAAAAACTTGGAGAACGTTCAGGGCGACGAGCGCGACGTCGTCTTCATCTCGGTGGGCTACGGCGCGAGCGTCGCGGGCGGACGCGTGCCGATGAGGTTCGGGCCTGTCGGAATGGAGGGTGGCGATCGCCGATTGAACGTCCTGATCAGCCGTGCGAAGCGCCGGTGCGAGGTCTTCGCGTCAATGACCGACGAGGACATCGAAGCTGACTTCGCCGCAAGCCGGAAAGGCGTGTCCGCCTTCCGGTCATTCATGCGCTTTGCGCGCACCGGCAGCATGACGAAGACCGAGAGCACGGGCCGCGATCACGACAGCGTTTTCCAAGAGCAGGTAGCGAGGACGCTCCAGGCCCGCGGCTACGTCGTCCACCGGAGGGTGGGCCTCGCCGGCATCTTCGTCGATCTGGCCGTCGCCGATCCAGATCGGCCCGGGCGCTATCTTCTGGGCATCGAGTGCGACGGAAGTTCTTATCACCATGCGCGGTCAGCCCGCGATCGAGACCGGCTGCGCCATTCTGTGCTGGAAGACCACGGCTGGTCGATGATGAGGATTTGGAGCACCGACTGGTTCCAGCGGCCTAACGAACAGCTCGCCATTATCGTAGACCGAATTGACGCGGCGAAGGTCGAACACGATCTCCGCGCCGCTGGAGCGGCGCGACGCCGGCAAACGTCGGAAGTCCAGTCGTTGCCGTCGGAGCTTCGGCCGGTCGAGCGTCAGACTGTCGCCGACGCAGGCGCGCCGGCACCTGACCTGAACCGACCCGTGAGGTATCTCGAGGCCGTTCTGCAGCGCCCCGCCGGCGTCATCGGCGATCTGCACGAGACACCCCGCGCTCTGCTCGCTACGCTGGTCGAAGAGGTCGTGGCAATCGAAGGACCGGTCCACTTCGACGAGGTGGTGGCCCGCATCCGGGACGCATGGGGGCTGCATCGGGCGGGCAGTCGGATACAGGGTGCCGTCGAACGCGCCGTGGACGGTTGCGTCCGTGCCGGTCGCGTAGGGCAGGCCGGGAGCTTCCTCGATGTGCCCGAGCGGGAAGTCAGGGTTAGGGACAGGAGCGAGACCGCCTCCCACACGCTGCGGCGGTGCGAAGCGGTGCCGCCGTCCGAGCTGGAAGCTGCGGCGCTCGAAGTCGTGCGGGCCAACTTCGGAGCGACCGACGACCAGATTGGTCTGGCCGTGTCGCGGGCCATCGGCTTCAAATCGACTAGCGCCCAACTGAGGGAGCTGATCGCCGAGGCTGTGGCAGTTAAAATCCGAAAGGGATGGCTGGCTCGCAGCAATGGAATGGTGGTTCTAGGCGAGAAGGCGACGACGTGATCGCCTAGAGAGCATCCGGTTACGGCCAATAAATTCGGCAAAGCGGACCTTGGTTCAGGCACCGCGGTACGTTGGTAAGACCCACAAGCGGTCGTTCCGCCCATCCTGCCCGTGTCCCAACTCCGGCCGCTCGTTCATCCCGCAGGTCGAGGCTTGCGGTCATTCCCCGGAGCCGTGCGGTTGGCTGAGGGTGGGACGTAAGCAGACCGGCCGCTTTCGGGCGCTGCTCCGCGGAACGCAACCAAGCGTGTCAGCGGCATGGTCACTGACGCTAAGGCGTTCGTGGTGCTGACGGTTCAGGCCTAAGAGAAACTGTTATGCGGCAAACAGGAAATCGGACGGCAACGCCCGCGTTTTTCAGTATAGCCACTCGATCTCGCCGATTTGGCTCTTCCAAAAATAGATCAATTTTTGAATGGCCAATCGGGTTAAAACTACGTTCCCCTGCTTATCGATCAAAGACAGCGATCCGCGCTTGTATGGCGACAGTGGCGTACGGTCAGGGTCAAACGTGTTATGATGATCGAAATTCACATGCTTGGCAGCGGTTGCCATAGCCTGAACAAGTTCCGCTTCTTGGCAATTCTTACGTACCCAGTTGTTGACATGATTGACTTTCACCTGACCGCTTTCGACGCCAAAGAATGCCTTAACATCATTCCTCTTCTCGTCTCTGAGGGTTTTACACGCCCAGTCCGACATATGCCACAGGGCTAGGGCACAGTTCAATAAAGCATCCCGTTCGTCATCCAGAGTCTCGGCGTTATCCATTCGCGCAAGTTCTCGTTCAGCCTTAGCCAGTATTTGAGATGCCTGACTGATCCCAAGCGTGTTTAACGCATCTTTAAGGGGCCTGTAGACCGCGCCCATTTATCTCTTCCATCCTGAAATGCTAAGTAGTCGATGAACTCACTGGCTATCATCACGACGGAAGGGGTGAAAGATTGGTGCCGCGTCGACAGCGATGCGGATGACGGCCTGGTCACCCCTCCCGTCTGCAACGCACAGGATCAGGCCGCTTCCTGTAACGGCCGCGTCCTCACCCCTGCCTTCGCAGTTGATCCTCTCTCAGACACCAGCCTCTCAAAGGTAGAGAAGCAAGCGGGCGAACCAAAAGATCAAACGTGCGAAACCGGGTGGTGGTCAAGCAACAATGAATGGCCAATTTTTGCGCGAATGCGGCCCCTTCTCCGCTCGTGCCAGTGACCCATATGGCGACAGTCCGGGCCCGTTGACGGCATCCGCACTTCTACCGTCCGTTCATGTAAGCTAAACCGGGTTTATCAGCACTCGCTGGAGCGGCGCTTCAAGGGAGCCGGTGATCTTCGTCAGCCAGCACACCTGCCGCTAAAGAGTATCACGAGGGTTAGATGGTAAAGCGATTACAGATTGGCGGCGACCGTGAGCTAATGCAGCCGGAGTCAGCTACCGAACTCAAGTTTGTGTCGACCGAAAGCGCGCATGAGGCCGTCAACAGCTTTGTCGTTGCGCTAATGGGCTTCAGCGCGCTTGTCGATGTTTGGAGTCCCCATTCGACCAGCCCTGCAAAACCATGGGAGCACGGCCATTACGCCGAACTCGGTGGGATTTTATGTGACGTAACCTTGCGCCTGGTGCCCGACCTCGTGATTTACTCGGCCGTTCTGAACGGCATTCCACACGAAATTAAATTCGAGCGATACGCAACGGTTCGTAAGACAGGTCGCGAGGACACCGTAAAGCTGGGTGCGTTAGGCCCGTTTTTGTTAGGTATCAGCAATATGCTGGTCGTATCATACTTCGAGACCCACAAGCAGCACCTTAACGATAAGTATGGCCCAATCGCTTCTTGGCCCGCGATCTGGCAGTTTGCTCGGATCGTGAGGAATGCGCTATCTCACGGCAACGAGGTAAACATCACCGACAATAAGACGGCAACGTGGCAGGGTTTGACATATTCGCCCGTAGAGAACGGTAGAATGGTCATAAATGGGGATCTGTTTCCAGCTGACCTGATCGTCATGCTCCGCGAACTCGAGGATGCGTTGTAAGCCAAATTGTCAGCCGCTATGCACGCTGACCCAGAAGACGACATGCAGTTAGGCCGCGCTGCTCCCGAAACCCGCCATTTGTTCATGTCGACTTCCAACCGCCTGTGGCACGCCGAAGCGTCCGACTGGCTTTCAGAGGACTGCGGAGATCGGCGCAAGCTAATCAGTTCACCGAGCCGATTCGCAGCCTCGCCTAGTCCGCGATCAAGCTCAAGGAAGGCAAAACCCATATCGACGAGGGCACCGGCGACACCGCCAAGGAAACCCAATTCCACAAGGCCACCTGCTTTAACGGCTCGGCCAGTCGGCAGCCTTGCGCAAGAAGCGCGACGTCGTCGCCATCAATGGCGAGGACGCGCTCGAGGGCCTGGTTGTCGATGTCCGGATCTAGCCTGGGTTTGGTGTCCAGGGCGTCGTTGAAGGTGCTGGGGTCGGCGAAGTACAGCCGATCCTCGACCAGCATGTCCAAGCTGTGATGGCTGAAGGCGCGATACTTGTAGACGAGCTTGTGACGGTCTTCGTTCGTGGCCATCGCCCCCTCCTTATTGGCCGACGGGCCACGCGCCGTGGATCGCGCGCCGGACCTCTTCCAAGCTGTAGGGCGGGATGCGGCTGTGAACGACATGGTGGCATGTCGCGCAAAGCGGGACGAGGTCGCAGACCGGATCAACCTCGTAGGCTTCGCCGATTTCGGACAGCGGCGTCAGATGGTGGACGTGGATCAGCTCCGCGCCGATCGCGCCATATTTTTCCTCATAGGTTAGGGTGCAGGCTTGGCAGATCGGGCCGTAGTGCTCGATGCACTGCCGGCGCGCCTCGCGGCTGCGCTCGTACTTCGTGAGCTCGACACCGACCGGGGCGCCCTCCCACATCGGCGGCGGCAGCAATGGCGCCCGCTCCGGCTTTGGGGAGGTCGCCGCTGGGGGGAATGGGAAGTCCGGCGGTAGGTGGCCGAGCCCGAAGCGGCCACCGATGGCGGTGACCACCCGCTCCCATACGCCAAATTCGCCTATCGTCAGGATCGACTTTGGCGGCTGCTCGATGACCTCCACGATCATCGCGCCCGTCGCCCGATCTCGCTCGAGCTTCTGCACGTTCATGTTGCGCTCGTGGAAGTACCAGGCGGGCCACTCGCCGAGTTGCCCCGTCCAGCTTTCCCCGCTCGCGTAGCTCCGGTTCGCGATGGCGAGACACTCCTCGTCCGGCGGGACCGCGATGGTGATGTGGAACGGCCGCTCCAGCTGGTAGGGCGGGGGGATCAGGTAGGCGTAGTTCTTGGTCTTCTTGACGAGCGTCCATCCACGGCGAGGCAGGATGACGGCCAGCGTCAGCGCCGCACCAAAGCGGTAGGTGTCAGCCCCGTGCTGCTTGGGCGCCTTGCCGTCCGGCTTGATCTCGAGCGTATGGATCGGCCAGCCGGGCGGGCTGTGAGACCGGGCAGCCGGCTCGTCGAACTCGAACGGCTCCCCTTTTTCTTTCGCCACGGCACCCTCCCCTGCTTGCCAACTAAGTCCCGCGACGACGGGTTAAACGCCCCGGCAGATCGACCAGGGTAGTGATAGGCTTATATATATTGCGAATCGCGGGTGCAGCGTTTCACGAACTGAACATCAAGGGGCGCGAATGAAGATCGCCAAGGTAAAAATCACCAACTTCAAGTGCTACGAGGAGACGTTTTGTCTCAAGCTCAACGACGCCCTGAACGTTATCGTCGGCGGCAATGAGTCCGGGAAGACGACGATCCTGGAGGCGGTCCATTTGGCGCTGACCGGCATGCTGCACGGCCGCCCGCTCAAGAACGACCTGACCAGCTACCTCTTCAACCTGGCCGCCCAGCAGAAGTACATCGAAAGCCTCAAGACCGGCACACCCCTGCCGCCTCCGGCCATCACCATCGAGCTGTTCTTCTCCGGTGATTCCAACGAGCTGGCGGAGCTCGAGGGCGACGGCAACTCCGAGAAGATCAAGGCCAGCGGCGTGGTCTACCGCGTCGAGTTCGACGAGGAGAGTTACAAAGGCGCCTATGAGGCGCTGGTGGCGGCCGGCGAGCTGACCTCGATTCCGGTTGAATACTACACCGCGACCATGCGGTCGTTCGCGCGCAAGGGCATCACCTCGCGCAACATCCCGATCAAGTCCGCCCTCATCGATTCGACCAGCGCCCGACTGCAGAACGGCTCCGACGTCTACATCTCGCGAATCATCCGCGACGTGCTGCAGGAGACCGAACGGGCGTCGATTTCACAGGCGCACCGCAAGCTGAAGGAGGCCTTCGTCAAGGACGAGAACCTGCAGCTGATCAATGCGCGGATCACCAAGGCCGCGAAGATCAGCCAGAAGTCGGTCTTTATCTCGGTCGACCTGTCGTCCCAGACAGCGTGGGAAAGCAGCCTGATGACCTACATCGACTTCGTGCCCTTCCATTACATCGGCAAGGGCGAGCAGTGCGTCATCAAGACCAAGCTGGCGCTCAGCACCAAGAAGAGCGCCGAGGCCACGGCCATCCTGCTTGAAGAGCCGGAAAACCACTTGTCGCACGCGCGGCTCAACGAGCTGATCGCCGATCTGACCGCCCAGCATGGCGAGAAGCAGATCATCATCTCGACCCACAGCAGTTTCGTGGCCAACAAACTCGGCCTCGACCACCTGATTGTGCTGCGCGACAGCAAGGTGGTGCGGATTGCGGAGCTGAAAGCGGCCAACTTTTTCAAGAAGCTGGCGGGCTACGACACTCTGCGCCTAGCCTTGGCCAAGAAGGCGATCCTGGTGGAGGGCGATTCCGACGAGTTGGTGGTTCAGCGGGCCTACATGGACGCGAACGGCGGCAAGCTGCCGATTCAGGACGGGATCGACGTCATCTCCGTCGGCACGGCCTTCCTGCGTTTCTTAGAGCTGGCTAAAGCGCTGGACATCCCCGTGGCCGTGGTCACCGACAACGACGGGGATCCTGCTGCGCTCGACAAGAAATACGCCGCGTTCAAGGGCGACACGTCGATCAGGATTTGTTTCGCCTCCGAAGTCGACGAAGGCGACCTAAAGGTCAAGGACAAGCCCTTCAACTACAACACCCTGGAGCCGAAGCTCCTGAAGGCGAACGGGTTGGAGGCGCTCAACGCGGTCTTGGGCACTGCGGCCACGACCGACGACGACCTTCGCCTCCACATGCGCTCTAACAAGACCGAAAGCGCGTTGGCCATCTTCGCCGCAGAGACCGGGATCAAGTATCCGGACTACATCACCCAGGCCATCGCGCCGTGATGGCCGCCAACAGGCTCGTCGTCGCGGCGGCCGGCTCCGGCAAGACCACCTACCTCGTACACGAGGCGCTGAAGATCAAAAACGAGCGGGTCCTGATCACCACCTACACGGAATCCAATGAGGCGGAGATCCGCCAAAAGTTCTTTGACGTCGCTGGCCGCGTCCCGGCAAACGTGGTCATCACGACCTGGTTTAGCTTCCTGATCACCCACGGCGTCATGCCGTTCCAAGGCGCGGTGTTCGACTTTCCGGTCAGGGGGATGCTGCTGGTCCAGGCGCAGTCGGCCATTCGTTTCACGAACAAAGCCGGGGTCAAGGTGCCCTGGCCGGAGGACAATATCGCCCGTCACTTCTTCGACGGTCGCGGCCGGGTCTTCTCTGACAAGCTGTCGAAGCTGGTGATGCGTTGTAATGCGGCGAGTGGCGGCGCGGTGATCGACAGGCTGAGTCGGGTGTTCCCCAACGTTTTCGTCGACGAGGTCCAGGACCTAGCCGGTTATGACCTCGATATCCTCGAGGCGCTGGCGCGAAGTCCCGCCCACCTGTTGATGGTCGGCGATCCTCGTCAGGTCACCTACCTGACCCACAACGAGCGCCGTCTCGCGAAGTACGCCGAAGGCGGCATCGCCGACTTTCTGCGGACGCTGCCCCAAAAGCTCAAGATCGAGATCGACGACGCGAGTCTGAATCGGTCGCACCGCAACAGCGCGGCTATTTGCGCCGTGTCGGCTCGTCTATTTCCTGGGCTAGCCGCCACCCAGGCCTGCGACTGCGCGACTTGCCGGAACCCTCCGTCGGCCAACGCCGGCGTCTTCATCCTGAGGATTTCGGACTACGCTCATTACCTAGCGACCGTCAGACCGATGCAACTCCGCGACAAGGTCACGGCCGGTGGTGTTGATCCGTCGTCGCAGGTGATGAATTTTGGAGAGTCCAAGGGTCGAGGCTTCGACCACGTCGTCATCCTCCCTACGGGCCCCATGCAGAAATGGCTGGTCGATCCGGCTTCCGAACTCGCGGCGCAAAGCCGCGCCAAATTCTATGTCGCCGTCACCCGCGCTAGGCACAGCGTGGCTGTAGCTATGGACTGGAAATCAGCAGCGCTGCCACCCGGATTTTCCTTTTATCAGCGCCCTGAAACCTCAACGATATTGGGCTGAGCGTTACGTCGGAACCCTGACTGTTCCAGCCAAAATAGGTTCTCAGCAACGCGTGTTATCTCACGCAGCTCGTCCTCCTCGCATTCTGTGAACATCGCCTCGGCCAAGGTGAGCCGCTTCTCAAACGACACCCGGCTGAAATTGAACGACGGATGCACTGCGAGGATCGCCGCCTTTGCGGCGATCTCAGCGCTGGCCGCTTTGGCCTCTGCCCGGCCGTTAGTCTTTCTCTCCGCCCTCGCCGCGTCCAGGGTCTCGTCAACGGCCTCTTCAAACTCATCATGCCAATCGACTGACGCGATGGTCGTATGCATCACGCCATCAACCATGAAGGCCGCCAAGGTCGTGCAATTTTCACCGACATGCCCTGCTACCCGTCGGTGAGCGGCCTTTAGCGCCGCGGGCAGCTTCTCTACGCCGAGCTCGGCCAGCGCTTCTCGGGCGTCATTAATAGCCTCCTCTGCATCGAAGGCGACCTCGACCATGTAGACCGCCTTTGGCTTGGCCGCGGTGATCAGTCGGGCGGCCTCGTCTAGTTCAAGTTGGACCAGTGGAACCGACGAGCGGTCGGTCTGATTTGGGAACCCCTCAACCAGGCACGTCTGCGCCGCCTTTGCGGCCTCACGAACCGCTATTGCCAAGTATTCTGCTTCGTTTGCCGGCATGGCTTTGCCCTAGATTCCGACCCGCTGACTTATGACGCTGCCCTGCGGCTGGCGAACCACATCGAAGCCCATGGGGATCTGCTCCTTCACAGCCTCGACGTGGCTTATGACGCCGACCGCTCGATCCTGGCCCACGAGGTCACGCAGGGTATCGAGGGCGACATCGAGGGTCTCGTCGTCGAGGTGGCCGAAACCCTCATCAATAAAGACCGCGTCGAGTTTGACGCCGCCGGACTCTGCCTGGACGACATCGGAAAGCCCGAGCGCCAATGACAGCGATGCCAGAAACCCCTCCCCGCCTGAGAGCGTATGAGCGTCGCGTTTCTGATCGGTGTGGGCGTCGTAAACCTCGATGTCCAATCCTGCCCTAGCCCGGCCGTCGCCCCCCTCATACTTCCGCAGCAGGGAGAACCGACCGCGCGACATACGCCCAAAGCGCAGGTTGGCCGCTTCGAGGACCAGGTCGAACGTCGCGGCGATAGCGAAATCGCGCAGGCGCAAGCGATGGGCGTTTCGGCCATCGGTCAGCTGGGCCAGCTCACCGAGGACACGATACCGCTCAGTCGCCTCGGCAAGCTCTGCGGTCAGTCGGGTGACAAGGACCTGAGTGGTTTCAAGCTGCGACAACCTCATCGCGGTCGTCGTAAGGAGCTCCTCAGCCTTGCTCAGGATCGCGTCGGCGTTCATCAGCGCGGTCGAACTGGCCGCCAGGTTAGGGCGATCCAGACCAGCAATTGCCGCAACGGCGCGGTCCTTCCGATCTTGCGCGGCGGCCAAGCCAGCGACGTGCTCGGTGATTGTCGAGGCTAGTGGATTGAACGAGACGGACGAGTCCTGTTGGGGATTCCCGGCGCCGGTCGGACGTGCGACGTTGTTGGATGCGCACTGGTATCAGGATCGAGGTCACGGCCTCAGACAGGGCTCGGCTTGAAGCGATTGTCTCGGCGCGGGGTTCGCCGCAGAAGCATGTCTGGCGTGCACGGATCATTCTGCTCACGGATCAAGGGCTGGGAACGCTCGCGATCATGGCGGCGGCCGGCAAGTCGAAGACCTGCGTGTGGCGCTGGCAGGAACGCTTCATGGCCCAAGGTGTCGATGGTTTGCTGCGCGACAAGACCCGCCCGCCGGGCATCGCTCCGCTCGAGGCGGGGCTCGTCGACAGGATCGTGGCCCTGACCCTTGAACGCCCCGACCATGAAGCGACGCACTGGACGGTCCGTGCGATGGCCAAGGCGGTCGGCATCGCTGCGTCCTCGGTTGTGAAGATCTGGCACGACCATGGCCTGGCACCGCACCGCTGGCGGAGCTTCAAGCTGTCCAACGACAAGGCGTTTGCCGAGAAGCTGCACGACGTGGTCGGCCTCTATGTCTCGCCGCCGGCACACGCGATCGTGCTGTCGGTGGACGAGAAGAGCCAGATCCAGGCGCTCGACCGTACCCAGCCGGGGCTGCCGCTCAAGCGCGGCCGCGGTGCGACCATGACCCACGACTACAAGCGCAACGGGACGACGACCTTGTTCGCGGCGCTGAACGTGCTCGACGGCTCGGTGATCGGGCGCAACATGCAGCGCCATCGGCACCAGGAGTTCATCCGCTTCCTGAACGCCGTCGAGGCCGAGTTGCCCGCCGACAAGGCCGTCCACGTCATCCTCGACAATTACGCCACACACAAACAGCCCAAGGTCCGCGCCTGGCTCGGCCGGCATCCGCGCTGGACGTTCCACTTCGTGCCGACGTCGTGTTCGTGGCTCAACGCCGTAGAGGGCTTCTTTGCCAAGCTGACCCGCCGGCGCCTGAAGAATGGCGTCTTCTGCTCCGTCGTCGACCTCCAGGCCGCCATCAACCGCTTCATCAAGGAGCACAATCAGGAACCGCGTCCCTTCGTCTGGCGCGCCGATCCAAACGAAATCATCGCCGCCGTCAGACGCGGGCACCAAACGTTAGAATCAGTCCACTAGGGTCTCGATGTTGGGGATATCTGTCTTGGCCGCCGCATAAGCAGCGTCGCTCAGCCTTGCTGTCGTCTTTGCTGTCACGAACGAAGCAAACTGCGCGTCACGCACCGCGGTCAACTCCTTCACCCGACCCTCGGCGTGGTCTAGACCCGAGAGTGCGGCCTGGGCGGCCTCGCTGGCGCGCCGCTCGTTCTCGACCGCCAGTTGGTGCGCTTCGTTCAACTGGTCCCGGTGTTTGATCGCCGCTTGGACGCGAAGGCCGACCGTCGCAGCGTCGCGCAAATCTTCGGGCACATCCGCGAGGGACGCCGCGAGGGCGGCCGCGGCCGACGTCGCGGCCTTGTCAGCTGCAACGTGCTGATCGCGAGCAGCGGCATGCGCTGAGGTTGTCGAGGCCAGATGCAGTTTGGCGGTATCGACGGCGGCCTGGACCGTGGCCATGTCCGGGCTCGCCTGCAGCGCTTCGAGCTGTTCATCTGCGGCGACGATGTCTGCCGTGATCGCGGCGACATCCCGCTCCGGCGCCTTCAACAGCGTCAAGGTGGAAACGACCTGGGTCCATTCGCCGTCAGCCCTCGCCGCGACCTGTGCGGCCTGCCGTTCGTCTGCGTCGGCGGCTTCTCGCGCGCTGCGGGCTTGGCGCCACGCGGGATCAAGGCCGAGCCCCTCGCCGACCCCACCGGACGGCCGAGGGTGCTCCGTGGCTCCGCAGACCGGACATGGCGCCCCATCCTCGAGTTTTGCTGCCAGGTGCGCGGCCTGCGCCGAAGCCAGCGCCTCTTCGGCATTAAATTCGGCCACCCTGCAGGCCGCGAGGACGCCCGTCAGTCGTTCATGGTCGGCCAAAGCGGCCGACCTCGCGGCGGCGAACTTGTCGACGGCGCCGGTGGCGTTCGCGAACTGAGCGGCCTTTTCCCGCGCCTGTCTCAAGAGCTGCAGAGCTCCTTCAACTTGCGAGAGCCGCAGAACAGTCTGCTGAACGCTGGTGAGCTCCGCGTTTGCCGCGGCGTTGCCCTGCTCGGCGACATCATGGTCGTGGACCGCCAGTTCCAGTGCGGCCTTCGCCTCAAGAGCGGCTTGCGACGAGCTGCGCGCCGCCTCACGAAGCGGTTCGGCGCCCACCACACGCTTCTGCACACCCTCGAGCTGGGTCACCGCCGCGATGGCGGCGTTCCGTTCGGGTTGACGTGCGGCGGAGGCCTGCAGGCTTGCCATCGCCTCTGACAGCAGGCGCGCCGCCTCACTCGCCTGGTCTGCTGCGAGAGTCCGGACTGTCACGCCGGCAGTTAGATCATTCTCGGCCTCATTGGCCCGCTCATCGGCGGCGACACAGGCGACAGCGCGCTCAGCGGCCGCTTTGCGCCGGCTAAGGACATCAATCTCCGGCGTTTGGGCGAGGACTGTATTGAGGCCGTCCTGCGCGACGTCGTGTTCTGTGAACCGATTCTGGATCTGCTGAGCCGCCTGCAGCGTTTCGCGGGCCTCATCCCGGACCCGGCGCGCAGCGTCGCGGCCAGCCGTCTGGACACCGACATCGGCCGTCAGGGATTCGATCAGGGCCACCAGCGCATCGATGTCAGACACGGCATGGGCCTGCAGGTGGCCATTGATCGCCGACCTGCCTGTCTCAACTTGATCGCGCAGGTCAGCGGCTTCGGCCTTCAGACGTTCAACAAAACGCTGGTAAAGGGAGACGTCGAACAGCCCGCGCAGCACAGCGGAGCGCTGATCGCTGGACGCCGTCAACAGCTGGCGGAACTGCCCCTGGGGCAGCAGCACCACCTGGCGAAACTGGGCGGCGCTGTAGTTCAAGATCGATCGCATGCGATCGGCCACGACCTCGACCTTGCGTTCCTCCATCACGACGCCGGGGTTGTCGGCGTCGACGTCATCGACCTCAATGTCGGTGGCGTCGTAGAGCGCGGCCCAGTGTTGGCGCTCGACAAGGGCATCGCCCCGTTTGCCGCGGACCGTCTGACGTGGCCGCCGCACGACATGATATCGCTTCGCCCCGACCTCGAAGATCAGGCTCACGTCGGTCTCAATATCGGGCGTGGAATGGTGTGAACGCAGGTCGTCGCCTTGCCGCTCCTGTCCTGACGACTCTCCGAAGAGGGCGAAACAAATGCCATCGAGGATCGAGGTCTTTCCCGCTCCTGTTGGCCCGTAGATGCCGAATAAGCGAGCGCCCAAGACCGGCCGGAAATCGACGGTTTGCGTGTCGGGGAAAGGTCCAAAAGCCGTCAGGCTCATTTTGATTGGGCGCATGTCAGACCTCCTCGCTCTGGAGGTCGGTCAGGGCCTCGTCGATCATGCCCGTCTCGACGTCGTCAGGCCCCCTCCCGCGTACCGCATCGAGAAAGTCGGCCACGAGCTTCACCGGGTCTTGCCGATCAACCGCCGCTTCGCCGGCGCCAGGGCCGAGAGCGGCGAGCCGGTTCAGGCGTTCCAGCTGCAGCACATGGGGATAGACCGCGCGCAACTGACCGATGGCATCGATGAGTGCGCCCTCGTCGGTCAGCACCGCCTTGATCAGAGCACCCGCCCCAAGCGCGTCAGGCGCTCGCCCGGCCGCGACCAAGTCCGCCAACTTTCCGGTCACGACCCGCAGCGGACGCGGGCTGACCAGCGGAAGCTCGGTCACTCTAGCCACGCCGGCGGCGTCCAGCTCCACCAGGCTCAGGGTCTTTAGCTCGTCAGCCTCATCGAATCCGAAGCCCATCCAGGAACCGCAGTATCGAATGTGAGCGGCGCCAGCCTCTTGTGCGCGATGCAGATGACCTAGAGCGACGTAAGCCGCGCCATCGAACATCGCTGACGGGACCGTCTCGATGCCGCCCACCTGAGCCAAGGGCCGCTCGGTTTCGGTGATCCGCCCCCCTTCCACAAAGGCGTGGGCCGTCACCACCCATCGCGCGCCTGGCGGAACATGCAGGCGGGCCTGCGCCAGTTGCGCTGAGAGGGCGTGGGCGCAACTGGCGATGCCGACATCGTCGAACGCCTCCCTCGCCGCGAAAATCTCGCAGTACGGCAGCGCCGAGAAAGCCACCTGCCCGTGCTCATCGCTCAAGACCAAGGCGTGGGGACGGTCTCGCAAAGGACCCCGGATCAACACGCGCCGCGGGTCCTGCAGCGCCGAGTTGAAGCTGACGCGGTCGGGGGCGTCGTGATTGCCCGCGATCGCTACGATCGCCGCCCCGGTCTCGGCGTAAACGCGGGCGAGGAAATCGTTGAACAGCTGAACCGCTTCTTTGCGCGGCACCGCCCGGTCGAAGAGGTCGCCGGCTATGATCAGCACGTTGACGCGGTGTTCGACGATTGCTGCAAAGACCTGGTCGAGGAGCTGGGCCTGGTCGTCGAGGAGGCTCTCCTGCGCCAGCGTCCGGCCCAGATGCCAATCTGATGTGTGCAAAATCCGCATCTAAGCCCAACCTCCCGTCTATATAGTTTCTATATGGACTAGAGCTTGGCCGTCAACTAGAGACTCCGCATGTCGTCTCCCACGCCGCGATACGCGTATGAAGCCAGGCAGCGGTTTCTGGACGGACTTCTCTTTTGGGAAGGCCGGGTCAATCGCCGCGACCTGATCGACACATTCCGGGTGTCGCAGCCGCAAGCGGCTCTGGACCTCAAGGCCTACCTCGCCGCTCTGCCCCCAGGGCAGGTGATCTACGATACCCGCCAAAGACGATATGAGGCGGCGGCGACGTTTGAACCGCTGTTTGGTCTGCCCGCCCTCGAGTCCTGGCTGGAACGGTCACGGCAGGCGGGAGTGGCGGTTGAAGTGCTGCCGACCTTGGACCGGCCGCTCGATGTCGGCCTGATGGCACGGCTGTACCGGGCGATCCGGGATCGTAAGACAGTCCACGTCGCCTACCAGACCATGCGCCGCGCGACGGCGGAGGATCGCTCGATCACGCCTACAGCGTTCGTTTCAGACGGTCAGCGCTGGCATGTCCGAGCCTACTGCCACCTGCGCGAAGACTTCAGAGACTTCGTCCTCTCGCGGATAGGCATGGCGCCGAACCAAGCGCGGTCGGAGTCTGAAGCCGGCGATCTGCCGCTTGATACCGACTGGTGCTCCTGGGTCACCCTCACCCTGGCGCCGGCCGCTCACCTTGAGGAAAACCAAAAGCGTGCGGTGTGCTGGGACTACGGGATCAACGGCGAACTGTCGGTCACCGTCCGGCGAGCCCTCGAATTTTACGCGATGCGTCGCTGGGGCCTCGATCGGCCGGAAAGCCGCCTGAGCGTCGTCTGGCGAACGGAATCTGCTCCAAACCCGGAGGATCAAGCATGAGCTCGGCAACCGCCCAATCTGCCCTGGCGACCGACTGACCGCGGATGATGCTTAGCCGCGTCGATCCCAAGCGCAACATGTCCAGGTTCTGGTCGGCCTTCAAAGATGACCGCAGCATCCTGATCGCCACGGAGTCGGGCGCCGAAGGCATCAGCCTTCAGTTCTGCTCCCTGCTGATCAACTACGACCTGCCCTCGAAACCGCAGAGGGTCGAGCAGCGGATCGGTCGCTGCGATCGCTAAGGTCAGAAGATCGACGTCACCGTCGTCAATTTCATGAACCGGAAGAACTAGGCTGAGGAGCGCATCGTCCAGCTGGTCGATTGCAAGTTCCGGCTGTTCGAGGGCGTGTTCGACTCTTCGGACGAGGCGCTGGGTGTGATCGAGTCTGGCATGGAGATCGCCGATCCACACGACTGAATCATGCTGACCTTAGACCCGATATGGTCCGGCACGCCAAGACGGTCGCATCGCTCCACCCGTTCAAGGACGTCCGTTTTGCATGAAATCTTAATGACATTCCTTGCAAATGCTCTTCGGAGGCTTAAGTTGTCGCCATGAGCAAGTTCGACCAGTTCAAAACCAAGCTCCGCCCCGGGCAGACCTACCGCCGGGCGGATCTGGCGCAATGGTCGACGGCGGTTGATCGCCACCTCAAGGAGGCGGTGCAAGCCGGCGTGCTGACCAAGCTTTCCGGTGGCCTCTACTACGCGCCAAAACAGACGGTGTTCGGGAAGGCGCCGCCTGAGGATGACACCCTGGTGTCGACCTTCCTCAAGGGCGGCCCGTTCCTGCTGGCCTCGCCCAATGCGTACAATGGGCTTGGGGTCGGCACGACCCAGCTGCACAACAAGACCGTGGTCTATAACCACAAGCGCCACGGCAAATTCGCGCTCGGCGGCCGCACCTACGATTTTCGGATGAAGCCCGCCTTCCCGAAGAAGCTCTCGGCTGAGTTTCTGATGGTCGACCTGGTCAACAACCTCGATCAGCTCGGCGATAGCGCCGAAGCTGTGCTCGAGCGCGTCAAGGCGCGGCTGGCCGCCAGTGACCGGGCGCGCGTGAAAAAGGCCGCTCAGTCCTACGGCTCAGAGCGGGCCAAGAAGTTCTTCGCCCGCGCCCTGGCCGAGGTTGGAACCAAGGATGCCACGTGATTTCCTGCACAACCATCGTCAGTTTGCCGAGCTGATCCGGATCGTCGCCGAGGCGCAGGGCATCGCGCCCGCCTTGGTCGAGAAGGACTATTGGATCATGCAGAGCCTCTATGGCCTGCAGCAGCTGGGCCTGGCCTTCGAGCTGAAGGGCGGCACATCGCTCTCCAAGGGCTACGGACTGATCAGCCGTTTCTCGGAAGACATCGACATCCGCATCGAGCCGCCAGCAGATCCGCCGGTGATGATCGGCCGCAACCACGACAAGGCGGCTCACGTCCAAAGCCGCAAGGACTTCTATGATCGGCTTGCGCAGACCATCGTCATCGACGGCATCACCTCGGTTGAGCGCGACACGGCGTTTGATGACCTTCGCCAATATCGTAGCGCCGGCGTTCGCCTGACCTACGCCAGCATCAATGGATCGGTGGAAGGCCTGAAAGACGGGGTATTGCTGGAAGTCGGCTTCGACGATGTCGCGCCCAATGAGGCCCGCGATATCAGCTCGTGGGCCTATGACTTAGCCGCCAGCCAGGTTGAGGTCATCGACAACCGCGCCCTGGGCGTCGCCTGCTACCACCCAGGCTATACGCTGGTCGAAAAGCTGCAGGCGATCTCGACCAAGTTCCGCCAGCAGCAGGAGACCGGCGCGTTCCCTCCCAACTTCATGCGCCACTACTACGACGTCTATTCCTTGCTCCAGGATCCGACCGTGCGGGCGTTTGTCGGCACGCAAGGATATCTCGACCACAAGGCCAATCGTTTCCCGAAGCTCGACAATCCGGTCATCGCCGAGAACGAGGCCTTCGTACTCAGCGACCCAGCGACCCGGGCCACGCTGCAGAAGGCCTACATTGCCTCGAACGCGCTCTATTTTCGCGGCCAACCAGCCTTCGGCGAGATACTGGCCGAAATCGCGAAGTGGGCGCCCAAGCTTTAAGTCAGTAGCCTCCCGCCCCCGCCACCATCAGGCCGGGACCATCGCTTCGCCGAGGACCAAGGCCTTGAGCGACGCCATGGTCGCCAAACGGTCCGTCGCGACGTCGATACTGGCGATCGTCAGCCGCTCATCGGCGCCGGCGACATTGAGGCGGTGAATGGGTGAGCGGCAAGCCGCTGATCGTAAATCAGCTTAGCCAACCAGATAGCCGCTGCTAACGCGCATAGCTGCTGTCGGGAGCCTCGTGAACAAACGGCCGCTTACGCTGTCTCCGGGCCCGGAAGCGGCTCGGCCGTGATCCACCAATCAAGTCAGCTGAGCCACCTGAACAAACGTCCGCTTCCGGGCTGCATTGCGACAAACTTTAACGGCTGAAAATGGGCGCATAGCTGCCGTGCAGGTGGAGCCGAATAAGCAGCTGACCTTGCCGGATCGGCGCGCAAACACCGCGCCGTCGCTCCCCACCAGTTTTTACCGTTCTAAGAGCAGCACAATGGCCCCAAATGGCTAGCATGTCTAACTTCCGTGGCCTTCCTGTCGCGTAGCGAAACGCGCGATCAACCAGCTCCGGAAAAGCGCGATCGCCGGATCGGAAAGGTCTTCTGGACGCAGCTTCAAATAGTAGCCGAACCCATCCTCAATTACGGATGCATACGGCATCACAAGCCGCCCGTCTGCGATTTCGGCGGCAAACATGTCTATGTCGGCGAGTGCGATGCCGTCGCCCGCCATTGCTGAGCTGACCGCAAGCAAAGCGGTATCGAAGGCGAGACCTCGGTCGACGTCAAGCGCAATTCTGCACTGGCGTGCATAAATGCCCCAGAGGAGCCCGCGCGGCTCGTCGTCGAGCTTTACATGGAGTAAAGGGTTGTCGGCTAGGAAGACCGCAAGCGATTTGCCGTCGTTTCGCGCGGCAGTGGAGGAGGCGCAAACTGGGGCAACCCGGACCATCCAGAGGAAGTCGGTGACGCGGTCGTCGACGTGCGGCAGATCGAAGACTATCGCCATATCGGTTTCGGTCGTTGGCAGGCCAGTGACGTGCGAGCTAGAGATATCGATGCGGATATCGGGATGTTCGCCGTGGAACTCGCGGATAAGCGGCAGAGCGATCTGGTGGAGAAACGACGGCGGGATGTGGATGCGGATCGGACGACTATGCCGCGCATTACCCGAAATCGCGTTAATCGTCTTCTCAATCCGGTCGAAAGAGGCAATCACTTCTGGCAGAAGCATCTCGCCCGCCGCGGTCAGGACGAGTCGTGCCCCCGACCGATCAAACAATTTGCGACCGAGCAGTTCCTCAAGGCTTATGATGTGACGGCTGACTGCGCTCTGAGAGACGTTGAGAGACATAGCACCCGCAGTGAAGCTCAGCCGCTGACCGACTGCGTCAAACGCACGTAACGCGTTCAGCGGCAACCAGCGGCGACTGACTGGGATCGGTTTCGAAATACGATTCTCCGGACAATGGGTATGATACGTCACAAGAGACTGGGGGGCTTTGTGGCTCAACACAACAGCGACGCAGACCACGACTCCCGATTTCGGCATGTCGCCATGCGCAAATGCGATTTAGGCGCGTGCCAGATTTGTGCCAGTTCTGCGGCGTGCGAGGAGATCGACCTTGGAGATAAGTGCGATAACGCGGGCGCTCGACGCGCGGGTCCCCGGCCATTCGCTGCCGCAGGCGCTGTACATAGGCGACGAAGCCTACGCGTTCGACCTCGACGCAATATTCGCACGGTCGTGGCTGTTCGCTGGCTTTGAAGCCGAGGTACGTGGGCGCGGCGATTACGCCGCGCTGACCATCGGGCAATCGCCGATCCTGATTGTCCGCGGTCGCGACGGCGAATTGCGCGCGTTTCACAACAGCTGCCGCCACCGCGGGTCGCTGCTGTGCAAACCGGGAAACGGCAAGGTCGCGCGGCTGACATGTCCTTATCACCGCTGGACCTACGGACTCGACGGCGCTCTGATTGCCGCCGGGCGGATGGGCGAAGATTTTGACAAGTCGCTATATCCGCTCGCGTCGATCAGGCTAGAGACAGTAGCTGGTGCAATCTTCATCTGCCTCGCCGACGATCCACTGCCGTTCGATATTCTGCGGCGCGACCTCACGCCATTGCTCAAGCCTCACGGCTTAAATCGCGCAAAGGTCGCTTTCCAATCAACGCTGATCGAATATGCCAACTGGAAGCTGGTTATGGAGAATGCGCGGGAATGCTATCATTGCCCGACCGGCCATCCCGAACTGTCGCGGACTTTCCCTGTTGGGGCTTCGGCGCATTTCGACCTCGAAGGTGACATGACGGCGGTGTTCGAAGCGCGGATGGTCAGCCTCGACCTGCCGGTCGGCCCTGCAGAGGAGGATTGGTGGCAAGCCATCCGCTTTCCCCTTAACCCTGAGCAGAAATCGATGACGATTGACGGCCAACTCAGCGTCCGCAAACTGATGTGCGAGGCGGGGGCGGGCGACATTGGCTCGTTGCGCTGGGCGGTCGAGCCGAACAGCTTCTGCCATTCAACCGGCGACTATACCTTCGCCTTCAGCGCGATGCCGGTTGGGCCATCGGAAACACACGTAGTGTCAAAGTGGCTTGTCCACGAAGACGCGGTCGAGGGGGTCGATTACGAGGTGGCCGCGCTCGCGGACCTGTGGACGCGGACCAACCTGCAGGACAAGGAGCTCGCCGAGAATAATGAGGCGGGGGTGCGCTCGCCGGGCTACCGGCCCGGGCCGTATTCGACCGAGGCCGAGTCGCTGACGATCCGCTTCGTCGACTGGTATTGCGCGACGGCGCGGCGGTATCTGGCGGCGACGGCATGAGCGACGGGCGCAACTACCGTCCCGAGACGCTCGCGGTCCATGCCGGCTACGACCCCGCGACGGCGTCGAACAGCGCCAAGCCGCCGATCTACATGACGTCGACCTTCGCCTACGCCTCAGCGCAGGCGGCGAAGGACATTCACGAGGCCTATTTCGAGGGCACCGGCCCCGCAGTTGGCGGCCCCGGGCACATCTATTCGCGGCTCGGCCATCCCGGGCTCGACATGGTCGAGGCGCGGCTCGCGGCGTTGGACGGGGCCGAAGCTGCGGCGGTGTTCAACACCGGCATGGCGACGCACACCGCGATCGCCCTCACCTACCTCCGCCCCGGCGACAGCATCGTCCACAGCCGTCCGGTCTACGGCGGCACCGACGGACTGTACCATTTGCTGATGCCGCAGATGGGGGTGCAGCCGTTCGCCTTCACCGACGGCTGCGACGAGGCCAATATCCGCGCCGCGGTCGACGACGCGCGCGCCGCCGGGCCGCTCAAGCTGATCGTCATCGAGACCCCGGCGAACCCGACCGCGGCGCTTGTCGACATCGCGCTCGTCGTCCGGATCGCCGCCGAGCTCACCCCGCGCCCGCTGGTGGTGATCGACAACACGCTGCTCGGCCCGATCTTCCAGCGCCCGATCGCGCTCGGCGTCGACCTGTGCATGACCTCGCTGACCAAATATTGCGGCGGGCACAGCGACCTGCTCGCGGGCGGGGTGACGGGGTCGAAGGCGTTGATCGCACCGCTGCTCCTGCTGCGGACGACGCTCGGCAGCCAGCTCGATCCGTTCACCTCGTGGCTGCTGCTGCGGTCGATGGAGACGGTCGGGCTGCGCAGCGAACGCGCGATGACCAACGCCTGGGCGATCGCCGAATATCTCCGCGACCATCCCAAGGTATCGAGCGTGACCTACCTCGGCTTCACCGCGCCCGGATCGACGCAGCGCGCGGTGTACGACCGCCAGTGCACCGCGGCGGGGTCGACCTTCGCCTTCCGGGTGCATGGCGGCGAGGCGGCGGCGTTCCGCTTTCTCGACAAGCTGCGCCTGCTGCGCTTCGCGGTCAGCCTCGGCGGGTCGGAGACGTTGATCACCCACCCGGCGACGACGACGCATTATTCGGTGCCGCAGGCGTCGCGCGACAGCGTCGGGATCGACGGCTCGACGCTGCGCCTGTCG
This sequence comes from Polymorphobacter megasporae, assembly GCF_018982885.2. Taxonomy (NCBI): domain Bacteria; kingdom Pseudomonadati; phylum Pseudomonadota; class Alphaproteobacteria; order Sphingomonadales; family Sphingosinicellaceae; genus Glacieibacterium; species Glacieibacterium megasporae. The sequence continues at coordinate 2,264,527 of NZ_CP081848.1, read as the reverse complement.
GTCGGGATCGAGCATGTCGACGACCTGATCGGCGACATCGCGCAGGCGCTCGACGCGGCATGACGGTCGACGCGTTCGATCTTACCGGCAAGATTGCGCCACCGGAAGCGCGCTACGATGTCGTCGTCGTCGGCGCGGGCAGCGCGGGCACGGCAGCCGCGATCGAGGCAGCACGCGACGGGCAATCGGTGCTGCTAGTCGACGAGAATCCAGTGCCACCAGGGATGATGGGGACCGACGTCCCGCTGTTCTACGGCGGGCGGATGACCGCTGCGGCGGCGAACCCGGCGCGGATGGTCGAGGCGATCTTCGCCGCCAACCCGCTGCTCGAAACCGCCTTCGATGCCGGGGTCGAGGTGCTGCTCGGCACCTGCGCGTGGGGGTTGTACCGCAACGGCGCGGCGATGCGGACGCTGCCGGGCGCAATGCTTGGCCTCGCCGACGGGGACCGCGCGTGGATGGTCGGTTACGGCAAACTGGTCCTTGCGACCGGCGCGCGCGACATCGTCCTCGGCTTCCCCGGCTGGGACCGGCCCGGGGTGATGGGCGCGCAGGCGTTCCACGCGTTGCTGACGCGGTACGCGGCGCTGGCGACCCGGCGCGTGCTGATCCTCGGCTCGGACCGGCTTGCGCTCGAGACCGCGTTGCTCGCGCGCAAGCACTTCATCGAGGTCGCGGGCATCGTCGAGGTCGGCGACACCGTTCGCGCCCCTGCGGACCTGCTGGCCCAGGTGATCGCGGCCGGGATCGCGCTCCATACCGGCACCGTCATCGCCCGCGCCGAGGGCGGCATCGACGGCGTCGAGCGCGCAGTCGTGCTCCGCGACGGCGTCGAGATCGTCGTCGACTGCGACACGATCTGCCTCGCGATCGGCACCGAACCCGCGACCGAGCTGCTCGACGCGAGCGGCCCCGCCGACGCCGCGATCCGCCTCGTCGGCGACTGCGCCGGTCCCGGCCCCGACCGCCCCGCGATCGCCGCATGGTCGCGCGCGATCGGCGCGATCGCCCCGCCCGAAACGATCGTCTGCCAGTGCGAGGAGGTCAGCCGCGCCGATCTGCTCGGAGTCCAGCCGCCGCGCTACCTCGATCGCCCGGCGGCGCTCGCGGCGCGGAGCCTCGTGACGCTCGGCGGCGACGGCCCGGTCGACCCCGACCAGATCAAGCGGCTGACCCGCGCCGGGATGGGCGCATGCCAGGGGCGCCGCTGCCGGACACAGGTCGCGTGCCTGCTCGGCGAGGCGAGCGGCACGCCGGTTGCGCCCGCCACCTATCGCGCGCCGGTCCGCCCGATCCCGCTGAAACTGCTCGCCGACTGGAGTGAAACCGACGCGATGGCGGCGGGCTGGGACGTCTGGTTCGGCATCCCGACGCAATGGACGCCGTATGCGAAGATCGGCACCGACGACGAGGCGGTCGGCGGCAACATGCATGTCTGACGGCGGCGCCCTCCCCGCCAGCGCCACCGTCGTCGTCGTCGGCGCGGGCGTCACCGGGCTCAGCGCGGCGTGGTGGCTGGCGCGATCGGGGATCGACGTCGTCGTCATCGACAAGGGCATCGTCGGCTGGGAGGCATCTGGGCGCAACGGCGGCGGCGCCTCGCATTACCAGAGCCCGTTGTTCGCCGAGGAGCAGCGGCTGTGGCCGCAGATGGACGAACTGCTCGGCTATCCCACCGAATACCAGCGCGAGCGGATCATCATCCAGCGCGACGCGGCCTTGCTCGACCATTATCGCGCGGTCGGGCGGATGTGCAGCGCGATGGGCTACCGCGTCGACGATCTCGACTCCGCGCAGGCACAGGCGATGGTGCCGCTGACCGACGCGACGTGCCTCGGCGGCATCCACCTCCGCTTCGGCGGCCATGCCAACCCGCAGCGGACGGTCCAGGCCTATGCGTGGGCCCTCCAGGACCTCGGCGGGCGGATCGTTCAGAATTGTGCCGCGACCGGGTTCGCGACCGCAGGCGGGCGCGTGACAGGGTTAGAAACCGTGCGTGGGACCATCGCCTGCGATGCGGTCGTCGTCGCCGCCGGGCCGCAGGCAGCGGCGTTGCTCGCGCCGATCGGCATCGATTTTCCCGTCACCGCCGCACGCGCCGAGATGATCGTCACCGAGCCAGCGCCGCTGATGCCGATTGGCGGGGTCGACGGCAATGGGCTGTACGGACGCCAGACGCTGCGCGGCAACCTCGCCTTCGGCGGGGGCCCGCACGAGTGGATCGCGACGACCGCCAGCGGCCCCGAAGCGCGCCCGGCGTCGCCGCTGATCCGCAGCCTCGCGCGCCGCGTCGCCGAGATGTTCCCGCGGGCGGCGCATCTCAACGTCATCCGGTCGTGGGCGGGGATCGTCGAGAACACCCCCGACGGCCGCCCGATCCTCGACCGCATCGGCAACGTCACCGTCGCGACGATGTCGGGGGTCGGCTTCGGCCTGTCGCCCGCGAGCGGCCATGCGATTCGTGACCTCGTCATCGACGGGCAATGCTCGTTCGCCGACATCGCCAAGCTCGGGCTGGCGCGGTTTACGGACCTCGAGCCTGACTGGCGCGAAAAGCGTGGCTGGGCGGCATGAGCCGCTATTCGGCCTTGGCCCTGCTCCGCGGCGCGCTCACCGGGCAGAAGCACTGGGACCGCGCGTGGCGCGACCCCGAGCCGAAGGCGTCGTACGACGTCATCGTCATCGGCGGCGGCGGCCACGGCCTGTCCACCGCGTACTACCTCGCCAAGGTCCATGGCATCCGCAACGTCGCCGTGCTCGAAAAGGGCTGGATCGGCGGCGGCAACACCGGGCGCAACACGACGATCGTCCGCTCGAACTACCGCCAGCCCGCGCTCCACAACTTCTTCGATTTCGCGCTCGGGCTGTGGGAGGGGATGAGCGACGAGCTCAATTTCAACGTCATGTTCTCACCCCGCGGGGCGATGTTCCTCGGCCATTCCGACAGCGACATGACGAGCCTCGCCCAGCGCGGCGACGCGCTCCGCTGCGCAGGGATCGACGCCGAACTGCTGACCCGCGCGCAGGTCCAAAAGCTCGTGCCATTGCTCGACATGTCGCCCGCGGCGCGTTTCCCGATTTACGGCGGGATGATCCAGCGGCGCGGCGGCACCGCGCGCCACGACGCGGTTGCATGGGGTTATGCCCGCGCCGCCGACGCGCTCGGGGTCGACGTCATCCAGAACTGCGAGGTCACCGGCCTGACGATCGCGGGCGGGCGCGTCGCCGGGGTCGAGACGACGCGCGGGGCCATCGGTGCCGGGCGCGTCGGCATCTGCGTCGCGGGCAACAGCGGTCCGGTCGCGGCGCTCGCCGGAATCAAGCTGCCGATCGAGGCGCAGACCCTCCAGGCGTTCGTCACCGAGCCGGTCAAGCCGATGATCGACACGGTGATCATGTCGCAGTCGCTCCATTGCTACATCAGCCAGTCGGACAAGGGCGGGATCGTTCTCGGCGGCGACCCCGACCAGTTTCCGAGTTATGCCCAGCGCGGCCTGCCGAACCGGCTCGAGAAAGCCGCAGCGGAGGCGATCGCACTCGTCCCGGCGCTGTCGCGGCTGCGGATGGTGCGGTGCTGGTCGGGGACGACCGACATGAGCTTCGACGGCTCGCCGATCATCTCGACGCTGCCGGTCGACGGCCTCTATCTCAACGGCGGCTGGTGCTACGGCGGCTTCAAGGCGACGCCGGGATCGGGCTTCGCCTATGCCCAGTTGCTCGCGACGGGGGCGCCGCACCCGCTCGCCGCACCGTTCGGCCTCGACCGCTTCGCGCGGGGCGCGACGGTCGACGAGGCCGGAGTCGGCCCGATGCCGCAGCTCCGCTGATGCTGTCGATCGATTGCCCTCATTGCGGACCGCGGGCGCAGAGCGAGTTCGCCTACGACCGCACCCTCGACGCGATCGTCCCGCTGGCGATGCCGCCGGCCGAGGCGATGCGCGCGCTCTACACCCGCGCCAACCCGCGCGGCTGGTCGGACGAGCTGTGGCACCACCGTTTCGGCTGCCGGGCGTGGCTCGTCGTGCGGCGGCATACGGTTACCCACGCGATCGAGTCCGTAATCGGATACGCGCCGTGAGCGGCCCGGCGCGGATCCCCGGCGGCGCGAGGGCGACGATCGCATTCACCTTCGACGGCGTGGCGATGCGCGCGCGGCCGGGCGATACGCTCGCGGCGGCGCTGCTGGCCAACGGCGTCGGGCTGGTCGCGCGGAGCTTCAAATACCACCGGCCGCGCGGGGTGATGACCGCCGGGGTCGAGGAGCCGAACGCGCTCGTCACGATCGGCACCGGCGGGCGCACCGAGCCGAACACGCGCAGCACCGATGTCTTCGTCTACGACGGCCTCGTCGCACGCAGCCAGAACCGCTGGCCGAGCCTGAAGGTCGATGCGGGCGCGGTCCTTGGCCTCGCCGCGCCGGTTTTCGCGGCGGGTTTCTACTACAAGACCTTCTTCGGGCCGCCGAAGCGGTGGATGCGCTACGAGCACTTCATCCGTCGCGCCGCCGGGCTCGGCCCTGCGCCGGTCGCTGCCGACCCCGATCCTTACGAACACCGCGCCGCGTTCTGCGACGCCCTCGTCGTCGGAAGCGGACCCACCGGGCTGGCAGCAGCGAAAGCGGCAGCGGCGGCGGGCGACCGGGTGCTGCTCGTCGAACAGGACGCCGATCTCGGCGGCACGCTGCTGAGCGACGGCGGCGACGTCGCTTCGATCGAAGTCGCTCGCGCCGCGATCGCCGCCGCCGGGGGGCGCATCCTGACGCGGACGACGGCGTCGGGGCTCTGGGACCACGGCTTCGTCACGCTGAGCGAGCGCGTCGCTGAGCCGGGCCAGCCGGGCGCGCTTGCACAACGCCTGTGGCAGGTGCGGGCGAAGCGGATCGTCCTCGCCACCGGCGCGATCGAGCGGCCGCTGACCTTCGCCGGCAATGACCGCCCCGGGGTGATGCTCGCGCGGGCGGTGCGGACGTACATCGCGCGGTTCGGCGTGCTGCCGGGGAAGCGCGTGGTCATCGCGACGAACAACGACGACGCTTACCGCACCGCCGATGCGGTCGCGGCAGCGGGCGGCGAGGTCGTCGCGATCCTCGATTCGCGGGCGGAGTTGAGCGCCGTTGCAACCGTAGCGAAGACGCGCTTCCCGGTCTTCACCAATGCTGTCCCCGTATCTACGCAAGCCCGCGCCACCGGGTTGACCGCAGTCGAAGCGGATATCTGGACCGAGCGGTTCACTTACGCCGCCGACTGCCTCGCCGTCTCGGGCGGGTTCACCCCCGTCGTCCACCTCCACAGCCAGGGCGGGGGCAAGCTCGACTGGCGCGCCGACATCCAGGCGTATGTCCCGGGCGCGACGCTGCAGGACATCGTCACCGTCGGCAGCGCGGCGGGCGAGGTTGAGGCGATCTCCCCCGATACCGTCGCGCTCGCGCACCCCAAATCGAGCTTCATCGACTTCCAGAACGACGTCACCGCCGCCGACGTCGATCTCGCCTATGCCGAGGGATATCGCTCGGTCGAGCATCTCAAGCGCTACACGACACTCGGCATGGGCACCGACCAAGGCAAGACGAGCAACATGGCGGCGCTCGGGCGGCTGGCGGGCGCGGCTGGGGTGAGCATCCCGGCGGCGGGGCTGACGACCTTCCGCCCGCCGTACACGCCGCTGACGCTCGGCGCGCTGGCGGGGCCCGACGGCGGCGGGCATGCGGCGCCGTCGCGGCGGCTGGCGCTCGGCGATTGCCACGACGCGCTCGCGCCGATCTGGCAGCCGCTCGGCCTGTGGCATCGCCCGCGCGCGTATTCGCAGGGGGGTGAAAGCCTCCACGCGGCGGCGCTGCGCGAGGCGCGCGCGGTTCGCACCGCCGCCGGGATCATCGACGTCTCGACGCTGGCGAAGTTCATCGTCAGCGGTCCCGACGCGGCGGCATTGCTCGAAATCGTCTGCGCGACCAGGGTGGCAAAGCTCGCGGTGGGGCGCGGACGCTACACCGTCATGCTGCGCGAAGACGGCATGGTGATGGACGACGGCACCGTCTGGCGGCTCGGCGAGACGCGCTACCTGCTGACGAGTTCGACCGGTGGAGCCGACCGGATGGAGGCGCACCTCGGTTATGCCCGGCATGTCGTCGCCTCGAATCTGCGCGTGTCGGTCGTCGCGGTGCAGGAGGCGTTCGCCGGGATCGCCCTCGCCGGACCGGACGCGGCGGCGATCCTCGAACGCCTGACCGGGGCCGCCGCGCCCGCGCACATGGGGGTCGCCGACGCAATGGTTGCGGGCGTGCCGGTGCTGATCCTCGCTGCGAGCTATAGCGGCGAGCGCGCGTTCGAACTCTATCCCGTGGGTGACGCCGCTGTCCCGGTATGGGATGCGCTGATCGCGGCGGGCGCGATGCCGTACGGGATCGAGGCCCTCGAATTCCTCCGCATCGAGAAGGGGCACATCGTCGGCGGCGGCGAGGTCGACGGGCGGACGACGCCGCACGATTTGCGGCTCGAACGGATGCTGCAGAAGGGCGGCGGCTTCGTCGGCGCATCGGCGCTCGACCGTCCCGCGCTCGCCGCCTCCGACCGGCTCCAGCTCGTCGGGCTGACCTCGCCGCAGCCGATCCCCGAGGGCGCGATGCTCGTCGCGGCAGGCGGCGCGCCGGTCGAGGGCCACGTCACCGCGGGCGGGCTGCGCGTGCTCGGCGAGGGCGGCGTCGCGCTGGCGCTGCTGCGTGGCGGGCGGGCGCGGAACGGCGACACGCTGCTCGCGACGTCGCCGACGCGCGGGCTCGAAGCGCGGGTGACGGTGACCGATCCGGTCTTCTACGACCCCGAGGGAGCGCGCTACCGTGGCTGATGTCGCGCTCACCTTCGCGCCCGCTGGCGATGTCGTCGCGGTCGACCTGTGGAGCGATGCCGCCCCCGATTTCGGCGGCGCGCGCGCGGTCAGGGTCGAGCCGCGGCGCTGGTGGCTGATCGATGCGGGCGACACGAGCGCGCTCGCGGACGCGTTGCGCGACGACGGCAGTCTCGTCGCGCTCGGCGGCGGACTGGTCCGCGCGACGTTGACCGGGCCGGGCTGGCGCGCGCTGCTGATGGTCGGCGGGGTGTTCGACGCCGAGGATCCGCGCTTCGGCCCCGGCGACTGCGCCGCGACGGTGATCCGCCACGTCCCGGTGTGGATCGCGCCCGTCGCCGCCGATTGCGCGGAGGTGTACTTCGCCGCAAGCTATGCCGGGGGGCTGGTCAACTTATGGTCCGCAGCGATTTCGAGGGGACTGGCATGACCGCAAGCATCGCTGACGCTGCGCTGGCATCGCCCACGCTCGAACCCGCGAGTGCCGTCGCCGCTCCCGCCGCGCTCGAGCGCGCGCGCTGGTACGTCGTCGTCGTCTGCGGTCTGGTCTATGCGCTCAACATCGCCGACCGCTACGTCGTCTCGACCGTCCTCGAGCCGATCCGCATCGAGTTCCACCTCAGCGACACCGGCGTCGGCTGGCTGACCGGCGTGAGCCTCGCGCTGTTCTACATCACCGTCGGCATCCCGATCTCGCGCCTCGCCGACCGCTCGAACCGGCGCAACATCGTCGCCGCAGCGATGGTCATGTGGTCGGCGATGACCGCGCTTCTCGGGCTGACCCAGAATTTCTGGCAGTTCCTCGTCGCGCGCATCGGCGTCGGCGTCGGCGAGGCGGGCGGCACCCCGCCGTCGACCTCGATCATCGCCGACTATTTCCCGCGCGAGCGCCGCGCCTTCGCGCTGACGATCTACGCGCTCGGGCTGCCGCTCGGCGCGTGGCTCGGCTCGACCGTCGCCGGACAGATCGTCGACCATTATCACAGCTGGCGCGCGGCGTTCATCGCGCTCGGCATCCCCGGCGTGATCTTCGGCGTCCTGATCTTCCTCACCGTCCGCGAGCCGCAGCGCGGGCGCTTCGAGAGCGTCGAGCCGTCGAGCGAACCGCAGGCGCCGCTGCGCGACACGCTTCTGTTCATGTGGCGCAGCCGCGCGGTGTGGCACATCAATGCGGCGGGCACGATCATCTGCCTGTGGGGCTGGGGGCTGATGTACTGGACGCAGACCTTCCTCCAGCGCGCTTACGGCCTGTCGACCGCCGACGCCGGGGCGCGGCTCGGCATGATCTATCTGTGGGCGGGGGTCGGCGCGACGCTCGGCACCTGCGCGGTTCTCGCGCTGCCGGCGATGCGCCCGCCGCGCCGGATCGCGTATTTCCTCGGGGGCATCGTCCTCGCGTCGACGGTGCCGTCGTTCGTCATCTACTGGACGCATTCGCTTACCGTAGCGACCGCGATGCTGTGGCTCGTCGTCCCCGCGATCTACCTCTACGTCGGGCCGCAGATGGCGTTGCTGCTCAACTTCCTGCCGCCGAAGATGCGCGCGCAGGGGATGGCGATCAGCCTGTTGTGCGCCAACGTCGCCAATTTGATCGTCGCGCCGCTCGCGGTCGGCATGATCAGCGACGGGCTCGCGGTGCGGCTCGGGAGCAATGCCGAATCGCTGCGTTATGCGCTGCTGGCGCTGTCGCTGACCGGCTTCTGGGCGGCGTATCATTACTGGACGAGCGTCCGCACCTTCGAGCGCGACGACGCGCGGATGCTCGCGGCGGCGGTGGCGACGGCGTGAGCGCAGGTTTGGTCGACGGATAAGCAATGCTGGGACTGGTCGTGCTCGCGGCGGCGGCTCAGACTGCGGCAATCCCGGTCGATTATCGCGACGACGCGAACTGGCTGTGCCGCCCGGGACGCGCCGACGCCTGCGCCCCTGACGCCACTCGGACGGTCGTCGCCCGCGACGGGACGATGCGCGCAGAGACAGTCGCGCGCGACCCCGCGCCGAAGGCCGACTGCTTCTACGTCTACCCGACCGCGTCGCTCGATCCGGGAATCAACAGCGACATGGTTCCGGGCAAGGAGGAACGGGGGCAGGCCGCGTCGCAGTTCTCCGCCTTCGCCAGCGTCTGCCGGACCTTCGCGCCGGTCTACCGCCAAGTGACGCTGACCGCGTTGCGCGCCGTGATGGTGGCCCCGCCACCCGGAGCGACGAGCGGCGCCGCGACGATGGCCGCCGGTCTCGACCTCGCGTTCGGCGATGTCCGCGCGGCGTGGCACGATTATCTCGCGCGCGACAACCATGGGCGGCCGTTCGTGCTGCTCGGGCACAGCCAGGGGTCGATGATGCTCAAGCGGCTGATTGCCGAGGAGATCGACGGCAAGCCGGTCGCGACGCAGATGGTGTCGGCGATCCTGCCCGGCGTCGCGGTGCTCGTGCCCTAGGGCAAGAACGTCGGCGGCGATTTCACGGCGGTGCCGCTGTGCCGGTCGACGACGCAGACCGGGTGCGTCGTGACATGGGCGAGTTATCGCGACCACGCTCCGCCACCAGCGAATGGGTTGTTCGGGCGATCGCCCGACCCGGCAATGGAGGCGGGGTGCACCAATCTGGCGCGGCTCGAAGGCGGCACGGCGCTGCTCGACGGGGTGTTCGGCTTTCCGTGGTGGGTCAAGGGCGTCGTCCAGTACCGCGCGCCCGCGACCGGCTGGTCGGCCGCCGGAGCCGCGATGCCGACGCGCTTCGCCCGCATTCCGGGGCTGGTGTCGGGTGAATGCGTCGCGCGCGGCGACTTTTCGTATCTCGCGGTCCATATCGAGCCGGGGATCGCGGCGGGACTCGGCGACTATGTGATGGGTCCGGACACCGTCGGCGATGTCGCCTATCCGAATTGGGGGATGCACGTGCTGGACGTGACCCTCGTCCAGAACGATCTCGTCCGCTTGGTCGCGCGGCAGGCTGGAGCGTGGCACTTACCCCGTTGACCATTATCCCCGCTTTCGCGGGGATAACGGCTCAAACAAGGCTCGTCGGCCGTTAGAACTTGACCTTGACCCGACCGCCGATCGTGCGCGGGCGGGCATAGGTGACGCTGCTGCCGGCCTGGTAGATCTGATAGTAGGTCGCGCGCGCGATGTTGGTGATCTTGACGCCGTTGGTCAGGTTGTTGCCGAAGATGCCGAACTCGAAGTTGCCGATGTCGTACGCCACCGACAGGCTGACGTTGCTCGATTCTGGGATCGTCGCAAAGGTCGAGCTTGCGCCATTCTTCGTCAGGACGCCGTTGACGATCGTCGTTGAGAAGCGGTTGAACGTCGTGTTCTGGTTCGACTGGAACTGGTAATTGCCCTGGAGGTGCAACTCGCCATTCCCGACGGGCACGTCGTAGAACGCGCCGAAGTTGAACACGAGCTTGGGGAAATACGGCGTGTGGTCGCCGTTGAACGCGCCGACGGTCGGGATGTCGCCGTTGGCGCGCGAATCGTTGATCGATCCGCCGAGGCTCAGCGTGAATTCCGGGCTGACCTTGACCATCGATTCGAGCTCGAGGCCCTTGCTGGTGATCTTGCCCTTGTTCGCGGTGAAGAAGTACGAGCAGTTGAGCAGCAGGCGGGTCTGCACGTCCTGCCAGTCGATGTAATAGGCGCTGGCGTTGAGCGTGACGCGGCCGTCGGCGAGCTTGGCCTTTTCACCGATGGTGTAGTTCCACAACTTGTCGGGCCCGAAGGTGAGCGGGGCGGCTGTGTAGCCGTACGACGCGAGGTTCGCGGCGCACTGGCCGGCGACCCCGGTGGTGCCGACCGGGACCGGCTGGTTCGCGCCGCCGTAGCGGAAGCCCTTCGCCGCCTCGGCATAGATCAGCAGGTCGTCGTTCGGCTTGTACGAAATGTTCGCGCGCGGGTTGACCCCGTTCGACTTGAGCGTCGCGTTCTGCGTCAGCGGGACATGGTTGATGACGCCGTAGACGCCGCCTTCGAAGAGGAAATATTTCTCCTCGAAGTTGAAATATCGCAGCCCGGCGGTCAGATCGAGCTTCGGGGTGACGTGCCACGTGCCGTCGGCATAGACCGCGACCTGGTGCTCGTCGACGTCCTGCAGCCCTGAGAAGATGTCGTTCGAGCTGAACGCGCCGTCGACGAGCTTCGAATCGTACCTGCCGGTCGGCGTCGCGAACGGGCCGTAGAAGTAGTTCTCATAGCTCAGCGTGTCGAAGCCAGGGGTCGGGATGTCCTGGATCAGATGGCGCTTCTGCGTCTCGTAGAACACGCCCGCGGTCCATTTGACCGGCCCGTCGTTCTTCGACGCCAAGCGGCCTTCGATCATGAAGTCCTTGATCTTGTTGTTGATCGTGTATTTTTCTGCGGGGAGCGCGTTGGTGATCGCCTGGTTGTACGTCGTCGGCGCGGTGAACACCGGATAGGTGCCGGTGCCGATCGGCAGCTTCGAGCCATAATCCTGGAAGAAATAGCCGATCTGCGGCTCGACGCTCGCGTTGAAGCCGATGTCGCGGTCGGTATAGGCGGCGGTGGCGATGAAGTCGGCGAAGCCGAGGTCGTAGTCGGCGCCGAGTTGGTACAGGCGGAACTTGTCGCTCGTCCCCTCGGGGCTGTTGGTCGAGGTGGTGTACGCCGGCAGTCCGCTGAATGCGGTGTTGAGGCCGTGTGCGCGGCTCTGTTCGTAGGTGAAGCTGCCGTCGACGGTCAGCTTGTCGGTGGGGGTCCAGCGGGCGGCGACACGCGCCTGGGTGGTGCGGTTGCTGTTCGCGTCCTTGCGGTTGTACGCGCCGATATTGTCGATGAAGCCGCCGTCCTTGCCGATGTAGAAGTTGCCGCGGATCGCGAGCTGTCCGGCGACGACGGGCAGATTGACCATGCCGCGCGCGTTATAGCTACCATTGCCGTGCTCGGTCCCGGCGCCGTCGGCCTCGACCGAGCCGAAGAATTTGTTGAGGTCCGGCTTGGCAGTGACGAAGCGGATCGTCCCGGCCATCGACCCGGCGCCAAACAGCGTTCCTTGCGGCCCGCGCAGAATCTCAACGCGCTCGAGGTCGTACACCTTGAGGTCTGGGGTCTGGCCCTGGACCGAAATCGGCGTGTCATCGAGATACACCGCGACGAGTGAGCGATCCGATGTGTCCGACGTGCGGTAGCCGCCAGTCGACAGACCGCGCATGTTAAACTTATTGAACCCCGGCGCACCCTCTGTAATCGCCAGCGACGGCGAAAATTTCGCGAGGTCGACTAGGTTACCCTGGTTCGACTTGGTGATCTGGTCGACATTCACCACCGATATCGGGATCGCTACCTTCTGGAGCGATTCAGCGCCCGATCGGGTCGCCGTAACCACGATGTCGGCAAGCTCGGGATTTCCCGGTGTTTCAGCGGGTGCTGGCACAGCTGCGGCGGCGGCGACCGTGGCGGCGAGCCCAGACGAGGCGAGCAGCAGCGCCAGTCGCAGCGACTGGCTCAAGATCCTTGTCGACCGGCGATGGCTAATCATAGATACCCCCTGAACTTCGCGCCGCCAGCAACCTGTCACATTTGTGATCTAGGCGAAGGTCGATGCAAATATCCGACGACCGTCGCAGCCGCCGTCTTCCCGAGTGTGAACGTCCCCCCAATCGGGCGAGCCGGGAAGCAAAATAATCTAATGAGGCTATCCAATATAGGCATCGGTCGCCGCTAGCGGGCAAGCGGTCCGAGCGCTTCGATCAACGGCCCAAGCCGGTCTTCGCTGCGCCGCCAGTCGTCGAGCCCCGAGCGAAAGATCGGCTGACGCACCTGTTCCGAACTCGCCGTGCGCACGGCCCGGTCATTCGCATAAAAGTGCAAGCACGCAGCGTCGAACGGCAGGCCGATATGTGCAAGCAGTTGCCGGATCGCGGCCTCGGTATCGTCGACAAGCGCTTCGTATGGCAGTGTCAGGATGCGGCCCGGCAGGACAGCGGCAAAATGGTCAATCAGCGCGACATAGTGCCGATAATAATGCCCAAGATCGGCGAGGTCGTAAGCATAGGCCTGCCCACGTGCGAACAGTTGCTTAAACAGCGAGAAGCAAGTCGCGACGGCATCACGCCGGATATCGACGATCCTCGCATTCGGCAGCGCGAGGTGAATTAACCCGACGTGCAGCACGTTTCCGGGCAACTTGTCGACGAAGCTCGGGCTTCCCGCGCGGCGCGGGCGGACGCGTTCGAGATAATCGCGGCCCGCCTTCGCGAAATCGCGAGGGGCAAGGCCGATCAGCGCATCGGGATAGGGTCTTCCCAGGCTGCGGGCGACTTCGGGCAGGTGGGGCAGCTCGGACAAACCGTCGACATCGGGATGGCTGGCAAGGATCTGCTCGACCAGGGTCGATCCCGATCGCGGCATGCCGACGACGAAGATCGGATCGCGCGCGGGGGCGCCGCTGCCGGTGTGTTCGGCGAAAAAATCAGCGTTAAAAGTCGCAATCGTGCGTGCGATGAAGTCCTCGTGCGCAACGCGGTCGTAGCGCTCAGTCTTGCGCCGTGCGGCGTTGCCCGCGGTGTAATGGGCAAAGCTTATTGCGATTTCGCGCACATCGTCGTTGGCCTTGCCCAGCGCGAAGTGGAGAAAGACCAAGTCAGCAGCGTCCAATTCGGTCAGAAGGGCAGCCATAGTCGCGCGGTCGTCGGCGGTGAACCTCCAAGTCTTCAGATTGGCGAGGCTCCAGTAGACCTCTGCGTATCCTGGTCGCAGCGTCAGAGCTCGACGATACGCCAACACTGCCTCATCCTGCCGACCAAGCGCGCGTAGCGCGTGGCCGTAACCATGCCACACATCAGCATCGGTCCCGAGACTCGCCGCATAGGCTTTGACCGCGGCTGCAACGTTGCCTTGCTGCATGAGGATTGCCGCACGTAGAGCACGAATCTCGGCGATACCCGGTACAGCGAGAAGCACCGCGTTGACTTCAGCAAGCGCGTCGTTGCTCTTTGCAGTCCTATAAAGCGCGAACGCAAGGCAAAACCGCGCGGGCAGATAGCCGGGCGTGACATGCAACGCCTTCGCTAGCATCGCCGCGACGAGTTCGTCCGCGCCCGATCGCAGCCCGATATCTGCAACGAGCCGGACGGCAGCAATGTCGGTAAGGTGCAGGCCGAATGACGCAAGCGGTGTGGGGTCGCTGCGATCGAACCACGACGCGACAGCTGATATGAGGCGTGGATCGGCAACGAATCCAATGACTGCGCGTGCTTGGAAATCGTCCCCTTCTTGCGCGCAGTCCACTAGAATAGAAATGTCGCCGAGCGCGTGCAGGACGAGAAGCGATGCCGGATTTAACATCGCGGCGTGCTTCAGTGACACGAGGGCCTCCTCGACGCGACCGGATCCCGCAAGTGTCATCCCAAGTTCGTAATGTACTCCCCACAAGCCCACCAGCTTGGCGGCGAGTGGAAAAAGAAGCGCCAGCGCTCCATTCAAATTCCCTGTCCGACGCAGCGCAGCGCCAAGAACGAAGCGAGGCTCGTTCGCCGCGGGGTCAGCTTTGACCGCGTGTTCCGCTAAAACGAGTGCCATCGCCGGTGCCGTGTCGATCAGCAATTTAGCTCTAGAAAGATTGCCAGATGCCATTGAGACGTTGTTATCACAATTACGTAGGACGTAGCTGCTCGCTATGAATCAATACGCCATCCGCGACCAGATGGTGTCGCGCTGAGCGAGCAGGCCAGCCGGAGGTGCTGATCAAGGCACTCAGCAGATATTAAAATCCTAGGCGTGACGGATCTACGAAATTCTCGAGGGTGGCGTTTCGTGCTTGCCGCCCCGAAGGCGGCCGCCAAGCCATCCTCGCGGGACTTTGTAGGAGTAGCATAATCAGAACAAAAGTCTGTCGACCGTTTCGAAATGTGTGCGCTTGGGGATTTGCACCTCGGCGTCGCCGTGGTCCTTGTTGGCCAGCTTCTTGTCAAACCCACCTGCCTTCACGTCAGCGCGCATGCTCCCGAGGAACTCCTAGAAGCGCTCGGCCGGCAGGTGGTTGGTCGCCTCGCCATTGATGTCGAGCGTGTCGCCGGCGACTTTCACCGTCAGTGCGACGACGCCATTTCTTACGCGGTACCAGCAGTCGGCGTTCCAGTCGAGCCGGTCTTGAACTGCGCCAGTGTGCGATCGATACCGCGGAGGAGTGATCGGCGTGCCTTTGTCGGATCAATCGCCTTGCGGTCGAACAAATGCTTGAGGGCATTGTCGATAACGCTGAGATAATCCTTTAGAGGCATGCTCATCTCCATCAATCAGTCTACGGCTTGCAGGCGTGTGTTCCGAACATTGCTAGACTTCACAAGACCGTACCGTCAACTGAACGAACGACACTGCCGCGCGCTTGGACAGTTCGCTGACTGGAAGGAGGCAATGATCGATCAGCGGCCAGGTTTGGGCAGTCGTTGCCGCTCCGCAGAGGTCGTCCGGGTGCGCAATGCGCCTTCGATCAAACCTTCGAGCCGGATCACCCGATCGCGTGTGTCCGATACCTTACCGGTCAAACTCTTGACCGACGCGTCGAGCCGGGTGACGCGATCGTCGAGCTTGATCACCTTGCCGACCGCGTCGAGGAGATCACCCATCCAGGTCATAGAACCGTATCTGCGAGCGCATCGAGATCGAGGTAGGTGCCAGCTGCCTCGAGACGAGCCGTGATCTCGTCGCGGCGGGCCTGTTCGCGCGCGGGATCGAGAAGATCGTCGACTCGAGCGATCGTTCGGTCGAGCCTTGCTCCGATGCGGTCGGCCGCGGCGTTCACCTGGACCACCAACTGGCGGACCGCTGCAATCTCATCGGCGGTTGGCGCCTCGTCGGCCTGACGCACGGCGCGGCGGACATACTCCGCCATGGTGAGACCGGCCGCATCGGCAGCTTGCTTCCACCGGCTTTTTTCGTCGCGATCGACGTTGTTCAGGAAACCCGACGTCCGCGTCGGGCTCGTCGTTGCTGCCGAAGATGCCATGCCTGCCTCTTTGATATCTATATAGGCCATATATAAAAGTGCTGGGCGATGTCACAGGAGGACTGTGTCGCGCGATGGCGCTGCTTAGTCGGCCGCAAATCGCTTCGCCAGTCGCGCGCTCGCACCGCTTTCGTCGCGAGCTTCGCCTCGTAGCGCATCACCGTTTTGGCATCGCGCCAGCGGTACGCATGCATGATTGCCGGCAGCCCCTCCCCTGCCGCAAATTGTCCTGCGACTCTCCGACCCCGATCGAGTAGCTCGACACCGCTTTGACTCGGCGCTCGAGCTCGGCCTCGCTCATGGCCGCAAGCAGCTTCTTCCGATTACATGCCCAGGTTAGGCCAGCGCGCGCAGAGTCGCACACAAGGTAGGCATGCGGAATTCCCCACTGCTACTTAAACTGGCTTAGCGCGCGCGGGCCGTGACCTACGCTGATCAACAGGCAGCAGCCGAATAACGGCACAAGGTGCCAAATGCGAAGTCACAAGTGGTATCATATCGACCAGTTCTTTGAGCTTCGCTAGCCGCGCGGCTTTGGGAATAACGCCGCCCTTCTCCATGGCTGCCGGCGTGACCAGTGCGTCTTCACGATGTTCCGGAAAGACTTCGGCTTCCTTCAGCTTGGTATCGAACGAATGCCGGGCAGCGTGAAGCGCTTGACCCCGTTTAAGAGCCCGATTCAAAAGTACATCAATGAGTTGAGAGCCTTGCGATTCTGCGTGTGAGCATTCGGATGCTGGCGATGGTTGCCCATGCCGTGGCGCTTTCGATGGATCGCTCCCAGTCTTTGGCGAGACGTCGGCAGCGGCCCAGCCACGCGAAGGTCCGCTCGACAACCCAACGGCGGGGCAAAAGCACAAAGCCCTTGGCGGTATCGGAGCGCTTGATGATTTCGAGGGTCCAGCTGCCATGGCCTTCAAGCGCGGCCTTGAGTTTGTCACCGGCATAGCCACCATCGGCAAACACATGGCGCAGGAACGGGAAACGGAAACGGATGGCTTTGAGGACATCGACAGCGCCGTCGCGGTCCTGAATGTCGGCGGCATGGACCAGGATAAACACCAGAAAGCCGCAGGTATCGGTGATGATATGGCGTTTGCGGCCCTTCACCTTCTTGCCGGCGTCATAGCCGCAAATTCCGCCGCTTTCCGTTGTTTTGACCGATTGGCTGTCGATAACGCCAGCACTGGGTGAGGCCTCGCGGCCGGCCTGTTCGCGTGCTGCCATTACCAGCAAGTGGTTGATTGTCGTCAGCAGCCCACTATCCCGCCAGCTGTAGAAATAGCCGCGCACTGTCGACGTCGCCGGAAAGCATTTGGGCAGCATCCGCCAGGCGCAACCGCTCGACGCAATATACATGATCGCATCCATCACCGCCCGAAGGCAGGTCGTGCGACGACGCCCGCCGCTGCGGGCTGCCGGAAACAGCGGCTCGATCAACGCCCATTCCGCATCCCGTAAATCGCTTGGATAGCGCCCCCCCTTGCGCATATGCTGACGGCGAGCGGTATCAGTCCAAGGCAAGTTCTTCTCCTATCGTCTCGACAACGACGGTGAATCACAACCTACTGGTATCGCTCAACTACTTTTCGTTCAGGCTCTAAGACCGGTCAGATGTATCCTGATGTACATCCACCAGATCCGATAAAAGACATCCCCTTTATTTGTGCCTGTTCGCTCGGCGACCAGTTCAGAAAAAACAGCAGCACGACCGTCTGCTCTTATTAGATCATATTTTACAAAACCAAGTCAAAAAGGTTCATCCTCGACTCCTCGCTTCGTGTGGTCATTGCCGAACCACGGCGACGAGCGACCGTAAGATCGCTCGTGCCGAGGCTCATGCACACGGTAGTAGGACGGCTTTCGCCGTTCGCACACTTGACGGTTCGCCGCCACCAGTAGGCGGCGCCACGACGGAAGACATTTTGGACGGCAGACATCAGCGCCACCATAGGCAGTTGTTCCAGCGACCTGTTACACCGCCGGCCAGCTAGGCTCTTTAGCTGCCAAGCCATTGATTTTGCGTCTTTCAGTCCATCGAGACGGAGGCTTGGCTGGGGCGGCAGGATTCGAACCTGCGGATGCCGGTACCAAAAACCGGTGCCTTACCACTTGGCGACGCCCCAACATGCGTGCGCGCCGCTTCTACGCTGTCGCCTCGCGATGGCAAGCTGTGCGGATCACGCGAGCCTTGGAGATTGACGATGCGCGAGGCCGAGAATGACGGCGTACGCGATTGATGTCACGCCAAGCCAAAGGCCTGCGGTCCCCGGGAACAGCGTTGCCGCTGCATTTGGGACGATAACCAGCGTGATGTAGACTCCGAGCCCGTACGGCCAGCCCACCCGCGCATAGAGGTAATGGTGCAGGTGATCGCGGCCGCCGTGAAAGGGTGACCGTCGCTGCCATACCCGAAAGATCAGCAGACGGACAGTGTCGAGCACCGGCACCGCAAACAGCAGAATGATATCGTCAGCACCGATGTCGTTGAAGTGATGGTTGTACGCATAGATCGCCAGCAGGCCGAACAGTGCCGACAACGCATAGCTGCCACCGTCGCCAAGAAACAAACGGTTGCGCATGTTGAACCACAACAGGATCGCCAGCGCACCGGCGGTCGCGGCCATAACCGGCGCCATCACCGGGGGCAACCATCGCAACAGCATCGCCGACCAGACAAGCCCGAGACTAATCACAATGCCGTTTTTGCCGTCGGCCATGTTGACCGCATTGAGCAAGCCAACAAGACACAGCAGGGTGAACGGGATCGACGTTAGCCCGAGGATGCGTACCGCCGGCTGGAGAGAAAATCGGACGAACGAGATTGCAAAATCCGGGGCAGTGACGATCACCAACAGAAGTACCATCGCCCCGACCCCGAGCCGCGAGCGGACGCTGAGTTCGAAACGGTCGTCGGCAACTCCGATCACGAACATTGCCGCGACCGCGATACCGAGCCACGCGACATGACGCTCGACCGTCGGCCCCAAGTCGGCTGGCAACGTCAAAATCGCGATGATCGCGCCGAGACTGATCCCAGCTATCACCAGCCCGCCGACAAGCGGCGTGACCCGCGCATGCTGCTTGCGGCCGCCGGCATCGTCGGGAAAGTCGAGCAACCCCAGTGACGTCCCGAGTGGCAGCGCAAAGGAGCAAGCGACAAACGTCGCAAGCGCAGCAAGCAGCGCGCTGATCAGCTCGGCCAGCACTCCCGCTACCTCGCCAGCAGAGCGATCGTCGCAACCGACGTGATCAGGGTGCCGAGAATACCCGAGACGTCGCGGACGATATCGAGCGTGAAGAGCGGGTCGATGTCCTTCGGCACAATGATCGTGCTCCCCGGCGGCACGATGATGTTTTCAGCACGCTTGGTGACATTGCGCAGCGGCTGGGCGGTACCGTTCGGCAGGACGAGGAATATCCGGCGCTTGTCGGCGGTCTTTGCCGTTCCACCGGTCTCGCCCAGATATTCACGCGCGGACTTGCCCGCGACGAACTGGAGAGCACCAGGATTGCTGACGTCGCCGAGCGCGAGGACAAAGTTCGGTCGCTTCGGCACATAGATTGTATCGCCCGATTCAAGCACGGTATCGAGATCCGGACGCAGCGCCAGGGCCCGCGGATCCGCCTCGATCACGACGCGGCCGGGTGCCTCGACCGACGAGAGCTGCTCGATCAGCCGCGCTGCCGATGCCGTCGAATCGGTGGCGCCGCTACCCGTTTTGCGCGCTGATACCGCCAGCAACGCATTGGTCAGTTCGCGCCCGGTCCGGCGGATGCCCTCCTGCTGGGCCTCCTTGACACTACGCCGGGTGAAGATCGTGCCGTACGGATACGCCAGCGTGCTCATCCCGCCAGCCCGCGCAATTAGTTCCGACAGCTTCTCACCCTTGCGGATCGTGTAAAGGCCGGGACGCGCGAATTCGCCGGTCAAGAGTACGCCGCCCGACTCGAACTGGGGCTGTGCACCATTGAACCGCAAGTCGTCGCCCGACCGGATCGTCACGCCCGTCAGCGCGATGGTGTCGACCACAGGAATACGCTGCTCGCCACGCGCGGTGGTCAGGTCGAGCGTCAACGCATCGACATTCGGGATCAGGCCTTGTGCGATCGCGGCGACGTCGCGCGCGCTGATCGAGCCCGCAACCGGATATGCGCCGGGACTGCGGACAGCACCTCCGACACCGATCGCGTTCTCGATCAGCACCGGCAAAAGATCGGGCTCCTCCTCGAACACCGCTGGGCAGCGCGAAGCGGGGCGACGGTCGTTCGCCGCAATGGAGCCATCGTCGGAGAAGTCGGTCGGCAACGCGCGATCACTCGACGCACGATTGCTCGCCATTGCGATCGGTTGCTGGTTGTCTTGGCCATACTGCGACTGGTTCGACTGGAACTGACCTGCCTGAACCTGGCCAGCCTGAGCCTGGCCCGCCTGCTGGCCGGCAACCGCCTGTGCCGCGAGGGCGTCGCCGCCGGTGCGGAACGATTCGTCGCCGCGGCGGCTGCTCTGGAGGTTGCCACCGACCGCGACGTCGCTCTGGCCGTTGCGCTCGACGATCAGCGCGCCGCGCGTCACGACATCGAAGCGCGGCGACTTGGTATCGCCGACCAGCGCCTCGAGCCGCGCAAGCGACCGGCACTCCGGATACGGGTTCGCCTGCCCCAAAACGACGCGGCGGACCGGGGTCTGGTTGAGGAAAGCAATGTCGGTCCGGCTAAAGACATATAAGCGATCATCGCTGCGCAGCGCCACCGGAGGCCGCGATCGCAACGCGTCGATCAGGTTGACCGGTTGAAACTCGCGCGAAGCGGTAATCGGGTCACGCCGGATCAGGACCGCCATCGGCAGATACGTGTCGAAGCGAAGGTCGGCGACATCGCCGACGAGGTCGCGCACCGTCGGCACAGCGACCAGCGGGCGCGGCCCGGGATTTTGTACATAGCCACGCAGGACGACGCGTCCGGTCGCGCCGCCAGCGCTGCCGCCGACAAGCTGGATCGCGTCGCCGGGCTGGATGTTGCTCGCGAGGCTTGCCGCCTTGACGAAGACTTCGGCGCCGCCCGCATCGATGCGGCTGATGGCGATCGTGTTGCCGCGTGGCCGAAGGGCGCCGCCCGCATAGTCGAGCACCGCGCCGACGCTCGTCCCGCGCCGAACTTCATAGATGCCAGGGCGCGCGACCGCGCCAGCAACCGCGACGGTGTCGCCAATGACAGGTACGATGATCCGGTCGCCGTCCTGCAGACGGGTCGCGGGCGGCGTGCCGATGCCAAGCAGCCCGTAAAGATCGACCGAGATGGCGCCGCCCGCGCGGACGATACGGACATTGCGGAGCGATCCCGACCGTCGGATGCCGCCGGCGAGCGCGAGCGCGCTGCCGACGTCGGAGAGTGATGTGAGATTGAACTGGCCGGGCCGGTCGACCTCGCCGCCAACGAAAACAGTGATCGCGTGGACCGAGCCAAGCGAGACATACACCTCGGTACCCAGCAGTGTACGCTTGGTCTGGGCGGCAATATCGCGCCGGACCGACCCGATTGTGCGCCCGGCAGCCGGGATCGGAGCAAGCGCGCCGACGACCAGCCGCCCTTCGCGATCGACCCGCACTGTCCGGCTTTCGTTGGTCGCGCCCTGAAACTGGACGACGAGTTCGTCACCAATCCCAACGACATAGGAATCGCTGACCGAGCCGGTCAGGGCGCCCGGACTGGTGCGCGCGTCCGACTGGAACAGGTCATAGCCGAACTGGCGCAGTGTCGGATCCGCCAGCCGGCTGCGAAACTCGCGCTCGATCGGCGACGGCGTGTACAGCCGGTCAAGCTGCGCACGCGATTGCTGGCGGCGAAGCTCCTGCTCCTCGATCGTGTCGAGGCGTCCGGTCGCCGGCTGCTGATCGACGGTGCTATTATTGTCGGCACGCGCGCGGTCGAGCGGACTGACCGAAGACGTGCTCAATGACCCTGAAGACGACGCTCCAAGCTGCCCCTGGAGCTGCTGCAAAACCCGCGGATCGACACTCTGGGCGGAAGCGGACGTGCCGACGATCGTGGCGAAAAGCGCCGTTACGGCTCGCCAACGGCGCATCACCATGTTTGTCCCTACCCGCGGAAATCGCTTGACGGCGCGGTGTACGCACCGTCGGACGCCGCGTCAATTCGGCGTCAATTAAGGGTGTAGCTGACCTTGTCGCCGGGTCTCAGCCCGATCCGCGCAGCCTCTCCGGCGTTCAATTCGAGAACGGCGGACACCGGCCCGCCTGAAGTAATCTCGGCGCGACTGAACGGAACTGCGTTTGCCGCAATCCGCCGAACCGTCCGGTCGGGCGCGATGAACACGATATCGAGCGGCAGATACGTGCCCTCCATCCAGAAGTCGGCCTCGCGCGCGACGGCGAGCGGGAAGATCATGCCGTGGTCGCGGGCCATCGTCTTGCGGAGCATCAAGCCGCGGGCCTGCTCGGTCGTCGTACGTGCAACCTCGACGGTGTATTTATGGTTTTCACCACCCGCGACGAGCGTCAGTGGAATCGTCGCCAACGTCGGGTTGGCGACGAGAGGCGCTTCTTGCGCAAACGCAGGGGCCGAAAAGGCTGGAACCAGACAAAGCAGCGAAAGCGCTGCAGCGCACGACAGTCGCAACATCAAACAAACCTCTACGAGCCGGGCGTCTCCGCCAATTCGGCGGTATTCGTATCACCTTCGAGTACGACGGCAAGTGGTCCCTTCTGGCCTTCGGCAATCCGCGCGCGAAGCGGCTGTCCGGGTTCGAGCTCGGTTAGACCGGCGCGACGTACCGTCTCCATATGCACGAAGATATCCTGCTCGCTATCGGGGCGAACGACGAAGCCATAGCCCTTCAGGCGATTGAACCACTTGACTGCGACACGCTCGAACGGACCCGCGTTTTCAACGAGCCGCTCGTGATCGGGTCGCGCCGACGCGCGCAAAACCGCTGTCTCCGGATCGGGGCCTGTCGCGGTTGTCAGATCGAGTTCGAGGATCGCCCGGACTTGCCGCCCGCGCTGACGGCTAACCGTATCGCAGACCAGCCGCGCACCTTCTGGCAGCGTCCGCCGGGCGACGTCGCGCAGAACCGAGAAATGAATCAGTATATCGCTGCCCCCATCGTCGGGAACGATGAAGCCATAGCCACGAACGACGTCGAACCATTTGACCGCACCACCGACGCGGACTCCCGCCTCGACCATATGATCGCCCAATCCGACGCTCTTCGAGTCCAGCGAGACCGCAGGCTCGAGCATGCGGTACCCCCACGCAAAGTCTCAATCAAATCGTCCTGTAACATGACCGGGCCAGATGTGAAATGACTTGTTCGCAGTTTGGTTAAGACGATTAGAATGTCGCAGTCAGCGGTGCGATGCTATCCCGCAGTTTCCGCGCGGCTCAGAGGGATCGAAAGTTCATGGAATTAAAGGGCGAGAGCTTGATTGCCGCCTCTCGCGAGCGGGTATGGACCGCGCTCAACAATCCAGTGATCCTTGCGCGATGCATTGAAGGGGTCGAATCGCTTGTAGAATCAACTGGAGACGACGGCGCGACTCGTCTCGATGGCAAGATGAATGCGCGGGTTGGACCCGTCCGTGCGACTTTCGCAGGTGGCGTTACCCTGACCGAGGTCGACGCACCGAACCGTTACGTCCTTGTCGGCGAGGGCAAAGGCGGGGTCGCCGGATTCGCCAAAGGGTCGGCTGAGGTCAGATTGAGTGACGCCGATGTCGCCGGTGTCACCGGTACACGTCTCGATTATGCCGTCACGTCGAGCGTCGGCGGCAAGCTCGCCCAGCTCGGGGCTCGGCTGATCGAGGGAACCGCGCGCGGCTATGCCGAGACCTTCTTCACGCGCTTCAAGGCCGAGGTCGAGACGCCGGACGCGAACACCCCGGTTGGCGATGCTTCTGCCGGCGACGCCCCGGCGGTCGAAATGCCGGTGACATCTCCGCAGATAGAAGCGACTGCAACGACCCCGAGCAGCGAGGTGCAGAGTTTGCATGGCACGCGCGCGCGCACCGGCTTGACCCCGCTCGTTTGGGGAACCGTCCTGATCCTGATCGTTATCGTCGTGCTGATCTGGGAGATGAGATGACCGCTGGCGACGATCTCGATCGTGTTCTGACCGCCGCGCGCGACTGGCGAGCCGCCGGGCATGGCGTTGCGCTGGCGACGGTGATCGATACGTGGGGATCGGCCCCGCGCCGGGTCGGCAGCCATCTCGCCGTGCGCAATGATGGGCTGTTCGAAGGGTCGGTCAGCGGCGGCTGCGTCGAGGGCGATGTCATCACCGAGGCAATCGACCTGATCGCGAGCGGCGGGTTCAAGCGGCTCGACTACGGGGTTGCCGATGCGACCGCGTGGGAAGTCGGCCTCGCGTGCGGCGGCAAGATATCAGTCCTTGTGCAGGCGGTCACCGATGCGCGGTTTGCTCCCGGCCTTATCGAGCGCCTGATCGAAGCTCGGGCGGCTGGAACCGCGGTAACGCTGGCGACCGACCTTGCTTCAGGGACCACTGTCGAGATTGAGCGCGCAGGCGAGAGCGCCGCCGACACTTTCGCTTACGCCTATGCCCCACCGCTGCGTCTCGCGGTGATCGGAGCGGTCCATATCGCGCAGACGCTGGTGCCGATTGCCCGGCTGCTCGGCTACGCGCCGCTGGTGATCGACCCGCGCGGACTCTTCGCCAAGGACGCCCGTTTCGACGGCATCACGCTCGACGACGGCTGGCCTGACGAGGCGCTCACGCGGTGGCGCCCGAATGCGGCAAGCGCGGTGGTCGCGCTCAGCCACGACCCGAAGCTCGACGATGTCGCACTTGCGGCGGCTCTCCGGTCGGAGGCGTTTTACATCGCCGCCTTGGGGTCGCGGAAGAACCACGCCAGCCGGCTTGAGCGGCTTGCGGCTCAAGGTTTTGGTGAAGCGACGCTGGCGCGTGTCCGCGGTCCCGCCGGGCTCGACATCGGCGCGGCCAACCCCGCCGAGATCGCGCTGTCGATAGCGGCGCAGATGACGGCGGCGTGGCGCGGCCGATTGCCGCTGGCGGCACCGGTGCAGGGCATTTGATCTTCGGCCGGGTCGCGACCGTCGATGCAGCCGGCACGGTTCTCGCCCATGCACTGCTCGTCGACGGCGACCGCTGGCCGAAGGGACGGCTGCTCAACGACGCCGATATTGCAGCTGCGACGGCGGCAGGCATCGCGACGATCGTCGTCGCCCGGATCGGAACCGATGATGTCGCCGAAGACGCCGCTGCGGCCAAGCTCGCCGCCACGTTGGCCGGACCGGGTGCCATCGCAACCGCTGCCGCGCATGGCCGGACCAACCTGATCGCCACCGCAAACGGCCTCCTGCTCCTCGATCCGGCAGCGATCGATCGGGTCAACGCGGTCGACGAGAGCATCACCGTTGGCACGCTCGCGCCGATGACCCGTGTCGCTGCTGGCGACGTCGTCGCGACGGTCAAGCTTATCCCGTTCGCAGTACCTGTCAGCGCGCTCGACGCCACGGTCGCCGCCGCCACGCCGATCGTTGTCGCGGGGTTTCGCCCGCGCCGCTTCCGCCTGCTTCAGACGCGCCTTCCAGCAACCTCGGAAAAGATGCTGGCCCGGACCGATGCGGTCACACGCGCCCGCATCATTGCCCTCGACAGCACCCTCGATTTCGGCTGGGACGAGTGCGACCATGAAGCGGACGCCCTCGCCGCGTGGCTCACCGCACAACCCGCCGATGCGATCCTGCTTATCGCCGGAGCGTCGGCGACTGCCGACCGGCGCGACGTGATTCCCACCGCGATCGTTGCCGCTGGCGGCGCTGTCGAGCGGCTCGGGATGCCGGTCGATCCCGGCAATCTGCTGTGCCTCGGCGTGCTCGGCGGCCGCGCGGTGATCGGGCTGCCGGGGTGCGCCCGCAGCCCGAAGCGCAACGGCTTCGACTGGGTTCTCGAACGCCTCGCCGCAGGAATCGCTGTGACCAGTGGCGACATCGCTGCAATGGGGGTCGGCGGGCTGCTCCCCGAGGCCGAGCGCCCGCAACCCCGCGCCGCCAGCGCCCAGACCGGCATCGTCGGAGTCATTGTCCTCGCCGCCGGGCGGTCGACGCGGATGGGCGCGGCGAACAAGCTGATCGCCGATCTAGACGGCAAGCCGGTCGTCGCGCATGTCGTCGATGCGATCGCCGCCGCCGGCCTGCCGCCGCCGATCGTCGTCGTCGGGCACATGGCGGCAGCGGTCCGCGCCGCGCTCGGGCAGCGCCGCGCGACTTATGTCACCGCGCCCGACTTCGCCGAGGGGATGAGTCGATCGCTCCGTACCGGCCTCGCGGCGGCTCCTCTCGATTGGCGCGCGGCGATCATCGCTCTTGGCGACATGCCGTCGGTCGACGCGGAAACCTATGCCGCCCTCGCGGCGGCGGCGATCGACCGTGTCCCGGTGGTCATCCCGACATGGCATGGCAAGCGCGGCAACCCGCTTGCCTGGAGCCGCGCGCACTGGACCGAGCTTTCCGGAGTAACTGGCGATGGCGGCGGCAAAGTCCTCCTCGCGGCGCTCAGCGACCGCCTCGTCGAACTGCCGGTCGACGACCCCGGCATCCTCGCCGACGTCGACACGCCCGAAGCACTCGCAGCGTTGCGACGGGGCGTCAGCCCGGGCTGAGCGCTGGTTCGTGCGGCTCGACGACGCTGGTATCGCGCGCCCAACCTTCGTTCTGCAGGACGAGCGTCTGGATCGCGACCGTCTCGCCGTCGCTGTAGAGGTCGGGCAATGCAACGTATTCGGACGGCCAGCAGCGGAACAACTTGTAGGCGAGCACGAGCTGACCCGCCTCGTTCAGCAGTTCGATGACGGTGTCCTTGCGAAAGTCTCGCAGCGAGACCTCGTTCCCCAGGCCTGCGCCGGAGTTGACGACCTTGATGGCCCATTCCTCGAAAGCCGTGTCGTGGGTCACGCCGCGTTCGAGCGTGACCGGCGCATACTCGGTCTGCCCCGGTGACTTGCGCGACGACGATGGATCGCCCCCTTCGCGATGCTCGACGACAGCGGTCGTCCGCTTCAGGCCACTCACCCGCGAGATCCCGGCGACGACATGGCCGTCCCATTTCACGCGGAACTTGAACGTCTTGTACGGGTCGAACCGCTGCGCGTTGACGGTGAACTGGGTCATTGGTGCCTCCGGTCTGACGAAATCGGGTACGCGCTCAAGCCACCTTCACTCCTCCATCTCTCCCGCGAGCACCCGCCGTGTCTCCGCGACGCCGTGGCCAGCGCGCATCATCGCGGCGAACTGCTTGCGGCGGCGGTCGGGATCGGGGGCGGCAGTGTCGTACGGACCGAAGCGGCGGCGGCGGGCGAAGGCGACTGCCGCCGCCATTGGGTCGCCGGTCGCCGCGACCTCCGCTGCAAGGTCGCGGTCGATTCCCGCCGCGCCGAGGTCGGCCGAGACCCGCCGCGCACCGAAGCCGCGCCCGGTCAGGCCACGCCCGCGCGCCTCGGCGAACACCCGGTCGTCGACGTAGCCGAGGTCGGCGAGGCGGGCGACGACGCTATCGACCGGAGGGCTCCCCTCCCCCTCCCAGCCGCGCTCCCACAGCTTGCGCGCGAGATAGCGGCGCAACTTCGCCTCGCTCGTCGCGTACTTACCGACGTAATGCATAGCCAGATCGCGCAAATGCGCTGCGTCGAGCGGCTTCGGAGCCGGGCGTCCGGCCGGCCGCCGGGACGTGCCGGCAGCGGTGCGCGAGGGACGTGCGGGACCCATTTCGTTAACGCCACGTTCCTGCCACAGTCGCGTCCGATTTTGAACGCGCCGGAAAGCTACTCCGACCGGCGAGATTGGACCAGCTTCGCGCGCAACAGGGCAGGCGCACGCGAAAGGTGGCGGGGGATTGCAAGGAGGATCGCGGTTGCCGCAGTTGTCGATTGAGCCGGGTGCGTCGATTGAGCAAGGTGCGACCCGATCGGTCGTGCCGACGCCGACCCTCGACCCGTTGCCGCGCCGCATTGCCGATTTCGCGACGCTTGGCGATGCCCTCGACTATGCCGCGCAGGGGACGCGCGGGCTAAACTTCTTTGACGCGCGCGCTGCGCTCGTCCGTGCGTATCCGT
This sequence comes from Polymorphobacter megasporae, assembly GCF_018982885.2. Classification (NCBI taxonomy): domain Bacteria; kingdom Pseudomonadati; phylum Pseudomonadota; class Alphaproteobacteria; order Sphingomonadales; family Sphingosinicellaceae; genus Glacieibacterium; species Glacieibacterium megasporae. Next base: position 2,236,613 of record NZ_CP081848.1, on the reverse strand, counting down.
TCGCCGAACTCCGCACCGACGCGCGCACCGACGCCGCACGGCTGATCGCCGCAGGTGCTCGTCCGGGCGATCGCGTCGCCCTCATCGCCGAGACCTCGGCCGAATTCGTCCGGCTGTTTTTCGGCGCGATCTATGCCGGGGCGCTGCCGACGCCGCTGCCGCTGCCGACCTCGTTCGGCGGGCGCGATGCCTATGTCGAGCAGATCCGCACGCAGTTGCTGAGCTGCGATCCCCTGCTCGTGCTGTCGCCGCCGGGGCTATTCGCTCTCGTTGCCGAAGCCGCTGCGCCGCTCAACGGCTGCACCGCACACGACTGGGCAGCGTTCCACGACGTTGCCGCCGACGGCGTCGAGATGCCGAGCGCGACCGCAGACGACATCGCCTATCTCCAATATTCAAGCGGCAGCACGCGTTTCCCGCACGGGGTCGCAGTTACCCACCGCGCGCTCCTCGCGAACCTTGCGGGCCACGCGACTTGCACCCGGGTGCGGGAAACCGACCGCGTCGTCTCGTGGCTGCCGTTCTATCACGACATGGGGCTCGTCGGCTGTCTTTTGTCGCCGCTCGCGAACCAGATGTCGGCCGACTATATTGCCACCGAGGACTTCGCTCGCCGTCCGCTGTCGTGGCTGACCCTCGTCAGCCGCAACGAGGGCACTACCCTCTCCTACTCGCCGACCTTCGGCTATGACATCTGCGCGCGCCGGATCAGCACCTCGATCGACGTCCGCGAGCGCTTCGACCTGTCACGCTGGCGGGTCGCGGGCAACGGCGCCGACATGATCCGCCCCGAGGTCATGCAGCATTTCGTCGATGTCTTCGACGCCGCCGGCTTCCGCGCCGATGCCTTCCTGCCGAGCTACGGCCTCGCCGAGGCAACGCTCGCCGTCAGCATGATGCCGGTCGGCGAGGGCATCGTCACCGATCTCGTCGACGAGCGCGTCCTGTCGGGTGAAGGCTTTGCTGGCGTTGGTGCCGGGGCTAGCGCAGACGCCGCGATCGGCCGTCCGACGCGATATCGCGCCATCGTCAACTGCGGCCGCGCTCTGCCGGGCCTGACGATCGAGATCCGCGACGAGACCGGCGCGCCGCTCGTCGACCGCCACATCGGGCGGCTGTTCGTTGCGGGCGAGGGCGTGATGGCGGGCTATTTCCGCGATGACGCGGCGACCGCGGCGTGCCTGTCGGACGGCTGGCTCGACACCGGCGACATGGGCTATCTCGCCGATAACTACGTCTACATCGTCGGGCGCGCCAAGGACATGATCATCATCAACGGCAAGAACCACTGGCCGCAAGACATCGAATGGGCGATCGAACAACTCCCGGGCTTCAAGGCGGGCGACATCGCCGCGTTCGCGATCACCACCCCGGGCGGCGAGGAAGCCCCCGCCGTGCTCGTACAGTGCCGCACGTCGGACCTCGCGGAACGGACGCATTTGCGCGAGGCGATCCGCACCAAGGTTCGTGCGATCACCGGGATGAGCTGCGTCGTCGAACTGGTGCCCCCGCGCACACTGCCGCGGACGTCGAGCGGCAAGCTGTCGCGGAGCAAGGCTCGGAGCCAGTATCTGTCGGGCGAGATCCAGCCGTTCGAGATCGCCGCCTGATCTCTCCCTCTCCCCTCGAGGGAGAGGAACGGTTGCGCCCTTCGCGCAACCAGGGTGAGGGTGAGGACGCCGCCACGCGCCTCACCTCTCCTTCGGAGCGACTCTCACCCTCACCCTGGTCGCGAAGGCGCGACCGTCCCTCTCCCTCGAGGGAAGAGGGAAGACAGTCGTGATCCTCGCTGTCACCGGGGGCACCGGGTTCGTCGGCGGGCACCTCCTCGCCGCCGCGACCGCGCAGGATCACACCGTCCGCGCGCTGACCCGCCGCCCGCAGTCCCCCCTCCCCGGCGTCGAGTGGATTGCCGGCGACCTCGCCTCCCCCGGCGACCTCTGCGCGGGCACCGACGCCGTCATTCACATCGCCGGCACCATCACCGCAACAACCCGCACCGAGTTCGACGCCGGCAACGTTGCCGGCACCGCTAGCATCATCGCAGCCGCCCGCGCCGCCGGCGTCCGCCGCTTTGTCCATGTCTCGTCGCTCGCCGCGCGCGAACCCGGCCTGTCCGACTATGGCGCGAGCAAAGCAGCCGCCGAGGCGCTCGTCGCCGCATCCGGGCTCGACTGGGCGATCGTTCGCCCACCGGGAGTCTACGGCCCCGGCGACCGCGAGACGCTGCCGGTCTTCCAGATGGTCGCGCGCGGTATCGCAGTCCTCCCCGGCGCCGGGCGCTTCTCGCTGATCGAGGTCGGCGACCTGTCGGCGGCGTTGCTCGCGCTGGCAGCCAGTGACGCCGGCGGCATCACCGAGATCGACGACGGCCACGGAGCGTACTCGCACGCTGACCTTGCCCGTGCGATCGGTATGGCAGTGGGACGCTCTCCGATCCGGCTTCGCCTGCCGCTCGCCGTCCTCCGAGCGACAGCCACGATCGAGACTACCCTCGCCCGCATCCAGAAGCGCGGGCCGAGGATGACCCACGACCGCGCACGCTACCTCGCGCACCCCGATTGGGTAGCCGCGACGGCACGCGGACTCCCCGCGACACTGTGGCAGCCGAGGACACCTCTCGCCGACGGCCTCGCCCGGGCGGTGGCATGGTATCGCGCAAGCGGCTGGCTGGGATGATGACGGGAGTTCCGCGACCCTCCGCCGCGCTCCCATCGCCCCGGCCCGACTTTGACCATATTATCTTGGCAACTGGACGCTTAGCCGTCAGGAACACGCCATGCCCGCTCGCGAGACCATCTACGCCCGCATCGTCGACCTGATCGGCCCGCTCAACAAAAAGGCGGTGCCGCTGACGGAGGACACGAGTTTTTCCAACGACCTCGAGATGGATAGCCTGACGGTCATGGACCTCGTCGCCAACATCGAGGACGAGTGGGACATCGTGTTGCCGCTCAATATGCTGCCTGAGCTCGAGACGATCGGCCAGGTTGCCGACGCCGTCGCGAAGCTGGCGAAATAGGGGCCGCCGAGATGATCGACCTCCTCGACAAGTTCGACGCGATCGCCGGCGAGCGGCAGGCATATCTCGACGCGGGCGGACGCGACCCGGTCGGCGTGGTCATGTCCAAAGTCCTGTCGCCGACGCGCGCCATCATCAACGGTCGCGAGACGATCCTGATGGGCACCTATAATTATATGGGGATGACTTTCGACCCCGACGTCATCGCCGCGAGCGAAGCGGCGGTGCGCGACTTCGGCGCGGGCACCACCGGCAGCCGCTCGTTGAACGGTACCTACACCAGCCATCGCGAATGCGAGAACGCGCTCAGGGATTTCTACGGCACCAAGCACGCGATGGTCTTTTCGACCGGCTATCAGGCGAACTTGGGCGTCGTGTCGACGCTCGCCGGGCGCGGCGACTATGTCATCCTCGACGCCGACAGCCATGCCTCGATCTACGACGGCTGCGCGATGGGCAACGCCGACATCGTGCGCTTCCGTCACAATTCGGTCGAGGACCTCGACAAGCGCCTCGGGCGGCTCCCCCCCGAAGCCGGCAAGCTCGTCATCCTCGAAGGCGTCTATTCGATGCTCGGCGACATCGCGCCATTGGCCGAGATGGTTGCGGTAGCGAAGCGTCATGGCGCGATGATCCTCGTCGACGAGGCGCACGCGATGGGCTTTTTCGGCGACCACGGCCGCGGCGTCACCGAGGCGGCGGGGGTCGAGGCCGACGTCGACTTCATCATCGGCACCTTCTCCAAGTCGGTCGGCACCGTCGGCGGCTTCTGCGTGTCGAACCACCCCAAGTTCGAGGCACTGCGTCTCGTCTGCCGCCCGTACGTCTTCACCGCGTCGCTGCCGCCGTCGGTCGTCGCGTCGTCGGCGGTGTCGATCCGCAAGCTGATGCACGATACCGCCAAGCGCGCGCGGCTGTGGGACAGCACCCGCGCGATGCACGCCGGGCTCAAGGCGCGCGGTTTTACCCTCGGTACGACCACCGCCGAAAGCGCGATCATCGCGGTGATCATGCCCGACCAGATGACGACGCTGGCGATGTGGCAGGCGTTGCTCGAACACGGTGTGTACGTCAATTTCGCAAGGCCCCCGGCGACGCCGACGGGCACCTACCTCCTTCGCTGCTCGCTGTGCGCCGAGCACACGCCCGAACAGATCGCGGAAATCCTCGCGCAATTCGACGCGGCGGCGACGGCGGTCGGATTGAGGTTGCCCGCAGCGGCTTAGCCAACACCGCGGCGGCCAACACACCTTAGCGTCGTTGCTCGGCGTGCTGTCCGGGAACGCCTTGCAGCAGGTGTATTGCGCATGCATGGCACCTTGGGCACCGGGGGACATGGCATGCGTATGTTGCGTAGAAGTTTTTGGTTGGCGGTCTCGGCGTTGTCGTTGACCGGGCAGGCATTTGCCGCCGACGCGCCGACCGCAGCACCAGCGATCGATATTACGGCCGTCCTCGCGCGCGCCACGCTGCCGTTCGAGCTGAAGTCTGAACGCCTGTCCGGGGCGGGCGCCGATTTTCTGCTCGACGCGACGAAACACGTGCAGTTCGTGCTTGCGGGCGAGAATCCGCACGACGATCACCTCGTGCCGATGTTCGACCGGGCGCTGTATCGCGAGCTTCGCGAGCATCAGGGCTTTCGCTACGCCGTGGTCGAACAGGACCCTATGGCGATCGAGACACTGTCGGCGGCAGATGCCGCGGGCAATCCGCAAAAAATGGCGACTGCGCTCAAGCCGTACCCGACGATGCTCGGGTTCGCGTCGGATGAGGATTTAGCGTTTCTCGGTGACGCCCTGTCCGATCGCGGCGTCGACGATCCGGTGTGGGGCGTCGAGCAGGCGCAGGGTGCCGTCCGCTATCTCGAGAAGCTGGCGCAACTCGCGCCGACGCCGGCGCTGCGGACCCGCACCGACGCGCTGCTCCGTGAGGCACGTTCTCTGGAGGCGGACCGCAAGGGCTGGATACAGTTTTTCGGGCTGCATAGCCTGACGACGCTGCCGGCACTTCAGCATTTGCGCGACGACTGGTCTCCCGCCGAGGGAACGGAAGCCGATCTTCTCCTGACGGGGATGATCAAGTCGTCGGAAATCTACACCTATGCCGTCCGCGCCCAAGCCGGCGAACCGGTCGGCCTGTATAATAACACGACGCGTGAGGCGTGGCTCAAGCAGGGGTTTATGCGCCATTACCGCCGGGCATCGACGACCGGCGCGGTTCCGAAGGTCTTAGCCAAATTTGGCGCGTGGCACATGTACCACGGTCGCAGCCCCGGATCGGCGTGGACGTTCGGCAATTTTCTCCATGAATTTGCAATCGCCAATGGCTCGGAGGCGTTCGGAATCTACGCGCTGGCGTCCGAGGGCCCAAAAGGCTGGGAGGAGATCGACGCGTGGCTCCGCCCGCTCCTGCCGCGCGACGAGCCCGTTACGCCGCTGGTCATCGATCTCGCTGCGCTCAGGCCGTTCGCCAAGCGCTACGTCACCGGGCTCTCCGCGAAAGATGCCGACGCGCTACGCGATCTCATTCATGGATATGAGGCGCTGGTGGTTCTTCCGCACAGCAAGCCAGCGACGTTCGGCTTGACCGGCTATCCTCATTTGTAAGTTGTAGGTTGAGACTTGCATTGGTGGTGCACATACCGCGAGACAGCTTCTCTCAAAAGCAGACCGGGCGGACCTTTCATCACGTGTCGTTCGGTCGTCGAAATTTACCGATGACCGCGGACGGGTGGCAGTCTATATGCTCCCATTCGTCGACCGTTCCGGTCCGGCGCGATTTCTGAGGCTTTAGCGGCTTTGCGTTTCCTTACCGGCTTCGACCGCTACCTCGCCCGGCTGATCCTCGTGCCGCTGCTCGCTTGCCTGACGATTGCGGCGATGCTGCTGCTGCTCGACAAGATGCTGAAATTGTTTGACTTCGTGATGAACGAAGGCGGGCCGGTGTCGGTCGTGTGGAAGATGCTCGGCAATCTCGTTCCCGAATATCTGTCGCTCGGCATCCCGATCGGGGTGATGCTCGGCATCCTGCTCGCGTTCCGCAACCTCGCACTGTCGAGCGAGCTCGATGCGTTGCGCGCCGCCGGGGTGTCGTACAACCGGCTGATGCGCGTGCCGATCCTGCTCGCGATCGTCTTCGCCGGGGTCAACTTCGTCATCGTCGGCTTCCTCGAGCCCTATTCGCGCTATGCTTATGAAGGGTTACAATTCGAATTGCGCTCAGGCGCGCTCGGCGCATCGATCAAGGTCGGCGAGTTCGCCAAGCTCGCCAAGAACACGACGCTGCGAGTCGAGGAGAGTCACGCCAAGGGCAGCGACCTGCGCGGGCTGTTCGTGCGAACCGAGGGCAAGAACGGCCAGTCGGTCGCGGTCACCGCCGAGCGCGGCACATTCCTGTCGACCGACGATCCCGACGTCATCCTGCTCCGCCTGACGAACGGGACGATGGTCCACACCGCGTCGAATTTCGTCGTGCCGCGCGTGCTGACGTTCAAGCAGCAGGACCTGCCGGTCAACCTGCCGTCGATCGGTAGTTTTCGCGCCCGTGGCGACGAGAACGCCGAGCTGACGCTCCCCGAACTCGCCCGCGCCGGCAAGGCCGATGTCGCACGTATTCTGCATCAGCAGAGCATCGCCGCGTTGAACCGGCGGCTGGTGCTCGTTCTGGTGATGCTCGTCCTCCCGTTCCTCGCGGTCGCGCTCGCTGTACCGCCAAAGCGGTCGACCTCGGCACTCGGCGTGTTCCTGTCGATCATCCTGCTGGTGACTTTCCACAAGACCAGCCAGTACGGCGAGGCGATGGGTGGTGCCGGGCGGGTCGATCCCGTGCTCGCGCAATGGGTACCGTTCGCCGGCTTCTCGGCATTGTCGTTCTGGCTGTACTATGTCCTTGCCTATATCCCCGGAGGCCAGCCCATCGGCGCGCTCGACCGCTGGTTCGGCAAGCTCGCCAGCATCGTCGCCGGGATGATCAAGCGCCCTGCGCCGTGGCTTGAGAGCAAAGCTCCCGCAGCCGCGGCGGGCAGTGAAGTTCCGGCCGAATGACGTTGTTCCCGTCGCGAACGATCGCGCTCTACACCGCCCGGCTGCTGCTGACGCGCACGTTTGCCTTTCTCGGCGGGCTGGTCGTCATCTTGATGACGCTCGACCTGCTGGGTGAATCGAGCAAGATTCTCGTCGTCCCGGGCAACACCGACGCCGACCTCTGGCATTACGTTGCGCTGCGCGTCCCGCAGATCATCGCGCTGTTCCTGCCGTTCGCGGTGCTGCTCGGCACGCTGGTAACGCTGACGACGCTCAACGCCAATTCGGAGGTGGTAATCTTCAAGTCGGCGGGGATCTCGGCGCACCAGATCCTGGCGCCACTGATCGTCGCAGCACTCGGCATCGCCGCCATCAACTTCGTCTTCAACGAGAGCGTCGTGGTCAAGGCGAACAAGTCGCTTGCCGCGTGGCAGGCGGTCGAATACGGCAAGCTCGCGCCGATCACCACCGCCGCAACCGATGCCTGGGTCAAGGGCGGCGACGACCTGTTCCACGCCGGCTCGGTCACCGGCGGCGGCGACCAGACTGTGCTTCACGACGTCACGATTTACGACCGCACCAAGGACCGCCTCGTATCGGTCGTCCGCGCCGCAACCGCGCGGCCGATGCGCGGCGGCTGGGCATTGCGCGACGTTGCCACGTTCAATGTCGCCAAGGGCACCGAGGCGAAGTCGCCGAGCGCCGATTTTCCCAGCCCCGTTATGCCGGCGCAATTCACGACGACCGTCGTCACCGCCGCGTTCACGCCGTTCTGGGACTTGCTCCCCGAGATCAGCCAGCAGCGCGCCGCGGGCAAGCGGGTGACCTCGCTCGTCGCGGCGGCGAACCACAAGATTTCTGGGCCATTGTCCGCAATTCTGATGCCGCTGCTCGGCGCGGTCGCGGCGTTCGGGCTGGCCCGGTCGGGGCGGCTGTTCGTCCGCGCCGTGATCGGCATGTTCCTTGGCTTCGCCTTTTTCGTTGCCGATAACTTCGTCGTTGCGATGGGCAATTTCGGCACGGTGCCGCCGTTGCTGGCGGCATGGTCGGCTTTCCTGCTGTTTTTCCTGATCGGCGAGGCGGTCCTGTTCCGCTCCGAAGAGTGACGCCGCGACATTCAGGCTTACCCATGCGTCCTAAAAGCGCCGCATTGCGTTCCTACATCGCTTGGCCAAGCATGGAGCACGACCAGTGAAAGCTGTCGCCGATACATCGACCGCAATCTGGAGCCGGTCGCATTACCTTAACAAGATGACGTTGCGCGAGCTCGTCGTTGCCTATTTTCAATATTACACGATCCGCACTTACCTCGTTATCGCCGCGCTCGCGATTGGCGTGGCGCTGTGGCAGCCGACGACGCTGGTCCGCGGTGCCGCCGCCGCCGGGTTCGTCATGCTAGTCTACCCGCTCGTCTGGTATTGCCTGCACCGCTGGGTGCTGCATAGCCAGTGGATGTGGAAAGTGCCGTTCCTCGCGTCGACGTGGAAGCGGATCCATTACGATCACCACCAAGACCCCAATCACCTCGAAATCCTGTTCGGCACTCTCAAGAGCGAGCTGCCACCGGTGTTCATCATGACGCTGCCGTTCGGTTATGCGATCGGCGGGGTCGGTGGTGCTGCATTGGCGCTCGCGACCGGCGTGCTAACGACGTGCTTCTACGAGTTCTGCCACTGCATTCAGCACCTGTCGTACAAGCCGAAGAGCAAGATTCTCGTCGCAATGAAGGCGCGTCACATGGCGCATCACTTCCACGACGAGACCGGCAATTTTGGCATCACCAATTTCGCGTGGGACCGGCTGTTCGGCACGTTCTACGAGCGTATCGAGCGCCCGACGCGCAGCGCGACGGTATTCAACCTCGGCTACACCGAGGACGTCGCCGCAGTATATCCGTGGGTCGCCGACCTGTCGGGCGGCGTTGCCGCAGGCCATCCGCGCCAGCGCGATCGCGTCACCACCAAAGAACCGGAGCGTAAAGCAGCATGAGCAAGTCGGGGGGCGAGCTCAAGATCGTCGAAGCAATCACCGCCGCAGATCGCGGCAAGTTCATCGACCTGATCTATACGCTCTACAAGAGCGATCCGAATTGGGTCCCCCCGCTGCGTGGCGAAGCACTCGAACTGATCACCGGTATCGAGAAGAATCCGTGGTTCGGGCACGGCTACGCCAAGTTCTGGATGGCGATGCAGGACGGCAAGATCGTCGGCCGGATTTCGGCGCAGGTCGATAGCCTTGTGCTTGAACACATGGGCACGGGCATCGGCCATTGGGGCATGTTCGAGTCGATCGACGACCAGCGCGTCGCCGACCTGCTGCTTAACACCGCCGAGACCTGGCTGCGCGGCGAGGGCATGACCAGTGCGATGGGGCCGTTCAGCATCTCGATCTGGGATGAGCCCGGCTTGCTCGTCGACGGCTTCGACCGCCCGCCGACGGTGATGATGGGGCACCATCTCAACTATTACGCCAAGCTGATCGAGGCGCACGGCTATGCCGGGATCAAGGATCTCCACACTTACGAGCTCCAGATCGACAAGCCCTTCCCCGACATCGTCCAGCGGATCGTCGCGGCGAGCGAGAAGAGCGGCAAGATCAAGACCCGCATGGTCGACAAGTCGAAGTTCGCCGAGGAAGCGGCGATCATCATGGACATCTTGAACGATGCCTGGTCGGCAAATTGGGGCTTCGTGCCGCTGACGCCGCTTGAGGTCGCGCACGTGGGGGTCAAGCTCAAGCCGATCGTTTATAATGACATGATCCGTATCGCCGAGATCGACGGCGAGCCGGTGGGCTTCTTGATTTCGCTCCCCGACCTCAACGAATTCACCGCTGACCTTGGCGGCAAGCTGTTCCCATTCAACTGGGCCAAGCTGCTATGGCGGCTACGCAAGCCCAAGGTCCGTCGCATCCGCGTGCCGCTTATGGGGGTCCGCAAGTCGCTTCAGGGCAGCCGGCTGGCGTCGATCATGGTCTTCCAGATGATCGAATATATCCGCCGCACGGCGGTCGAGAATTACGGCGCCAAGCGCGGCGAGATCGGCTGGATTCTCGAGGACAATGGCCCGATGCGCAGCATTGCCGATGTCATCGAGGCCGAGGTGACGAAGACCTACCGGATCTTCGAGCGCTCGCTGGTTTAAGCCGGAAGTCCACGAAGTCCACACGATGTCAGGGTGGTTTTCCTCTCCCATTTGAGGAGGGGAAGTCGGCGAAAGTCTAAGAAGTCCACACGATGTGGGGGTCGTTTCAGCCCCGCAATTCGACCCATGCCGGCACGTGGTCCGATGCGCGCTCGCCGCCGCGGACCGCACGGTCGATGCCCGCGTTGACCAGCCGGTCGGCGGCAGACGGCGAGAGCAACAGGTGGTCAATGCGCAGGCCGCTGTCGCGCGGCCATGCCCCTGCCTGATAGTCCCAGAAGGTATAGGCGCGGCCCGTCGGCTGGACACTGCGGATCGCGTCGGTCCAGCCAGCGTGACGCAGCGTGCGGAACGCGGCGCGAGTTTCGGGCTGGGTCAGCGCGTCGTGCGACATCGCGACCTCATTGAAGACATCCTCGGCGGTCGGGATGACGTTGTAGTCGCCCGCGAGCACGACCGGCCGCTCGAGCGCGCTCAACGCCCGCGCCCGCTCCGACAGTCGCGCGAACCATGCGATCTTGTAACCGAATTTCGGACCCGGTTGCGGATTGCCGTTGGGGAGGTAGATCGACGCGATGCGGACACCCTCGACTTCGGCTTCGAGATAGCGCGAATGGTCGTCGGCGGGGTCGCCGTCGAGGCCGCGCTTGGTCTCGACCGCCTCGGCGCGCGACAGGATCGCAACGCCGTTGAAGCCCTTCTGGCCGTGGACCAATGAGCGGTAGCCCGCGGCGGCGATCTCGGCGACAGGAAACTTCTCGTCGACGGTCTTGATCTCCTGGAGACAGACGACGTCGGGGGTCGCCTCGGCGAGCCAGTCGAGCAGACGCGGCAAGCGAGCGCCGATGCCGTTGATGTTGAAGGTCGCGATCTTCACGCGGGATCGCCTCGCAGTTTCACGGACGGGCTAGACGGAGAACGACGACCCGCAGCCGCAGCCGCTCGCCGCATTCGGATTGGTCACCTTGAACGCCGCCGCGCCCATCGTCTCGACATAGTCGACTTGCGCCCCGTCGAGGAACGGCAGGCTGATCGGGTCGACAAGCATCGCGATCCCGTCGGTCTCGACGACGAGATCGTCGTCCGCCGCGACGCTTTCGAGGCCGAACTTATACTGGAAACCGGCACAGCCGCCGCCGTCGACCGCGAGGCGCAGCTTCAATCCGGGCTTGCCCTGCTTCACGGCGATCGCGGCAACGCGGGCGGCGGCGGCGGACGAGAGAAGGACGGTGCTCATAGTCCCGATGTAGGGCGTCGCGGCCCGCGGCACAACGCTGTCAGAGCGAGGAGATCGCCATCGGCCCGACGGCGACGTTGGTCCCCGCCCCGTGCTGCGCCGCGAGGACATATTCCGACGCGTCGAGATACGGGCGCGGGTTGACCGCGCGGCCGTCGATACGGACCTCGAAATGCAGATGGGTGCCGGTCGAACGCCCGGTCGAGCCCATCCGCGCGATGACTTCGCCCTGCTTCACGACCTCGCCCGGGTGGACCAGGATCGCCGACAAATGGCCATAGCGGGTGGCGAGACCCTTGCCGTGGCTGACTTCGACGCAATTGCCGTACGCGCCCGAGCGGCCGGCGGTGGTGACCGTCCCGGCGGCGGCGGCGTAGATCGGCTCGCCCATCGATCCCGCCATGTCGAGCCCGGCGTGCATCGCGCTCATGCCGGTGAACGGGTCGTAGCGGACGCCGAAGCCCGACGAATAGCTGTAGCTTTTCACCGGCACGAACGACGGGATCACCGTCAGTGCAGCCTCGAGCGACTGGAGCTTCTTCCAGCTGAGGAACAGGCCCTTGAAGCGCGGCTCGGCATCGACCGGCGCGTGGACCGGAATGTACGGACCGCCCATGCCGCCGATCGCGCTCCCGCCGAAGCCCGCGGGCGCGGCGTCGAATGCCGACGCCGACATCAAGCGGTCGGGATCGAGCCCGAGGCGGCGAATTAACGACTGGGTATCGCGCAACCGCGCGTCGGCGGCGGTGGTCGCCTTGTCGACGAAGGCGAGCTGTTCGGACTCGAGCTTGCGGAACGGCTCGATCACCGCCGCGGCGGGGGCGGCGAGCAGGTCGCTCGCGGTGGCGATATCGCCCGACCGCGGCAGCATCGCGGCGAGCTTGGTCAGGTCGTGGTTCGGCAGGAGCAGCGCGGCGAGGAACGCCTGGCGCTTCTCGATCGCAGCGGCACGGTCAGCGACGACGCCCTTTAGGTTCGAACTGTCCGACTTCATCGCCACCAGCCGCGCCTGCATCCGCGCAAGTTCAGCCGATTTCGCGGCGATTTCGCCGGATTGTCCCGACATCATGTTCATCGTCGCCATGCCGAGCCAGGTCGCCACAAGTGCCGTGCCACCGATTGCCATAAGCTGCGCTGTCGTCCCTACCCGGATGTTGGAGACCCCGCTGGTGCGGTGCCAGACGATGAAATGCTCGGGTAACCAGCGTTGTACGGTCGACACTACCGTGCTGCGGACAGCGTCGAGTCGATTCATAACGGTGGCAACCCCCGAGCTTTTCGCGATTATTCCGGACAAGCACCGCGTCCCCGTGTCCCCCGGTGGCCGCGATCCCGTCCGCTTTGTCCCCAAGGCGGGTTTGACCACCCGGCGCAGCGGCTGCCAAGCGAACGGAACGAGACTCTGGGCCAAGCGGGCTTAAGGCGCGGCGAACCGATCGCCGAAGCGATGAACGACGGCTTAACTTATGTCGGTCGAGCCGTCAGCGCGGCCAGATGCGAACCGAAACCGAATCAGGGGCGCCGGTGTCGCCACCCTCGCAGCGGTCAGGACGGCCAGCGAGAGTGAGGCAGACGCGCACCTCGGTAAGCCACTGATTCTTATCGGTCGCGACGAACAGCGCCTGACGCGGCATCGCCGGATTGGCGGCGACAAACGCATCGCGGATCGAGCCCGCAGTCGCTTCCTTGCCCGGTGCATCGATTTCGGGAAGCGAGATTTTGGCGGCGATACTCCGCGCCTGGGCGAAATATGCGGACGACGTCGCCCAGTTGCAGGTGCCGTGTTTCGCCCATTCGTGCTGGAGCAGCGACGCCGACGGTGTCAGGCAATAGTTGCGCTTGACCTCGAGTAGGTCGAGCGGGGTCGGCGCGCGGCAGAATTGCGGATAGGTCTTGCCCGCGCCGTCGGGCCACAGGCCGTGGACGCGAAACCCGAAACCGCTCGCGCACCCCTGCGTGCCGGTTGCCTCACCGCGGCGGCATTCCTGCGGCCACCAGTAAAATGCGAGGACGAGCTTGGTCACCGGGACGATCCGGCTCTCCTCCTGCGGCTGCGCCGGAGCGGGGGTAAGGTCGGCGGGGACCGAGCACGCGGTGGTCGCGGCGAGCGCAAGGCTCAGGAACAGGTCAAGCATAGTCGAGCCCTATGTCCGCCGCCGGGGCCGACTGGGTCAGCCGTCCGACCGAAATGAAGGTGACCCCGGTCTGGGCGATCGCGCGGATCGTGTCGAGCCGGACGCCCCCGCTCGCCTCGGTGGGCACGCGTCCGGCGATCAAGGCGACTGCCTCGCGCAGCGTCGGCACGTCCATATTGTCGAGCAGCAGCCTGTCGGCCCCGGCGGCGAGCGCGGGCTCGATCTGGTCGATCCGGTCGACCTCGACGACGATGCCGACGTTATCTGGGCCGACGCTCGCCGGATCGGACGTCCGTCCGAGGCCAGCTGCTTTGGCCGCCGCGACGGCGGGAGTGATGCCCCCGGCAATAGCGACATGGTTGTCCTTGATCATCACGCCGTCGTCGAGCCGCAGCCGATGGTTGGTCGCCCCGCCCATCCGCGTCGCGTATTTCTCGAGGAGCCGCAGCCCGGGCAGCGTCTTGCGCGTGTCGAGCAGTATTGCGCCGGTCCCCGCGATCGCGTCGACATAGGTCCGCGTCATCGTTGCGATCCCGGTCAGGTGCTGGACGGTGTTGAGCGCCGACCGCTCGGCGGCGAGGAGCGCGCGGGCGGTGCCGGTCAGCCGCAATAGCGCGGTCCCGGCGGCGACGCGGTCGCCGTCGGCGGCGAGATGCTCGACGACGACGCCCGCATCCAGCGCCCGGAAGAACGCCTCGGCGAGCGGCAGTCCGGCGACGACGACCGCGTCGCGGCTCGCTATCAGCGCGGTGAGACGCGCGTCGGCGGGAATGACCGCGGCGGAGGTGACGTCACCCCCCTCCCCCAAATCCTCGGCGAGCGTCGCGCGGATAAAGGAGTCTAGGTCGAATTTGGGGAGGGAAAAAGCCACGGCGTTGGCTTAGCGCCTTCCGATTTCACGGCAAGTGGGCATGACACGGCTCAGTGAAGAAACCTGAAGTCTCGATGTGCGCGCGGAGCTGCTGGCGCAGGTCGGCTAATCGCCACCTGCCGGCACGGGCTTTGTCCGGCTCGACATCTTACTGTCGAGCCCATCGAGCCACCGAACTTCGGCAGTTCCGGCTGCAGGCACATAGGCCAGGCCGTGACCTACGCCCGCAAACACCAGGAGAAACGTCTTGCTCGCCAATGCCAGGCGTTGGCCGTGCGATATCGGGATAACCTGATCATTGTCGGCATGAAGGACTACGATTGGTATGGTCGATCCGGTCAGCTTCGCCGCGTTGTCGTACTTGTCCCAAATCAGCGGCGCGATCGGCAACCCCGTTGCATCCGCAGCGAGCGCGGGCAGGCTGGTGAAGCCGGAGACGATCATCAGGCCGCCGAGCTTCTCACCGGTTGCGACCTCGGTCGCCGGACCCGAGCCGAGCGAGTTGCCGATGGCGACGATGTCGCCCGAGGCGACGCCCCGCCGGCGAAGGAACGCGGTCGCCGCGCGGGCATCGGCGTAAAGGCCGCTTTCGCTCGGCGATCCCGGATTGCCGCCGTAGCCACGGTATTCAGGCAGCAGGACGCCGTAGCCGGCAGCGGCGATCACCTGCGTCGCGACAAGTGATCCACGCAAACTGTCGCCGTTGCCGTGAAAGAACACGATGGTCCGGCGTCGAGGGCGGGGCCGGTAAAGCGCGCCGAGGTCGAGGCCATCCGCCGTGTGCAGGACGACCCGGCTGAAGCCGGGGGCTGAGATTTCTCCGGTCGCTCGCGGCGCTGGGTAAATGAAGCGACGTTGTGCGACGACCACAACGACAAGGAACGCGACGGCCAGTCCGACGACGACAGCGCCGATGGCAATCCCAATTCTCAATCCCCCGTAACCGGCACCGGCGTCACCGCGCTCGCCATCTCGAGCATCCGGTCGAGCGGCAGCTTCGCCCGCACCCGGATCGCCTCGGGGACCTCGATCACCGGGGTCAGGTCGCGGAGGCACAGGTACAGCTTTTCGAGCGTGTTCATCGCCATGAACGGGCACATGTTGCAGCCGCAATTACCGTCGGCTCCCGGCGCGCCGATAAACACCTTGTGCGGCGCGCGGAGCTGCATCTGGTGGATGATGTTTGGCTCGGTGGCGACGATCAGCGTCGGCTCGGGCGACTTGAGCGCGTAATCGAGGATGCCGCTCGTCGCGCCGACGTAATCGGCGAGGTCGAGGATCGCCGCCGGGCACTCGGGGTGCGCTAGGACCGGCGCGGCGGGGTTGAGCGCCTTCAATTTGAGCAGCTCGGTCACTGAGAAGCGCTCGTGGACGATGCACGTCCCGTCCCACAACAGCATGTCGCGCCCGGTCTTGCGGTTGAGCCACGCGCCGAGGTGCTTGTCGGGGGCGAACAGGATTTTTTGGTCGCGGGGGAGCTGGTTGATGATCTTTTCGGCGGACGACGACGTCACGATGATGTCGCTGTGCGCCTTCACCGCCGCCGAGCAGTTGATGTACGTCAGGCTGATGTGATCGGGGTGCGCCGCGCGGAACGCGCCGAACTCGTCGGGCGGGCACGAGTCCTCGAGGCTGCACCCGGCGGCGAGGTCGGGCAGGACGACGGTCTTCTGCGGCGACAGTATCTTCGCCACCTCTGCCATGAACTTGACCCCGCAGAACGCGATGACGGCGGCGTCGGTCGCGGCGGCCTTGCGGCTGAGGTCGAGGCTGTCGCCGACGAAATCGGCGAGATCCTGCAGCACCGGGTCCTGATAATAATGCGCAAGGATGACGGCGTTGCGCTCCTTGCGCAGCCGCGCGATCTCGGTGTGGAGATCGATACCGGCGGGGATCGACTTGCCGAACAGGTTGAGGCGGGCGTCCATGCGCGGACTCCTTAGGGGAAACGAACGACGACGGCGGCGTCGAGACCGGCGGCAGCGAGCGGCAGCTTGAAGGTGCGTTCGACTGCCGCGCGCGTGGCATCGCTCGCGAGCGTCATCAGGACCGGGGCCTTGGCCTCGTCGAGCAGAGCCGACTGGACACGCGCGCGGTTGGCGGTGTCGAGCGCCGCCTCGGCATCGGTCATCGCGAGCAGCAGCGCGCCGTCCTTGAACTCGCGGATCCGCGTCAGGTCGATCTCGGGACCGGCGATCGCGGGACGCGGGATCGTCACCGTCAACGTCTTCGTCGCGGCGTTCCAGCCGATATCGCGGCGCGTTACCTGCTTCCAGTCGAGCTCGTAGCGGACGGTTCCGGGAACGATCAGCGTCTTAGTCGCGTGGAACAGCCCGAGCCGCGTCTGCTGCGAGGTCACCGCGACAGTGAAGCGCGCGGCGAAGGCGGTCAGCTTGTTCTGCGCCTGGACTGCGTTCAACGACACATCGGCGATCGACACCGGGTCGGGACCGCGGAGGAGCATCGCGACGAGCGGCGCGCGGAAGACGCCGACCAGCGCGGCGCTAAACAACAGCCCGGCGATCAGGCCCCACAGGACGGCGTAGCGCTTCACGCGACCAGCGCCCACGCGTCGCCGTCGTTGGCGACGATCCCGCGGGCGCGCAGGTCGATAAGGTGCGCCGTGACCGACAGGCCTGCCGCCGGATGGAGGCGCGGATCGACGCTCGCGTACATCGTCGCGACCATGTCGGGGACCGACTTCGGCCCGTCGCCAAGGCTTTTGACGATCTGGTTCTCGCGCTGCTTGCGGTGGGTGATGAGGCCGCGGACCAGCCGCTGCGGTTCGGTCACCGGCGCGCCGTGGGTCGGGTAATAGACCGCGTCGTCGCGGTCGAGCAGCAGGCGGAGGCTCGCCATGTACGCCGCCATATCACCGTCGGGCGGCGAAACGACGGTCGTCGACCAGCCCATGACGTGGTCGCCGCTAAATAGCGCGCGCGCCTCGGGCAGCGCAAAGCACAGGTGATTCGACGTGTGGCCGGGGGTGTGGAGCGCGGTCAGCGTCCAGCCCGGGCCGCTCACGCTGTCGCCGTCGGCGAGGACCGTGTCGGGATCGTAGGTCCGGTCGAACCCGGCATCGGCGCGCGGCCCGGCATCGTCGAGCACCAGCCGCGCGCAGCCGACGACGATCGCCCCGGTCGCGGCTTTGACGGCAGGCGCGGCGGGGGAATGATCGCGGTGGGTGTGGGTGATGACAATGTGGCTGACCGTCTCGCCCGCGACTGCGTCGAGCAATGCGGCGATATGATCGGCGTCGTCGGGGCCGGGATCGATGATCGCGACGGTCCCGGTGCCGACGATGTACGTCCCCGTGCCGGTGTACGTGAACGGCGACGGATTGCGCGCGAGAACCCGGCGCACGAGCGGCGCGAGGATTTCAACCCGCCCGTAGGGAGCCGCGGCGACTAGTTCGGCGGGATCGCTCATCACTACTCATGTGGCAGCGCGGTGCGGCGATGTGAAGGGGGCGACGCGCGACCGCCAATCCCGTAGCGTACCGTAAAACCGGTTTGGGGGACGGCAAGATGCTGCGCCAATTGATCTATATCTCGCAGCCGTTCGGCTATGATGCGGCGACGCTCGCGAACATCCTCGTTGCCGCGCGGCGCAACAACAGTCGCGACGGAGTGACCGGCGCGCTCATCTGCCGCCACGATATCTATCTGCAGTTGCTCGAGGGGCCGACCGACGCGGTCGTCGCTGCCTTCGCCAGGATCGTGGCCGACGACCGCCACCTCGATATCACGGCCTTACGGGCGACCGATGTCGCGACGCGTCTGTTTCCGCGGTGGGACATGCTCGACGATCCAGCGCGGTCGTGGCTGTGGTCGCCCGCCGAGGTCGCCGCCGGCGCCGTCACCGAAGCGGGTGCCGACGCGGTCGCTGCCATTTTTGAGCGCGTCGCAGCCGAACTCGGCGTCGCAAGCACGGCTTGCCCGGACGGCCCGAACGCCTAGACTGGCTCGCGAAGCTCTGGGGAGGGCTCGCATCATGGCCGATCATTTCGACTTCATCATCGTCGGCGCGGGATCGGCGGGGTGCGTTCTCGCCAACCGGCTGTCGGCTGATCCGGCAACGCGCGTCCTGCTGCTCGAGGCCGGCGGGCGTGACAATGGGACGATGATCAACATGCCCGGCGGAATCGCGCAGATCATTCCGCCCGACAAGGACAGTCCGCACGACTGGGGCTTCTGGACCGTTCCGCAGGCCGAACTCAACGACCGCAGGCTCTACTGGCCGCGCGGCCGGGTGCTGGGCGGATCGTCTTCGATCAACGGCATGGTCTATATCCGCGGCCATGCGAGCGATTACGATCGCTGGGCCCAGTTAGGCCTGACCGGCTGGGGGTGGAGCGACGTCCTCCCCTATTTCCGCCGCTCCGAGCATAGCGAGCGCGGCGGCGGCGACTTCCACGGTGAAGGCGGCCCGCTCCACACGAGCACGCGCTGCCTGCCGCACGTCTTGAACGACGCCTTCATCGATGCGGCAGTCGAAGCGGGCTATCCGCGCACCGACGACTTCAACGGACCTCAGTTCGAGGGCGCCGGGCGCTACGATTGCACGATCAAGAACGGCAGCCGCTGGTCGGCGGCGCGCGCGTATTTGACCCCGGTGATGAAGCGCCCGAACCTCGAGGTCCGTACCGGCGTCCAGGTCGAGCGCGTCACTTTTGCCGGCACCCGCGCGACTGGCATCGCCTATGTCCGCGACGGCAAGGCGCAATCGGTCACGGCACGCGAGGTGATCCTCTGCGGCGGTACGGTCAACTCGCCGCAATTGCTGATGTTGTCGGGGGTCGGTCCGGCCGAGCATTTGCGCGCAACCGGGATCGAGGTCGTCGCCGACCGGGCCGACGTCGGCGGCAATCTCCAGGACCATCTCGACCTGATCGTGCAATGGGCGTGCACCCAGCCGGTCACGCTCAATGCCAATGCGGCAACCCTCAACAAGGTCAAGGCGCTGGCGTCGTGGCTGTTCGCGAAATCGGGACCGGGAAGCTACATCCCGACCCCGACCGGCGCGTTCGTTTCGACCCGCCAGGGGCTGGCCGCGCCCGACATCCAGATCCATTTCATGCCGTTGCGCGGCAATGCCCATGGCCGCGGGACGATGTCGCCCGAGCACGGCTATCAGATGCACGTCTGCCAGCTCCGCCCCGAAAGCCGCGGGACGATCCGCCTCGCCGGTCCCGACCCGCTCGCACCGCCGCTGATCGATCCGCGCTACCTGACGGCGCATGAGGATGTCGACACGCTCGTCGCCGGGGTCGCGATCGCCCGCAAGATCGGCGCGGCACCGGCGTTCGATGCGTTTCGCGGCGCCGAGACGTGGCCCGGCGCTTCGGTGCAATCGCGCGATGTGCTCGTCGCGGCAATGCGCGACTGGGGCGAGACGATCTACCACCCGGTGGGCACCTGCCGGATGGGAGCCGACGACGCCTCGGTCGTCGATGGATCTCTGCGCGTTCGCGGAGTCGACGGGCTGCGCGTCGTCGACGCGTCGGTGATGCCGTATCTTGTCTCGGGCAATACCAATGCGCCGACGATCATGATCGCCGAAAAGGCCGCCGATTTGATCGCCGCGACGGCAAAGCAAAGGCTCGCAGCATGAACACGATCGAGCCGTTCGCGATCCCGGTCAACGCCGACGAAGTGGCGTGGATTCGCGACCGCGTCGCCGGCTACCGCTTCTTCGAGGAGCCCACCGATGCCAAATGGGATTACGGAGCAAACCGCGCGTACATGGCTCGGGTGCGCGACTATTGGCTCGACGATTTCGACTGGGCGGCAGCGGTTGCCGGGCTCAACCGCCACCCGCATTTCCGCGTCGAAGTCGAGCCCGGGCTAAAGCTTCACTGTATTCACCGCCGGTCGACGCGCCCGAACGCGCGGCCGTTGTTGATCGCGCACGGCTGGCCAGGGTCGATCGTCGAGTTCGACGCGATCGTCGATCGCCTTGCCGAACCTGAGGTGGAGGATGGGCCTGCCTTCCATGTGATCGCTCCTTCGCTGGCGGGGTATGCGTGGTCGGACAAGCCGGCGTCGCCGATCGGGCCGCGCGCGATGGCGAGGCTCTACGACCGGCTGATGGCGGTGCTAGGTTACGACGGGTATCTGTATCAGGGCGGCGACTGGGGCTGCGTCATCGGCGGCTGGATCGGGCTTGACAGCACGACGGTCGAGGCGATCCACCTCAGCGGCTACGGGCTGCGCTCGGCCGACATGCACCCCGATACGCCCGCCGAGGTCGCGTGGCTGATGAAGGCGCAGAAGGTGCGTGACCGCGAGACCGCCTATCTCCAGCTCCAGGGAACCAAGCCGCAGAGCCTCGGCTTCGCGATGATGGATTCGCCGATGGGGGTCGCAGCGTGGTTCGCCGAAAAGTTCGTCGGCTGGTCCGACACCGGCGACGGGCGCGACGGTTATGTCGACCCGCCGTTCAGCCTCGACCAGATGCTGACCAACATCATGATCTACCTGACGACCCGTAGCTTCAACACCGCAACATGGATCTACAAGGGTATGTTCGAGGAGGGTGGCGCGGCGATCCCGCAAGGGCGGCGGATCGAAGTGCCGACCGCGGTCGCGGCATTCCCAAAGGACCTGCTCGCCTTCCCGCCGCGTGCGATGGTCGAGCGCGGCTATAATGTCGTTCGCTACACCGAGATGCCGCGCGGCGGCCATTTTGCCAGCCTTGAGGAGCCCGAACTGTTTCTTGCCGACGTTCGCGCGTTCGCCGCGTCGCTGTGAGCGAGGGTTGACCGACTCCATCGAATGGCGCGTCGAACCGGGGCTGCTCGATTACGCCGAGGCGGTCGCGGCGATGGAGGCGCGCGTCGCGGCCATCCGGGCGGGAACCGCGCGCGAGCTGATCTGGCTCGTCGAGCACCCGCCGCTATACACTGCGGGGACCAGCGCCGATGCCGCCGACGTCCTCGATGCGCGCTTCCCGGTTCACGCTACCGGGCGCGGCGGGCGACACACCTATCACGGGCCTGGCCAACGCGTCGTTTATGTCATGCTCGATCTCGACGCCCGCGGGCGCGACGTCCGCCGATACATCACCGCACTCGAGGCGTGGGTGATCGAAGCACTTGCCCGTGAGCGGGTAGCCGCTTTCACCGATCCGGCGCGTGTGGGCGTCTGGGTTCACACAGAAAATCACGACGCGAAGATCGCGGCGATCGGTGTCCGGATTCGCCGCTGGGTCACGTTCCACGGGGTCGCGATCAATATCTCTCCAAATCTCGCGCATTTTGACGGAATCGTGCCGTGCGGCCTCGCGGAATCGGCGGTAACGAGCCTCTTGGCACTGGGCCGACCGTCGACGATGGAAACGATCGATGCTGCGCTGCACACGGAACTGTCGCGGTTCATCGGTCGTTTAACCGTTACGGAGATGCGCAATGACGCTTGAGGGGGAAGAAGTTTCTGTCTAATGTCCACCACGGTTAGGGGATAAGGGCTGAACCGAAACCGCCGCTATCATGCTCGCAAACGATGAACAGGAGTCCAAAGATGGGTGATCTCATGACGAAGATTAAGACGGTTACGCTCGTCGCCGGCCTCGCGCTGGCAGTCGTCGCTTGCGGCGAAAAGAAGGCCGACACGACGTCGACCACGACCACCACCGACACCACGACGCCTGCTTCGGCGCCGATGGCAACCGACACCACGACGATGGCCCCCGCTTCGGGCGCTGCCGACGCGATGGCGACCGCTCCCGCCGCTGGCGATGCGATGGCACCGGCTTCGGGCGGCACCAGCACGACGACGACGGATTCGACGACCACCACCAAGCCGTAATAGCTTCGGTCGTCACGATCTCGGAAGGGCCGCCAGTCAAATGGCGGCCCTTCTTTTATGGCCGATCGGTTTGCGTGAACTTAGTTCATCGCAGAATGTTCGGTCCGCGCGACACCACGTAATCCGCTGGGGAGAACAGCAATGAGCCTTGAACAGATCACTGAAGGCATGCGCACGCGCGTCGGTGCGAGTGCGGGTCTCAAGAAATCGGTCAAGTTCGATTTCGGCGACGATGGTGTCGTCCGGATTGACGATACCGCGACGCCGGCTGTCGTCGACAATCAGAACGTCCCGACCGATTGCACGGTCAAGGTTTCGATGGCCGATTTCATGGACATGGCGAGCGGCAAGCAGAACCCGCAGATGGCGTTCATGATGGGCAAGCTGAAGGTCGATGGCGACATGTCGGTTGCGCTGCAGCTCGGTAGCCTGCTCGGCTAAAGACGTCTGTCCAGATCGATCACCGTGTGACGGCCCATCCGACGTTATATTACAACAGGATGGTGCCGCACCGCGGTAAGCCGCAGCATTGCGGAAACAGACTCTAGCGGCGCGCGATGTGCGGCGGTAAGGCTGTCGGGCGCCGAGTTCTGCGCCGGAGACAGTCGCAATATGCTAAGACAGGCCTTCATCTCGCTCGCCGTTTTGGGCGTTTGCGGTGTTCCCATCGCAAATGCTGCCGCCGCTCCCGCGAAAAAGCCGGTTCGCGCGCGACCGAAGACCGTCGATGCAGCACCCGCAGCAACCCTGCCTGGCGAAGAAGTCTTCACACGATCGGCAGACGGGATGATGACGCCGAATGCCGTCAAGCTGCGGCCGACGACGCCTGCAGAAGCCGAGGCCAATGCGGTGTGGAGCGTCCGCGCCGCACTCAACATCGCCGCGCTGCAGTGTCAATTCTCGCCGTTCCTTGCGACGGTGCGAAACTATAACGATGTTCTCCGCCAGCATTCGGACGAACTCGATCGTGCCCGCGCGACGATGGTCGCGCACTTCCGCCGCTATGACGGGGCGCAGGCGCAGAACAGCTTCGATCGCTATACGACGCAAACCTACAACAGCTATTCGACCCTCGATGCTCAATACTCGTTTTGCGAGCGGGCAGCGGTCGCTGGTCGCGCGGCGCTGACGCTACGCAAGGGCGACCTGGGCAAGCGCGCCGCCGCATTACGCGATGATGTTCGTGCCGGGCTAACGCCGGTCTCGCACAAGGCGTTGCTCACCCCGATCGAAGTGACAGGGGTCGACCTCCCGCCTCTTTGAAGTCCGGCTGAGATCAGCCGCGATCGGGTGATCTTTCATCCCGGCATCAGCAACGCACTTTTCGAAATATCGTCACCGTCACTTCCGGTTTCTTTCCGGGTCAGGACGACGTGCGCGATCTCGCGGGATGATAAGGACGATCGCGCGCATCGGCGCAAACTGCCTCGGTCTGACAGTCGAACTCATCGCAATCGCGCAAAAAAAAGGCCGCCCTTTCGGGCGGCCTTTCCTTTTTCGTGATCCGCTTACTGCGGGGTGCAGGGACCCGCGGAAGCCGGAGCCGGAGCACCACCGAAGGTGATCTCGACGCGGCGGTTCTGCGGTTCGCGAACACCGTCGGCCGTATCGACCAGCGGACGGCTCTCACCGAACGCTTCGGTCGTGATGACGCCAGCGGCGACACCCTTGCCGGTCATGTAAGCCTTGACCGCATCAGCGCGGCGCTGCGACAGCGCAACGTTGTAATCCGGCTTACCCGACTTGTCGGCGTGACCGGCGAGCGTGACGCTGGTCTGACCCGTCGAGGCATACTGGTCGGCGGCACGATCGAGGATCGCGGCGGCTTCCGGTGTGATGACCGAACGATCCCAATCGAAGAAGACGAGGAACGGCCCGGGGGTGACGGCAGCCGGCGGGCACGGCGGCAGCGGAGCCGGCGGCGGCGGCGGGGGAGCCATCGGAGCCGGCGGCGGCGGCGGCGGCGTCTCGCCACCGAAGTTGTACGTCAGACCGACGAGCAGGCTGTGCGAACGAACGCGCGTGTTTGCCTGGTTCCCGGTGAAGGTCAGCGTGTTGACGTTATCGACGTTGAAGTAACGATACTTCAGCGTCACGTCGACGTGGTCGGTCAGCGGCTTGTAAACGCCGGCGAGAAGCTGCCACGCAACGTGCGTGTCGCTGTCGTCGAGATACGGAGCACCGCCAGCAGCGAAGCCATAACCCTGCTGCTTGACGCGAGCGACGCCGACGCCGCCGCCGAGGTAACCACCGAAATCACGCCCCTTGCCGCCGAAGTCGACGAGGCCGTTGACCATGAACGACAGGATGTTCTGGTTGCCGGGAGCGTTGTAATAGTTGCCGAGCGCGGGAACACCGGCGACACCGTTCGCGAGCGTCAGCGGCGGAGTGCCGCCGTTGACCTGAACGTAATCGACGTTGTTACGCTTGTAGCCGACCTCGAACTCGGTACGGAACATACCGAAGTCGTAGCCGAGGATTCCGTCGATGTCGTAGCCGACGTTGTAGGTGTTGCGCAGCGGCGCCTTATAGGCAACGCCGGCGGTCGTCCGCAGGTCGAACGACGAAGCCTGCGAGATGATCCCGCCGCCTTCGAGGCCGACATAGAACGAATCGTCTTTCGCCAGCGCCGGGCCGGCAAGCGCGGTCGAACCCAACGCTATTGCTACGGCAAATTTCCGCATCATTATTCCCTTCACGGTTTCGATAGTCCACTGAACTGCTCGAACGCTCTAACGCAGCAGTTATACCAGCGCAAGTCGAGATTCAGATGGTGTGTTGCATAGAAACAACAGCTTTTCCATGAAGTAACGTTCGGCATTCGCTACGCAACCGCAACGAGTCCCATGGCACGCATCGCGCTGGTTAGCGCCGCCAATTCCGCCCGCGCCTCGGTGTCGATTATCGTGCCGCCAGCCGCTCCGGCAAGCGCGACCGGCGTCACGGCGAGCATCGTTCGCCCGTTAACCGAAAGTGCCCGCACCGGCCATGCGGCACCGTTCCAGACGCCGCCGACACACACAGCATAGACGCCTTCGTCGCGCACGTAGGCGAGGCAGCCATCGCGCGGCACGACGAACGACCAACCGCCGGCTTCGAGGACGGCGATCTCGCCTGTGCGACCAGACCATGCGCCGGTCGCATAGCTGCTGACGATCCAGCTTGCCGGTGACGTCGCTCCTGCGGGTGGTGCCGCAAGGGTCCGGCTTTCGACGGCGAGATGGAGCAGCGCATCGATTGCCGCGATCGCGCTGTTGTGGGTGATTTCCTTCTGCGCCTGCCCGCTTTGGAGCAGCGCAAACGCGTAGCGCGCCGATACCTCAGCCATGATCGTCCTTCCAAAAATGTGAGTTAATGCAAAGTTATATCGTGCATGTCGCTGCACTGCCGGGGCCGACGGCGGCCCCGAGCTGAGCGACGGCGGCGGTTAGCGACCCAGCGGTGCCGCCACCGTCGGCCGCGAACGATGCAGCCGGGTAGGTCCACGACGTTCCACCAACCTCGACCGCGCGAACGACAGTTGCGCCGAACGCGATCGTGACCCGATACCGCTCGGCTTCCTCTCCCAGCGGTGCATCTGCCCCGTCGATCCACGCGAACCCTGCCCGGCTACGGCGGATCCAGCTGATCAGCCGATCGCCATTGGCGAGCGTCGTGACCGTCAGGGCGACCGGCGACAACGGACGGAGCGCAACCCCCACGGGAACGACGGCGATGCCGAATACCGTGACGATGTCCTCTCCGGGGCCGACCGCCTTGAAGATCAGCGGCGATCCAATCGCGTCGATCGGGGGATCGAACGCGGTGACGCTGCCGGCATCGAGCATGACGAAGCGCTCGCTCGCAGCATGGGTGGCGACCGCCGCCTCGGTCCCGCGCCGCCCGCGCAGTAGCACGCTGAGGCGATAGCGCCGCGGTGCGACGGCTTCGGCGCGGGCGAACTGGAACACCTCGTCGCCCGCGAGCGCGAGGTTGGCCCCGGCGAGGACCGCCGCCTCGCTCGCGCTCTCGAGCGTCATCGCTCCCTCGAGCAGGTCGACGTCGATCGTCGACAGCCGGTCCCAGCAGTCGGTCGTGCCGGCGGGGAGCGGGCTCGCGGCGACCCCGAGCGTCGCCGGCGTGTCGATCGTCGCGACCGTCGCATAGCTCGCGCCGCCATCGCGGCTGACGACGACGCCGGCGCGCCGCCAGCCGCTGCTCGGCCCCGCCGCGGCGAGCAATAGCCGCGGCGTGGTCGCGACGCCGTCGAGCGAGGGGAGGTCGAGAACGTGGAGCACGGTCGGGCCATTCGGAGCATCGCCGGGAGCATAGACGCGACCGGAATCGGCAGTCGTCGACGGAGCCCCGGGCGGCGAGGCGATGCGTTCGACCTCGCACTCTATTACTGCGCCGGTGATCGTCGTCCGGCGGACCCGCCACGGATCGGGGTAGCCCTCGACCAGGACAGCATCGCCCGGACGCAGCGCGGCGTAGCGCCACGACATCGCCAGCAGCGCGGTCGACCGCCTGGCGATCGCGCGGCGGAGGAGGATTTCGGCGAGCTGCTTCGCCGCAGCGGCGGTCGCGGCGACGGGGAGGTCATGCGCTTCGCTCCGCAGCACCGGGCTGCGCCGGACCGCGCGCTGCTGCCCCGGCTGGAAGTCGCGCGCGGGGTCGCTGAAGCCGAAGACAAGCGCATCGGGGATGCTGTCGCCGGCCTCGCGGCTCGTGTGCCAAGCCGGAGCGGCGTGCGCCTCGCTCGCGCCGAGGACATCGGCCGGGATCGTCGTCGACGTGCCCGGCCCGAGGACGAGCCCGGCGTCGGCGTCACGGACGACGAGGTCGCCGATCTCGGCGAGCTGGGTCATCGTCGCGCGGATGCTGCCTGCGCGCGCGGCGGCAAAGCCGAGCAGCATCGGGCCGGCGGTGTCCCCACCGAGGCCGGGACCGGCGATGTCGCGGGCGATCGCCTCGACTGCGATATCGTCGTCATCGGCAACGACCTCGAAGGTCAGGTTGGGGATGCGGTTGCCATAGTCGGCGAGCGGCAGGTCCTCGAACACGACGTGCGCGCGGTCGCGGTAGGCGGGCGCGGCACCGACGCCCTCGGCAGCGGCGATCAGCGGATCGACCAGCTGCCCTTCGCTACCGGTGTATGCGCGGATCGTCGCCGGATAGATCAGCGTGCCGTCGGTCGCGCGGAGCAGTTTGCCGTCGGCCCAGATGCGCTCGACGCGAACGATCGCCCGCGCCGCAACGATCACCGCGAACGATGCCGAATAGCTGTAGCTGCTCGTCGCAGCGCCGCGCTTGCCGCCGCTCGAGCTGGTCCGGCTTTCGCGGATGCCTGCGGTCCAGACGAGCGACCCGGCGACGCGCATCCGGCCATAGATGCGCGGCAGCGGCTCGCCATAGGCGGCGCTCTGGACCGCGAGGTTGGCGACGCGCGGCCCTTCTCGCGTCGCGCCGCCGCCGAAGATGCCGCGGTCGAGCGTGCTGCCGATGACGGTGCCGACGAGCCCGCCCAGCGGGCCGCCGAGCGCGCGCCCGACGGTGCCCAAGATCAATGTCGCCATCGGCTCACTCCTGTTCAGGCAGCCGCCACGCGGCGACGATGGTCCAGCCGAGGTCGAGCGGCCCTTCGACGACGCGGCCCAGCCCGGCATGCGCGTGGACGACGCCGGTCCCGGTGACGACGGCAAAGTGGCGGCGGCCGGGCGACGGCGCGATGGTGAGCAGGTCGCCCGGCGCGGCGGTGGCGACACGGCGGCACCCAGCGGTAGCGATCAGATCGTCGAGCGCGGCTTCATGGTCGCCTCCGAGTGCGTAGGCGGGCGGCACGAAGGAAATCCCGGCAGCAGCAGCAGCGATCAGCGCGACGCCGACGCAGTCGAGGCCGAGCCCCGGCGCCCTGCCCTGCGCGCGGAAGCGCGTGCCGACGCAGGCGCGCGCGGCGGCGACGATTACGGCGCTGTGCGGATGCGCGGTCATACGCCGGGGAACCGGGTGAGGACGTCGCCGCCGGGGACGTGCGGCTCGCCGCGAAAGTTGATCGCGTTCGCGAAGCGCGCGCTGCACGTCGCCAACGTCTTGTCGCAGCCCTCGCGGAGTTCGACGCGTGTTCCGGCGGCGAGCGCGAAGGGCAGCGCCTCGAACAGGACAAGCGCGTCGCCGTCGACCCCCGCGATGCGCGCATCGAGACCAGCGTTCGGCCCGTCGAGCGGGCGCACCCGGCCGCCGCTGAAGCGCTCGATCGCCGTCACCGCGACACCGATCCGGTCGCGCGTCGAGGCGGTGGTGCGCGCGGTCGTCGTCAGCGGCGCGAGATCGACCCGGCAGCGGCGGTCGCCGAGTTCGGCGCGGCAGTCGGGCGAGCAGGTCTCGATCGCGATGGCCTCGAACGCCGCGGTCGGCCCGCGCACCGTCGCGGTGAAGCTGCCGCCGCCCGGCCCGGTGCGCTGCTCGATCGCGCCGATCGTACCGCCCGCCAGCCGCAGCGTGCCCGCCGCCGGATCGTCCCAGTCGGCCATGAACACCGTCAGCGCAGCGCCGTCGTAGCGCCCCGCCGCGAGGTCTTCGCCGGTGATCGCCGCCGCCGACAATGCCCCGGCGAACTCCATCGTATCGACCTCGAGCCCATCGCCGAGGCTGATTGCCGACGGCGTCATCCCCGGGGCGGCGGCATAGCGCAGCCCGCCGATGTCGAGCGGGCGGTCGTGCGTGGTGAAGCCGAGGACGACGCCGTCACTCCGGGCGACGCGCCAGCACAAGGCGATCGTCGTCAGGTCGCGGGCGAGACTGTCGGAGAACGCCATCTAAGCCTCGCGGATTTCGATGAGCGGGACCGACGCGGCGTCGCCCGACCGCCAGCCACCGGGCGAGACGTCGAGCCGGTCGTCGGCGAAACGCACGGGCACGTCGAAGGCGAAGCCCGCGGTGA
The DNA here is from genome assembly GCF_018982885.2 of Polymorphobacter megasporae. Taxonomy (NCBI): domain Bacteria; kingdom Pseudomonadati; phylum Pseudomonadota; class Alphaproteobacteria; order Sphingomonadales; family Sphingosinicellaceae; genus Glacieibacterium; species Glacieibacterium megasporae. Next base: position 2,207,456 of record NZ_CP081848.1, on the reverse strand, counting down.
CGATCGCCCCGGCGGGCGGAGGCGCGGCGAGATCGACGAAGCCGCCTTCGGCCAGCTGCCAGCCGGTGACGGCGGCCCCGGCGACCGCGACGACGACGCTGCCCGCGACCGGGCGCGTGATCCGGCGGTCGTGCGGATCGTCGGCGGTGCCGTAGCGCTTGGTCAGGACAAAGCGCGTCGCCACCCCGTCACCGATGCCGATCGGCTGGTCGAGCGCGGTAATCGTGTCGCCGTCGCCCGAAGAATGGTCGAGCGGATCGGTGAAGCGGAAGCCGCTCGCCTGCCCGCGCCGCGCGCGGAAGAACGCGAGAAGCAGCCGCAGGTCGGCTTCGGAGCGGACCCCGACCCCGGCGTCGTAGTGGAGCCGCGCCTCGGCCCAGCTGCTGTTACGCTGTTCATACCCCGAGCTCGACGTCGAGATCTGCGTCGAGAATTCGGGGCCGCCGCTCGCGTGCAGGCCGATCGCGAGCGGAAAGCAGACGTCGTCGAATGCGGCCACGGCCTCGTCTCCCATGATGTCGAATGCGACGAAGCCGTCGCGTGCCACTTCGGGCCATGCCCAGACGAAGACCTCGGCGACGCCGCGATCCTGCGCGGCGGCGGCGGCCTCGGCGATCGCCGGCCATTGCCCGCGATCCTCGATTCGCGCGACGAAGCCGGCGAAATAATGCTGGACGGCGGGCGGGTAGCCGAGGCGGCTCGCGACCACCGCGCGCGCCGCCGCCTGCGCGGCGAAGTTGCCGCTCGTGACGAACTCGTAATCCTCGAGCTGGAGGACATCGAATGCGGGGTACGCCCATGCCGCGGGCAGGTCGGCGCGGACCAGTTCTGGCGAGGCTGAGCGAACCACCTGCGGAGCGTAGAACAACAGGTATGTCGTCACGGTGGGAGCGATCCCGCGTACCGCGTCGCGCAGCACCATCGTCGCCGCGCCGAGCTTTACGCCGAGCCAATCGGCGAAGGCGCGGTTCGGCGCATCGAACGTCCCGCGCGCATCGAGCACCAGCGGCGGTGGTGCCCCGCCCTCGCTGTGATACGCCGCAGTCGTCGCCGCGTCGTAGAAGCACGGGCGGTGGTCGGGCCCGACCCACCACCACGGCTCGCCGATCTGGAAGTGCGGCGCGTGACCGGCGGCGACCGCGAGCGCGACGAACGCCCGCGCGACCGCCTGCAGCCACGCCATTGCGGGCGCACTACACGGTGACAGCAGCGTCGACGGCGGGGTGTAGCCGGTCAGCGCCGGAGCCCCCGCCGCGTCGCGCTGCTTCCACGCCGCGGGCGCGTTCTGGTCGAGCAGCTCGAACGACTGCGACACGATCAGCGTCAACCCCGCCGCTGCGGCCCGCTCGGCGAAGTCGCGGTGCCACGCCGCTGCCGGGGCGCACAACGGCCGCGATGGATCGACCTCGTAGCGCGCCGTCGCCGGATCCCACGCCACCTGGAAGAAGTGGCTCATCCCGACATAATGGTTGAGCCACGTCGTATAACCGGTCGCGACGATGCCGCGAAGCAGCCGCTCGGGGGTCACGTTATAGCTGTCGTCATAGCCCGTCGCCATCCGCAACCGGTGCTGGGGTACTACGGTGTCACCGATCGCAATCGTCGAGTTGGGCCCATCGCAGGCGATGTCAGACAGCGTCACGGCTGCATCGACCGCGACCGTCAGCGGCGCTTCGATGCCGGTGAAGCCGGCGGGTACGAGCGAGACGAACAGCCGGTCGATGTCGCCGGTGAACACCGGATCGGCCTCGCCCGGCAGCAGGAACCCGCCGCTCAGCGCGTCGAAGTCGAGCGTGATCACCGCGTCGGTCGGCGTCCCCACGGCGTAATTCCACAGTCGCACGTACCAGCCGCGGAAGTTGCCCGCCGCGTCGCGCCCCTCGATCGTCAGCACCGGGCCGTTGACCGCGTCGAGCGGCATGACCCCGCTCGACTGCCAGCGGAAGCTGAGCACCAGCCCGCGATAGTCGCGGTCGGTGGCATAGCTCAGCAGCGGGTGATCGAAGCGATCGGCCGACTCCCAGATCAGCCCGGCGAGGTCGTTGCTCCGCAGGAAATTGAGGTCGACCCGGATCGATCGCGGCGCGGGGGTCGTCGCGGCGGCCATCATCGGACGCGGGAAATCGACCGTCCAGAAGCGCGCGTCGAAGCGCTTGAGCCAGTCGCGGCGCTGCTGGTCGGCGGGGGTGGCGAGCCAGTGGCGCATCATCCGTCAGCCCGATCGAGCGCTTGGCGGACCGCGCGCGCGACCTGCGCCCCGGTCCGCTGCATCATAGCGGGCGCGGCGTCGCGGGGGGTAGCAACATTGACGGTGATGCTGACCGCGCCGCCCTGCCCGCCCCCCGTCGCGATGCGCCCGGCGGCGGTGGGGACGAACAATTCGGGGCCGCGCTCGCCGACGAGATACGCGCTTCCGCCGGTAACCGGGCCGCCGGTCGCGCGCCCGGGGGCTCCGCCGAACAGCGACCCCGCCGCGCTGGCGAGCGAGGAAAGGATCCCGCCGCCGCCACTCGACGAACCGCCGCCGAACAGTCCGGTGAGGTCGGTCTTGATCGCGCTCGCGGCGATCTCGGCGAGGGTCGACAGCGCGACCTTGCGGAGGTCGTCGAAGCCGAGGCTGCCGGTCTTGACCGCCTTCGCCAGCGCGCTTTCGATCGCCTTGCCGGCGTGGTCGGCACCGCTCGCGAGCGGCCCGTCGAGCTGGTCCTTGATGCCGGCGACGTCGCGGGCGAAGCCGCTGGTGTCGGCGCGGATGCCGATCACGAGGCTATCGAGCTGTTGGTCCATCGGGGAAGGCCTCCATCAGGCGGGCGAGATCGGGAGCGGCGGCAGCGGCGGGAGCAAGATCGAGGCCGAGCGCGGCGCGGAGGTCGGCGGGGGTCGCCGACCAGAACGTCGCCGGGCTCCAGCCGAGCACCGCCGCCACCCGCGCCGCCGTCGTCGCGGATGATGCGAACGTCATCGCCCCTGCAACACCTGCGTCAGCAGCGTCTTGAGCACCGGCGTGACGACCGCCAGCCCGACCTCGACGATGGCGTCGGCGAACTTCTCGCGCGTCAGCGGCCCGCTGTCGGGGCTGAGCGTGTGCCATAGCAGGGCGACCAGCTCGTCGAGCTTGAGATGCCCGGCGGCGGCGCGTTCGACCGCGGCGAACAGCGGCCCGATTTCGCCCTCGGCGGCGACGAGCGCGGCGAAGGTCGGGCGGAAGATGCGCTCGACCCCGTCCAGCACGAGCGAGGCTTCGCCGCGCAACACGTTGGCGACGCTCATGCCGTCACCACGCTGCCCGAGGACTCGAGCGCGACGGTGTAGCTGCGCTCGCCGTTGAAATCGCCGGCATAGTCGAGCCGGGTGACGAGGAACCTGCCCGTCATCCGCTCGCCGCTCTCGAAGCTGACCTGATAGTCGTCGAGAACGCCGCCGAGCGCGTTCGCCTTGATCCGCGCCTCGGCGGCCGAGCCGTTGAACACCCCCGCGCCCGACAGCGAGACCGAGCGGAAGCCCGCCCCCGACAGCAGTTCGCGCCAGCCGCCCGAGCCCTTGTTGGTGATGACGACGGTGTCCGAATTGATCGTCAGCTGCGTCGTCCGCATGCCCGCGATCGTCGTGAAGACGGGAGGGCTCGCGCCGTCGCCGACCTTCAACAGGAATGCGCTGCCCTTTTCGGCGGCCATGTCGGTTCTCCTTAAAGTTGTTCGGTGCGGATGCGGAAGTCGATCGCCGCCTGCGTCCAGCCGCCGGGGTCCTTGACGAAGACGGTGCGGATGAAGGCGACCCCGGCGATGCGGGTGGCGTCGCGGCTGCCGCTGAGCGCACGGATTGCGGTTTCGGCGGCGGCGGCGAGCACCTTGACCCGCGCGGTGCCGGGGCGGTCGTCCCACAAGGCGAGGCGGACCGCATGCTCGTGCCCAGTGCCGGTCTGGTGGCTCCAGTCGGCCATGCTGTCGGGGCCGACGGTGAGGTACGGCGCGACCGCGTCGGGGGCGACGCCGTCGCACACCCCGGTGAGCGGTTCGAGTCCGGGAGCGCTCCGCAGCGCGGCGACGATCAGCGACTGGACGGCAAGGCTCGCGCTCATCGCGTCCTCCGGGTGAACAGCGCCAGCCACGGGTCGCGCGCGGCGTGGCGGCTGCCCCAGGCGCGGGCGAACAAATGCGGCGCTGTCAGGCGGATGCCGTTCGGGTCGATCGAGGCGACGACGCCGGGGAGTTCGGTGACGGCGCGGTCGAGCAGGATCGCGCGGACCTGCGCCTCGGCGATTGCGGCGAGCTGGTCGAGCAGGGTCGCGGCGATCATGTCCGGTCCTCGACGAGCAGCGTCAGCCGGTCGGGGGTGCGCGGATCGGGCTCGACGCGGAGGACGACGAGGATGCGATCGCGCCAGCGGAAGCGGCTCGTCACCCCGGCGCCCGAACCGACGCGCAGCGTGAGGCGGTAGCGCGAGCGGGTGATCCGGCGCTCGCCGACGATGCTGCTGGTGGCGACGACGTCGGTCGGCACGAGCGCGGCCCATGCCGAGCCGGCGGAGCTCCACGCCCCCGCGTCGCCGCCGCTGTCGTCGGGCGCGGGGGTCCAATGCTCGATCGCGACGCTGTCGCGGAGCGAGCCGGTGAATTCGGCGATCATGTCTTTCTCCTCAGCCGAGCCGGAGGCGGCGCCACGGCCGCCACAAGGCAGCGACGGCGGCGGGTGGTCCGCCCGCGTCGGGGGCGTCGCGGTGCGCGTGGAAGTGCGAGACGAGGCGGACGATCCCCAGCCGCAACGGCTCGGGGATGCCGTTCCAGTCGGCGGCGAGCCCCGCCCGGTAGCGGACGGTGACGCGCAATGCGCCGCGCGGGTCGATGACGCGGATCCAGCCGTTGCCCGACAGGTCGATATCGCTCTCGAAAGCCGGGCCGGTGGTTGCCCCGCCGACCGCGTCGACGCCGGTGATCGCGACGCACGGCGCGGTCTTGAGGCGTTGCCACGTCGGGGTGATCAATGCGGTCTCGGCGACGTCGCGGACGATCAGCGCCTGGCCGGTGAACGCCTCGGCGAGTCCGCTCGCGGCGCGGATGAAGCCGGCGATCAGCGCGTCCTCGCTCGACCCGTCGACGCGGAGAAACGCCTTCGCTTCCTCGATCGCGACCGGAGCGACGACGGGCGGCAGGATGTCGCCCATCACCGGACCTCGATGCGGACGGCGAGCGCGCGTTCGTCGGCGCGGCCGTCGGTCAGGACGATGCGGTTGGCGATGCGGTAGACGTGCCCCGGCACCCCGCCGTCGAGCGTCGCGCCGGTGCGGGTGGGCGCGGTGACGGTGCTACCGACGGCGACGCCGCCCGGCTCGTCGGGAGTGACGTGCCAGTCGCTCGCCGCGATCGTCGCGCCGTTGAGAACGTTGATCGACCAGTCGACGGCATAGTCGAGCCGCGCGGCCGGATCCTTCAGGAAGATCCCCACGGTCATGTCTCCATCGATGAGAGGCTTCCCTCCCCGACGGGGAGGGAAGAAGCAGGATCAGACCGGCTGGTTGATCTCGATCTGCCAGCTGGCGAGGCTCACCGTGCCGCCCGCAACGAGTGCCTGCGCCGGGCAGGTCGTGACGTAGAGCAACGTCGCACTGACCGGATCGAGCAGCGCGATATGGTCGGCGGTGCCGGGCGCGATGACCGACAGGCCCGACTTGGCGGCGATCGTCACCTTGCGCCCGGAGATATCGCCGGCGGCGAGGGTGAAGTCGGCGGTGGTCAGCGCGGCTTCGGACAGGCGGCCGGTATCGGCGGCGGCGTAGGTGGCCGGTTGGCCGCTGACCGCGACCATTCGGGTGGCGGTGCGGACGACGGCGAGCGCGCCGTCGAGAACCTGGGTGCTCGAGAATTTCATGCGGATATCCTTTTGGCGAAGAGGAGGAGAACTCAGTCGGCGGTGACGATCTCGAGCCGGAAGTCGCCGGAGACGATCAGCGTCCGTTCGGGGGGCGCGGCGCTGCCGGGCAACATTATCGGCAGCGTGCGGTCGGTGACGGCGGTGCGGCAGTTGCCGGGGGCGAGCGCGGCGGGCGCGATGACGCCGATGACGACAACACTCGCGGCGGTGACGGACCGGGCGTTGCCGGGAGCGAGGAACCCGGCCCAGGCGGCGACGCTGCTTATGGCGCGTGTCATCATCGTCACCGACGCGGCGGCCAGAATTGCCGCCCAGCCGGTCGCCGACGGACTCGCGCGCGTCGTGACCGCGGTCGACATCGGGACGACCGCAATCGCGATTCCCAGCGCGGTTACCGACGCGAGGCTGGCCTCGCGCGCAGCGGCGGGGACGAGCGCGACGGCGACCGCGACGTCGTTCTGGACCGCGCCGGTGGCGAACGAGAGCGGGCGGGCAACGCCGCGTTGGTCGACGTCGATGTTTGCCGACAACGACGTCCGACCGATCAGCGGCGACCCGGCGAGCGGCTTGTAATCGCCGCCGCCGGTGTTCGCCGGGTCGTAGCGCGCGCCCGCGATGTCGGTCCCCGACTTGTCGAGGGTGTATTTCGGGTCGGCCCCGGTCCCGGTGTCGATGGTGTAATTGGGGGTGTTGAGCCCTTCGAACTCGTGGAGGAACTCGGGGTTGATGTTGCCGCGCAGGATGACGTTGTCGGTCATGCCGACGCCGTACAGCGCCGACCAGCCGCGGATCGCGTTCGGCCGATAGCCGTGCTGGCGGATCTCGGTCGCGAACCATGCCCAGTGGACGGTGCCGTCGGTGATGTCGGTTGCGGTGCCGGTCGGGCCGCCCGTCGTCGCGGTCGTCCCCGCGGTGATGCAGTGATAGACGTTGCCGCCGGTGGTCAGTTCGACGCCGACGCCCTTCGCCTTGTTGCGCGACGTCGCAAGGTCGAAGCCATAAAGCGACGTCCCGCCACGTTGCGAGGCGACATAACCGTCGTTGTAGAAGTCGCACTTGATCGCGTGCTGGTCGTAGGCGTTGTTCGCGACCCGGTTGCAAAACATGATGTTGCTGTCGGTGTCGTTCGCCGCGATCGTGCCGAGATTGAGGTCGTCGTACAGCCAGTTGACCCGGTCCCCGGCGAGCGTATTGCCCTCGACGATCGAATAAGTCGCGACGACGGTGTTATTCTCGCCGGCAACGGTGAACATCGCCGCCGATGCGCCATAACTCTCGCAAACATTATTGGCGAAGACTTGTCGATTGAACACGCTGTAGGTCGTTCCGAGCGCGGTCGCGCCGGCATTGGCATTGGCGGTGAAGCCGATCGCCCAGACCGGCGCGCTTTTGACGTAGCGGAAGTCGTTGCCCGCGATGATGATGTCCTGGGTCGCGCCGAGCGGGTCGACGGTCGACCCCGGTGCCGCCGTTCCGCCGCCGCTCGATCCCGGCAGCCGGGCGCAGTTGAGCACGGTGATCCCGGCGATGCCGCTGACGACTTCCGCGTTTCGGCAGAGTTGACCTGAGACATAGCTGCCGAGCTTCCAAAACCGCAGGTTCGTCCAGAAAGCGTTCGTCGCGTTACCGAAAATCTGGACGGTGTTGGACTCGAACCCGGCTGCGCCGCGGACCTCGACATTGTCGAGCCAGCCGTACGTTGTCGCGTTGAACGGAACCGCCGCGGTCGCGCCGACGACGGTCATGTTGCGAAACTGGCATCGCGTCGACCGCGTGCTGCCCCCCGCCCCCTGTGCGACGACGACGTTGACACGCGGGTTGGCGTCGGCGGGGTCACCTTCGACGATCTCCCACGTATAGTTCGTCGTGATGCCGCTGGCGACGGCGACGGCCCCGAGACCGGCATAGCTGCCCGCCTTTACGCGGATGACCATGCCGTCGGTCGCGCCGATCGCACTCGCCGCCTGGCCGTTGCGCGCGGCGACGATGCGGTTCTGGATCTTCAGTGCGTTGCGCGCGGTAGTGTACGCATCGGCGCAGGTGCCGTTTGCAGCGGTCAGCGCGTTGGCGCTGACGGTGACGATGTTGTTGTTCGAGGTGCCACCGCCCTGAAGCGCGATCGTCGCCACGGCGGCGGTGGTCGAGACGGCCCATGTCGACCCGCTGCCGGAGATCACGGTGCAGCCCGCGGTAACGCCGACGCCGCTGACCTTGGTGCCGATCGCGACCGCGCCCGAGGTCGTCGTCGCAACCGTCAGGACATTCGACGCGATCGAGCCGGTCCCGACCCAGGTGTTCGGCTGGACATAGACGTAGAGGACCGGCAGCCACGTCCCGTTCGGATCATAGGCGATAACGAATGGGGTCTGCGCCGCGGGGGCCATCCCAGCGGTCGTCAGGCTCGCCATCGACGGGGTGCCGGTCGACGCCACCGCCGCGAACGCGGTGTCGGTCGTATCGCTCGCGCGCGCCGTGCCGATCCAAGGGAACGCCTTGAAGTCGCAGCGGATCAGCCCCTCGGTCAGCGCCGCCGGGGTCGCGGTGCCGCCGTCGATCGTGACGCGGTAGACGCGGGCCGGAACCCCGCTGCCGCCCGCCCCGTATTTCGGCGAGGACGTCAGCGCGGTCGCCCACCCGGTCGCGGTGTTGGTACCGTCGGTGGCGGTGAACCTGACTGCGGCGACCGGCGCGAAGCCCTTGGGATGGTGCGAGAAAGCGACGACCTCGAGATCGATCGCGCGGCTGTTCGAGATATGCTGGTACGGCACGTCGGCCCAGCGGACGATCGGCGACGGCGCGGCGATCGTCGAACTGTTCGTAACCGCGATCGACCCTGCGCTCTCGCCGGTCCGCCAGCCCGCCAGCGCGGTCAGCGTCAGCCCGGTATCGGTCGCGTAGACGTGCTGCGATAGCGCGATGCGAACCCGGATCTGGCCGCCGCCGAGACTGGCCTCGTCGGGGGTCTTGGCTGATCGCGCGCCTGCTGCGGTCGCTTGAACCGGTAACCGCAGTGGCTTGGTCGCGATCAGGTTGCGCGCGGCCGTGGCGGCGAGTGCTACGCCGCCGCTCAGCGCGAAGCCCGGGGCGATGGTCGCCACGACGAGCCGCGGCGTGCCGTTCGGATCGAGCAGATATTGCGAGAAGTCACCGGCGGCGCTCGGGCCGCCGGTCAGCGTCACGAGCAGCACCCAGCCGTTCGCCTCGATCGAGGCGGAAATGATCGCCATCGGCACGGCTCCTTGTAAATGTCCGGAAACAAAGGCGCCGCGCGGAGGGATCGAACCCCCGCGCGGCGCGGTCGCGGCTCAGCCTGGCTGGAGCGTCAGGCGGCGGCGAATTTGAGCAGCTTGATCGCCTCCGAGTTGATCACCGCCCCGCCGACGCGGCGGCTGGCGTAGAATTGGACGTAGGGCTTGTTGCTGTACGGGTCGCGGAGCAGGCCCGTCGTATTGCGCTCGGTGATCAGATAGCCCGCCTTGAAGTTGCCGAAGGCGATCGACAGACTGTCGGCGGCGATGTCGGGCATCGCCTCCGCGTCGATCACCGGATAGCCGAGGAGCGTCGCCGGCTGTTCGGCCGACAGCGACGGCTGCCAGATGAACGCCCCGGTGTTGTCCTTCATCTTGCGGACGCGGGCGAGCGTCGTCGAGTTCATCACGAAGACCGCGCCCTGGCGATACGGCGGGCGCAGCGCGTGGACGAGGTCGATGATCCGGTCCTGCGGGTTGGTCGCGGCGAAATTGCCCGCGACGCCGGTCGGCAGATACTGGAGCGTCGCGAACGGCCGCGTCGTGTCGTCGGCGGCGGTGGCGGGGTAGCTGAGATAGCCCTTGGGCTGGGCGACGCCGGACCCGGTGACGAAGGCGACGCTTTCGGCGCGGGCGAATTCGGTCGAGATCTCGCTCGCGAGCCACGTCTCGACGTCGAACATCGCGTCGTCGAGCATCGCCTGGCTCGCCGAGGGGTTGGCGTACAGCTCGCCCATCGGCGGCACGACTTCGACGAAGTTCGGCGTCCCCGTCGACGGCCTTGCCGCGACCTCGCCCGCCCAGCCCGAGGCGACGCCGCCGACCGCGATCAGCTTGCGGTAGTTCGCCGAGCCGACCTGGACGACCGAGGCGATGCCACGGATCGGCGAGATCGTCTTTAACGTATCGTCGATAACGGTGTCGATCTCGTTCGGCACCGCGACGCCGCCGTCACCGGGGACGCCGATCGACAGCGACTTCAATTCGGGCGCGCCGGCGTCGAGGCCCTTGCGGAGGTAGCGATCGGTGAACGCGGCGCGCGCGGGATCGGCCTTGGTGCCGGTCAGTGCGCCGCTGAGTGCGGGCCGGGTGAGGCGCGCGCTGAGCTTGTCGATGTCGCTGCGCAGCGCGGCGATTTCGGGATCGGGCACGACCGCGGCGACGGCGGTGAAGCTCGCGTCGAGCGGGTCAGCCTTGGTCTCGTAGCTGGTGGCGAACGTCATGCGGAGGTCTCCTGGTTGGAAAGCGCGCCGGTGCGCGCGGCGGGGGAAATTGCGTGCACACGCGCGAGGCGCTGCATCGGGAAGGTGACGAGGCTGACCTCGATCAGCTCGAAGTCGGTGAGGATGCGGCCGCCGCGCGTCGGGCGACTGGCGCGGACGCGGTAGCCGAACGACAGGCCGGTCAGTGCGCGGGCGGCCAGCAGCGCAAGCGCATCGCGCCCGGTTCGCGTGTCCTCGACGCTGGCGATGATCCGCAGGCCCCGCGCGTCCTCGGCGATGCGGTCGACAAGGCCGATCGGGGTGTTCGCGTCGTGCTGCCACAGCAGCGGCACGCTCGACCCTATCGCCCGGGCAAACGCACCGCGCTCGACGACGTCCCCCCCGGCATCGGGCACGCCGAAGACACTCGCGTATCCAGCGAGGCGGGTCAGCGGGGCGCTCACCGGAACATCATCCCCGTCATCCCGAGCTTCGCCGCGATCCCCACGAGCAGCGCCGCGACCAGCGCCCGCGCTGCCCATGTCACCACCGCCGACACCGCCGAGCGCTTGGCGTCGCGCCAGCCTTGGATCAGCTGGCGGAGTTCGACGATGTCGGCGACGGCGCGGTCGTCGTGGAGGCAGATGCTCGCCAGCGCGCGCGCCGCCCCGGCTTCGCTGGCCTCTTCGATCAGGGCGCGGAGGGTGACGAGGTCGGCCCCCTGCCCTTCGGCTTGTGCGATCAGTCCCGCGAGCATCGTCATGGCCGTGCCTCCAATCCCAGAAGTGAGCGTTTCTCGTCGTCGGTGAGGAAATTCGCCGCCGACACCTGGCTCCACAGCCGCTCGCGGTCGGCGCTGAGCGCCGGGATCGCGTCGCGGTCGACGGTCAGGCTCAAGCCCGGCCACCAGTCGCCGAGGTAGGTCGCGATCGACCCCAGGATGCGCGACGTCAGCGGCAGCAGCGTCAGCCGCCACAGCGCGATGTTCGCCTCGCGGTAATTGGCGAAGGCATTGTCGCCCGACAGGCCGAGCAGCATCGGCGGCACCCCGAACGCCAGCGCGATCTCCCGGCTGGCGGTGTCGCGGGTGCGGGCAAAGTCCATCTCGGCGGGGGTCATCGACAGCGCCTGCCACTTGAGCCCGCCGTCGAGCAGCATCGGCCGCCCGGCGTTGATCGCGCCGGCGAAACCCGCCTCCATCTCGGCCTTCAGCCGGTCGAACTGCTCCGCCGACAGCGTCGCGCCGTCGCCCGGATCATAAACCAAGGCCCCCGACGGCCGCGCGGCATTGTCGAGCAGCGCCTTGTTCCACGTGCTCGCGGCGTTGTGCGTCTCGACCGCCGCCGCTGATGCGCCAAGGCAGCCGAGGCCATAATGATCGTCGAGCGGGTGGAAGCTGCGGATATGGAGCAGCCCCGGCCGCCCCTCCTGCGACCCCGCGCCGACCGTCACCGCCGGGAAGCGCTGGAGGGTCGTGCCGGCACGGTACAGATAGCCGACCGGCCAGCCGCTCGCATCGGACTCGACCGTGACCCGCTCGGGGCGGAGCGAATACAGCGCGACCGGCAGGCCGTTCGCGCCGAGCCCGACCTCGATATACGCATTGCCGTGGAGCAGCAGGTTCGCCGCGACGGTCTCGATCAGGTGCGGCCCCGGCTCGCCACCGTCGAGCAGCGCGACCGCCGGATGCCCGGGCGGACTGCTCAGCACCGGAGCCCCCGCCGCGCCTTCCGCGACGATCCGCACCGCGCGCTGGGCGATCGGATTGCGGACGTACGCGTCGCGGGCGAGCGCCTCGTACGACCGCGTCGCGCCGAGGTTGCCGTTCCAGTTCGAGCGCAACAGCTCGGGGAAAACCCCCGGCGGGCGCGCTTGTGCGGGCCGCGACTTGCGGCCGAAGGGATTGAGATTCATGTGGTTCTCCCTGAATTCAGAAGGCACTGCCTCCCCTCCCCTTCAGTTGAGGGGCGAGAGACGCGCCCCTTGGCGCGGCCCGGGGGTGGGGCGCGGGTGGCGGAGAAGAACACAGACGAATCAGCGAAGAACTCGGCTGCGCCCTCGTTCCCCACCCCCGGCCCCTCCCCTGAAGGGGAGGGGAGGCACCCTCCCCGCGTCTTAAAGCGACCGCACGCTCGGCACGCGCGGCGATTTGCCGAGCAGCAGTTCGCTCACCGCCCACACCAATGCGTCGGCGCGGTCGGGCGAGCGCCCCGGCCCGGCGTAACCGCCGCCGGTCATCAACCCGCACAATTCGTCCTCGAGCGCCGGAAATGCGCCAGCGTGGTGGACCTTGCCCTGGACGTACAGCACCGACACCGGCTCGGCGCGGGCGACCTTGCCGCGCGTCGCGTGGACCGGCTTGATCGGCAGTGTCTTGTCGACCATCCGCAGGACCGAGGCGACCATCTCGCCGCCGTTGTTGACCTCGGCGACGATCAGGTCGGCGGTGAAATCGTCCGCCGCCGCGACGACCGCACGCGCCCACACCTCGGGCGCGGCATGCTCGACCGAGCGGTCGGCAATCACATAGCCATGCCCGTCCGCCCCCAGCGCGACGACGACGATGCCGCACGCGTCGCCGGTCTGCGACGCCGGCGGGTCGACCGCGATCACCGTCCGCGTCAGCCGCGGCACGATCCCGACACGGCACGCCTCGATCCCGCCCCGCGTCCACAGCGCGCCGTCGAGGTCGTCGATGATCTCGCCCTGCAATTCCTGCCGCCCGAGCCGCGTCCCGCCATAGTCGCGCATCACCGCGTCGAGGAACGACGGCGCGAGATTGGCGCGGTTGTCGACCGTCCGCCCGCGCGTCACGACGACCCCGGGGGTCCCTGCGGCCATCGTCTTGAGCCACGGCAGCGGACGCGGCGTCGTCGTCAGCAGCAGCCGCGGCGACGCTCCCAGCCGCAGCGCCAGCCGGAGATTGCTCAGCGCATCGGCGGCACGGTCCCACTTCGCCGCCTCATCGCCCCATGCGAAGTGGAACGACGGCCCGCGCAGCGAGTCGGGCTCGGCCGCGCCGAACAGCGATGCGGTCGACCCGTTCTTCCACGTCAGCAGCCGCCGCGCCGGCTCGAACTTCGGCCGCCGCCGTGCCACCGCGAGCACCCCGGCATCGCCCTCGACCATCACGGCGCGCGCATCGTTGAGCGTCGCCCCGACCAATGCGATCCGCGCGCCCTTGACCGAGCGCGCGCAGGCGTCGACCCACGCCGCCTCGGCCCACGTCTTGCCGAACCCGCGCCCGGCGAGGATCAGCCACGTCGTCCAGTCGCCGCCGGGCGGCAGCTGCCCCGGATGGGCGATAAGATGTGGTGCCGAACCCAACTCGACGAGCTGCTCGATCGGGAGCCGCTCGATCGACTTTGCGGCGTCGATGGGGTCCTGTTCGATAAACTGCCGCCACGGCGATCGGAGATCGTCGGTCATTCCGCGCTCCTTTCAGGATTGGATGCGCCGGTGCCGCTGCGGCGAAACCGGCAGAACAAGTCGTGTCGCTCGCGCGTTGTGCGGAGCATGAAACAGCCGATTGCCGTTGCCGCGCCGCTCGCCGCCTCCCTGCTCGGAGCCGCGTTGCTCGGCGCTTCGATGCCGGCCGATGCCGCGTCGGTCGCGGCACTTCGCGACCAGCGCCGCGTTCTCATTGTCGCCGCGCCTGCCGATAGTGATCCGCAACTCGCGCTGCAGCGCCGCGCGCTGGCTGGTTGGCAGCAGGGCGCGGTCGATCGCGACATCAGCGTGGTCGAGGTGGTTGGAACGTCGGTGACGGGCGCCGCCGACACCGCGAATGCGCTCGAACGGCGCTATGCGCTGCCGTCCGGGCGGTTCGCGGTGGTGCTGATCGGGAAGGATGGGCACGTCGCGATGCGATCGGCCAAGCCGGTGCCTGCGGCGATGCTCGAAGCGACGATCGACGCGATGCCGATGCGCCGCGCGGGGCAGCGGTGAATGCTAAGCTCTGAGTGGTAAGTGCTGAATGGTGAACGGTGAGGTTGGTGAGCGCGGACCGTCATTCCATCACCGTCATCCCCGTCAAGCAATTACCCCCTGCCCCCGCATCCGCATCGCGCCCCCGACAAACCCGAAGCCCGCCACCAGCAGCACCCACGCCGCCGGTTCCGGCACGCCTCCCGCCACCGCGGTATTGCCGAACCCGGCCTCGGGGGTGATCGTGAAATCGGCCGCCGTCAGTCCGAAGCTCGCCAGCGTGTCGGCGTCGAGTGAAATCGTCGGGTCGATCAGCAGCGAGGCGTGCGCTCCGGCCCCGGCGTTGAGGCTGAAGACCGACTCCATCGTGTAACTGAGCGTGATCGGCGTCCCGAACGGCACGGTGCCGCACGGCCCGGTCGTGCAGATGTACGGATTGAACTGCGCGAGGTCGGTAAACAGCGACGTGTGATATGCGGTCCGCCCGCACTTTGCCCCGACGCCACTGTCGCAATTCACCTCGAAGACGCTTCCGCCGCGGCCTTGCGCGACGGATGCATCGAGATGCGAGCCAAACACCTTCGACGCCGCGAGCGTGATATGCCCGGTCGCCTCGCCGATCTTGACGTGCGACGGGTGGAGCCCGAGGTTGACGAAGAACGCCTGCGCCGCCGCCGTCGTCGGCTTGATCGCGACGTCGAACTCATAGAGATCCTCGATGAAGAAGCCGATCGGGCCGCCTTGGATCGCGGTGATCGACAGCGATGGCGACGGCGCGACACCGTAGCCGAGCGTGACGACGCTGCCGTCGGTGTACGTCTCGACATGCGTGCCGAGCGCCTGGTTGACCGTACGCGTGAACG
Source organism: Polymorphobacter megasporae (assembly GCF_018982885.2). Lineage (NCBI taxonomy): Bacteria > Pseudomonadati > Pseudomonadota > Alphaproteobacteria > Sphingomonadales > Sphingosinicellaceae > Glacieibacterium > Glacieibacterium megasporae. The sequence continues at coordinate 2,192,349 of NZ_CP081848.1, read as the reverse complement.
CCTGCGGATAATGCTGGACCTCGTAGCGCGTCGAATACGCCGCCGCCGGGGCGCTTGCGCCGAGTATCGCCGCGAGCGCGACGATCGATTTCACTGCAAGGCCCATATCGCGCTCCCGTCGCGAACCCCCAGTGTCCGCATGGGCGTCGTGGCGGGTCGAGGGCGCGGCGTCGATTGCCTATAGAGGCAGGTCTGGGAGAGGGGTTGGGTTGCAGCAACGTGCCATTCGTTGCGCCTTCCCCCTTACTCTCGTGATCCCCGCGCAGGCGGGGATCACGAAAAGAGAGTGGCCGCCTTTAAGCCGCACCCTGCTCCAGCACCTGCTCCAGTGTATTCTGCTCCAACGCACCCTGCTCGATCGCACGCTGTCTGATCGCGCCCTGCTCGACCGCGCTTTGCTCGACCGCGCTTTGCTCGATCGTCCGCGGCCGGATCGCGATCGCTGCGAGGAAGGCCTCGCGGGTCATCAGTTCGACCGGCTCGGGCGCGTCGGCGGCGTGCCCGGCATATTTCTCCCACAGCAGCGCCACGACGAATTTGAACGCGAGTGGATCATTGAAGACGCGGTAGATGTCGACGACCTTGCCCTGGTAGATCGTCCGCCGTTTGACCCCGTTCAGCAGCCGCTTGAACAACGCCTTCTCGAGCTTGACCGGGTCGACCGCGAGCGCGGGCACGCGACCGAGCGCGGTGTCCCACGCGACGGCGAAATCGGGGTGGTGATCGCGCGCCCGGCGGAAGGCGAAGCGCGACGCCCCGGCACGGTCGGCCGCGACGCTGACTGCGCCGCAATCGCGCAACGCGGCGATGAAAAGGTCGCGCCGGTCGGCGTCGATCACCGGGCCGACGCGGCGCACGACCGCGGTCTCTCGCGCTGTATCTTGCGAGCTTATTACCGGCTGCTTCATCGATCTTCCCTCCGGGTAAAACGCAAAACGCCCACCGGGTAGCCGGTGGGCGGAGTTCTGCAGCATTCCTGAAGACTACACTTCAGCGGTTCGCTTGTCAAGATGTTTTTACCTGTAGGGTTTGTTTCCTACAACCTGTAGGGTTTGTTTCCTACAGGTTGTAGGACTGTTGCGGCGCTATCTTCGTGCGACTGCTGCCTTTCTGCCCCCCGCTACCCTCTCGGCGTCGCCGGGCGAGACGGAGCGGACACTGCCATCACCGCAGCTGATAATGATCCCCCAGCCGGTCGAGTGCGAGGAGGAGTACGACCTTCCCCGCGCGCGCCGGCCAGCCGAGCGCCTTCTCGACCGTCTCGAGCCCGTCGCCGCTGCACACCACCCGCCACAAGACGTCGGACAGCCCCCCGCCGACAGCGGTCACCGCCGACTCGAAGCGCGCCTTCGCCGCGATCTGCGCGCTCGACGCGTCGAGCATGTCGGGCGCGCCGCGCGCCCCGCGCGACGATGCCCCGGCGTCCCAGCTCATCGTCGTCCGCGGCGCGAGGCTCGCGCGCATGAAGTCGCCGCGCAGTTTTTCGCCCGCCTCGAACTGGCGCGCGGTGACCATGCCGCGGCGGACGAGCCAGCCGAGCGGCGATTCGGCGAGGTTGACGGTCACCCGCGCGCGGTCGACGATCGCCGACGGCGGTAATCGCGCTTCGGCGAACAGGCGGTTCGGGCCGGGCGCAGGAAGCTGCGACATCGTCCCCAAAGCCTTGGGAGGACGAACCGGCTTGGCGACTTGGCGGCGGGCGGGCTTCGGCATGACATTCTCCCTGCAGCGAGTACGGCGACTCGGGCGAATCAGTCTTGCCATAGCCGTTCATCTGTAGGACAGAGGCAAACCCTACAGGTTCAGGAGATACTCGTGATCACCCGTATCCGCGAGGTCCGCAAAGCCAAGCGCATGACCCTCCACGAAGTCGCCGCCGCGTGCGAGCCGCCGACGACGGCGCAGACGATCGGCCGCCTCGAAACCGGCATGCGAACCGTATCGGTCGGCTGGCTCAACCGTATCGCCGCCGCGCTTGGGGTTGCAGCCGCCGATCTGGTCACGTTGCCCGACCGCGTCGACGTCCCCGTCACCGCCGTCCTCACCGCCGAGGGCGCGATCCCGCCGCGCCGCGCGACCGCGCTGCTGCCCCCCGCGCCGCAGGGCGATTACGTCGGGATGATCGTCGAGATCGCGCAGGGCGATTACCGCAACGGCGATTCGGTCTGGCTCGAAAAGCTTGCGGCGAAGGATTTCGCGTCCGCGCTCAACCGCGACATCCTCGTGCCGCGCGCCGCCGGGCGCTTCGCCTTCGGGCGGCTGGTTGGGACCGAGGGCAAGAAGCTCCAGCTCCTCCCGCTCGAGCCCGGCGCGCGCCAGCTCGTCGTCGGTGATGCGGCATGGATCGGCGTCGTGCGGATACTCGTGCGCGCGCTGTAATCGCGCAGCAGACTGGACTTAACCCTAACCCAAGCCCACTTGGTGCGGATGCTCCCGCTGATCGACCCCTTCGGCCGAACCGTCGACTATCTGCGCATTTCGGTCACCGACCGCTGCGACTTCCGCTGCGTCTATTGCATGTCGGAAAACATGACGTTTTTGCCGAAGAGCGAGGTTCTAAGCCTCGAGGAAATCGACCGGATCGCCACCGCCTTCGTCCGTCGCGGTACCCGCAAACTGCGCCTCACCGGAGGCGAGCCGCTCGTCCGCCGCGGCGTCGTCGACCTCATCGCGAGGCTGTCGCGCCACGTCGCCAGCGGTGACCTCGACGAGATCACGCTCACCACCAACGGCTCGCAATTGCGCAAGTTCGCCAGCGACTTGTTCGCCGCCGGGGTGCGCCGGATCAACGTCAGCCTCGACACTTTGGACCCCGCGAAATTCGCCAAGATCACCCGCTGGGGGCGCCTTGAGCAGGTGCTCGACGGCATCGCCGCGGCGAAGGAAGCGGGGCTCCACGTCAAGATCAACATGGTCGCGCTGAAGGGTTTGAACGACGACGAAATCGACACGATGTTGGCATGGACCGCCGCCAACGGGCACGACCTCGTCCTCATCGAGACGATGCCGCTCGGTGCGATCGACGAGGACCGCGCCGACCGGTACCTGCCCTTGAAGGCGGTCCGCCGCGACCTCGAAACCCGCCACACGCTGATCGACCTGATCGACCAGACCGGCGGCCCGGCTCGCTACGTCCGCATCGTCGAGACCGGGCAACGCCTTGGTTTCATTACCCCGCTGACGCATAATTTCTGCGAGGGCTGCAACCGCGTCCGCCTCACCGCGACCGGGCAACTGTTCCTTTGCCTCGGTCAGGACGACGCCGCCGACCTCCGCGCCGTGCTTCGCGCGACCGAAGATAACGGCATCCTCGACGCCGCGCTCGACGAGGCGATCTCGCGCAAGCCCAAGGGTCACGACTTCGTCATCGACCGCACCGCCCGCGCCCCCGCCGTCGCCCGCCACATGAGCGTCACCGGCGGATGATCTCGCGGATGGCGCTGCTGGTCTCACCGACCGCGCAGGCGCACGCCGCGGAAGCGCTGCTCCGCCCGCTGTACGACTGGACCGCGATCCGCGATGCCGAGGTCGTCGTGGCATTGGGCGGCGACGGGTTCCTCCTCCAGGTTCTCCACGCCGCGCTCAACGCCCGCCAGCCGCGCCCGGTGTTCGGCATGAACCTTGGCTCGGTCGGCTTCCTGATGAACGAGTTCCGCGTCGACGACCTGCCGCGTCGCCTGACCGACGCACGCGCCTTCGCGCTCCACCCGCTGTCAATGGAGGCGCGAACCGTCGGCGGTGCGATGACGATCTCGCCCGCGATCAACGAGGTGTCGCTGCTCCGCGAGACGCGGCAGGCGGCCAAGCTCGAGATCAGCGTCGACGGCAAAGTGCGGATGCCCGAATTGTCGTGCGACGGCGTCCTTGTCGCGACCCCGGCAGGGTCGACCGCGTACAACCTGTCGGCGAACGGCCCGATCCTCCCGCTTCAGGCCGATCTGCTCGCGCTGACCCCGATCAGCCCGTTCCGCCCCCGGCGCTGGCGCGGCGCGCTGCTGCCGCAGGCGTCGCTGATCGAAATCCGCATCCTCGAAAGCGAGAAGCGCCCGGTCAGCGCGGTCGCCGACCAACTCGAGGTCCGCGACGTCGCTTCGGTCCGGATCGTTAGCGACCGCAGCGTCACGCTCGATCTGCTGTTCGACCCCGGCCACGCGCTCGACGACCGCATCTTTACCGAGCAGTTCGAAAACTAACCGCTACCATCGTCCGGCGAAGCGCCGACAGGGGTTGTTACGCCGAACCGGCATCGCTATAGCCGCTGCTCCGTTCCCTGGTAGCTCAGCGGTAGAGCGTTCGACTGTTAATCGAAATGTCGTAGGTTCGAATCCTACCCGGGGAGCCATTTCAATCATCTCGCTGTGTCGCACTGCACCTGATCCGGGGTGGGCGCTGAGCGCGTCTTTCTCCTCCCCTCCCCTTCAGGGGAGGAGAAGCGGCTCGCTACTTCAGATCGAGCATCACCACCGACTTCGGCGGCAGCGTCACCCGCAGCGCATCCCCCGCCAGCACCACCCCGCTAAACGCCGCCGGCTTTACCGCGTCGGGCCGATCGAACGTGTTGATCGCGGTCATCTCCGGCGCCGTCAGGATACGCCCGCTGACCCCCGTCGCCGCCAGCCCCGGCAGCCGCACGTTCACCGTCGTCGCGCGATTGGGATCGAGGTTGGCGAGGCCGACATGGACAGCGCCGCCGGTATCGCGCACCGCCGACGCACTGACCGCGGGCATCGTCCAGCGGTCCTTGGCGTACCACGGCGACTTGAGCTCGAGCGGCAGCACCGTCGCCCCCATGTACGCCTTGTACATCGCAAACACGTGGTACGTCGGGGTCAGGACCATCCTGTCCTCCTTCGTCATGATCATCGTCTGGAGGACGTTGACCATCTGCGCGATCGCGGTCAGGCGCACCCGGTCGGCATGCTTGGCGAAGATATTGAAGTTGACCGCCGCGACCAGCGCATCGCGCAGGCTGTTCTGCTGCTGCAGGAACCCCGGGTTGGTCCCCGGCTCGGGCGCGTACCACGTTCCCCACTCGTCGACCGCGAGCCACGTCTTCTTCGCCGGGTCGGTCTTGTCTATCTCGACGGCGTGCTTGGTGATCAACTCGTCCATCCGCCCGGTATCAGACAGCGTCTCGGCCCAGCCCGCCTCGTCGAACTTGGTCGCCGAGGCCTTCGGCGGCCAGCCGCAGCAGCCGGGGACGGTGTAATAATGTAGCGAGACCGCATCGACCTGCTTCGACGCCTCGCGCATCATCACGCCGGTCCACGCATAATCGTCGGTGTTGGCGCCGCTGGCGATCTTCTGGATCGTCGTTCCCGCTGGCGTCTTGATGTACGTCGCATAGCGCCGCGTGACATCGGCGGCGTATTCGGGGCGCATGTTGCCGCCGCAGCCCCACAGTTCGTTGCCGATCCCGAAATAGGCGACCTTCCACGGGGCCTTGTGGCCGTTGCGCGCGCGTTCGTCGGCGAGGCTGCCGGCGGGCGAGGTCATATATTCGACCCACTCGGCCATTTCCTGCGGCGAGCCGCTGCCGACATTGCCCGAGATATAGACGTCGGCGCCGATCTGTTCGGCGAGGTCCATGAATTCATGCGTGCCGACCGCGTTCGGCTCGGTAACGCCGCCCCAGTTGGTGTTGATCTTGACCGGGCGCTTGGCGCTCGGGCCGACGCCCTCCCGCCAGTGATATTCGTCGGCGAAGCACCCGCCGGGCCAGCGGACGACCGGCACCGCGAGGTCGCGCAGCGCGCCGACGACGTCGTTGCGGAAGCCGCGGGTGTTCTTGATCTTCGACTTCGGCCCGACCCAGAGCCCGCCGTATATGCCGGTGCCGAGATGCTCGGCGAACTGCGAAAAGATCTGGCGGCTGAATACCGGGCCGGGCTGGTCGGCGTGGATCGTCAGCTCGGCGGTCGGCGGCACTGGCTCGGCGGTCTGGGCATGGAGGACCGGCGCGGACGCCATCGCCAGCATCCCAGCCAATACGCGTAGGGTCGGTGCCTTAGTCATCGAATGCCTCGACAATCTGTTGTCTGCCACGAAGGAATGCGTCGGCGACGAGCTGGAGCGGGCGCGTGTCGACCTCGCTCCGGCGGTCGCGGATCAGGTCGACGAAGCGCGCGTACAGCCCCGGATATTCGCGCTCGTCGTGTGCGATGGTCGCGTCGGGCAGGTGCAGCACCGCGCCGCCCGACGACAAGGTCAGCGTGCCGCCGTCGGTGTCGACGGTGATGTCCCAGCTTTGCGGACCCGTCTGGCGGAAATCGAGGTCCATCGTGATCGCGGTGCCGGCGGTGTCGCGGAACACCAGGTCGGCGGCGATCGGCGCGGCGCGATTCGCCGGGATCGACAGCGTCGCGGCGGTCAGGAAGAAGGCGTGCGGCAGGATATGCGTCGCGATCGACAGCGCGTTGATCCCCGGATCGAACACACCGAGACCGCCGGGCTCCCAGATCCACGCCTGTCCCGGATGCCAGACGCGGACATCCTCGCGCCAGACGATCGCAACGCGGTCGAGCCGCTTTCCCGCCAGCCATTCGCGCGCCGGCTCGACCCCAGGCGCGAAGCGCGAATGCCAGCCGGCGAACAGCGTCACCCCCGACGCCTGCGCCTGATTGGACAGTGCCGCGACCTCGGCGACCGTCGCGCCGGGAGGCTTTTCGAGGAAGACGTGGAGCCCCCGCGCCAGCGCCTGCGCCGCGAGGTCATAGCGCACCTGCGGCGGGGTACAGAGGACGACCGCGTCGATCGCCGGCCCGACCGCGAGCAGGTCGCCGAGGCTCGGGAAATGCGGCGTGCCAGCGACGCCGCCATGATGCGGGCTGACCGTCGCCGCGAGGTCGAACCCGGGGTTGGCGGCGATCGCGGGGAGGTGCTGGTCGTGCGCGATCTTGCCGAGGCCGACGACGGCGAGGCGGATCGGCGCACCGGTCACAGCACGTAGACGGCAATGTCGGCGGCGGTGTCGGCGACCGCGAGGCGGTTGCGCAGCGGAAGGGTGAATGGCGGCGCCTCGATCTCGAAGACGTCGCCCACTTGCGTCCGCACCCCGTCGGCGAGCGACAATGTCGCGGTGCCGAAGAAGTGGACGTGGACGTCGCCCGGGCGGCGGAACAATGGGTATTTGAAGTGGTGCGCTTCGAGGTTGGCGATGCTGTGCGACATGTTCGCCTCGCCGCTGAGGAACGGCTTTTCCCACAGCACCGCGCCATCGCGGACGATCCGGCTGGTTCCCGCGACGCTGGCGGGGGGTGGGCCGACGAGAAGTTCGGGGCCGAGCGCCGCCGGGCGCAGCTTCGAATGCGCCAGCCACAGGTAATTGTGCCGCTCGGTAACATGGTCGCTGAACTCGTTCGCCAGCGCGATGCCGAGGCGGAACGGCGTGCCGTTGGGGCCGATCAGGTAGATCCCCGCAAGCTCGGGCTCCTCGCTGCCGTCCTGTGCGAACGACGGCGAGATCAGGTCCCCGCCCGGTCCGACGAGGGTCGTGCCGTCGCCCTTGAAGAACCATTCAGGCTGCTGCCCGGTCTCGCCGGGCGCGGGCTTGCCGCCCTCGACGCCTTCGAGGAACATCCGCATCGAATCGGTCTGGGTCGCCGCCGCTGCCGCCGCGCGGTGCATCTGGTCGCGCCCCTCGGCTGAACCGAGATGCGTGAGGCCGGTGCCGGTCATCAGCAGATGCGCCGGATTGTCGTGGTCGATCGGGGCGAGCAGCTCCCCCGCCGCGAGCGCGGCCACGATATCGACCGCCGCGCCGGTGCCGCACATCGCGACCATCGCCGCGAGGTCGACCCCGGCGGCGATTGCCCGCGTTGCGAGCGCGCGGACCGTGTCGACGCCGGTGACGAATGCCGCACCGTCGTCAGTTGCGGCGATCACCGACCTGGTGCCGTTGGCGCTGCGATGCTGGAGGAGGCGCAGCGTCATGCGTCTACGCCGCGATGCCGTCGATCAGGCGCGGGAACGCCATCGCGCCGTCGTCGCGCAACACCGCCGGAAGCAGCTCGGCGGCGAGGTTCTGGTAGCACACCGGGCGGAGGAAGCGGTCGATCGCGAGGCTGCCGACCGACGTCGTGCGGCCGTCGGAGGTCGCCGGGAACGGCCCGCCGTGGACCATCGCGTGGGCAACTTCGACCCCGGTCGGCCAGCCATTGGCGAGGATTCGGCCTGCCTTGCGCTCCAAAACGGGCAAAAGGCGCGAGGCCATCGGCACATCGTCGGCGTCCATCTGCAGCGTCGCGGTGAGCTGGCCCTCGGTCGTCGCGAGAACCTTCGCGAGTTCAGCCTCATCGGCGCAGCGGACGACGAGCGATGCCGCGCCGAAGACCTCATGGCCAAGGCTTTCGTCGCTCAGGAAGTCGGGCGCACCCGTGGCGAACAGCGCCGCACGGCCACGGCTCGCGCCCTCACCCAACGCGCCCTGCGCGAGCGTCTCGACATTGTCATGAGCGAGCAGGTGCGCGACGCCCTGCTCGTACGCGGCGTGGATGCCGGGGGTGAGCATCGTCGCCGCGCTCGCCGCCGCCATCGCGGTCCGCGCTGCCGCTTCGAACGCGTCGAGGCCCGGTCCGGGGATCGCCAGCACGAGGCCCGGGTTGGTGCAGAACTGCCCCGCGCCCATCGTCAGCGAACCGACGAATGCGGTGCCGAGCGCCGCGCCGCGCGCCGCCAGCGCCGCGGGGAACAGCACGACCGGATTGACGCTGCTCATCTCGGCATAGACCGGGATCGGCACGGTGCGGGCCTGTGCGAGACGGACGAGAGCGAGGCCGCCGGTGCGCGAGCCGGTGAAGCCGACCGCGGCGATGCGCGGGTCCTGGACGAGCGCCGTCCCGAGCGCGGTGCCGGGCCCCTGGAGGTGCGAGAACACGCCCTCGGGCAGGCCGCACGCGGCGACCGCGGCAGCGATCGCGCCCGCGACCATCGCGCCGGTGCCCGGGTGCGCCGGGTGGCCCTTGACGACGACGGTGCAGCCGCTTGCGAGTGCCGACGCGGTGTCGCCGCCCGCGGTTGAGAAGGCGAGCGGGAAGTTGCTCGCGCCGAACACCGCGACGGGGCCGACCGGGATCATGCGGAGGCGTAGGTCGGGGCGCGGCAGCGGCGCGCGGTCGGGGAGCGCGGGGTCGATCCGCAACCCGAGCCAACCGCCGCGCTCGACGACACCGGCGAACAGGCGGAGCTGGCCGACGGTGCGCCCGCGCTCACCCTCGAGCCGGGCGCGCGGCAGGCCGCTTTCGAGCATCGCCTGGACGATCAGCGCGTCGCCGAGGCCCTCGATCTCGGTCGCGATCCGGCGGAGGAAGGTGGCACGCTCGGCGGTGCCGGTTTCGCGGTAGGCGTCGAACGCGGCGTCGGCGGCGGCGCACGCGGCGGCGACCTCTGCGGGGCCGTCGACGTGATATTCGGGACCGACGGGCTCACCACTATCGGCGGCGATCGAGCGAAAGGATGCCGAAGCCATATTGTCACCTGACGGATTGAGATTTAATAGTCCGACAATAAGGTCCGCGGCTCGCGAAGGCAAGATTTCTCGCCGTGCGGTCGCATCGAAACCTGCCAGCCCGAGCGAAGGGACCCGATCCGTGGCCAAGCCGCCCGCCGATCTCGCCAGCGACGGCCCTGCCCGCAATGCCCCCGTCAGCACAGTCCCCGCCGACGCGGTCAACGCCGGCACCGACAGCGCGCAGGACCTCAGCATCGGTGATGCTTCGACCAACCTGACCACCGATGATGCTGTCGTCGGAACCGATTTGGCGAGCCCGACTGCCGCCGACGACGCGGTCCGCAGCCCGCGCGGCACCGGGCGCCGCCTGCACGGCGCGATCGCGCACAAGCTCGGCGTCGCCATCGTCTCGGGCCATTACGCCCCCGGCGACCGCCTTCCGGGCGAAGTCGCGTTCTCGGGCGAGCTCGACGTCTCGCGCAGCGCATACCGCGAGGCGGTGCAGGTCCTCACCGCCAAGGGGCTCGTCGAAAGCCGCCCCAAGGCCGGGACGAGCGTCTTGCCGCGCAACCGCTGGAACCTGCTCGACCCCGACGTGCTGGCATGGGCGTTCACCGGCGATCCCGACATGCGCTTCATCCGCAACCTGTTCGAACTCCGCGCGATCGTCGAGCCCGCCGCCGCCGCCCTCGCCGCCGAGCGCCGCGACCGCAGCGACGTCAAGCTCATCAAGGAGGCCCTCGCCGCCATGTCGCGCCACACGCTCGCGAGCGACCTCGGCCGCGCCGCCGACCGCGATTTCCACACCGCCATCCTAGCCGCGACGAAGAACGACGCGCTGATCGTGCTGAGCTCGAGCATCGGCGCCGCGGTCAACTGGACGACGGTCTTCAAACAACGCGCCCGCGCGCTGCCGCGAAACCCGATCCCCGACCACCGCCGGGTGTATGAGGCAATCGCCGCGGGGGATGCGGGCGACGCGAGCAGGGCGATGCGGGTGCTGGTGGATCTGGCGCTCGACGATATCAGCCGGCTGGGGGACGAGGGCTAGCTGCTTCCCCTCCCCTTCAAGGGAGGAGCGAGAGACGCGCCGCTTGGCGTGGCCCGGGGGTGAGGAAGTTACGGCCTGTGGTGTTTGGGGTGACTCCCCCACCCCCGGCCCCTCCCCTGAAGGGGAGGGGAGGATAAGGAGGCTAAACCCCCACCACCGGCTCCGGCAGCGCGGCCGTCACCCGCGCCCCCCACACCGCATAGAACAGCACATACAACTCGCACGCCGCCGTCAGCAGGAACGAGTTCTGCAATCCATATGTATCCGCCAGCCACCCCTGCACGATAACCAGCGCGCCGCCCGCGATCGCCATGATCAGCAGGCCCGAGCCCTCCTCGGTCAGTGGGCCGAGGCCGCGGATGCCGAGGGTGAAGATCGTCGGGAACATGATCGAGTGGAACAGCCCGACCGAGATCAGCGCCCACATCGCGACGTGGCCGGTCGTGAACGTCGCGACGATCATCACGACGAACGCCCCGGTGCTGGCGAAGGCGAGGACCTTTTCGGCGGGGATGGTGCGCATCACCGCGCTGCCGACGAGCCGCCCGACCATCATCCCGCCCCACAGCAGGAACAGGTAGTGCGACGCCTGCTCGTGGGTCAGGTTGCCGATCTCGGGCTGGCTGACGAAGTTGATGAACAGGTTGGCGACGCCGATCTCAGCAATCAGGTAGATGAAGATCGCCGGGATGCCGAAGACGAGGTTGCGGTGCGCCCAGAGCGACTGGCCGCGCCGCGCCTCCTTGCCCGAGCGCTGGGTCGCGGTGCCCATCGCGGGGAGCGGGAAGCGCGCAATAACGACCGCGAGGACGACGAGAATGCCCGCGACGATGAGATACGGCAGCACCACCGCATGCGCATCGGCGATCCGCTCGGCCTGGGTCAGGACCGCGGTGCTCCCCGCCGCGGCGGTGCCCGAAGTCGAGCGCCCGAGGATCAGGTAGCCGCCGAACAACGGGGCGAGCGTCGCCCCCGCCGAGTTGAACGCCTGCACCAGATTAAGCCGCGACGACGCGGTTTCGGGCGGGCCGACGACCGCGACGTACGGGTTCGCCGCGACCTGGAGCAGCGTAATGCCGCTGGCGATGACGAACAGCGCGAACAGCGTCACGCCGTACGAGGGAATCCGCGCGGCGGGGACCATGACGAGTGCGCCCGCCGCCATCATGCCGAGGCCGATGACCATCGCGCGCTGATAGCCGACGCGCTCGATCAGCTTGGCCGACGGGATCGAGGCGAAGAAATAGGCGATGAACCAGACGCTCTCGATCAACGTCGTCTGGGTGTAATTGAGGTCGAACACGGCGCGCAGGTGCGGCAGCAGCGTATTGTTGATGACGGTGATGAAGCCCCACATGAAGAACAGGCTGGCGAGCAATGTCAGGATCGGGCGCGGATTGATCGCCGCGCCGCTCGATGTCGTCATGCCTGACGCCGCGCCGCTCGTCGCGGTTGCGCCCGCCGTGGTGACCGGAAGCGCCATGTCTTTCCCCTCCAAGTTTGCGGGCCTGCGACCTTCTCCGGGTCGATCTTGCCGCTGATCCAATTGTCCGACTATATAGCGTCGGCCAGAGCGTCAACGCCGAACGCTCGCGCCGCGCGGGAGATGATATGCGGAATTTGCACGCGAAGCACGCCCTGTCGCTTGGGGCCATCGCCGCCGCGCTCTCCCTGTCGGTCGCCGCCGGGGCGGTAGAGGCGCAGCGCGCGCCCGCGGGCACGCTCGCCGACGGCACGCCGATCGAGCTGATCATGCTGACCAACGCCAAGGGCGTCAGCGCGCGGGTGCTGACCTATGGCGCGACGCTCCAGGGGCTGCTCGCGCCCGATCGCAACGGCAAGCTCGCCGACATCGTTCTCGGCTATGATGCGCTCGCGTCGTACGTCGATCACCCGAACTACTTCGCGGTGACGGTCGGGCGCTATGCCAACCGCATCGCCGGCGGGCGCTTCGTCCTCGACGGCAAGACCTACCAGCTCCCGCTCAACGACATGACCAACTCGCTCCACGGCGGCGGCAAGGGCTTCGACAAGGTCGCGTGGCACGTCGCCAAAATCACCAGCGGGCCGGTCGCGAGCGTCGTCCTGACCCACCGCAGCCCTGACGGCGATTCGGGCTATCCCGGCAACCTCGACGTGACGACGACGTATGCGCTCGACGAGGCGGGGGCGCTGACGATCACCTTCGCCGCGACGACCGACAAGCCGACGATCGTCAACATGACCAACCACGGCATCTTCAACCTTGCGGGCGAAGGCGCGCCGCAGGGGACGTCGCAGCATGTCCTGACGATCCCGGCGTCGGCGATCACTCCGGTCAACGCGAGCCTGATCCCGACCGGCGCACTGATGCCCGTCGCGGGGACGGTGTTCGACTTCCGCAAGCCGCGCCTGATCGCCGAGGGACTGCGCGACGGGCGCGACCAGCAGATGCGCTTCGGGCAGGGCTATGACCATAATTTCGCAATCGATGCCGGGCTGACCGCCGAGCCCAAGCTGCTGGCGCGGCTCCACGATCCGGCGTCGGGGCGGACGCTCGAGGTGCTGAGCACCGAGCCCGGGGTGCAATTCTACACCGGCAATTTCCTCGATGGCACCTATGTCGGCAAGCACGGTCATCTGTACCGGATGGGCGACGGCATCGCGCTCGAGCCGCAGAAGTTTCCCGACGCGCCGAACCAGCCGAAGTTCGTCTCGGCGCGGGTCGATCCGGCTCACCCGTACCGGCACGTCATGGTCTACCGGGTGTCGGTCGACCGCTGAGTTCGCGTCGCCTGCGACGATTTTGCGCTTGGCAGGCGGGCACTGCCGCATGACGATTGCCGCCGTCAGGGGGCAGGCAATGGGCATGAGCGCGGCGCTCCTCACGGCACGACGAAGCCTTGGGAGAAGTCGATGAACCTGCGCGCACTCATTGCCGGCGGCGTCCTGCTCGCGGCCGCCGTGCCCGCCGCGGCGTACGACGTTGCCGAGAAGTCGGTCGTCCAGATCAAGGCCGATCTTGCCGCGGGCAAGGTGACCTCGGTCGAGTTGGTACGACAATACCGCGCGCGGATCGCGGCGCTTAATCCGAAGCTCCACGCCGTCATCGCGCTCAATCCGAACGCGGCGCAGGCAGCACAGGCGGCCGACGCGGCACGGCGCGCGGGGAAACCGCAGGGCGCGCTCGCCGGGGTGCCGATCCTGATCAAGGACAACATCGAAAGCGCCGATCCGATGCCGACGACGGCGGGGTCGCTCGCGCTGGCGAAGAACATGCCCGGCCGCGACGCGCCGCTGGTGGCGAAGCTGCGTGCGGGCGGGGCGATCATCCTCGGCAAGACCAACCTGTCCGAATGGGCGAACATCCGCTCGACGCATTCGATCAGCGGGTGGAGCGCAGTCGGCGGACAGGCGCGCAACCCCTACGCCTTCGACCGCAACACCTGCGGATCGAGCGCGGGATCGGGCGCGGCCGGCGCCGCGAGCCTCGCCGCCGCGACGGTCGGGACCGAGACCGACGGCTCGGTGACGTGCCCGGCGGCGATAAACGGGCTCGTCGGATTGAAGCCGACCGTCGGCGCGATCTCGCGGACCTATGTCGTCCCGATCAGCCACAGCCAGGACACGCCCGGTCCGATGGCGCGGACTGTCACCGACACGGCCTTGCTGTTCGGTGCGATGGCGGGGAGCGATCCCGCCGACCCCGCCACTGCGCGCGCCGACGCGATCGGCACCGACTTCGCGAGCGGGCTGCGCCCCGACGCGCTCAAGGGCGTCCGCGTCGGCGTGTTGCGCTATGCCGCCGGCTTCCACCCGGCGACCGACGTCGCCTTCGACGCGGCGCTGGCGAAGTTGAAGCAGGCGGGCGCGGTGCTCGTCGAGATCACCAAGCCGCCGCACGACAAGGACGGCGAGATCGGCCGCCTCGAGCAGATCGTGCTGATGACCGAGCTAAAGGCCGACATGGCGACCTACCTCGCCTCGACCAAGGCTGCCGACGTGCCGAGCCGGACGCTCGCCGACCTGATCGCCTTCAACACCGCGCACGCCGCGACCGAAATGCCGCTGTTCGGGCAGGAATTGTTCGAGATCGCCGAGCAGACCAAGGGCCTCGCCGACCCCGCCTACCTCAAGGCCGAGGCCGAGGCGCACCGCCTCGCGGGGCCCGAGGGGATCGACAAATTGCTCGCCGACAACAAGGTTTCGGTCCTCGTCGCGCCGACGCTCGGGCCGGCGTGGCTGATCGACCCGGTCCTCGGCGATCACTTCGCCGGAGGCGGCGCGGGGTCGCCCCCGGCGGTCGCGGGGTATCCGCATCTGACCGTGCCGATGGGGCTGGCGAACGGCCTGCCCGTCGGGCTGTCGTTCATCGGGACGGCGTGGAGCGACGCGGCGCTGCTCCGCTACGGCTATGCCTATGAGCAGGCGGCGGGTGCGCGCCAGCCGCCGCGCTATCTCCAGACGATCGATTACGGCATCAAGGCATTGAATTGAGCGGCGATGCAGGGGTGTTCCGAATGACGATGTGGCGATGCGTAGCGGCGGTGTTGCTGGCGGGAACGGCGAGCGCGGCCACGGCCGAGACCTTCACCCTCGAGGCGACGCCGCAGACCGTCGCGTGGGGCAATTACGACGCCGCCGCGAAGCCGGTGCTGCGAATCAAGTCGGGCGATACCGTCGTCTTCAAGACGCTGCTGACAAGCAGCCCGGCCGGACTCGAAAAGGCCGGCGTCGCCCCCGACGCGGTCGAGCCGAGCCTCCGCAAGGTGTTCGACGAGGTCAAGGATCGCGGCCCGGGAGGCCACATCCTCACCGGCCCGGTCGCGATCGAGGGGGCCGAGCCGGGCGACACGCTCGAGGTCCGCATCGACAAGGTCGAGCTCGCGATTCCCTATGCGTATAACGCCTTCCGCTACGGCGCGGGGTTCCTCACCGACGACTTCCCTTACTCGCGGATCAAGATCATCCCGCTCGACAAAAAGCGGATGGTGGCGAACTTCGCCCCCGGCATCGAGGTCCCGCTCCACCCGTTCTTCGGTAGCATGGGGGTCGCCCCGCCCCCCGCGTTCGGCCGCTACGATAGCGCCCCGCCGACGATCAACGGCGGCAACATGGACGACCATTCGCTCGTCGCGGGGACGACGCTGTTCCTGCCGGTCCACGCGGCGGGCGCGCTGTTCGAGATCGGCGACGGCCACGCCGGGCAGGGCAACGGCGAGGTCGACATCACCGCGATGGAGACCTCGCTCGTCGGCACGCTGACTTTCGTGCTGCATAAACACGAGCTGTCGCCCTACCCGCGCGCCGAGACGCCGACGCACTACATTGCGATGGGCTTCGACGACGACCTGTCGAACGCGACGCGCAAGGCGCTGCGCAACATGATCGATTTCCTCGTGAGCGCGCGCCACATGAGCCGCGACGATGCGTACATGCTGATCAGCGTCGCGGGGGATGTCGAGGTCACCGAGCTGGTCGACCACAACAAGGGGGTGCATGTCATGCTGGCGAAGGCTTTGTTTACGGGGAAGCCGTAACGCCGCCGCCGCATTCGATTTCGTCATCCCGGCGAAGGCCGGGATCCATCGCGCCACGGGTACGTCGCGTGGTGAGATGGGTCCCGGCCTTCGCCGGGATGACGAAACTTCTTAGTGAAACGTGCGCCGTCACACCCCTTCGGAACCGTCGTTGAGCTCAAGGCTCGAACGACCGCAGCCGCGCGACTTCTGCCGCGTCGAGCTTGCCGATCACCCCGACAACCAAAGTCACCATCCGGTCGAAATCCCCCCGGTCGATGATCCCGTTGTGCGCGTGCGTATACCGCGCGACGACCACCAGATTGACCGTCGGCACCCCGCCCGCAGTCGCCTGGATCGCCGCCGAATCGTCGCCGTAGCCCTGGACCAGATCGTGCTGGAGCGGGATGTTCGCCTCCGCTGCGACGCGGTCGACAAGCGCCACCAGCTTGCGGTTAGGGATCGTGCTCGAATCATACAGGAACATCCCCGGGCCGCCGGCGAGCACCGCCTGCGTCTCCTCGGGGTTGCGGCCGATGCTGTCGCCGGTGATGCCGCCCTCGATGGCGATGCCGATGTCGGGCTTGATCAGGTCGGCCGCGGTCCGCGCGCCGCGCAGGCCGACCTCCTCCTGCACCGTCGCCGCGACGAACAGCTGGTTCGGGTGACCCTGCGCACGGAGCCGCCGCAGCGCCTCAATCACCACCGCGCAGCCGACGCGGTCGTCCCACGCCTTGCCGAGATAGCGGTCGCCGCCCGCCATCACCTCGAACGGCGCATCGGGAACGACGGGGTCGCCGGGGCCGATCCCGAGCGCCGCGACCTCGGCGGCGTTGCGCGCGCCGACGTCTAGGTACAGGCTTTCGCGCGGAAAGACCTTTCCGCGTTCGTCGGCCGGGACGACGTGGATGTCGCGGATGCCGGTGACCGCCTTGACCGGCCCCTTGCTGCCGATGATCACCCAGCGCTGGTCGACGAGCGCCTGATCGAGCCAGCCGCCGAGCATCTGCATCGACAGAAAGCCGCCGGGCGTCACCCGCCGGACGACCCCGCCGAGCTCGTCCATGTGCGCGTCGAGCATGATCTTCGGCCCGCTGCTGCCCTGCTTGGCGATGACCGAGCCGATCCCGTCGTAGGTTATCGTGTCGCTCAACGGGCGCAGTTCGCGGACCATCACCGCGCGCACCGCCTCCTCGAACCCCGATGGCCCGGGGGCGTCGGCGAGTTCGCGGAGCAGGTGCCCGACGCGGTCGGTCGCGGGCTTGGCGACGGCGGGTCCGGCGATGAGGAGCGCGGCGGTCATGGCCGAGATCAGTCGTTGCATTACCGGCGCGCCTTGTTCGATTACCCGGTCAAAGTTGCAGGTAAGCCGTTGGGCGACAAGGGCGAAAGCGCTCCGTCCCCTCCCCCCTTTTGGGGGGTCAAGCCCTATTGCTTCGCTCCCTTCTGCTCCCCTCCCATTTAGGGGAGGGGTCGGGGGTGGGGGAGTGGCGCGGCGTTGCAATGCCGCGCGCCCTGCCCCACCCCCGGGCCAGCGCAAGCGCGCTGTCTCTCGCCCCTCCCCTGAAGGGGAGGGGTAGCGCTAGAGCCTTTCAAGCAGCGCCTTCGCCGCCGCCGGGGCACGGACCTTCCCGCCGTGGATGAAGTAGACGAACGCGTCGCGCCCGCCCTCACCCCAGTGCCGGGCCTGCTCGGCCCAGCCGTCGAGCGCGGCGTCGGGGTAGCCGAGGGGTTCATCGTCATCGCCGTTCTGGAGCCGCGCATAGGTGAAGTCGGCGGTCGCCTCGTCGAACATCGGGTAGGCGTGCGCGTCGGCGAAGACGATCGCCGCCCCGGCGTCGCGCGCCATCGCCACGAAAGCCGGGTCGCGGAAGCTTTCATGGCGCGGTTCGAGAACGTGGCGGAGCGTGCGCAACCCAAGTTTCGCCGGCAACAGCTTGATGAATTTGGCGAAATCGTCGGCGTCGAACTGCTTGGTCGCCGCGAACTGCCACAGGATCGGCCCGAGCTTATCGCCCAATTCGTCGACCCCGCTGGCGAAGAAGCGCTCGATCGATTCGCCCGCCCCGGCAAGCTCGCGGCGGTTGACCGCGAAGCGCGGCGCCTTGAGCGAAAAGACGAAGTCGTCGGGGGTTTCGGCGTGCCACTTGGCGTAGGTCGCGGGCGACATCGAGCCGTAGAAGGTGCCGTTGACCTCAATCGTCGTCAGCGCGCGGCTGGCGAATTCGAGTTCGCGCGAATGCGGCAACCCCTTGGGATAGAACACCCCGCGCCACGGCTCGAAGGTCCAGCCGCCGACACCCGCGCGGATCGTCACGGCGCTACAGGACCGCGATCAGGATCAGCGCGAGACCCGCGACGCTGACCAGCCAGACGAGCGAGCGGACCACCGGCACCCCGAAGGCATACAGCGGTAGGTAGATCACACGCCCCCAGAAATAGAGCTCGGCGCCGAGAACGGTCCGCGGCGTGTGAATGCCAGCAGCGTGCGCGATCAGCACCGCACCGATGAACAACGGCAGCGTTTCGAACAGGTTGGCCTGCGCGCGGCCAAGC
The DNA here is from genome assembly GCF_018982885.2 of Polymorphobacter megasporae. Lineage (NCBI taxonomy): Bacteria > Pseudomonadati > Pseudomonadota > Alphaproteobacteria > Sphingomonadales > Sphingosinicellaceae > Glacieibacterium > Glacieibacterium megasporae. Next base: position 2,173,796 of record NZ_CP081848.1, on the reverse strand, counting down.
CGCTCGGCGACGGGGGACAGCGGCGGCATCGCGGCGTCGCGCGGTCCCATGTTCCATTTCGTGCCGTATTGCCCGGTGCGGACTACGTCGAAGGCGATGATGTAGACGATGGCGAGAACGATCGTCCAGGCGAGCAGCGTCAGTTCGGTCGTCATGTCCTCGTCCCCCCAGATGTTCGCCGTTAGCGCAGCGCCGCTTCGACCTCGCCCCACAACTTATTGAAACTGCGCGCGGCAAGACCGTTCGGCGCGGTCGCTGCGACTGGGGCCTGGTGGACCGCCATCGCCTCGATCTCGACCGCATACGGGATCGCGACGCGGTCGGGGAACGCATCGACCGTCGCCTTGTGGAGCGCGCGCCGCCGGTCGACCATCGTCCACACCGGAACCAGCGCGGGCCCCTTGCGGTGATGCTTGCCGAGATGCGCGACGAGCTGGTCGTACGCGCGTTCGGACAACGGCGATGGCAGCAGCGGCACGACGAGCAGGTCGGCGGCGCGGAACGCCTGCTCGGCAAGCTCGGTCAGCCCCGGCGGGCAGTCGAGGATGACGCGGTCGTAATCGCGATCGAAGCTTTTCAACATCTTCTTGAGGCTGCGTGCACCGTCCTCGGCGATCAGCCGGTCGAGGTGGCGCAGCGACTTGTCGGCGGGGAGCACGTCGAGGTTCGGGTACGCGCTTGGTTGGATCAGCGCGTCGAGCTCGGCGTCGGCAGCGAACAGCTTGCGCGCCGAGGTCCCGGGCTTCGCCGCGAGCCGCAGCGTGAAAGTCGCAGCCCCCTGTCCGTCGAGGTCCCACAACAATGTCCGCCGCGCTGATTGCGTCGCGGCGGCATAGGCGAGATTGACCGCACACGCAGTCTTGCCAACTCCGCCCTTGACCGAGAAGACCGCGATGGTTTTCACGAAAACGTCCCCTCCCCTTCAGGGGAGGGGAGGGGAAAGTGTGTGATCAAAGTGCGCGCGCTTCGGCGAGCGCCGCTGCAAGCCGGGCGCGGATCGCAACGAGCAGGCTCGCGTCGCGGGGTTTGCTGGTATCGGAAACCGGTGTCGGAGCTAGCGGAGCCGCTACCCGCCGCGCCGCAACCTTCGGTGCCGCGCCCGCATCCGCCACGGGTGCCGCGCCATCGTCGAGCAGCTTCTGCACGCCCTTGATGGTATAGCCGTCGGTATGCAGCAGGCGGTTGATCCGCGTCAGCAGCGCAATGTCCTGCGGGCGATAGTACCGCCGGTTGCCGCCGCGCTTGAGCGGCTGGATCTGCGGGAATCGCGTCTCCCAGAACCGAAGCACGTGTTGCGGGACGCCGATCTGTTCGGCGACCTCGCTGATCGTCCGGTATGCGGGTTCGCTCGACGCCATCAGTCGGCGGGTTCGGCGTCGTCGGCCTCGGGACCCGGATCGATGCCGCCGTTGATCCGCGCGCGGAGGAGTTGACTTGGGCGGAAGGTCAGGACGGTGCGCGGCTCGATCGGCACTTCCTCGCCGGTCTTGGGGTTGCGCCCGATCCGCTGGCCCTTGTTCCGCAGCACGAAGCTGCCGAACGACGACACCTTAACGTTGGTCCCGTCGATGAGCGTCCTGCAGATTTGGTCGAGCACCTGTTCGACGAGATCGGACGATTCACTCCGCGCAAGACCGAGCTCGCGGTGAACCGCTTCGCATAGGTCGGCACGGGTAACGCTGCCCGCTGTCGACTTGGCGCGCGCCGCGCCGCGGACCCGGACGCTGGTTTCGCTCGCCGTACTCATTTCCATCATCCCCCTCATGCCCCTGTCACCAACGAACCGCAGCCGCACCCCACGTAAAGCCACCACCCATCGCTTCAAGTATCAGTAAATCACCGCGTTTAATCCGTCCATCACGAACGGCGGCGTCGAGTGCGAGCGGAACCGATGCCGCCGATGTATTTGCATGCCCGTCGACGGTGACGATGACGCGCTCGATCGGCAATCCGAGCTTCTTCGCGGTGCCTTCGAGGATGCGAAGATTGGCCTGGTGCGGCACGACCCACGCGACGTCGGTCGCGGCAAGGCCGGCGGCGGCGAGCGTCTCGGTCATCACGCTGGCGAGATTGGTGACGGCGTGGCGGAAGACCTCGCGCCCCTTCATTCGCAACTTGCCGACGGTGCCAGTCGATCCGGGGCCGCCGTCGACGTAGAGCAGGTCGTTGTAGCGTCCGTCCGAATGGAGCTTCGACGCGAGGATGCCGCGGTCGGCGCTCGTGCCTGGAGCGTTCTCGGCACGCAGGACGACCGCGCCGGCGCCGTCGCCGAACAGGACGCAGGTGCCGCGGTCCGACCAGTCGAGCAGCCGTGAAAACGTCTCAGCGCCGATGACCAGCGCGGTGTTCGCCGCCCCAGTGACGAGCATCGCATCGGCGACGCTCAAGGCATATAGGAACCCCGAGCACACCGCAGCGACGTCGAAGGCGACGCCGCGGACCATGCCGAGCTTGTGCTGGATGACGGTGGCGCACGACGGGAAGGTCTGGTCGGGGGTGGCGGTCGCTACGACGATCAGGTCGACGTCGTCGGCAGTCAGCCTGGCGGCGGCAAGGGCGCGGCGGGCGGCGGCGACGCCGAGATCGGAGGTCAGTTCACCATCGGCGGCGATGTGGCGCTGGCGGATGCCAGTGCGCTCGACGATCCATTCGTCGGTGGTGTCGACGCTCGCAGCGAGGTCGGCGTTGGTCAGGATTCGGTCGGGCAGGTAGCTGCCGGTGCCGAGGATGACCGAGCGACGGATCATCGCGCGAATAGTCCCAACTGCTTGGTCGTCATTCCCGCGAAGGCGGGAACCCATTTTCCAGAGGCTGCCCAGCGTTGCTGCGGGTTGTTGGACGCGCTGAGCTTCACTTCAACCGCCTCTGGAAAATGGGTTCCCGTCTTCGCGGGAATGACGGCAAGAAAGCAAGACCCAACCCCATCACGCGACCGACGCGTCATGGCCGTCGTTCGCGGCGACGACCGGGCGGTGCGAGCGGAAATTGTCGAGGTCGCTCGCGATACGACGGGTGATATCGCCCGCGACGAGGTCGTGCGCGACGCCGATGGCGTGCGCCATACCGCGAACCGTGGCACTGCCATGGCTTTTGACGACGAGTCCATTGAGGCCGAGAAACACCGCACCATTGTGCGCGTTGGGATCGAGATGCCGCGCGAGCGCCCGAAGGGCTCCACGGGACAGCAGGTAACCGAGCTGGGTCAGCCACGACGTGCGGAAAGATTGTGCGAGCAGCCCGGTAACGAGCCGCCCGGTGCCTTCGGCGGTTTTCAACGCGACATTGCCGGTGAAGCCGTCGGTGACGATGACGTCGACGTCACCCGCGCCGATCTTGTCGCCCTCGACGAAGCCGGTGAAGGTCATCGGCAGGTCGGCGGCGCGGAGCAAGGCGGCAGCCATCTTGAGCTCCTCGGTGCCCTTCAATTCCTCCTCGCCGATGTTGAGCAGCGCGACGCGCGGGCGCTCGACGCCGAGGACGGTACGCGCGAACGCGGCCCCCATCACGGCGAATTGGACGAGGTTTTCGGTATCGCACTCAACGTTCGCGCCGAGGTCGAGGACGACCGAATCGTTCTTGAGCGTCGGCAGCAGCGCGGCGAGCGCGGGGCGGTCGATGCCCTCCATCGTCCGCAGCGTCAGCTTGGCCATTGCCATCAGCGCGCCGGTGTTGCCGGCCGAAACCATCGCTTGCGCCTCGCCTGCCTTGATCGCAGCGATCGCCATGCCCATCGACGTCGTCCGCTGGCGGCGGACCGCTGCCGACGGCTTGTCGGTGCCGAGAATCACGTCGGCACTGTGAACAACGACCGCGTTCGCCGCGACGCGCGGATTGCGCTTGAGCTGGTCGCGGATCGCCTCTTCACCGCCGTACAAGCGGTAAAGCAGTTTCGGATAGCGCTCCTGCGCGATTTCAGCAGCAGCGATCACGACTGCAGGCCCGCCGTCACCACCCATGACGTCGAGCGCGATAACGGGGCGGTCGGTCATTTCCGTCCGATCGGACGACAGGTCAGGGCTGCATCTCGAGGACAGCGCGGTCCTTGTAGAAGCCACACGACGGGCAGAGGTTGTGCGGAAGCTTGAGCTCGCCGCAGTTCGGGCACTCCTGGCTCACCACCGCGGTCAGCGCATGGTGGCTGCGACGCATGTTGCGGCGCGAGGGCGAAGTTTTGCGTTTCGGAACGGCCATCGAGGCACCTGTCTTCTTATGCGAGTCGCGGATATCACCGAACCGCACGCGCGGTCCGAGAAAACCGCCAAGGTTTCAGTCGAGGCGCGGACCATAGAGATTTGTGGCGCAGACGCAATCTCAAATCCGTAACGGATCGCACGCGCCCAGCCGACACGAAAACGGCCGCCCCCTGCGAAGGGGACGGCCGCGTAACGCAACTTGTTAAGGCTTAGGCGTCGCCGCGGATCGCGTCCTTGGCTCCGCCGACCGTGTTCTGCACGGTACCTTCGGCCTTCTTAGCCTTGCCTTCGGCTTCCATCTTGGTGTCGCCGATGAGCTTACCAGCGGCTTCCTTGATGCTGCCGCCCATCTTCTTGAGGGCGCCATCGATGCGGTCTTCGTCCATGTCTAGCTCCTTCGGTTGTCGTGGAGTCTCAACAATGTAAGAAGATTTTGGTTGCACGCCAAAAAGAGCGGTAACGGACACACAGGGGAAATCACGCTAATGATGATCACACTCGTCACCGCCGGGTTTTGCGGCTTGCTGTATTTCGTTTTGACCCTGCGCGTCGGCCAGTTGCGCCAGTCGGAAAAGGTCATGCTCGGCGACGGCGGCAACGACGTCCTGCTCGGGCGTATCCGCGCGCACGCCAACTTCGCCGAATTCGTCCCGATCATTCTAATCCTAATGGGCGCGATCGAGGCCAGCATCGGCGCGGGCAACGAATTGCTCGCCTCGACCGGCATCCTGCTGTTCCTGCTCCGCATTTCGCATGCGTTCGGCATGGCCCGTCCCGCGCCGAACCCGTTCCGCCTCGCCGGAGCGGTGGGCACTTGGATCGTGCTGGTCGGCTTAAGCATCTGGGCGATCGTATTGGCTTACGGACACGCGGGGTAGCGCAGCGGGTCGACTTGCTGCCTTTTCGCGCTTGAGCGGTCGGCACCGCACAAATCGCCGTCATCCCCGCCTACGCGGGGATGACGAGCGTTAGAGCGACCGCGTGCAACGACATGGCACAGCACGATCGGCGTCACGTACGTAGCGGCGTCACAGACGTAGCCCCGCAACGAGCGATTCAGCCGCCCGCGAGCACACTATCCGCCACATATGGATTCGACCGTCGCTCCGCCGCGAACGTCGACATCGCGCCGTGTCCCGGGATGAACGCGGTCGCGCCGCCCATCGGCCACAGCCGCGTCGTGATCGCGGCGATCAGGTCGGCGTGATTGCCCTTGGGGAAGTCGGTCCGCCCGATCGATCCCTGGAAGATGACGTCGCCGACGATCGCGAGGTCGGACGCCTTGTGGTGAAACACGACGTGCCCCGGCGTATGCCCGGGACAATGATGGACCTCGAACACCAGGTCGCCGACCGTCACGGTATCGCCCTGCCCGAGCCAGCGGTCGGGGGTAAACGGCGCGGCGAGCGGGACACCATATTGCGGCCCCGACACGGCGTGCATGTCGATCCAGAACTTGTCGTCGGGATGCGGCCCCTCGATCGGCACGCCGAGCCGCTCGCGCAGCACCCCGGTCTCGCCGCAATGATCGATATGGCCGTGCGTCACGAGCAGCTTCTCGATCGTCACATTGTGCTGTTCCGCGACCGTCATCAGCCGGTCGAGATCGCCGCCCGGATCGACGAACGCGCCAAGCATCGTGCGCGTGCACCACAGCAGCGTGCAGTTCTGCTGGAGCGGGGTTACGGGGATGATGACGGCTTGCAGCGGGGGCTTCGACATATCGTGGAGATGAGGAGCCTGCCGGACCGAGTCAACCGCGCCCGAACGGCTCGACGATCTGCTGCGCGGTCGCTTCGGCAATGAGCTCGCCGTCATCGCGGCGGAACTCGACGCGGACCGTGATCAGGCGCTTAGTCACCGCGACGACCCGTGCCTCAATCATCAACGGTGCCGCGCGCCCGATGCGGACGAAGTTGACCGAGAGGTTGATCGTGCGGAACAGGCTGTCGCCCGGAACGACCGTCATCGCTGCGAACGCGAGCATCTGGTCGGCAAGTGCCGCGACATAGCCACCGAACAGCGAACCATCGCTGTTGAGCAGGTCGGGCTTCGGGATCCACGTCTTGCGGACCCAGTTTGCGCCCCATTCATCGAGACCGCCGAGTTGCAGCGTCGCGACGACCGGCGGGACTGATGCCCCAGCCTTGATCGCATCGAGCCTATCGGTCGCCCACGTCATGCCGCCTCTCCCGCTTTGCGCGATATTAAAGCGCCGCATCGCCGACAACGCCAGCCTGTGCGATGAGCGCGATGATGCCCGAGTTCGACCCCGCCCGCCCCTTCGTCCTCCTCGACGACGCCAGTCGCGGCGGCAGCGCGCGGCTTTTCACCGGGCTGCGTGGCGAGATCATTGCAACGACGCCCGCCGACGTCCGCCCCGCGCTCGAGCGGTTGCGTGGGCCCGGCACCTACGCCGGCTTCATCGGCTTCGAGTCGGGCTATGCGCTCGAACCCGTCCTCACCCCGCTCGCGCGAACAGGAGACGACGGGCTGCCGCTGCTGTGGTTCGGCGACTTCGCCGGGTCGGCGGAGGTCGATGCGGCGGCACTGCTTGGCGACGGCGCGGCACGGATCGGCGCGCTCGCCCCCGCGATCGCCGAGGCCGACTATGCCGCGATGCTCGACGGCGCCGCCGCGCTGATCGCCGCCGGGGACATTTACCAGGCGAACCTGACCTTCGCCGCGCGGTTCGGGGTCGCCGGGCACCCGCTGGCGATCTACCGCCGCCTCCGCGCCGCCGCCGCCGCGCCGTACGCCGCACTCGTCCACACCGGGCGCGCGTGGCTGCTCAGCCTGTCGCCCGAACTGTTCTTCGCGCTCGACGACGGTACGCTGACCGCGCGGCCGATGAAGGGGACCGCGCCGCGAGGGAGTACGCGCTCCGACGACGATGTCGCCGCCGCAGCCCTCGCCGCCGACCCGAAAAACCGCGCCGAAAACCTGATGATCGTCGACCTGCTGCGCAACGACCTGTCGCGCGTCGCCGCGCCGGGGTCGGTCGCGGTGCCGGCGCTGTTCGCGGTCGAGCGCTACCCGACATTGCTCCAGATGACCTCGACGATCACCGCGACGACGGCGGCGCACCCGGTCGACGTGCTGGCCGCGCTGTTTCCGTGCGGGTCGATCACCGGCGCGCCGAAGATCCGCGCGATGCAGGTCATCGCCGACCTTGAGGCCGGGCCGCGCGGGGTCTACACCGGCAGCATCGGGCACATTTCCGGCGACAGCGCAGCGTTCAACGTCGCAATCCGCACTTTGGTGATGAAAGGCGACGGCAGCGCGCGGATCGGACTTGGCGCGGGGATCGTCGCCGACAGCGTCGCCGCCGACGAGTGGCGCGAATGCCTCGCCAAGGGCGCGTTCCTCCACCGCCGAGCGCCGCCCGACATCATCGAGACGATGCGCTGCGACGGCGGCACTGTCGCGCTGCTCGACCGCCACCTCGCGCGCGCGGCGGCGACGGCGGACTATCTCGGCTATGATTTCGACCCGGCCGCCGTCCGTCGCGCGGTGATCGCAGCGGCCGACGGCATCATCGGACGGCTGCGGCTGCTGGTGTCGCCGCGTGGTGCGTTTGCGATCCAGCTGTCGCCATTCCCCCCTGCCCCCGCCGAGCCGGTAACGGTCGCCCTCGTGCCGCTGCCGGTTGCGCCGACCGATTGGCGGCTGCGGCATAAGACCACCGATCGCGGCTTTTACGATGATGCCCGCATGGCGAGCGGTGTGTTCGAGGTGGTCTTCACCACGCGAGGCGGCCACCTCACCGAGGGCAGCTTCACCAATGTTTTCGTCGAGCGCGACGGGGTGCTGCTGACCCCGCCGCTTGCTGAGGGGCTCCTCGGCGGCATCCTCCGCGCCGAGCTGATCGCAACCGGCCGCGCGGTCGAGGCTCCCCTCACCCCCGCCGATCTCGCCGGGGTATTCCTGATCGGCAATTCGCTGCGGGGGTTGATCGCGGCACGCCTTCCCTGAGAAAAGGGCCGGCCTGAACGAAAGCGGGCGGCCCCTAAGGTCCGCCCGCTAAGTGATTGATCGTTCCGAATTGAGCGGCGGAGTGTCCCGCGGGAGTGACCGTGCTCGAGCCCGCTCTATCCCACGATTGCTTGCGCGTCGGCGGGCGGCGCTCGATCAGTGGGCAAAACCGCGCGGGCGGCCCCGCAGGCCGATGCCGACCAAGCCGAAGCCGCCGATCATCATCACCCATGTCGCGGTCTCGGAGACCATCGCGACCGAGTGGCCGGCCGCACTGGCGGCGACGATGTGGTGCTCGGCGCTGCGGCAGCTCGGGTTGGCAGCGGTCGACTCGCGGGTCGCCGTCGAGCTGTGGTTCGCGTTGCCGATCCAGACATCGCCGGGGAATGCCGCGAAACCGCAGTCGGCGCGATCGTTCGTTGCGACCATCATCGTACCGGCGGATGCGCTCGCGGCGATCGTAGCCAACGCCAGCAATCCGGCAGGAATTACGAACATGGTAAATAAACGCATAATATTTTACCCGGTTACAACTAGACACAACTTACACACGAGCAATAAGTTCATTACGGTTACACAATGAACTGCAATAAATTACACAGCTTTCGCGTCAATTTCTTAAACTAGTTGTTAAGCAACAACTAGGTCTCAAGAATCTAATGCGCTCATTCAATTGGCTCTACAACTTTAATCGGTCGAGTTCTACGATTTCACTAGCGAGTTTACTTCGCGCACCTCTCGATTGGTCTCAAATAACATCGGCCGTGCCAGCTGTTTTCTTGTACGGTCGAAACGATTGAGCCGGGCGGGCGCATGCCCTATCGGTGCGCTGCCTTTCCGGAGCCCGATCATGTCATTCTTCTCCATTGCCATCGACCGCATCCAGCCGTCGCCGACGCTCGCCGTCACGCGCCGCGCGCTCGAATTGAAGGCAGCGGGACACGACGTCATCGGGCTTGGCGCGGGCGAGCCCGACTTCGACACCCCCGACTTCGTCAAGGAGGCGGCGATCGCGGCGATCCGCGCCGGGCAAACCAAGTACACCGCGGTCGACGGCACGCCCGAATTGAAGGACGCGATCCGCGCCAAGTTCCTGCGCGACAACGGGCTGACGTACGGCGCCGACCAGATCACGGTGAACTCGGGCGGCAAGCACACGATCTTCAACGCGATGATCGCGACGCTCGACCCGGGCGACGAGGTCGTCATTCCCGCGCCGTACTGGGTCAGCTACCCCGACATCGTGTTGCTCGCGGGGGCGACTCCGGTGATCGTGCCGTGCGGCAGCGAGGCGGCGTACAAGATGACGCCTGAACAGCTCGACGCCGCGATCACGCCGAAGACCAAGTGGCTGATCTTCAACTCGCCGTCGAACCCGACCGGGGCGGCGTACACCAAGGCCGAACTCCGCGCGATCGCCGACGTGCTGGTGCGCCACCCGCACGTCTGGATCCTCGCCGACGACATGTACGAGCACATCGTCTACGACGACTTCGAATTCGCCACCCTCGCCGAGGTCGAACCCGCGCTGTACGAGCGCACGCTGACGGTCAACGGCGCGTCGAAGGCGTATGCGATGACCGGCTGGCGGATCGGTTTCGCGGGCGGCCCCGCCCCGCTGATCAAGGCGATCGCCAAGATCCAGTCGCAGTCGACGTCGAACCCGTGCTCGATCTCGATGGCGGCGACGGTCGCGGCACTGAACGGCGACCAGTCGTTCCTGATCGAGCGCAACGCCGCGTTCAAGGTCCGCCGCGACCTCGTCGTCGCCGGATTGAACGCGATCCCCGGCCTCCACTGCCCGACGCCCGAGGGCGCGTTCTACGTCTACCCCGACTGCGCCGGGCTGATCGGGCGCAAGACCCCCGAGGGCAAGACCCTGACCGACGACGAAGCGGTCACCGCCTACTTCCTCGACACCGAGGGCGTCGCCGTCGTCCAGGGCGCAGCGTTCGGCGGCTCGCCCGCCTTCCGCATCAGCTACGCGACGAGCGACGCGCTGCTGACCGAGGCGTGCAAGCGCATCGCGCGCGCGGTCGACCGGCTGGTTTAGGTTGGGGGATTGTCTCGTCATACCGGGTTGGCTGAAACGGTCGCTTCCGCCCCCCAGAATGGACATTTTAGTCTGACGGACGACCGCCTGATTGAAGTCCTGGTTTCCTGCCTGCCGCCTGTCAGCCTAACCACGTCACGCTAAATCGTGATAACCGAGCAATAGCTTGCGTTTCGGACGTGGAACGTTAACCGTCGTCGGGACGGGGGCTGCGGACCATGCTCGTCTGGTCACAATCTAAACGATGGCAGACCCGATGTTGCGGTGCCTCTGCCCGCGTGCGCGATCGATGAAACAGACAAGCGCACCTGTGCGCCACGGGAGCACGATCATGGCAGTCTTTGGGCAGAGCACCGGCACGCCGGTCGATACCGGGCGCATGCGCCGTGCAGCGCGCACCGGCATCATGGTCGGTATCGCGATGTTTGCGGCGTCATCGAGTTATGCCGCGACACTGACGACATTGGTCAGCTTCAACGGCGCCAACGGCTCAGGTTCCCGAGCCGCCCTGATCGCCGATGGGGCAGGCAATTTCTATGGCACGACCAGTTCGGGCGGCGCTTCGTCCAAGGGCACTGTGTTCGAGCTGTCGGCCGGCGGGGCGCTGACGACACTGGCAAGCTTCGACGGCACCAACGGCAGAGCTCCCTATGCCGGTCTGACCGCCGACGCGGCCGGCAACCTCTATGGCACGACCTTCATAGGCGGCGCTGCCAGCTTTGGCGGCACCGTGTTCAAGCTGTCGGCCAGTGGCACACTAACGACGCTGGCAAATTTCGGCGGTAGCAACGGCCTCCGTCCCCAAGCCGGCCTGATCGCCGACGCGGCCGGCAATCTGTATGGCACGACCTCCCAGGGTGGCGCTTCGGGCTATGGCACGGTGTTCAAAGTGTCGAACACCGGCGCGCTGACGACGCTGGTCGACTTCGACGGCACGAACGGCTCGGCATCCCAAGCCGGCCTCATCGCCGACGCGGCCGGCAATGTCTATGGCACGACCAAAAGCGGCGGCGCTTTTAGTGCAGGCGACGTGTTCAAGCTGTCGGCCAGCGGCACGCTGACGACGCTGGTTAGCTTCGACGACGACTCCAGCGGCGGCTATCCCCTCGCCGGCCTGGTCGCCGACGCGGCGGGCAATCTCTACGGCACGACCAGCGACGCCGGCCCGTCGGGTTATGGCACCGTGTTCAAACTGTCGGCCAGTGGCACGCTGACGACGCTGGCAAGCTTTGACGACGCCGCCAACGGCGCGTTTGCCCAAGGCGGCCTGATCGCCGACGCGGCCGGCAATCTCTATGGCACGACCTCCCAAGGTGGCGCTTCGGGCTGGGGCACCGTATTCAAGGTGTCGGCCAGCGGCGTGCTGACGACGCTGGTCAGCTTCGACGGCACCAACGGCAAAGGTTCGTTTGGCGGCTTGATCGCCGACGCGGCCGGCAATCTCTATGGCACGACCTACACGGGCGGCGATTCGGACAAAGGCACCGTGTTCAAATTGTCGGACGCCGGCTTTGTCGTGAGTGTCGGCGGCGTGCCCGAACCCGCGTCCTGGGCGATGATGATCGCTGGCTTCGGCCTCCTCGGTGCCTCCGCCCGGCGTCGGCGGCTGCCCGTCGCCGCCTGACAGCTTCGCCTGTGCACTGTGGTGACAGGTCAGCCGACACCACAGCCAACAGCCGTGTGCATTTCAGCATGCCTGCCAGTCTTGCACTGATCCGCCGAACCGGAACGGCGACTTTATCGGTATCGTTGTCCAAAAGCCGACGTTCCAAATTCCACTCAGTGCAGACACGCGACCCAATTCACACGCGGCACAATCGCCCAAGCGACTCGCGCCCGACCGGCACCCTCAGCCGCCCGGCTTCATTGCCACGATCCTCGCCACGAGGTCCGGCGCCGCAATTCCTGCTCCCGCTGCCGCGATCATATCGACCAGCGCGACACACTCGGACTTCCCCGTCGCCAGCAGGTCACGGAACGAGCGGATGCGCGACATCGCCCATAGTACCGCCGCCAGCCCCGCCGCCGGTGATCGCGCCATCAGCCGTTTCGATCGCGGATAGACCGGGAAGCCGAGCCTTTCGATCAGCGCGAAGCACGCGTGGACACCGCGTGCGAGGACGAGCGCTTCGGTCCATGACGCGCCGCCGTTGCGCCGCACCCCGGCGATCGAAATGCTTTGGAACGCGATGCACAGCGGGGCATGGCAGCGGAGCCACAGCGGCATGTCGGGTTCGAGAACGGCGGGCAGGTCGGCGGCGTTGAACACGTCGACCGACTCGTGCCGCCCGATGATCGTCTTCTGCCCGCCCGCACCGATCGTCGCGGTGAGCCGGCCGTTGCCGTCGAGCATCGCCTGGACGAACGGCATCCCGAAGGCGCAGCGCTCGGCCCCGATCGCGTGGCGCAGGCGATCGGGATCGAACATATTGCCCATGAACTGGACGCACGCCGCCGCGCTCCGCTGCAGGTCGGGGATGACCGCGTCGACCTGATGCGCGAGCAGCGTGACGATGACGAGATCGTAGGCGATCGTCGCATCGAGGCGATCGAAGACGCGGACACCCGCCCGCCCGCCGCCGCTATCGACGATCGCGCCGTCGCGCTGCAGCTGCGCCAACCGCACCGACCCCGGGCGCGCGACGACGGCGACATCGTGACCGGCGCGGGCGAGCTGGCGTGCGAAGGTGCTGCCGATCTGCCCGGCACCGACGATCGCGATCCGCAGCGAAGACGGCACGGAAGCAGAGGGCGCAGGCATTGAGGTGGTCTACGAACGTCGCGGCACGGCGTCCACCGCGCCATCGCCGCACCGCGCGCGCGGCTTTGCCCGGTTGCGCGCTGACGACGCGAGGGCCGCGCCCGGTCGCGGGACCGGGCGCGTCGGCGTTACCCGTGCATCGCGTTGACCATCGCGAACGTTGCCGCATACTGACCCTTCGCCTCGGCATCGCGCAAGGGGCGGCAGCGATCGACGATAACCTCGGCGGTCGCGCCGCCGGTGATGATCTTTATCGTCTCGGCGATGAAGTCAGCGAGCGGCATCGCCATCGGGTCGGTCGCCTGCTGCGGCCCGCCGAGCTCGGTCTGGACGTACGGCGGGGCGATTTCGAGCACCTCGATCGACGTCGCCGCGAGCTGGTGGCGCAGCGACTCGGTGTACGAATGGAGCGCCGCCTTGCTCGCGCTGTACGTCGGTGACGACGCGAGCGGGACGAACGCCAGCCCCGACGTCACGGTGAGGATCGTCGCCGACGGCTGGGCGAGCAGGTGCGGCAGCAGCGCCGCGGTCAGCCGGATCGGCCCGAGGACGTTCGTCGCGATCGTCGCCTCGGCATCGGCAATGTCGCCATCGACGACCTTCTCAACCTTCGCGATCCCGGCATTGTGGATCACCGCGTCGAGCGCGGGGAAGTCGCGCAGCAGGGCGGGAACGACCGCCGCGATCGACGCCGGGTCGGCGACGTCGAGCTCGATCGCGGTGATATTCGGGTTCGCTGCGACGACGTCGTCGAGCGCGCTCCGCCGCCGCCCGGCGACGATGACGGTGTTGCCGTTGGCGGCGAACGCCTCGGCGAGCCCGCGCCCGATGCCGCTGCCGCCGCCGGTGATGAGAATGGTGTTGCCGCTGGTCTTCATGGGGACGTTCTCCTTGTCCCGTCCCAGATAGGCACCCACTTGCGAAAGGAAAGAAGGCACCCGAACGCGCCATACTAACCCGAGGGATACCATGACCGAGCCCGCCGCCGCCGACCTCGCCGCCAGCAGTGCCGACAAGTTGATCGGCACCGACCCCGAACTCGACGCGCTGGTGACCGCGATCATCGGGCGCGTCGCCGACAAATGGACGATGCTCGTCATCGAGACACTCGACGTGAATGGGCGGATGCGCTTCACCCGGCTGAGCGACGCGATCGGCGGGATCAGCCAGAAGATGCTGACCAAGACGTTGCGCGCGATGGAGGCCGACGGGCTGGTGACGCGCACCGTCCACCCCGTCGTCCCGCCGCGCGTCGACTACGAACTGACCGAACTTGGGCGCAGCCTGGGGGAAGCGTTTTGCGGGGTGTGGCAATGGGCGGAGGCGAACCGCGCGACGATCATCGCGGCGCGCGAAGCGTTTACCGCAAAAACTTGCGACTGACCGCCGGACGGAGCGACGCCTAGACCAGCACCTCGACCGCGTGGATCGCCAGCCCGATCAGCCCGCCGATGACGGTGCCGTTGATGCGGATATACTGGAGGTCGCGACCGACCGCCTGTTCGAGCTTGTCGGTCACCGTGCCCGCGTCCCACGACCGGATCGTGTCGCTGACCAGCCGGACGACGCTCGCGCCATAGGTCGCGACGACGCTGACGACCGCGCGGCGGGCCAGCGTGTTGAGCGCGTCGGCGAGGACCGGGTTGGCGGTGATGACCCCGCCCAGCTCGGCGGCGAAGCGCGAGGTCGTTTCGGCGCGCTTCTCGCTGCCTGGACGTGCACCGTCGGCGAGGAAGCCCTTGATCGTGTCCCACAGCGACGCAAACAGGCCGGCGGTCGCAGGCGAGTCGAGCAAGTCGAGCTTCGCCGCCTCGACCTTGCCCGCGACGCTGCTGCCTGAGTTTTGCAGGTCGGTCGACAGTCGCGTCAGCCAGCCGGTGATCGCAATTCGGTCGGGATGCTCGCGGCCGAGCCCGCCGTTCGGCGGCGGCGCGGGGAGCGCGACCGCCTGCGCGCCGAGACGTGCCGGAGCTTCCATTGCCGCGCGGCGCTCGCGGAAGTCGGACATCACCGCCTCGCGGTCGCGGCGGGCGTGGACCGTCGCGGCGTCGGACATCGCCAGCAGCCGCGCGCGGACCGCGTCGATGATGCCGGTCGAGATCTTCTCGTCGACCCACGCCGGGACCCATTTTCCCGAGCGTTCGGCGACGGCGGCGTGGATATCGGCTTCGTGGGTGTCGAGCAGGTCGAGCCCGGCGATGACGACACGCTCGATCACCGCTTCGTGGCGGCCATCGGCAACGAGGCTGCCGAGGAAGCGCCCGATACCGGGAGCGACCGCGGTCGTGCGCAGCTGGTCGGTGACGGTGACCGCGAGCAATTGCGCGACGACCTCGTCGTCGAGCGCGCCGACGAAACGCGCGACGAGCCCGGTCAGCGCACGCCGCAGTCGCCCGGTCGGGCCGCCCGCCGCGCCGCTCGACGGCGTCGACAGCCAGCGCGCGAGCCCGGCGGCGACGTCGAACCCTTCCATCCGCCGCGCCATGACCGCGGGGGTAAGGAAATTATCCTTGAGGAAGGCGGCGAGGCTGTCGCCGATCCGGTCCTTGTTGGTCGGGATGATCGCAGTGTGCGGAATCGGCAGCCCGAGCGGGTGGCGGAACAGCGCGGTCACCGCGAACCAGTCGGCGAGCCCGCCGACGAGCGATGCCTCGGCAAAGGCGCGGAGATAGCCGAGCCCGGCGACATCGGGATAAGCCCCGCGCGCCCAGGTCGCGAAGGCGAAGACCGCCGCCATCGCGACGAGCAACAGCGTCGCCAGCAACCGCATGCGGTGGAACGGCGTCGACGGGAGGACGAACGGCGTGAAGGCCATCCGTCCCCAACTCACTCGGCGGGCTGCGGTGCCACGGGACCGGGTCGAACATGCGGGGCCGCCGGCTCATCGGCGGTGTTAAACACCCCGCCCATCCGCCGCCCCATCCACTTTTCCAAGTCGTCGGCGATGGTGAAGGCGGCCGGCACGATGATCAGCGTCAGGATCGTCGACAGCGTGATGCCGCCGATCACCGCGACGCCCATCGGCTGGCGGAATGAGCCGTCGGTGCCGATCGACAGCGCGACTGGCAGCATACCGGCGACCATCGCGACCGAGGTCATGACGATCGGCTGCGCGCGCTTGCGGCCCGCGTCGAGAATCGCCTCGACCCGGTCGATCCCCATCCGCATCTCCTCGATCGCGAAGTCGATCAGCAGGATCGAGTTCTTGGCGACGACGCCGAGAAGCATCAGCAGCCCGATGCAGACCGGCAGCGAGAACGCCATGCCGGTGATCAGCAGCGCGATCACCGCACCGAGCGGCGCAAGGAACAGCGATGCCATGTTGACGAACGGCGGAAGGATGCGGCGGTAGAGCAGGATCAGCACCGCGAACACCAGCAGCACGCCGGCGACGAGCGCGGTGATGAAGTTGATGAACAGCTCGCCGATCCACTCCTGGTCGCCGACCGCGACCTGCTTGACGCCCTGCGGCAGGTTCTTGAACGCGGGCAGCGCGTAGATCGCGTTCATCGCGTCGCCGCTCTGGGCACCCGGCGCGAGGCTCGCGACGAGCGCGATGCGGCGGCCCTGATTGTAGCGGCGGATCTTCACCGCGCCCTCGCCGAAGTCGATATCGGCGAGCACCTTCAACGGCACCGACGGCCCGGTCAGCTGCGCCACCGACGTCGGCACCGGCAGGTTGCGGATCGTTTCGAGATCGTTGCGCGCATTGTCGGGGAGCTGGACGCGGATCGGGATCTGCCGGTCGCTCAACGAGAATTTGGCGAGGTTTTGCGGCACGTCGCCGATCGTCGCGATGCGGATCGTCTGGCTGAGCGCCTGGACCGACACGCCCATCTGCGCGGCGAGATCGAAGTGCGGCTTGATGACGATCTCGGGGCGCTGGAGGTCGGCATCGATGTGCGAGTCACGCAGCGACGGCAGACGCTTCATCCCCGACACAACCGATTCCGCCGCCTTGTGGAGCGTGATCGGGTCATCGCCGACGAGCATGACAGTGATGTCGTAACCGCCGAAGCCGCCGGTTTGCGACTGGAAGTTGACCCGTGCGTCGGGCAGCGCGCGTAGGGCCGGGGCCATGTCGCGTTCGAAGCCGACGGTCGACAGCTTGCGCTTGTCGCGCGGGACGAGCGTGACCTGGAGGCTGGAGAAGCGAACCTCGTCGCTCTGTCCGACTGATTCGAGAACGTCCTGAACCTCGGGCCGCGCGCGGAGCAATCTAGTTGCCTCGCCCGAGACACGCTTGACGTCCTCGAGCCGGACGCCCGGCGCCATCTCGATCGTCACGGTCGACTGGCCGCTATCGCGCGGCGGCTGGAACGCGACCGGCAGCTGCATGCCGAGATAGATCGTCAGGCCGAAGGCGAAGACACCGCCGAGCACGGTGAGCCAGCGATGCCGGATCGACCAGCGCAGGAACGAGATATAGCGGAGCATGATCGGCCCCCGCCCATGCGGCTGTTCACCGTGCGGGCGCAGGAAGTACGCGGCGCACAGCGGCGTGATCAGCCGCGCGACGAGCAGCGACATCAGCACCGCGATGACGACGGTCAGGCCGAACTGCTTGAAATACTGGCCCGAAATGCCGGGCATCAGCGCGACGGGGAGGAACACCGCGACGATCGCCATCGTCGTCGCGACGACCGCGAGGCCGATCTCGTCGGCGGCGTCCATCGATGCCTGCCACGGCGTCTTGCCCATCCGCATATGCCGGACGATGTTCTCGATCTCGACGATTGCGTCGTCGACGAGGATGCCCGCAACGAGGCTCAGCGCGAGCAGACTGATGCCGTTCAGGGTGAAGCCGAGCGCGTTCATGAAGAAGAACGCCGGGATGCACGACAGCGGGATCGCGATCGCCGAGATCAGCGTCGCGCGCCAGTCGCGCAGGAAGAAGAACACGACGACGACCGCGAGGAACGCGCCTTCGAACAGCGAGCGCATCGCCGCGCGATAGCCTTCGCGGGTATGCTTGACCTCGTCGTCGACGAGCGTGATGTGCGCCTTGGGGTTTTCCTTGGCGATCTTGGCAATCTCCGCCTCGACCTTGTCCATCGTCTGGACTTCGGAGGCCTGCAGCGCCTTCTGGACGGTGAACAGCGTCGTCTCGCGACCGTTGTTGCGCGTCAGCGTCCGCTGCTCGGCATTGCCGTCGCGTACCGTCGCGACATCGCCGAGGCGGACGGTGCGGTTGGCCGAGATCGTGATTTGGGTGTTCGCCAGCGACAGCGCGGTCTGCGCGCCGCCGAGGACACGGACCGCCTGCTCGGCGCCGGCAACTTCGGTTCGGCCGCCGGTCGCGTCGATGTTGAGCGAGCGCAGCGTGCTGTTGATCTGCGCCGCGGTGACGCCGTACGCCTGGAGCTTGACCGGATCGAGGTCGACGCGGATTTCGCGATCGACACCGCCCGAGCGGTTGACGCCGCCGACCCCGGGGATCGACAGCAAGCGCTTGGTGACGACGTTGTCGACGAACCAGCTCAACTGCTCGAGCGTCATGTCGGTCGTCGTCACCGACCACGTGCCGTACGGCCCATTGAACACCTGCCGCTGGACCTGCGGCTCGAGGATGCCATCGGGCAGGTCGGAGCGAATCTTGGCGACCGCGTCGCGGACGTCGTTGACCGCGCGGTCGACCGGCGTCCCGATGGCGAATTCAATGTTGGTGCCGGAAATGCCTTCGACCGCGTACGAGGTGATGTGCTCGGCCCCGGCAACCGAGGCGACCGCGCCCTCGATCTTCTGGGTGATCTGCTTTTCCATTTCGGTCGGCGCCGCGCCGGGCTGGCTGACGGTGACCGAGACGAGCGGAAAGGTGATGTCGGGCTGGTCGTTGATCGCCATGCCGTTGAAGCTGACGACGCCGAGAAACGTCAGGATCAGGAACAGCACGATCGGGAACGTCGGGTTCCGGATCGCCCAGCTTGAGATATTCCGCATCTCAGTTCGCTCCGGTATCCGACGCCACGACCGGCTTGACCTTTTCGCCGGGCTGGAGGAACGCCCCCGCGCTCTCGACGACACGTTCGGTGCCGTTCAATCCGGACGTGATGCTCATGCCCTCGATCGTCACGCTGCCGACCTTGACCGGCCGCTTCACGACGACGCCGTCGGCACCGATGACATAGACGAAGCTGCCGGTGTCGTCGACCATCACCGCCGACTGCGGCAGGACGGGACGCGTTGCCGCACCCGCCGCGACCGAGGCATTGGCGAACGCGCCCACGCGGAGGCCCGGCGCATACGCGAGCGCGATCCGCGCGACGCCCTGGCGGCTGCCGGCGTCGATCACGGGGTCGAGCAGCCAGATGCGGCCGTGATAATCGGTCGACGAGCCGACCGGGCGGACCGTCGCGGGCAACCCGACCTTCAATCGTCCCATGTCCTGTTCGGCGACGAGCGCGCGCATTTCGAGGATGCCGTCCTCGGCGATGCGGAACAGGTTGTTCGACCCCGACCCGACGATCTGCCCGGTTTCGACGTTGCGCATCAGCACCAGCCCGGCGGCGGGTGCGCGGACGTCGAGCCGCGCCATCCGCGCCTGCATCTCGCCCGCCTGCGCCTCGGCAACGCGGACCTTGGCGTTCATGCCGTCGCGCGTCGCGGTCTTCAGATCGATGTCGGCCTTGGAGATGAAGCCCTTGTCGACGAGCTTCGCCGCGCGGTCGAGGTTCGACTGGGCGAGCGCGGCGTCGGCCTTCGCCGAGCGGACGCCCGCCGTCATCGACGCGACCTGCTGCGCCTGGACCGACGAATCGATCCGCGCGAGAACCTGCCCCTTCCGGACGGTTTGCCCGGCGTCGACGAGCACTGCGGTGACGAGCCCGCCCTCGCCGTTGACCCCGACGACCGAATCATGTCGCGCGGCGATGCTGCCGGTCGCGGTGATCTGGTCGGCGACCGCGCGCTGCCCCGGAATGACGACGGTGACGGTCGGCAGGACGGCGGCGGCGGGTGCGGCGTCGGGCTTCTTGCCGCGTCCCAGCAGCGCCCAGGCGATGCCCGCGACGACGAGGATGGCGACGACGATCAGCAGCGGCCGCAGCCAGCGACGGCGCGGCGAAACGGCGTCGTCGAACGGCACCGCCATCGTCGTTTCGTCGATCGGCCTGTGCATGTTCATGCCCGTCATCGTCCCCGCCCGGCTAGTGTCACTGTATTACACTTGTATAGCACCTGCGTGCCGCGTCAACCGCCATAGTCGCATTCGGTGTCGTTGCGAAGCCGTCGCGAAATCGCTATCGCGCGGTCATCTTTGGAGAACCACATGCCCGAACATGGCTTTATTGGCTGGATCGTCGTCGGCCTCATCGTCGGTGCGATCGCCAAGATCTTCACCCCGGGACCGTCGGGGTGCATCGCGACGATCCTGATCGGCATCGCCGGATCGCTGTTCGCCGGCTGGGCGGGATCGCACTGGTTTCACCTCTACCGCGACGGCAGCGCCCCGGGGCTGATCGCGTCGGTCCTCGGCGCGGTTGTCCTGCTCGCGGTCGCGCGACTGGTAACCGGGCGCAACTGATCGTTGCGGCGGCGTTCATGTTCGCTGTCATAGTCAGATCGGGTCAAGGAGACCTTTCGATGATCCGCCACCTGCTTACCGCCGCCGCCCTGATCGCCGCCGTTCCCGCGCTGGCCGACGACGGCCCCAAGGTGCCGACGCTGACCGTCAGCGCCGAGGGCCACACCGACCGCGCGCCCGACGTCGCCGACCTGTCGGGCGGGGTCGTCACCACCGCGGCGACTGCGGCAAGCGCGATGGCGGCGAACGCGACGCAGATGACCGCGGTCGTCGCTGCCGTCCGCAAGGCCGGGATCGCCGAGCGCGACATCCAGACGAGCGGGCTCAGCCTCGCGCCGCAATACAAGTATCAGGACAACCAGCCCCCCGTGCTGACGGGGTATCAAGCGACCAATTCGGTGTCGCTGCGCGTTCGCAAGTTGAACGACGCCGGGCGGCTGGTCGATGCCCTCGTCGCGGCTGGCGCGAACCAAATCAGCGGGCCGAATTTCCTCGTCGACGCCGCCGATGCCGCGCTCGACGAGGCGCGGGTTGCCGCCGTCGCCACCGCCCGCGCCCGCGCCGACCTCTACGCCAAGGCAGCGGGGCTCCACGTCAAGCGCATCGTCTCGATCTCCGAAAGCGGCGGCGAAGGCCCGGTGATCCGCCCGATGGCGATGATGCTGCGCGCGAAGGCGGCGGACTCGACCCCGGTGGTGCCGGGCGAGGTATCGCTCGCGATCACGGTCAACATCGTGTTCGAGCTCGAGTAGCGTTACGGATACCGGGGGCCGGGCTTGCGGCATTAGCGCACTGGCCCCTGCCGGCATGCTTCGGCACTATACCCGGATAACTGGGAAGGCCTGGACATGACGGTTGCATCGATCCTGCGCGATAAGGGCAACACCATCATCTCGGTTCATCCGGAGACGCCGTTAATGGAGCTGGTGGCAACCATCGCCTCGCGGCGGATCGGGGCGGTGCTCGTGCTCGACGGCGCGGGCGATCTCGCCGGGATCGTCAGCGAGCGCGACGTCGTCAAGGCGCTCGCGAGCCGAGGGCCCGAACTTCACAAGGTCAACGCCGGCGACGTGATGACCAGCAATGTCACCACCGTCACCCCGGCGACGACGATCAACGAGGCGATGGAGCTGATGGATCACGGCTATTTCCGCCATCTGCCGGTGCTCGACGACGGCGCGCTGGTCGGAATCGTCAGCGTCCGCGACGTCGTCCGCGCCCGCATCGACCATCACGTCGAGGAAAATCAGACGCTGGTGTCGTACATCAACACCCGGGTCTGACGACCGCCCGGGTATCCCCCGCCGCCCGCGTCGATCGCTACTGGATCAACAGTCCCGGCGGCGGGATGCGCGCGATGAAGTGTCCCAGCACGCCTTTCGGCCATAGGTCGAACGGCACCTCGCCATCGGCGGTCGCGGCATAAGCGGCGGCGAAGGCAAGGATGTCGGGCGCGTCGGCGGCGGCGAATCCGCCCATGACGTAGCCGATCTTGCCGGGCGCGCGGAGCTGGACCGAAGCCCCCGCGCCGCAGCTCCACAGGCACGCCATCTTGTCGACCGCAATGGTGCCATCGAGGTCACGCCCAGACTCGCGCAACGCCTTGAGTAACGCTGCGCCGCCGCCGGCCGCGCCGTCGGGGCCGCGGCAGGTCGAGCAGACGATCAGCGCGGGGCCGGAGGATGCGGGTTTCAGCACCCTGTCCCAATGCCCCAATCGTCGGCCGCGCGAAAGCGGTGCGACCGCGAGGTCAGCCCGCCTTGAGCCGCGCGACTTCCGCCTCCAACGCGACGATCTTCATCGCCTGCGACACGATGATCTCCTGCAGCGCCGATTTCTGCGCGGCATCGGGGGTGTCGGGGGTCGGCGGCGTCGGCGTCGACGGGGCGTTCGGGGTGACGTCGATCGGACGGTCGCGGAACAGCCCCGACGCCTTGGCGCGCTCAAACAGCGGTGCGGCACCGGCAAGGAGTGCCATCAGCGCCTCGGAAATCGGCGGGTCTTTACGGTCGGCCATGTGGGAACTCCTGAAATCGTGCGTGTCTTATATGGATAAGACAGTTGCGACTTCAATATGGGGCTCCGCGCCAAAATCCTCCCCGTCTTCGGGGAGGGGGACCATGCCCTTGCATGGTGGAGGGGCGGTCGAGCGGGCTCACACGCCGACCCTGCCACATCGCCAGTCCTGCCACGCCTGAGCCCGTACCACCGCCCCTCCACCACGCCTGAAGCGGCGCGGTCCCCCTCCCCGAAGGCGGGGAGGATTTAGCAGTCCCCTACTCCGCCGCCTCCATGACCCGCGCGTCGACCAACGGATGCGCCAGCCGCGTCAGCATCTCCTTCGGACACACCTGCCAAAAATCGCCACGGGCACGCTCCCAGTCGAGCAGCAGTTCGGCTGCCCATTTCGACCCGGTCTCCGCCTCATGCTCCTCGATTAGGCCGCGCAGCACGCCGTCCCAATGCGCGCTGGCGATGCGGTTCAGGACGATGCTGTCAGGGTTGATCTTCCGCGCAAAATTGCCGTCGGCGTCATGGACGAACGCCATGCCGCCGGTCATCCCTGCGCCGAAATTCTCGCCCGCCTTGCCGAGTATGACGGCGACGCCCCCGGTCATATATTCGCAGCCGTTTGCGCCGCAGCCCTCGACGACGACGGTTGCGCCCGAGTTTCGCACCGCGAAGCGCTCGCCCGCGCGTCCCGCCGCGAATAGCCGCCCCGACGTCGCGCCGTATAATACCGTGTTGCCGATAATCGTGTTGTCGCGCGCGACGAGCGTCGACGACACCATCGGGCGGACGACGATCGTCGCGCCGCTCAGCCCCTTGCCGACATAGTCGTTCGCCTCGCCGAAGACCTCGAGCTTCAACCCCTGGACGCCGAACGCGCCGAGGCTCTGCCCCGCCGAGCCGCGCAGCCGGACGTGGAGGTGGCCGGGTGCCAAGCCCGTCATGCCGAACTTGCGGACGATCGCCGACGACGCGCGCGTGCCGACCGCGCGGTGGGTGTTGCGGACGGTGTAGGTCAGCTGCATTTTCTCGGCGCGGTCGAACAGCGCCGCGCCGTCGCGCAATATGTCGAGGTCAAGGCTGTCGGGGACCTCGTTGCGGTGGTTGGCGATGCCGAAGCGGCGCGATTCGTCGGGGGCGTCGACCTTGACGAGGATCGGGTTCAAGTCGAGGTCGTCGAGATGTTCGGCGCCGCGGCTGACCTGCCGGAGCAGCTCGGTCCGGCCGATGACCTCGTCCAACGACTTCGCGCCGAGCTTGGCGAGAATGTCGCGGACCTCCTCGGCGATGAAGCTCATCAGGTTGATGACCTTCTCGGGCGTCCCGCTGAACTTGGCCCGGAGCGCCTCGTCCTGCGAGCAGATGCCGACGGGGCAGGTGTTCGAGTGGCATTGGCGGACCATGATGCACCCCATCGCGACGAGCCCGAGCGTGCCGATGCCGTATTCCTCGGCGCCGAGGATCGCGGCGATCACGATGTCGCGCCCGGTCTTCAAGCCGCCGTCGGTGCGCAGCTTAACGCGGTGGCGCAGGCCGTTGAGCGTCAGCACCTGGTTGACCTCCGACAGGCCCATCTCCCACGGCGTCCCGGCGTATTTGATCGACGATTGCGGCGACGCGGCGGTGCCGCCGACATGCCCTGAGATCAGGATGACGTCGGCGTGCGCCTTGGCGACGCCCGCGGCGACGGTGCCGATGCCCGCCGAGCTGACCAGCTTGACGCAGACCCGCGCGAACGGATTGATCTGCTTGAGGTCGTAGATCAGCTGCGCGAGGTCCTCGATCGAATAGATATCGTGGTGCGGCGGCGGCGAGATCAGCATCACGCCGGGGGTCGAATGCCGCAGCCGCGCGATCAGCTCGGTGACCTTGAAGCCGGGAAGCTGGCCGCCCTCGCCCGGCTTCGCCCCCTGCGCGACCTTGATCTCGATCTCGGTGCACGCGTTCAGATATTCCGCGGTGACGCCAAAGCGCCCCGACGCGATCTGCTTGACCGCCGAATTCGCGTTGTCGCCGTTGGCGTAGGGGGTGAAGCGCTTGCGGTCCTCGCCGCCCTCGCCGCTGACCGCCTTCGCGCCGATCCGGTTCATCGCGATCGCCAGCGTCTCGTGCGCCTCGGGCCCGAGCGCGCCGAGCGACATGCCCGGGGTGACGAAGCGCTTGCGGATCTCGGTAATCGATTCGACCGTGTCGATCCGCGCCGGGGTCCGCGCGAAGTTGAATTCGAGCAGGTCGCGGAGGTAGATCGGCGGCAGTTCGGCGACGCCGCGGGTGAAGCGGACATAGTCGGAATAGCTGTCGTTGGTCACCGCAGTCTGGAGCAGGTGGATCAAATTCGCCTGATAGGCGTGGTCCTCGGCCCCGGCGCGGTAGCGGTACAGCCCGCCGACCGGCAATGCGGCGACGTCCTCGTCCCACGCCTTTTCGTGGCGCAGTTGCGCGTTCAAATGGATCGAGGCGAAGCCCTCCCCCGAGATCTTCGCCGGCATGCCCGGAAAGAAGTCGTTGACCAGCGCGCGGCTCAGCCCGACCGCCTCGAAGTTATAGCCGCCGCGGTACGACGAGATGACCGCGATGCCCATCTTGCCCATGATCTTGAGCAGCCCGTCCTCGACCGCCTTCTTGTAGCGCGCGACGCACTCGTCATAGCTCCGCGCGCCGAACAGCCCGCGCGCGTGGCGGTCGGCGATCGCCTCCTGCGCGAGGTACGCGTTGACCGTCGTCGCCCCGACCCCGACCAGCACCGCGAAATAATGCGTGTCGAGGCATTCGGACGAGCGAACGTTGATGCTCGAAAATGCGCGCAAACCCTTGGCAACGAGGTGGGTGTGCACTCCGGCGGCGGCGAGGATCATCGTGATCCCGGCGCGGTCGGCCGACTGGTTCTCGTCGGTCAGGAACAGTTGCGACTTGCCCGAGCGGACCGCGTGCTCGGCCTCGGCGCGGACCCGCGCGATCGCCGCGCGCAGGCCATCGGGACCGCCGCTGACTTCGAAGGTGCAATCGATCGTCGCCGCCTGCGCCGCATAATGCCGCCCGAGCAGGTCCCAGCCGAGGTTGGTCAGGACCGGCGAGTCGAGGACCATCACCCCCTCCTGTCGCGCGTCGTGATCGAGGATGTTGGCGAAATTCGAGAAGCGCGTCTTGAGCGACATCACCCGCGTCTCGCGCAGCGAGTCGATCGGCGGGTTGGTCACCTGGCTGAAGTTCTGGCGGAAGAAGTGGCTGAGGCACCGCGCGCGCGACGAGATCACCGCGAGCGGGGTGTCGTCGCCCATGCTGCCGACCGCCTCCTTGGCGTCCTCGACCATCGGGCTGAGGAGCAGTTCCATGTCCTCCATCGTCAGCCCCGCCGCGACCTGCCGCTGGCGAAGTTCGCTCCGGGTGAAGGCGGGGGCGGGCTGCGCCCCGTCGTGCCCGGGGATGTCGGTGAAGTTGCGGAAATGCTCGACCCAGTCGGCGTACGGCTGCGCCCCGGCGATGCGGTCCTTGATCGCGCGGTCGGAATAGAAACGCGGTCCTTCCCCCAGCTCGCCGTCGAGGTCGACCGCGATCATCTCGCCCGGACCGAGCGCGCCCTTGGCGGTGATCGAGGTTTCCGGAACGACGACCATCCCCGCCTCCGACCCCGTGACGAGCAGCCCGTCGTTGGTCAGCAGGTAGCGCATCGGGCGCAGCGCGCTGCGATCAACGCCCGCAAGCACCCAGCGCCCGTCGGTCATCGCCAGCGCCGCCGGACCGTCCCATGCCTCCATCACGCTCGCGAAAAACGCGTACATCGCGCGGTGCGCGTCGGGCAGCGTGTCGTCCTTCTGCCACGCCTCGGGGATCATCATCAGCTTCGCCGTCGGCGCGTCGCGGCCCGAGCGAACGAACGCCTCGAACACCGCGTCCAACGCGGCGGTGTCGCTCGCGCCTGCCGGGATCAGCGGCTTGATGTCCTCCGAATGCTCGCCAAACGCCGACGCCGCCATCTTGATCTCGTGGCTTTTCATCCAGTTCTTGTTGCCGCGGACGGTGTTGATCTCGCCGTTGTGCGCGAGGCAGCGGAACGGCTGCGCCAGCCACCATTGCGGGAAGGTGTTGGTGCTGTAGCGCTGGTGGTAGATCGCGAAGCGCGACACGAAGCGCTCGTCCATCAGGTCGGGGTAGAAAACCGAAAGCTCCTCGGCGAGGAACAGCCCCTTGTAGATGATCGACCGCGCCGACAGCGAGCAGACGTAGAAGCCCTGGATCTGTGCCGCGATCACCGCGCGCTCGATCCGGCGGCGGATGAGGTAGAGGTCCTTCTCGAACGCCTCGATCGCGGCGTTGCCCGCCGGATCGCCCGCCGCAGTCGGAAGCGGGCCGGCGATCATGATCTGCTCGATCTCGGGACGCGACGCCATCGCCTTGGTCCCGATCACGCCGACGTCGACCGGCACCTGCCGCCAGCCGTAGATCGTGTAGCCGAAGCCGATGATCTCGCTCTCGACGATCGTCCGGCACGTCTCCTGCGCGGCAAGATCGGTCCGCGGCAGGAAGATCTGCCCGACCGCGAGCAGGTTCGGCTTCGGCGCGTGACCCGCGCGCCCGATATGTTCGATGAAGAAATCGCGCGGCAGCTCGACGTGGATCCCCGCCCCATCCCCGGTCTTGCCATCGGCATCGACCGCGCCGCGGTGCCAGACGGCCTTGAGCGCGTCGATCGCCGCGGTGACGACCCGGCGCGAGGGCCGCCCGTCGGTCGCGGCGATGAGGCCGACCCCGCACGCATCGGATTCGAGGTCGGGGCGGTACATGCCGAATTCGGCAACACGGGCGCGTTCTTCGGGGGAGGCGGTGGTGGTGGTCATGCGAGCCATCCTCTCTGCTTGAGATAGCCAAGCGCATTGTCAGCGGTTGTCTTGATGAAGTCCGCGGCTTCGTCCGCCTCGATCAGGCGAGCCAGCCGCGACGCGCTGGTCAGCGGATAGTCGTGGACCAGCTTGTTGCGCAGGCGAACGAGCGACGACCAACGCTCGACGTCATCGACGATTTCGAGCTTGTCCATCATGTCGGCGATATCACGCGCGAAAAGTCCGGTGAGGTCGACGTCGTTGACGACGAGGATCGTGCGGAACAGGCGCGCGAGTTGGTCTTCCAGCTGCTCGATCGTCTTGATGTAGCCGGATGCGACGAGCTTCTTTAGCGGCGGCAGACTTGTCAGCGCGTCACCGTCGACAGGAAGTGGTCGAACCGCCTCAACGCCGGCATCGAGGCTGACCAGCAGGTCGCGCAGCCGCGTCACGATGTCGTCGATAATCTGGCGATCGGCGTCGGTCACAGCACGATCCCGTCGCGATAGGCGATGCGCTCGAACCCGCGTGGCGTCCCACCGCGCTGGCTGACGATCAAGTCGACCTTGCGCGGTTCGATGCGCTCGAACAGCCGATCCTCGAAGCGGCCTTTCGCGTGCCACTCGTCGGGCAAGGGGTCGGACTCGACGTGGAGGTCGACGTCACCCCCCCGCAGACTGTCGTCGATCCGGCTGCCGAACAGGCGCACGACCGCAGTCTCGCCGAACGCTTCGCGCGCAGCCGCCTTGATCGCGGCGACTTCGTGGTCGGTCAGCCTCACGCCGCCACCCGCTCCACCGCAACCTTCGCGCGCAGATATGCGTGCATCGACGTCGCGACGTCGCGCCCGTCGCGGATCGCCCACACGACCAGCGATGCGCCGCGGACGATGTCGCCCGCCGCGAACACCCCGTCGAGGCTCGTGCTCATCGTCTTGCCGTCGCAGCGGAGCGTGCCCCAGCGGGTGACACGGAGGTCGGGGGCGCCGAACATCGCGGGGAGGTCCTCGGCGTCGAAACCGAGTGCCTTAATGACGAGGTCGGCGGGGACGCGGAAGTCGCCGCCGGGGTCGACCTCGGGGGCGCGCCGCCCGCTGCCGTCGGCGGTGCCGAGGCGCATCGCGTTGGCGCGGACGTGGGTGACGGTGTCGCCTTCAAACGCCGCGGGAGCCGAGAGCCAGACGAATTCGACCCCCTCCTCCTCGGCATTGGCGACTTCGCGGGGGGAGCCCGGCATGTTGGTGCGGTCGCGGCGGTAGAGGCACTTGACCGACGCCGCGCCCTGCCGGACGGCGGTGCGGACGCAGTCCATCGCGGTGTCGCCGCCGCCGATGACGACGACGTGCTTGCCGCTCGCGTCGAGCGCCTCAGCTCCCGGCACGTCATCGCCGAAGCCGCGGCGGTTGCTCGCGAACAGATAGTCGAGCGCGGGCACGATGCCGTCGGCCCCGACCCCGGGGGCCGAGATATCGCGCGCGGCATAGACGCCGGTGGCGATGAGGACCGCGTCGTGGCGCGCGCGCAGGTCGTCGAGGGTCGCGTCGCGCCCGACCTCGAACTCGCGGTGGAAGACGATCCCGGCGTCCTCGAGCCGCGCGACGCGGCGCATCACGACCTCCTTCTCGAGCTTGAAGCCGGGGATGCCATAGGTCAGCAGCCCGCCCGCGCGGTCGTGGCGGTCGTAGACGTGGACGTTATAGCCCTTGATCCGCAGCATCTCGGCGGCGGTCAGCCCGGCCGGCCCCGCGCCGATGATGCCGACCGACTGGCCCGAGCGGTCGGCGACGACCCGGACCGGGCGGACCCAACCCATCTCCCACGCGGTGTCGGTGATGAATTTCTCGACCGACCCGATCGTCACCGAGCCGAACCCCGGCTCGATCACGCAGTTGCCTTCGCACAACTTGTCCTGCGGGCAGATCCGCCCGCAGATCTCGGGCATCGACGACGTCGCCGACGACGCCTCATAAGCTTCCTCGAGCCGCCCCTCAGCGGTCAGGCGGAGCCAGTCGGGGATATTGTTGTGGAGCGGGCAATGGACCTGGCAGAACGGCACCCCGCACTGTGAACACCGCGACGCCTGCTCCTCGGCCTTGGCGAGGATATACGGCCGCGCGATCTCGAGGAAATCGTCGGCGCGATCGGCGGCCATCCGCTTCTGCGGATATGCCTGCTCGACGCCGGTAAAGCGCAGCATCGTTTCGCCCATGACTCGATTCCCTTCAGGCGATGCTTTAGGAGCGTTAAGGGCGGTTGTCGAGCAAGTTTTGTTTTATAGGTCAGGCTTGCTGACCTATATTGGCGTTTGGCTATCTGAGCAGTCGGCCAATCGTGCTATCAAACCTATTGTAGTACCGTTTCGGGACTACTCGTTTCGACCACGAAAATTTAAACGTTTGTTTCGATGCTTGGCGGGATCAGCGTCGCGGAACGGCCATGTCAGACGGTGTCGCGTCGCTGGCAGCACGCCGCTGCCGGCGGGCAGAACGTCGCCGGACGCCTTTGCCGCCACAAACTCCGCCGACGGCGACGCACCCTATCGTCGACCCCAAGACACCGACCGTCCCGCCGCTCGACGATACGACCGCAGACGAGAGCGACCACCCTCGTTCAGTCGAGCTCCCACATGATGCCGGGCGTGCTGACGCTGTTCTTGGGGAGGTATTTCGCCCACAGCCCCGAATCCAATTGCCACGGCGGGATGCAGCATACCCCCGCCAGCCAGAACTGGACATGCTCGCGGACCTGCGGAAACACCTTGTTGCGATAGAGCCAGCGCAGTTCGGAATGGGTGATCGTCCGCGTCTTGGCTGTGGCATCCGTGCCATGCGGCGTGTCTTGCCCATGAACCGGGCCGGAGGTGTGGGTCTTGTCGACCACCTCCTTCATATCGATGCCATCAAGCAGGAAATGGACGTGTTTCTTGACGTCCATCGTCGCCCAGTAGAGCGACCCCTTCGACTTGATGCGCCACTCGCGGTTGTTCTTGACCGGCCCGACCTTGAGTCCGGCGAGCGACGTCGCCCGGATATCCATGTCCGAATCGCTGACGATGCCACCATATTTCGGATGCTTTTCAAGCGAGGCAAGGAATGATCGCTTGTCGGCGTCCTTCCCTTTTCCGTCGAGTGCTTGCGCGCGATCCGTCGCCAGCTCCTGGATCTTGTCCTTGTCCGATGCCCCCTCGTCCTTATGGGCGAGCGCGAACTCGGTGATCACATTGGCGTAGCCGAAGATATAATCGCCGGGAACGAATGCGGTCCGCCAAGGCTTTTCCATAGGCATGCGAGACACCTTTCGGCGAGAGAATCAGGAAACTTTGCCAACCGAGCCGTCAACGCTACTTGCTCGCAGGTCACACAAAAGCAACTAATCACGCCCGGCAGCACAGTTGACGGACGCCGATCCAAGTCTAGCGAAGTTATTTTTCTGACGCCAGCGAAACAACTTTCCTACACGACGTAAATTTTACATAGACTCGTCGATGAAACACACACCTCCCCCCTTCGCCCCCGCCACCCTTCGCCCGCGCGACGACGGCTGGACCCCCGATCGCCAGCGTATTTTCATCGAGCGTCTCGGCGATACCGGCAGCGTCAAGAGCGCGTGTCGTTCGGCGGGCATGAACGCATCGAGCGCGTACCGCCTCCGCCAGCACCCGAGCGCATGGGCGTTCGCCGATGCGTGGGAGGCAGCGCGGTCCGCGGGAATGGCGCAGATCACCGATATTGCGATCGAGCGCGCGATGTATGGCCAGAAGCAGGAGGTCTATCAGCGCGGCGGCCTCGTCGGCATGCGGACGATCTTCGACAACCGGCTGCTGATGTTCCTGATGCTCAACCGCGGCCGCCTCGCCGACAACCGCTTTCACCAGCCGTTGTATGCCGTAAGCGACAGCGACAGCGACGACGACACGACCGAAAGCGCTGACGACGCTTATGCCGAAGCCCTTGTCGCGCTCGATGTGGAGCTCGAAGCGGAGGAAGCCGCGATCGCGGCGGAGGAGGCCGCGCGCGATGCGGAGGAGGCCGCGGACGATGCGGCGGAAGCAGCGGCGGCGGCTGAAGCAGCGCTCGTTGCGGCCCGCGCAACGACCCCCGCTTCGTGTGGACTTCGTGGACTTCCGGCAGCACCGCACGCCGCTCCCTCACCCGCGGCGGGTCACTCAATTAATAACCGTCATCCCGGCGAAGGCCGGGACCCATTTTCCGTAGACGGTGGTGCTGAGGCGACGCCCGTTGAACAGCCGGGCACAATGCCCGACGGTCTCTGGAAAATGGGTTCCCGCCTTTGCGGGAATAACGGGGTTAGTGCAGGCTGCACCAGCGATCGTGACGACGTGAGCGCGGGTGGCAGCGGCGCGATGGTCGATTTCCGCGGCGCAGTCGAAACGCCCGTTTCGTGTGGACTTCGTGGACTTCCGGCAGCGTCGGACGACGAAGGTCCGCCAGCCTCAGACCGCGTAGATCCAGACCAGCGCGGCGATCCCCGCCACGATCCGGTAATAGGCGAACGGGGCGAAGCCGTAGCGGCTGATCACCGCGACGAAAGCGCGGACGACGATCACCGCGACGATAAACGCAACGACGAAGCCGATCGCGATGTCGTGGATTTCGCCCGCGTTGATCAGCGCGCGGTTGCTGACGAGTTCGAGAACGGTCGCTCCGAGCATCGTCGGGATCGCGAGGAAGAAGCTGAACTCGGCCGCGGTACGGCGCTCGACGCCCATCGTCAGCGCCCCCATGATCGTCGCGCCCGACCGGCTGACGCCGGGGATCATCGCGAGGCACTGGGCGAGGCCGATGCCGAGCGCGGTCCGCACCGGAATCTCAGACACGCCGTTGACCGTGACGCGCTTCGCCATCCGCTCGATGATCAGGATCGCGATGCCGCCGACGATCAGCGCGACCGCGACGACCTCGGCATGGCCGAGCAGCGCCTCGATCTTCTTGTGAAGGATGAAGCCGATCACCGCGGCGGGAATGAACGCGAGGAGGACGTTGCGGACGAAGCGCAGCGATACGGGATCGCGCGAAAGGACGCCGCGGATCACCGTCATGAAGGTCCGCCAGTACAGCACGACGATCGCAAGGATCGCGCCGAACTGGATGACGATGTTGAACAATTTCCAGCTGTCGGGGTCGTAGCCGAGCAATTTCCCCGCGAGGATCAGGTGCCCGGTCGACGACACGGGGAGGAATTCGGTCACGCCCTCGACGATGCCGAGGATGATGATGTCGGTGAGGCTGTGGCCGGTGCCGCTGGCGGCAGCACTTGCGGTCTGGACGCTGCTGGCAGCGGCGGCGATCAGGGACAGGGTCAAGCTTTCGTCTCCGGGTCGCGGTGAAAGCGGCCGGCGGTGCGATAGCGTTCGAGATAGGCGGGCGCAACCGCCTCGAGCGGGGTCGGCGTGATGCCGAACGCATCGAGCCCCGGCGCGCGCGCGACATTGTCCGACTGGAGCATTTCGAACTGCCCCGACGTCATCGGCACGAGCGGGACGATGTCCCCGGCGCGGCCCATCAGCTTCGCGGCGAAAGCGGGAACCTCGGCCATCGACTTGGTGCTGCGGATCTCGCGCATGATCCACGCGATGATGTCGCGGAAGGCATAAACCTTCGGCCCGCCGAGCTCGAAGGTCTTCCCGCCATACGCCGCCGGGTCGGCGAGCGCGGCGACGATCGCCTTCGCCACGTCGACGACGAACACCGGCTGGAAACGGGTATCGCCCGCAACGATCGGCACGACCGGGAGCGGGCCGCTCGCCATCGCGGCGAAGCGGTTGATGAACTGGTCCTCGGGACCGAAGACGATCGACGGGCGGACGATCGTCGCGTGCGGCAGCGCGGCAGTGACCGCCGCCTCGCCCGCGGCCTTGGTCGAGGCGTATTCGGCCTTGCTGCCCGCGTCGGCGCCGATCGCCGAGACCTGGACGAAGGCGGTGACGTTGGCGGCAGCGGCGGCGCGCGCGACGCTCGCGGCACCCTCGGCCTGGACGCCTGCGAACTTCTGCCCGCTGCGCTCGTCGAGGATGCCGACGAGGTTGACCCCGGCGTCGGCGTGGGTGAATGCCGCGGTCATGCTCGCGGCGTTGGTGACGTTCCCGCCGACGATCTCGATCTGGCCGAGCCCGCCCAACGGCTTGAGGAAGTTGGCGTTCTCGGGCGTCCGCACGACGACGCGGACCCGCGCGCCGGTCTTGACGAGCTCCTGGACGAGATACCGCCCAACGAAGCCCGACCCGCCGACGACGACGACTAGCCGGTCGATCAATGCAGAATTATTCCCGGCCATCGTCAGGCGATTCCCCGCTTGCTGCACAGTGGCGGGTCATGGCGCATCGTCCGCGCGTTTACAACGCCGGTGCGCGCGCGGGCCGCGCCGGGGTCGGGCGTTGCCCGCTTGGGCGTTCCCGCACGGCCCGCTCGCGCGGCGACCCGTTGCCCAGCCGGGCGTTCCGCCGTTGACAACCCGCGCCCCCCTCTCTACGCCGCGCCACTCGGCTCACCGTGCCCTGGTGGCGGAATTGGTAGACGCGCCAGCTTCAGGTGCTGGTATTGGTAACGATGTGATGGTTCGAGTCCATTCCAGGGCACCAGTGACCCCCCTCCCCCGGGGTCGCGCGCACGCTACCGGCGACGCGAACGAGGGTCGCTCCGATAGATCGCCAACTTCCGCCTCGACCGGTCGCCCGACAGCTGCATCGCAATTGCCCATAAGGACAGTTTGAGTATCAGGCCCGGCGCGTGCCGTTCGCGCAGTAAAGAACTGACGTAGCGCAAGACGAGGGATACACTAGGGCGATGACCTCCGCTGGCTTTCGCCAGTATTTCACGCGTGTGGACATAGGAGTGGTGATCGGGGTCGGTGATATCGGGAATGGGAAGGCCGTTCTCCGCCGCGATCGTCTTCAGGTGATGCAGCCTTTCCTTGTGCCGTTGGGCTTCGAGGGCGAATCTGACGGGGTTGAGCTTGCCGTGGTCGGAGAAGTTGGTCGCGTGATAGCGATAGCAGCCAAGCGCGCGGGCGATCTGGCGGACCTCCCCGAGCAACGGCGCGACGAGATAGGGGACGCCGTCGATGCTGTTCTCATAGTCGATGTCGCCGATGTAATTGAAGATGTCGGCACGGTGGACGTTGCCCGAGTTCGGCGGGGCGGCATAGGTCCCCTGCCGCTCGATCAGCTGGAGCAGGTCGGCGCGCGACTGGTCGCCCATCGCCGGCCACGGTCTGCCGACCGGCTCACCCTCTGGCCCAACGGGCAAGAGCTGGAACTGGACCTTGGCGACCCCGGGGGCGCAAACGGCAGCGACGGCGGTCAGGGCTCCGGGGAGAAGGTAGTCGTCGGAGTCGAGGAACAGGATATAGTCGCCCGTGGCATGGGCGACGGCCCGCAGGCAGGTCCGCGCCTGGCCGAGGTTCTCGTGGAAAACCGGGGTGATCGCGGCCCCGTACGACCGGATAATCTCGGGGGAGGCATCGGTCGAGCCGTCGTCGACGACGATGACCTCCTTGTCGGCATAGTCCTGCTGCAGCGCGCTATCGATCGCCTGCCCGAGATACGCGGCATAATTGTACGAGTTGACGATGACCGTCAGTCGTGGGGCCGACGTGCCCCGGTCGGCGACACCCGGCACGTCAGGTGCCGAATGAGTTTAGCGGTCGGGGTCCGGCAGTCAGGCGGCGGGTCAGCGCAAGCTCCTCAGTCTTCATCGGCATCCCGGTCCAGCGTCGCATCGATCGACCAACGCGACACTTCGCAAAACGCGCCACTCGACTGAACCCCCTTAAGACAGGGCCAGCCCCGGTGGCGGCGCAGTTAAGTATGATACTTGCGGCTCCGGCTCGAAACGGGCGTGAATCGTGTTGCCACCTTGCCGGTAACTTGTAGGTAATGGTTGTGAAGCAAGTGTTAGCGTGCGTGAGCGAGGATCGTGATGGACATTCCCCTGATTCGCCCCAATCCGCCGAAACTGTCGACGATGGTCGACCGGGTCCGCGAGATCGAAGACTCGGGCATCTATAGCAATTCCGGACCGGTCGTTCAGCGCTTCGAGCAGGCGATCACCCAGCAGCTGTTCGGCGGTCGCGGCGCCTGTCTCGCGGTCAACAACGCCACCTTGGGGCTGATGATCGCCATCAAGAGCCAGACCTACCGCATGGATCCCGCGCGCCGCCTCGCGCTGCTGCCGGCCTTCACCTTCGCCGCGACCGGGCACGCCGCGCATTGGGCCGGATTGACGCCGCTGCTGGTCGACTGCGACGAGGACGATTGGACGCTGTGCGAGAAGGCCGAGCAGCGGCTGCTGTCGGAGCATCGCGGGCGCATCGCGGCGATCGTCCCGTACGCCACCTTCGGCACCTCGATCGACCTCGAGCGCTATGCGTGGATCGCCCGCCGCCACGACATCGCGGTCGTCATCGATGCCGCCGCCTCGCTCGGCACCCTCGACGAGTCGGGGCGCGGTTTCGGCACCGACTGCCAGTTCCCCGTGGTCTTCTCGATGCACGCGACCAAGACCTTCGCGACGTCGGAGGGCGGGCTGATCTATTGCGCGACCCCTGCCAAGATCGAGACGATGCGGGCGATGTCGAACTTCGGCTTCGAGTCGGGCCGATCGGCGACGCTGCCCGGGATCAATGCCAAGCTCGCCGAGATCCCTGCCCTTTTAGCCGAGGCGAAGCTGGCCGAGATCGAGGACATCGCCGCGCATCGCTATGCCCTCGCCCAGCGCTATCGGCGCCAGTTGAGCAACTTCGCCTTCCAGCGCGCGCGCGGTCATCGCCAAGCCCCCCAGTTCATGCCGCTGCTCTCGCCCGCGTCGCTCGCCAAGCATCGCGCCGCGATCATCGCCAGCCTGAGCGAAGCCGGGATTGGCGCCGGGACGTACTTCAGCCCGCATCTTGGCGAGCAGCCGTGGTTCCGCGAGATCGCGGTCATCGACCCGCTCCCGGTCACCGCCGACATCTCGACCCGCATCCTGTCGCTGCCCATCACTGATTCGATGACCGAAGCCGACGTCGACCGCGTCGCCGAAACGCTGGTCGCGATCTGCGCACGGCTTCCGCGGTCGATCCCCGCGACGGCATTGCCCCGCGACCGGGTGCTGGGCACGGTCATCATCGGCGGCGGACCGGCCGGGACGGCAATCCTGTGTGCGGCGGCACGGTCGGGCAAGCTCGAACAGATGGCGGCGGACGGCATCGCCGTCATCGACCGCAGCGTGGCGATCGGCTCGGGGATGCTCGGGCATTATGCCATCACCTCCGACAGCACAGCCGAGACCTTCCTCAGCGCCAACGCCGCGCTGCCCAAGGGAGCCGGGCGCGAGATCGGAGACGCCAGCCGCGCGCTCGAAGACCATAAGGGCGCGTTGGGCGTGCCGCTAACGAAGGTCGGCGCCTACCTCGAGAAGTTCGGAGACATCCTGACACGGCGGATGGTGTCGCTCGGTGGCGAGGTCCTGCGCGGGCACGAGGTGATCTCCGCCCAGCGCACCTGCGACGGCCTTTGGTCGGTGCGGGCGCGGTGCATCGCCGACGGCAAGTCGATCGTCCTGACCGCGATGAACCTCGTCCTTGCCACCGGCGGGCACCAGCCGGCGCGGGTCATCGCCGAGGAGAAGGTTGCCGGGCGGACGCTCGTCGAACGCTGCGGCGACCGGCTGATCCAGTCGGATACCATCCTGAGCGTCGGCGGGCTCGAGCGGGTCGCCGAACTGCTGCCGAAGAACCGCCCGGCGCGGATCGTGATCGTCGGCGGTTCGACCAGCGCCGCGACCTCGGCCGCGCTGATGCTGCGCGACCGGGCGGACAAGCACTTCCAGGTCGAGCGGGTCACGGTCATGTCGCGGCGGCCGTTCCGCCTGTTCTATCCCTCGGCAGATGCCGCGCGCGCCGATGGCTACAGCGACTTCGACGAGGACGACATCTGTCCCCTGTCGGGCTTCGTCTACCGCCTTGCGGGGCTGCGCCTCGAAGCGCGTGAGCTGATCATCCATGCGCTTGGTATCGGCGGGCGATCGGGCGATCCGCGGCTACGCCTGCACCGGTTGGCCGGGGCGAGCGACCCCACTGCCGAGGCGGCGCTCGACACGGCCGATCTCGTCATTGCAGCGTTCGGCTACCGCCCCAACGCGCTGCCGCTGTTCGACGAGAACGGCCGCGACATTCGCCTGCGGAGCGACGGGCTCGCTGCCGGATCGATGGTCGACGATAGCTGCCGCGTCGTCGATTCGGCCGAGATGCCGCTCGACGGAGTCTATGGCGTCGGACTGGCTTCGGGGTTCGTCCCCGCCGGCCGCTTCGGCGGGGAGCGGAGCTTCCAAGGTCAGGCGAATGGCCTGTGGACGTGGCAGAATCCCGTAGGCGAGATGATCGTCGATCAGCTCACGGCCTCGCGCGTCGACGAGGTGCCGGGGCTTCGGATCACTGCCTGATCCGCTGCGTCGAACGTCACCGTCGCCACCAGCCCGCTGGTCTCCGCATTCCGCAGGCTGACGGTGCAGCCGATACGGCGGGCGAGCAGCCGGGCAATCGTCAGCCCTAGTCCCGATCCCTGACCGCTCGACCGCGCGGTATCGAGGCGGCGAAACGGATCGAACACGCGGTCGAGGTCGGCGGACGGGATGCCAGGACCGCGATCGGCGACGTGGATGCTGGTGCCGCGGTCCGCGACGTCGACCCAGATTTCGGCGCTGCCGCCGTAAAGCAGCGCGTTGTCGATCAAGTTGGCGACAATCCGGCGCAAGGCGTCGGGCTGCGTCCGCGCAATGATCCGCGACGGCGTCCGTATTGAGACCGGCTGCCCGACGTCCTGCGCGTCCTC
Source organism: Polymorphobacter megasporae (assembly GCF_018982885.2). Taxonomy (NCBI): domain Bacteria; kingdom Pseudomonadati; phylum Pseudomonadota; class Alphaproteobacteria; order Sphingomonadales; family Sphingosinicellaceae; genus Glacieibacterium; species Glacieibacterium megasporae. The sequence goes on along the minus strand of NZ_CP081848.1, from coordinate 2,135,638 downwards.
GCACAGGCTCGCCACCAGCGCGCCGATGTCGACCGGGACCAGCGCGGCCTCACTGCCGCGCGACAGCCTCGCCAGCTCCAGCCCTTCCTCGATCAGCGCCGTCATCGCCTGTGCGTCGCCAATGAGCTTGTCGCGCAGGACCACATCCTCGATGCCGTCGAGACGCAGCCGCATCCGGGTCAGCGGACTGCGCAGGTCGTGCGAGATCGCAGCGAGCATGTACGTCCGCTCTTCCACCGTCCGGCGCAGCTGAACCTGCATGTCGTTGAACGCGATGATCGCCCGTCGAACGTCGCCGGGACCAGTCGCCGCTACCGGCGCGGCATCGAGGTCGGCGGCGATGCCCTGCGCGGCGGCCCCGAGCCGCGCGATCGGCCGCGCCGCCATCCGGGCGACGACCAGCGCAAGCGCCACCACGGCAAGCGCAAGCGCAACAAGGAACGAGGCACTCGCAATCGGCTCGGTCGGCCCCGGGCGCGGCGGCGCATCGACGGCGAGAACAATCGGCCGGCCCGTCCCAAGCGCGAGGCGGACCGCATAACAGATCGGGCGCGGCGGGCGCGGCGGATGGGGGCCGTCAACCGATGACAAGGACGGGGGCGGCGCAGCGCGGCAGGCCGCCGCCTCGACGATGTTGACGGTGACGTCGTGCGCGTCGGCAACACGCTGGATGATCCGCTGCGCGATCGCGGATGCCGCTTCGCCAATGGGGAGCCGATCGAGGCGGCGGGTGCCGGGCGGCGGCGGACCTTCGTCGAGGGCCGCGACGATCCGGTCGACGACGCGGTCGGCGCGTTCGGCCGACACCTCGGCGCGGCGTTCGAAGACGGCCAGCAGCGATGCGACCAACGCCGCAGCGGCGATGCCGATAATCAGCACCATGAAGATCCGCCCGGCCATCGAATCGACGAAGTGGCGGAGCGTGCTCAGCACTGCTCGACTGCCTCGCTGAAGACATAGCCGCGCCCCCGCACCGTCTTGATGATCGGCGAGCCATCGAGATCGTCGCCCAGCTTGCCGCGCAGCCGGCTGATCCGCAGGTCGATCGAGCGATCGAGCGCGGCATCGTCGGTGCCGCCGGTCAGGCGGTGGAGAACCTCGCGCGGCAAGACCTTGCCGCGATGTGCGATCAGCGTCGCGAGCAGCCGGTATTCACTGCCCGACAGCGGAACGATCAAGCCGTCCGCCGCGATCAGATGCCGGCGGCGGTGGTCGAGCCGCCATATGCCGAAGCGAACTTCGGCGGGTTCGCTCTCGAGCACCGGCTCGCCGAGCGGTATCGCCGCGGTCCGGCGCAGGACACTGCGGATGCGGGCGAGTAGCTCCCGCGGCTCGAACGGCTTTGCGAGATAGTCGTCGGCACCGATCTCCAGCCCGATCACCCGGTCGATCGGGTCGCCGCGAGCGGTAAGCATGATGATCGGCACATTGCCGGTCCGGCGCAGCCAGCGGCACACGTCGAGCCCATCCTCGCCGGGCAGGTTGAGGTCGAGGACGACCAGCGCGACGTCGCCGTGCCGGCCGAGCAGCGTCCGCAAAGCCGCGCCGTTCGATGCCTCCGACACGTGATAGCCGTTCGCCCGCAGCATCGCTGCGACCAGCGCGGCGATCTCGCGGTCGTCCTCGACGACAATGATGTGCGGTTCGTCCTGCATCATTCGCCTTTGCCTTAACTGCCGGATCGGGTCTCCGGCAAATGGTGTCAAACCGCCGCCGCTTCGGCCGACGGGTACACTTCGACGCGCGATTTGCCCGGCTCGATACACTGCGACACGCTTTGCCCGGATCGGGCCGCAGTCTGGCCGGATAGCCCGATCACGCCCTGTCGGCTGATCGGCCAGAGCGGCGCGTCCGGTTCGTTTCCCGCCGCGTACTCATCTTCGGGCGCGCACGATCAGCGTGTTCCTGCAGCTATCTCACGGCCTTGGGGTCCATCTTCGGGGCTGTGGACCGGGCAATAACAGGCGAGGCAAAACGGATGGCAACAGGGGCAATGGCACAATCTCGTCCGGGAGATGATGCGAGCGAGGTCAAGCGCGCCAAGACTGCGCTTCAGGCGCTCAATTTCTTCATGGCCGACATGCAGGCGGGGATCGGGCCGTTCCTTGGCGTCTTCCTCCAGCAGCGCGGCTGGGCGACAGGACCGATCGGCACGGTGATGACCGTCGGCGGGATCGCCGGAATGATCATGACCGTGCCGGCTGGTGCGTTCATCGATCATACCGAGAAGAAACGGCTGGTGGTGATCGTCACCGGCATCTGCACCGTGATGGCGTCGTTCCTGATCCTGCTGTCGCAGTCCGGCTGGGTGGTGACGGTGAGCCAGGTCGCAACTGCGATCGCGGGAGCCGCAATCGGCCCGGCGGTCACGGGCATGACGCTCGGTGTCGTCCGGCAGAAGGGCTTCAACGCCCAGAACGGCCGCAACCAGGCGTGGAACCACGCGGGCAACATGGTCGGCGCCGGCCTGTCGGGCTGGCTCGGCTGGAAGTTCGGCATGCCGGCGATCTTCTATCTTGCGGCGGTCTTCGGCGTGCTCGCCATCATCACCGTGATGATGATCCCGGAGGCGGCGATCGATCACAAAGCGGCGCGAGGGCTGGAAAACGAGGGCGGCGGCAAGGACGATGCGGAGGACGGAAAAGCCGAGGGCTTCCGCGCACTGCTCAAGAACAAGCCGATGCTGATCCTTGCGGCGGCGCTGGCGTGCTTCCATCTCGGCAACGGCGCCATGCTGCCGCTCTACGGTCTTGCCGTTGTCGGTGCAGGCAAAGGCAACCCCGCGCTGTTCACCGCGACGACGGTCGTCGTTGCGCAGGCGGTGATGATCGTCGCGTCGCTTGTCGCGATGCGGATGTCCGCCGGAAAGGGATACTGGCTGGTGCTGTTGATCTCGTTCGCGGCCTTGCCGCTACGCGGCTTTCTCGCGGGCACCTTCATCGAGAATTGGGGCGTCTGGCCGGTCCAGGCACTCGATGGTATCGGTGCCGGACTGCAGAGCGTCGCGGTCCCCGGTCTTGTCGCGTGTCTTCTCGCGGGCACCGGCCGGGTCAACGTCGGCCAGGGCGCGGTGATGACGGTCCAGGGCCTCGGCGCATCGCTCAGCCCGGCGATCGGCGGCTGGATCGCTCAGGGGCTCGGCTATCACATCGCCTTTTACATCCTCGGCAGCTTCGCGCTGGCCAGCCTCGCGCTGTGGATCGTATTCGCACGCACCATCAAAGGAGCCTGCGAGAGCGCCGCCAACCCAGACAACGGCGACGCGCAGTCGGCCTGAGTGGTAACAGCATGTCGCCAAAGCGAGAGAGATTTACCCTGATCGCGGGTAATGATCTGCGATAAGGGGCTTGGCAGATCGCGCAAATGAGGGTGCAAAATGGTCGAGCCTGCTGACGCCAAGGAAATGATCGACGAGGCGATCGAGCGCGCCGAAACCGAACGGTCGTCGGTCGACTCGGTCGAGCGTGCCACTGAGCGCCGCTTCCGCGACCGGGTCTCGCTCCTCGTCGGCGTCCTCGCGGTATCGCTGGCGATCGTCCACATGGCGGCAGCCGGCGCGGCGCGTAAAAGCCTGCTGAGCGGCATCGCGGCCTCCGATACCTTCAATTACATGCAAGCGAAGATCATTCGCGAGACCGTCGTCAAAGCCGCCGCGAAGTCGACCGCAGCGAGCGATGCCGACCGGCAAGCGTGGGTTGCCGAGGCCGCGCGGCTGCGCGGCCCGGACAAGGCCGGGCATGGGATCAATCAGCTCGAAGCCACCGGCCAGCGTGAACGGCAGGCAGGTGAACAGGCCGCGACCGCCGGTGAAGGCTATGAACTCGGCGAGACGGCGCTCCAGATGGCCATCGTCCTGCTGTCGATCGCGCTGGTCGCGCGCTCGCGGCCGATCGTCGGGGGCGCGGTCATCCTCGCGGTTGCCGGCATCGCTCTCGCTGTCGTGACCGCTGCGGGCGTGACGCTCCTGTAGTCGCGAGCGCGACCACCGCCGTCAGCCCGGCGGATGTTCAGGCTTCCTGTCCTTCTGCTCGGGTTCAGCCTTCGCATGGGCGAGATCGGCCTTCGGCCGCTCCATCGGCCGCGGCTTTGTAGCGGCGTCTTGCTTGCGTTGGACGTCAGAGGCAGCTCGCATTCTCCCTGCGGCCGCGGCCTCCTGGCGCTGCGCGTCGACGGCCTGCGCTCTGGCCGCCGCCTGGGCGTGCTGCGAGTCGGCCATCGCGCGAGACTTGTCGCGTTCCGCAGCGGCCGTCTGTTGGCGTTGGGCGGCCGCCTGCTGGTGTTGCACTTCAGGTGCAGCGCGGGCGTTGGACGCTTGCTGATGCTGCGCGTCGGCTGCGGCGCGCGCCTGATCGCGTTCTGCTGCCACCGCCTGCTGACGCTGCGCCGCAGCGGCTTCGGCCGACTGTTTGCGCTGTGCTGCCTGTTGGCTCTGCGCAGCCTGCTGGCGTTGAGCGTCGGCAGCGCGTTGTTCGTCGCGGCTAGCCTGCTGGCGTTGGACCTCCGCAGCGCGCTGCTGGCTCTGCATCGCCTGCTGGCGCTGGGCCTCGGCGGCGCGTTGCTCGTCGCGGCTTGCCTGCTGAGTACGCGTGGCGGCTAACCGTGCTTCGACTTCATCGTGCGCGGCCCCCGCGGCGGAAGCTCGCGCCGCATCGCCCTCACGGCGCGCCTCGGCCTGACTTCGCGCTGCCCCCGCTGCGGCCGCTGCCGCCTGAGCGCGAGCCGCATCGGCAGCGCGCGCATACCCGCCGTTGCCGAGCCCGGGCTGATAAGCAGTTGCTGGCCCGCGCGGTGAACCGGGATTATACCCGCCGTTGCCGCCGCCGAACGGCGTATCGTCGCGGCGGTTATCGCGCTCGCGGGTTATTGCCACCGTGGCGACGGCAACGCCGGCACCGATGGCTGCGGCATAGGCCGTGCGGCGGTTGGCCTCATCCTGCCAGCGGCGCCGCTCCTCATCCTGATGGGCGTCGTGCCATGCCTGCCAGTCGGCGTCGCGGGCGCGCGCATCGTCATACGCCTGCTGCCGCGCGGCGAAGTCGGCGCGACGCTCCTGCCACTCGGCGGCATAAGCGGCCTGGCGCTGATCATACTGCGCGGCGTGATAAAGCGCTCGCGCCCGCGACAGATAGGCGGCTGCCTGCGCCGCGCGCTGCTCGGCATAAAGATCGGCGAGCGGAGCACCATCGGGGCCGTAGACCGCGACCAGCGCGCCGTCCTCATACGCATAGCCGCCCTGCGGATCGGCGACGTAGAACGGCTGCTCCGCACCGGCCTGATAGTAATAATAGCGTTCGCCCTGAGGCAGTTGCTCGGCGACGCGATACGCCCCGTCGTTCGCCCTCCAGACCCAAGGCCGGGTGCCCTGATAGTCGACGGTATAGTCGGGCGGCGTGCTGCCGAACGCTTTGTTGTATTGAACCGCGCGATCGACGTAGCGGTACCGCTCGGCGGGCCGCACAGCCACGCGCACTTTTGTTGCACTCGGCGGCAACACAGCGGGCGCTGCAGCGATCGGCGCGGGCGGTGTTGCGGTCGCCAGCGGCAGCGCGGCAATCGGCGCGGCGGTCGCCGGCTGGGTGCCGCTTGCCGGCGTTGCCGGGGATTGGTTGCAGGCGGCGAGCGCCAGCGAGGCGGCGACGGTCGCAAGTGCAAGGCGCGAAGCGGTAAACCGGGCAGATGTCATCACGTGTCCCCATCAACAACTGCCGTGACGATGGACGGCGCGCGCTGAACGCGGGACGAACAAACCCGTTTCAGCCTGCCTTATGGGGGAGCCGCCAGGTGCGGCGGCTCCCCACTCAGTCACGCGACCTTCGGCAGGCGGTCGATGAACTTGTCGAGGGTGATCGGGTAGTCGCGAACGCGGACCCCGGTGGCGTTGTAGACCGCGTTGGCGATCGCCGCGCCGACGCCGCAGAGGCCAAGCTCGCCGACACCTTTGGCCTTCATCGGCGACGACAGCACGTCGGCCTCGTCGAGGAACACGACCTCCTGATGCGGGATGTCAGCGTGGACCGGCACCTCGTACGTGGCGAGGTCGTGATTGACGAAGTAGCCGAAGCGCTTGTCGACCGCGAGTTCCTCCATCAACGCTGCGCCGACGCCCATCGTCATCGCGCCGATGACCTGGCTGCGCGCCGATTTCGGGTTGATGATCCGACCGGCAGCGCAGACCGCGAGCATACGACGGACGCGGGTTTCGCCGGTATAGGCGTTGACGCTGACCTCGACGAAATGCCCGGCGAAGGTCGACTGCTGGAAGCGCTTATCGAGGTCGCCATATTCGATATGGTCCTCGACGGTCAGGTCGCCGTCCTTCGCCGCGTCGCCGATCGCGACGCTACGATTGCCCGCGCCAACCTTGCCGCCGCTGAATTTGGCGTCGGCGGAGTTGAAGCCGAGCTTCTGCGCGACTGCCTCGCGCAGCTTGGTACAAGCGGCATAAACCCCCGAGGTCGAGTTGTTCGCGCCCCACTGCCCGCCCGATCCAGCCGATGCCGGGAAGTCGGAATCACCGAGCATCACGACGACCTTGTCGAGCGGCAGGCCCATCATCTCGGCCGCAGTCTGCGCGATGATCGTGTAGGTGCCGGTGCCGATATCGGTCATGTCGGTCCGGACGGTGACGACGCCGTGGCGGTCGAGGCTGACCTTGGCACCCGACTTGGTCAGCATATTGTTGCGAAACCCGGCGGCCATGCCCATGCCGACCAGCCACTGCCCGTCGCGCACCTGCCCGGGCTTGGCGTTACGCTTACTCCAGCCGAAGCGCTCGGCCCCGAGGTGCATGCACTCGACCAACTGGCGCTGCGAGAATTTGCGCTCGGGCTTTTCCGGATCGACCTGCGTGTCGTTCTTGGCGCGGAAGTCGATCGGATCCATGCCGAGCTTCTCGGCCATCTCGTCCATCGCGATCTCGAGCGCCATCAGGCCGGGAGCCTCGCCAGGCGCGCGCATCGCGTTTCCCTCGGGCAGGTCCATCACGGCAAGCCGCATCAGTGTCATGCGATTGGCCCCGGCATACAGCAGCTTGGTCTGCGATACCGCAGTCTCGGGCTTGCCGTCGGGCAGGTTGCCCGACGTGCTCTCGTGCGCGATCGCGGTGATCGTCCCATCGCGGTCCGCGCCGATGCGAATGCGCTGGATCGTCGCCGCCCGATGGGTCGAATTGTTGAACATCATCGGCCGCTGCATCGTGACCTTGACCGGCCGCCCCGCCGCCTTGGCCCCGAGCGCCGCCAGCGGAGCATCGGCGCGAACGAACAGCTTCCCGCCGAAACCGCCGCCGATATACGGCGAGTCGATGCGCAGGTTGGCCTCCGGGATGCTCAGCGTCTTGGCGAGGTCCTTCTTGCCCCAGGTGATCATCTGGTTCGATGTCCAGATCGTCAGCTTATCGCCGTTCCACGCGGCGATGCTGGCGAACGGCTCCATCATCGCATGGCTCTCGTCGGGCGTCGTGTAGGTCGCGTCGAGCTTGACCGGGGCCGAGGTAAACGCGCCTTCGAAATTGCCGACACGATCGATCTTGGGAGCGCTGCTGCCCTCGCCGCTGCCACCGCCTTCAAGCGGCGCGCTCGGCGCCAGTTCAGCGAGATCGAACCTGCCCTTGCCCCTCGCGTAAGTCACCCGCACGAGATTGGCGGCGGCCCGCGCCTGCTCGAACGTCTCGGCGACGACGAGTGCGATCGCCTGATGATAATGCGCGACATCGGCACCGCCAAACAGGTGAGCGACATTATGCTCCGCCAGCGGCAGCTTCGGCATGTCGAGTGTCGACACGATGGCGATCACGCCCGGAGCGGCCTTTGCCTCAACGAGGTCCATCGCCGTGATGCGTCCCGTGGCGATCGCCGAGCCGACGATATAGCCATACGCCTGATTGGGTGCGACGTCGTGGCGTTCGTACGCGTACGGCGCAGTGCCGGTCGTCTTGAACTTGCCGTCGATTCGATCGGTGGGCTTGCCGACGAGCTTGAGCTGGTCGATCGGGTTCTGACCCGCGGGAGTATCGAACTTCATGCTGCCCTCGCTTCGGCCATGACCGCGCCGAGCGTTCGCTCGACGAGTGGCACCTTGAATGCATTATCGTGGGTCGGCTTCGCGTCGGCGAGCAACCGCGTCGCGACCGCATGGGCCCCTTCCGGCAATGCGGCGTCCGCTGCCGCAACCCGCCACGGCTTGGGCGCGATCCCGCCGATCGCGACGCGTCCGCTACCGTCGCGCTGGAGGATCGCCGCGACGGAGACGAGTGCGTACGCATAAGACGCGCGGTCGCGGACCTTGTGGTAGATGTGCGTCCCGCCAAGCGGACGCGGCAAGGTCACCGCCGTGATCAGTTCGCCGTGCGCCAACGCGTTGTCGATCTGCGGGGTCTTACCGGGCAGCACGTGGAAGTCGCTGATCGCGATGTTTCGCGTCGCACCGTCGGGGCGGATCGTTTCCACCGTCGCGTCGAGCAGCCGCATCGCGACCGCCATGTCGCCCGGGTAGGTGGCGATGCAGGCGTCGCTCGTCCCGATGATCGCGAGCTGGCGGCTGTAACCACCGATCGCGGCGCAACCCGATCCCGGGCGGCGCTTGTTGCACGCCTGGTTGGTGTCGTAAAAATACGGGCACCGCGTGCGCTGGAGCAGGTTGCCGGCGGTCGTCGCCTTGTTGCGCAACTGGCCCGACGCACCCGCGACGATCGCTCGCGTAAGCACGCCGTAATCTCGACGGACCCTGTGGTCGGCGGACAGGTCGGTATTGCTGACGAGGGCACCGATGCGGAGGCCGCCTTCAGCAGTTGCCTCGATGGTGTCGAGCTTGAGCCCGTTGACGTCGACGATGTGCGTCGGTGTCTCGATCTCGAGCTTCATCAGGTCGAGCAGGTTGGTGCCGCCGGCGATGAACTTCGCATTCGGCTGACGCGCGACCGCCGCAGCGGCCTCCGCCGGGCTCGTGGCCCGCTCATAGGTAAAGGCCTTCATGCCCGCGCTCCCGCGACTTCGGTCATCGCTTCGAGAATGTTGGAATAGGCACCGCAGCGACAGATGTTGCCGCTCATCCGCTCACGCATTTCGTCGTTGGTTACGGCTGGCTTCTCGGTCAGGCTTCCGGTGACATGACTCGGAACGCCGGCCGCAATCTCGGCGAGCACGGATACAGCCGAGCAGATCTGGCCCGGGGTGCAATAACCGCACTGATAGCCGTCGTGCTTGATGAATGACGCCTGCATCGGATGCAGATGCTCGGGCGTCCCGAGCCCTTCGATCGTCGTGATATTGTCGCCCTCGTGCATGACCGCTAGGCTCAGGCAGGAATTGATCCGCTTGCCGTCGACGATCACGGTGCACGCCCCGCACTGGCCGTGATCGCAGCCCTTCTTGGTCCCGGTGAGCTGAAGATGCTCGCGAAGCGCATCGAGCAGGGTGGTGCGCGTATCGAGCGTAAGGTCGCGGCGCGTGCCGTTGACGACGAATGAAACACCCATCATCGTCGGCGGATGCGACGGCACGACGCCCTGCGCCTCGGCACCGGACACTTGCGTCAGCGCCGCCGTCGCAGCACCCGCGGCGAGGACGCTGCGACGTGAAATTTCGAGGTCGATCGTGGGGGTCATAGAAATCCGATCCGGCAAGCGCGCCAGTGAGTGTGTGCGCTTAACGGCCGGAAAGCTGGTTCCGCTCCCATCACTTCGCCCAAAAAGACGTCAGGGGCATCAAGCCGCACGTGCTCGACCGAGATTAGCGCCGTTCGGAACGGGCCGAGGTGGCGGCTACCGAGAGGTCGGCGGTAACGTTTGTGACGGTGTAGAAGATGTCGGGGATGACATCGACCGCGAGGAACAGCGGCAGCAGGTCGATCGGCAGGTTCGCCGCGAGCAGCGCCGGGGCATAGGCCGCGAAAAAGGTCGTTTGATTCGGCAGTCCGGCGATGATCAGCGTGCCTAGGATCGATAGCCCGCCGACCGTCGCGAGCGTCGCGGGGGTAAGATGCGCGCCGGTGAGATGCGCGGTCGCGAGCGTCACGATAACAATCGAGGCGGGCGCGGCGAGCCGGAACAGCGCGACCGCTAGCGGGAGAATGGCGGCGGGCGCGCTCGCCGATCCCGCCGGGGCCAATCGGCCGGCGGCGGCAAGCATCGCCGGGAGCGCGGCGAGCGACGATTGGGTGCTCGCGGCGACCGCCTGCGGCTCGAGCGCCGCCCGGGCGAACGACACCACCGGCACGCGCCCGGCCAGCGCCGCGAGCGCATACATCGCGACGCCGAGGACGACGGTGACCGTGATCTGCGTGCCAACGTAGCTTGCAAGCGCTGACCCTGCGCCGAGCCCAAGCCGCGCGCCAAGGGCGAAGCCGAGCGCGGCGACACCGATGGGCGCAAGCGCGAGTACCCAGCCAACGATCACGAGGATGATCTCCGCCGCCTGCGCCAGCGCATCGAGGATCGTCCGCGTCCGCTCAGGTGGCAGGCGTGCCGCAGCGACGCCGAACAGCAGAGCGAAGATCGCGAGCGGCGGGATCGCGCCTTCGGCCGCGGCGGCAACGAGGTTTGGGGAAACGAGGCCGAGCAGCGCATCGCCCGACCCGGCGAAGTGCCCCGGGACCGGCGTCCCTGCCCCGCGCAGCGCCGCTAGCGACGCCGGATCCGGCGCCCACGCCGACAGCAACGGCGGCCCGAGCAGCATCGCGACGGCGGCGGAGACGACCAGCAGGAATAGGCCGAGCAGCGCCGCACGGCGGATCACCGCGCCGCCGCTCGCCGCCGCGATCGCCCGCGCGGTGCCGGTCGCGGTCAGCGTGACGACGAGCGGCAGGACCGTCATCCGCAGCGCATCGAGCCACAGGGTTCCGACGAGGTTCGCCGCTGCCAGCGCATCGGTCGCGGGCCAGCCGCGGGCAATCGTCAGCGCCCCCGCCGCGATCCCGATAATCAGTCCGGCGAGTGTCGCGAGAGTACGGTTCACGCGGCGTGGCGGAGGTTCGCCGGGATAACCTGTGCGGAGAAGCGCTCCATCTCCTCGATCTGCGGGCTCATCTGGAGGAGGAGGAGATCGAGCCCGGCTGCCTCGAATTCCTCGATCCGCGCAGCAACGTGCTCGGGGGTGCCGACGAGGCCAGGGCGGAGGCCGCGGTTGCTCACCGAATACTCGCGGATCTTGAGCTCGCGTTCGAGCTGGGTGCCTGACAGCCACTGGTCGAAGTTGTCGAACCCCGGCGGCGGGGTGTCGCCCATGTCGGTGATCCGCGCGACCTCGGCGTCGGCCTCGCGCGCGCTGTCGCGGACGATGGCGTACGCCGCCATGCCGTAGATCATTGGCTTCAATCCGAGCCGCTCGCGGCGGGCGCGCATGTCGGCGATCTTGGCGGCGATGACCCCGGGCTCGTCGCCGTGCATGACATAGGCGTCGCACTGCCCGGCGATCAGCGCCTTGGCCGCCTCGGACTCGCCCCCCGCATAACGGATCGGCTTGGCGACCGGCTTGGGCGCGAGGATCGCGTCCTCGGTCCGGTACATCTTCCCGTCGAAGCTGAAGCGCGGCTCGCTCCACAGCCCGTCGACGACGCGCAGCCACTCCGACGTCCGGGCATAGCGGTCGTCATGGGCGTCGAACTGAAGGCCGTATTGGCGCGCTTCCTCTGCCCACCACGACGACACGACGTTGAGGCTCAGCCGCCCGCCGCTGATGTTCTGAATGTTCGCGGCTTGCTTTGCGAACAGCGCCGGCTGGTGGAAGTTGGGCCGGACCGCGACCATCAATTCGAGCCGCTTGGTCACCGCCGCGAGCGCCGCCGCGGTCGACCACGCGTCGAGCGCGGGGGCATCGATCCCCTTGATGTCGTTTAGATTGAGCTCGGCAACGAGAGTCAGGTCATAACCGATCTGCTCGGCGCGGACGCAGAGGTCGCGGGTGTATTCCCAGCTCGCCGACATCCGCTCGTCGGCGACGTTGCGCAGCCAGCCGCCGAAGACCGGAGCCCAAAACCCGTAGCGCATGATCAGGTCCTTTTCGCAGCGATGGCCGCTTCGAGATAGTCGACCAGCTGCTCATGCGGGTCCCAGCCGAGGACGTCGAGCGGCTTGGCGACGAAGTTCGACAGCGCGTTGACATCGTAAAACTTCGCGGTGCCGTCGCGGTCGTCGATCATCACCTCGATACCGCCGACGTCGAGCCTTGCGGCACGCGCGATCCGCTCGGCAGCATCGATCAGTTCAGGCGCAGGATCGGCCCGCGTCATCCGGATCGCGCCCGGTCCGCGTCCAATCTCGCAGGCATCGGCGGGGCACAGGTCGAAGCTGTCGGCGGGGCTCTCGATGTCGATCGCGTAGAGGAACTTGCCGTCGAGCGTCTCGATCCGCGTCACGATCCCGTCGCGGGCCGGGATGTACTCCTGCACCAGCAGCACGCGGTCGACGCTTTCGGGGGTCGTCTTATCGGCGATCGACTGGGCCAGCTCGTCGGCGCTCTGATAGCGAACGATGCCCGCGCCCGACCCGCCGATGTTCGCCTTGACGATGAGCGGGAAACCGATCTCCCGCGCCGCGGCGGGCAGGTCGGCCGCCCGGTGGACGACGCGCGTCCGCGGGATGCCGAGCCCAAGGCCGGCGATCAGCGACAACTGCCGCGCCTTCGATCGGTCAACCGCAATGACCTCCGACCCATTGATCACCCGGGCACCGCACGCTGCCCAATGCGCGAACAGCGCCTCGGCATAGAATATCGCGTGATCGGCCTCGCGCAGGAAACTCGACATCGCGACGCGGCTGAGGACGACCGGCGACGGCGGCTTTGGATCGGCGGGATCGAAGCGGTGGTCGGACAGGTGCAACGCCTCGTAGCGCACCCCTCGCCGGTCGAGCGCGGCGAATAACGGCACGAACCACGCGGGATGCTCGTACAGGATTGTGAGATCGGTTGTCATCGATCACAGATAGCATTCGCAGGCCCGGTGTCATCAGTGATGGTATCGCTATCATGATACTGTCGATCGATCGTTGCCGCGACGGAACCTTCACGCCGCCCGAATGTCCTACTCGGCACACGCATAGGGAACGGCCATGACCGAATTTACTCCGCCGACGACACGGCGGTTGTTCCCGCTTTTCCGCTCGGTATTCGGCTTTGCCTCCGCCTGCTTCGCCGGCGCGCTGGTCACCGACATCGTCTACGCCGACAATGCTGACATGCAGTGGTCGAATTTCTCGATGTGGCTGATCACCGCCGGGCTCATCGTCGCCGCGCTGGCTGCGATTGTCGGCCTCGTGGAACTCGCGACCAGCCGTCCCGGGCATTGGTTTCGGACCGGTTGGGCGCTGCCAGTCGGATCCGCCGCCGCGAGTATCGTCTCGGTGTTCAACGCTTTCGTCCACAGTCGCGACGCCTATGAGTCGGTCGTTCCAACCGGTCTGACGCTCTCGATCGTGGTCGTCGTGATCCTGTTGCTCATTCCCTTCTTTGAGCGCGGCGCGCGCGCCGCCCGTTTCGCATGAAAGCTTATCGCATGACCGCTCTCCGCCCGCTGCTCGTCGGTGCCGGCCTGCTCGCGCTCGCCGCGTGCGGCGACAAGTCGACGATCGATCCGAAAACTCAGATCGGGGCGAACCCGGTTCTTCCCGAGCCGCAGGCGTATCTCCTGCCGCCGATGGATGTGCCGAAAGCGGTCGGGTGGAGCGGCACCCAAACGCCGGTCGTCCCGGCAGGGCTGCATATCGAGGCGCTCGCGACCGGGCTGCTTCATCCTCGGACGATGACCGTCCTGCCCAACGGCGACGTCCTGATCGTCGAAACCAACGGCCCCAAAGCCCCGATCTATCGCCCGAAGGACAAGATCGCGGGCATGATCAAGGCCGAGGGCGGGGCGAGCGCGAAGGGCGGCAACCGCATCACGCTCGTCCGCTACGGCGCCGACGGCAAGCCGACGCTGCGGACGATTTTCCTGTCGGGTCTCCATTCGCCGTACGGTGTCGTACTGGTCGGCAGCGACCTTTACGTCGCCAACACCGATGCGGTCCTGCGCTTCCCGTACCACGACGGCGACACCCAGATCACCACGCCCGGCGTGAAGCTGACCGACCTCCCCGGTGGGCCGATCGACCATCACTGGACCAAGTCGATGGTCGCGAGCGCCGACGGGTCGAAGCTGTATGTCGGCGTCGGGTCGAACAGCAACATCACCGAGAACGGCATGGCCGCCGAGATCGGCCGTGCTGCGGTATGGGAGATCGACCGCGCGACCGGTGCGTCGCGGCTGTACGCGACCGGGCTGCGCAACCCGACCAACCTGACGCTCGCGCCGAGCGGTCAGCTGTGGGCGGTGGTCAACGAGCGCGACGAGCTCGGCCCCGATCTCGTCCCCGACTATATGACGAGCGTCAAGGAAGGCGCGTTCTACGGTTGGCCGTACAGCTATTACGGTCAGCACCTCGATCCGCGCGTCAAGCCGCAGCGCCCTGCACTCGTCGCCACCGCGATAAAGCCCGACTATGCGCTGAGTTCGCACGTCGCCCCGCTCGGCATCACATGGTACGATGCGGCGAGCCTGCCTGCTGCCTATCGCGGCGGGATGTTCGTCGGGGAACACGGCAGCTGGGACCGCAGCCCGGTCAGCGGCTACAAGGTCGTCTTCATCCCGTTCAAGGACGGCAAGCCCGCCGGCATGGCGCAGGACGTCATCACCGGCTTCCTCGGCGACGGCAACACGACGCACGGCCGCCCGGTCGGCCTCGCAGTCGACAAGTCGGGGGCGCTGCTCGTTGCCGATGACGTCGGCAATACCGTCTGGCGCGTGACCGGCACAGCGACGCAGACGGCGATGAACGACACGCGGCGCTAACGAGCGGCGGCGTGCTGCGCTAGGGTCGGTGAGCCAACCCGACCGGAGAGCGCGATGTCCGATTACGACCTGTATTACTGGCCGGTGCCGTTCCGCGGCCAGTTCGTCCGCGCGGTCCTCGCTTACGCAGGTAAGACGTGGACCGAAGCTGATGCCGACGCGATCGGCGAGCTGATGAGCGGCGCGGTCTCGGCGATGCCGGTCCCGTTCATGGGGCCGCCGCTGCTGGTCGATAAGGCCGCCGACTTCGCGATCGCCGAGATGCCGGCGATCATCCTGTATCTTGGCGAGACGCTCGACCTGCTACCGTCGACCCCTGCCCTCCGCGCCACGACGATCAAGACCGTCGCCGATGCCAACGATGTGATCGACGAGCTGACCATCGACGGCGGCAAGCAGATGTGGACTCCCGCGCGCTGGGCGGCGTTCGTCCCGCGCCTGAACAAGTGGATGTCGCTGTGGGAGGAAACCGGACACCGCCATGGGCTGGCGGCCGATAGCGGCTTTGTCCTTGGCGGGGCGAAGCCGGGGATCGCCGACGTCGTCACCGCGACCTTGTGGACGACGATGGGCGACCGCTTCCCGACGCTTGCTGCGATGCTCGACGAGGCGGCTCCATTGACCGCCGCTTTATCGCGCCGCGTCTCCGCGCTGCCACCGCTGGCTAAGCTCGCAACGAAAGCGAGGGAGGACTATGGCGACGCATATTGCGGCGGCGAGATCGAGGCGTCGTTGCGTAAGGTGCTCGGCAGCTAACTCGGCAGCAGCCAACACCGACTGTCATCAAAGCTGTCTGACCTTCGCGTCCTGCTCTTGGGGAGGCGATCGGGCGAAAGTCGTGTATGGTACCGATCGACCGGGGTGCGGCGCGGAGTCGCGGCCGCTCCGCAGTGCCGTCGGAGGAAGCCACGATGACCATAGCCTCGCCTTGCTGAGACGCGTCATTATCGGCGTGGCGGTCGTCGGCCTGCTGGTCGTCATCGGCCTTGCCGCTTTGTCGTGGCGGCCCGCGATCGCCGCGATCGACCGCCCGGCAGCGGCGAGCTTCCCCGCCACGCAGGTCGCGCAGGGCGCGGTCCTCGCGAGCGCGGGCTATTGCTCGGCGTGCCATACGGCCAAGGGCGGCAAGGCGTTCGCCGGGGGCTACCCGATGGCGACCGGGTTCGGCACGGTCTATTCGACCAACATCACCCCCGACGTCGCCACCGGCATCGGCGGCTGGTCCGAACCTGCCTTCCGCCGGGCGATGCACGAGGGCGTGAGCCGCGACGGCGCGCATCTGTTCCCGGCGTTCCCCTACGATCACTTCACCAAGCTGACCGACACCGATGTCGCCGCGCTGTACGCCTATTTTATGACCCGCGAGCCCGTCCGGCAGGAGGCGCGCGACAACACCATCCCCTTCCCGCTCAGCCTGCGCCCGCTCCAGGCCGGGTGGAAGCTGCTGTTCTTCACCCCCAGCCGCTACGTCCCGCAACCCCCGCACGGTGCCGCGTGGAACCGCGGCGCGTACCTCGTCGAGGGCATCAGCCACTGCGGCGCGTGCCATACGCCGCGCAACGCGCTTGGGGCCGAGAAGCACGACCGGATGTACGCCGGGGCCCCGGTCGACCATTGGATCGCGCCGCCGCTCGACGCGACCAACCCCGCACCGCTGGCATGGTCGCACGACGAACTTGTCGCGTATCTCGGCACCGGGATCAGCCGATTCCACGGCACCGCCGCCGGGCCGATGGCCGAGGTCCCGCGCGGCCTTGCAGCACTGCCGCCCGAGGATGTCGCGGCGATCGCGACCTATCTCGTCAGCCTCAATGGCTCCGCCGCGCGCGCCGCCGAGGGACCGGCGGTGGTGCAGAAGGCGCTTGCCGCCGACCGGATCGGGGTCGGGCTGCAATACGACCCGGCGGCGCGGCTGTACGCCGGGGCGTGTGCGTCGTGCCACTATAACGGGCGCGGGCAGGTCAACCCGCTGCGCCCCGACCTCGCGCTCAACACCGCGGTGACGATGGACGACCCGACCAATTTGATCCGCGTCATCCTCTACGGGATCGATGCCAAGGACGGCGCTCCCGGAGTGGTCATGCCGGGCTTCGCCCGCGGCTTCACCGATGCCGATATCGCCCGCCTCGCCGCCTACCTCCGCGCAACGCGGACGACCAAGGCGGCGTGGCCGAGCCTCCAGAACACCGTCGCCAGCATCCGCGCGCAGGGCCAGGGCCAATGACCAGCTTCACGATCAACGGTCGCGCGGTGACCACCGACGCCGAGGACGACACGCCGCTGCTGTGGGTGATCCGCGACGGCGTCGGGCTGACCGGCACCAAGTTCGGCTGCGGCATCGGCATGTGCGGGGCGTGCACCGTCCACGTCGGCGGGCGCGCGACGCGGTCGTGCATCACCCCGCTGGCGTCGGTCGCGGGGGCCGACATCACCACGATCGAGGGGCTCGACCCTTCTTCAAACCACCCGCTGCAAGCGGCGTGGCGCGCGCTCCAGGTCCCGCAATGCGGCTACTGCCAGTCGGGCCAGATCATGCAGGCGGCGGCGCTGCTGCAGGACTTCCCGTCGCCGAGCGACGAGGAGATCGACGCGGTGATGACCGGCAACCTGTGCCGCTGCATGACCTATGTCCGCATCCGCGACGCGATCAAGCAGGCCGCCGGCAAGACGGGGACCCCGGCATGAGCCGCCTCGTCTCCGCCGCAACGTCGCCTCTGTCCCGCCGCGGCTTCCTCGTCGCCAGCGCCGCGACCGGCATCGTCTTCGGCTTTTCGCGCGTCGTCGCTGCGATTGACCCAGCAGTCCCCGGCAGCATCCCTGCGCCGACCACCGGCCCGTCGTTCGACCCGACGATCTGGTTCGGCATCGACGGCGACGGCCTCGTCACGGTCAACATCATCCGCGCCGAGATGGGCCAGCACGTCGGCACCGCCCTCGCCCGCATCCTCGCCGACGAGCTCGAAGCCGACTGGGACAAGGTCCGCATCGTCCACGTCGACAGCGACCCGAAATGGGGCCTGATGGTCACCGGCGGCAGCTGGTCGGTGTGGCAGACCTTCCCGGTGTTCAGTGAGGCAGGAGCCGCCGGACGCATCGCGCTGATCGAGGCGGGGGCGAAACTGATGGGCACCAGCCCCGCAGCTTGCACCGCCCGCAACGGCGCGGTCCATGCCGGGGGGCGGTCGGTATCGTACGGCGACATCGCCAGGAGCGGCGCGGTCGCGCGCCAGTTCACCGCCGACGAGCTGGGCAAGCTGCCGGTCAAGCCGATCGCCGAGCGCCGCCTGATCGGTAAGCCGGTCCACGACCTCGACATCGACGCCAAGACCAACGGCACCGCGCTGTACGGCATCGACGCCAAGGTCCCCGGCATGGTCTATGCGCGGCCCAAGCTGCCGCCGACGCGCAACGGCTCGAAGGTCGTATTGGTCGACGACAGCGCGGCGAAGAAAATCCCCGGCTACCTCCGCTTCCTGATCCTCGACGACCCGTCGAACACCGTCCCCGGCTGGGTCATGGTCATCGCCACGAGCACCTATGCCGCGATCAAGGCGACCGACGCGCTCGACGTCGTCTGGTCGGGCGGCACCGGCATCGACGTGTCGGAGGCGATGCTCCAAGACCATGCGAGGGCGCTCGTCGCCAAGCCCGACGGCGGCATCGAGCTCGATATCGTCAATGCCGCGTCCGCCCCCGCCTTCGATGCCGCCGCCGCGACGACGATCGAGCAGGTCTACACCACCGGCACCGTCCTCCATTTCCAGCTCGAGCCGCTCAACGCGCTGGCGTTCGAGAAGGACGGGGTGTTCGAGATTCACACCGGCAACCAGTGGCAGAGCCTGATCCTGCCGACGCTGGCGAAGGCGCTCGGCGTTGCCGAGACCAAGGTCGTCCTCCGCACCTATTTGCTCGGCGGCGGCTTCGGACGGCGGCTCAACGGCGACTATACGATCCCCGCCGCGCTCGCGACCAAGGCATTGGGCAAGCCGATCAAGATGATCCTGACGCGCGAGGACGACGCGCGCTTCGACTCGGTCCGCTCGCCGTCGGTCCAGCGGCTGCGGATGGAGTTCGACGGCGGCGGCACGATCCGGGCGATGGAGCACCACGCCTGCGCCGGCTGGCCGACGCAGGTCATCGCCGGCCCGACGCTGCTGGCGAAGACCAAGGCGGGCGGGCAGTACGACCCGTTCGCGATCTCGGGCGCCGACCATTGGTACGACGTCGGCCACCAGAAGGTCCGCGCGGTGGCGAACGACCTCGCCAACGCCACCTTCCGCCCCGGCTGGTTGCGCTCGGTCGGTCCCGGCTGGACCAACTGGGCGCTCGAAAGCTTCATCGACGAGGCCGCGCACCACTCGAAGCAGGACCCCGTCGCCTTCCGCCTCAAGCTGCTGACCGGCGCGGGGCGCAACGCCGGGTCGGCGCCCAACGCGATCGGCGGGGCGCTGCGCCAGGCCGAGGTCGTCCGCCGCGCCGCCGCCAAGGCGGGCTGGGGGGCGACGCTGCCGCCGGGCACGGGCATGGGGATCGCGACGAGCTTTGGGCAGGAGCGCGACATGCCGACATGGGTTGCCTGCGTCGCGCGAGTCGCGGTCGATCGCAAGACCGGGATCGTGACGGTCGAAAAGCTGACGATCGTCACCGACGCCGGGACGATCGTCGATCCCGACTCAGCGCTCGCGCAGGTGCAGGGCGGTGCATTGTGGGGCCTGAGCATGGCGCTCCACGAAGGCACCGAATTCGTCGCAGGGCAAGTCAGGGACACCAACCTCGACACCTATACCCCGGCGCGGATCGCCGACGTTCCGGTGATGGACATCAGCTTCGTCGAGAGCGCCTACGTCCCCGTCGGCCTCGGCGAGCCCGCGACGACGGTCGTCGGCCCGGCGATCGGCAACGCCATCTTCGCCGCGACCGGCGCGCGCCTCCGCCACATCCCGATCACCCCGGCGGCAGTGCTGGCGGCATTGGGCGGGGGCGACAGGGCCGGGTCGCAACCAGCCGGCTGATCGCGTCGCCGAGTGGCCAAAGGTTACACAAGTCCACTAAACGACCAGCTTTTCGCCATTCGGACGCGCTGCGGTCGCCAGGTTGTCGCGGCGTTTTGGTTATTGGCCAGACGCCGCCCGCCGGTGAAAGGTTACACAAGTCCACCGAACGACCAGCTTTCACGGTTTCGGGCAGCGATCGCGTGGCGAGATTTTACGAATTCGGACTTCGGCCACCGCCTGTCGTGCGCATCATGCCAGCAATGAGAAAGAGCGCGGCGTCGGCAGATTACACGCCGACTCGAACGCCGGACTCTATGCCATTCGCAGCCGTGTAGGACAGAGCTAAGCGTGCCCTAGCGGCTGAAGCGCAGCCCGATCGTCAAGGTCCGCGGCGTCCCCCGGTCGATGATCCCCGTCGTCGACTCGCCCGACTCGATCAGCGCGTCGGTCAAATTCTCCCCGCGCAGCGTCACCGCAATGCCGCGCGCCACCGGCACGTCGATCACCGCGTCGAGCGTGGCGGCATCGGACAGGCGGCGGGTGCCGAGATCGTCCTCGTTCTGCGCCCCCGAATAGCGCCCGGTGAGCGCGACCAGCGCCTGCGGCCACGGCACCCAGCCGATCGTCGCGCTCGCCTGGTTTGCCGGGGTCAGCGCGGGTGGCAGGCCATTGAGCGCCGCCGCGAGCCCCGATCCGCGGACCCGCGCGTGGGTGTAGGCGTAGGACGCGTCGAGCCGCCACGCGCCCTCGACCAGGTGCGCCTCGGCCTCGATCCCCTGCGCGACGATCGCGTCGAGGTTGCGGCGAACGCGGTAGATGCCCCCGGCGGCGACGAAGCCGACTTCCGGATAGGTGCCGGGGCCGACCCCGGCGGTGACGTTGCCGATCGCGCCTTCGAGGCGGTTGGTGAAGGCGGTGATCCCGAGGCGGACCGTCGACGAGGGGTGGAAGTCGGCCCCGACCTCGGCCCCCTTGAGGCGTTCAAGCCCAAGCGCGCTGTTGCTCGCGGTGGCATCGGCGCCGACGCGGAACGGCCGGTACAGCTCGTTCAGCGTCGGCAGGCGGTAGCCGAGATACGCCGCCGCGCGCAGCTTGAGGCCTGCAACCGCGTCCCACGCGATGCCGCCGCGCCCGGTCGGCTCCCAGCCGTCGCGGTCGGCGGGGCGCTCGTCGATCGTCGTCGCGAAGGTCTGCGCGTCGATCTCGTGAAGGAAGCCGCCGGCGATCCGCCAATGGTCGATCCGCCCGCCTGCAGTCAGCGTAATGTCCTCGAGCGGGGTCGCCGACACCTCGGCATAGCCGCCCGCGACCTGGTTGTGGCCGCCGCCCTCACGCAGCCGCGTGTAGCGCCCGAGCAGATAGCGCGAGCGTTCCTCGGTCTGGCCGGTGTCGTCGCGCAGGTCGACGCCGAGGCGCAGCTCGATGCCGTGGCCGACCGGCGGGCGGAGTTCGAGCTTGCCGCCGATGCCGGTCGCGGGGGTGTTGTACTGGTCGAGCGACGGCGTCGCGACCGCGCGCGCGGCGTCGAGCGCGACGACGTCGTTGGCGAAGGTCTGTGCCTGCAGGTACGCGAGCGCCTGCCACTGCCAGCGTCCGGTGCCGAGGAGGCGGACGCTGGTGTCGACGCCGCGGACCGCACTGGTATTGCCGTCGATGCCGCGGACGCGGTGATCCTCGAAGCCGAGCGCGTCGACGAGCAGCTTGGTGTCGTCGCCCACCGGGATGCTCGCGTCGAAGCCGAGGCTGCCCTGCGCATAGCGCGCTGGGATGTCGGCGGGGCCGGCCTGATTGGCGGGGATGATGACATAGCCGTCGCCACGGTCGTAGCGGCCGAACAGCGACACCGCGCCGGTGCCGAGCGTGGTGCTGCCGACCGCACTCGCGGTGAGCGAATTGCGGCTGCCATAGTCGAGTTCGGCCTGCATCCCGGGCAAAGTCGCGGGGTCGGCGCTGCTAAGCTCGATCGTCCCCGCGAGCGCACCGCTGCCGAACGCCCCCGCTCCCGCGCCGCGCGTCACGCGCACATTGCCCAAGCGTTCGGGGGCGAGCGCGAACCACGGAATATACCCAGCGAACGGGTCGGCGACCGGCGCGCCGTCGAGCGTCACCAGCGCGCGCGACGAGGCATTGCCGCCGAGCGAGCGCAACGTCGCGCCTTGGCTCGTCGGGTTGGCGGTCCTGCTGTCGGTGCGCCGGTACTGCTGGAAGCCAGCTACGTCGCGCAGCACGTCCTCGATCCGGTTCGAAGCGCTCGTGGTCAATTGGTCGTGGCCGAGGCTGACGATGTCGTAGGCGGTGTCGCCCTTCGCGACAGGGAGTCCGGTGACGACGATTTCGGGTGCGGTATCGGGCGCTGCCGCGTCCGCAAGCAACGGCGACGCAATCGACGCGCTCGCGGTCAGGGTTAGCAGCAAACGCATCGGATACGACTTTCGGTTACGGACGCACGCGTTGGCAGTCCGCAAGCGCGTTGTCGACCGCAACCGCTAGCCGTCGACCCGGTCAGTGCGCGGCGTAGAGCGCGTCGAGGGTCGACGGTCCCTTGCCGGTCCGTTCGAGCCGCGGGTAACGCAGCCCGCCGGTCCAGTCGACGACGACATCGCGGAAGGCGTCGTTCGACTTGACCAGCAGGCGGATCGGCGTGGTCGTGCCCTTGGCGCTCGTCACCGCTTCCTTGAGGCGGTCGTCGGAATAGGCGTCGCCGTCGACCGCGACGATCGTCGTCCCGACCGTCAGCCCGGCCTTGAACGCCGGTCCGTCCCACTCGACCTTGCCAAGGACGGCATCCTTGTCGACGACCATGCCAAGCGAATACGTCAGGTCGACGATCTTCTTTTCGCCCTCGCCCGCCTTCCAATAATGGGTGGGGGTGTCGGTGAAGGCGAGGCGGTAGCCGCCGCGCTCGATCCCGCCGAGCGGCGCGACCGGGGCCACGGCATCGACCCGGGCGTGGAGGAACCCCGCCCAGTCGTACGGCACGACCCCGTCCAAGGTCTTGACGACGTCATCGAAGGTGTAGGTGACCTCGCCCCAGTCGCGGTCGCGGATGCCGAAGAATGCCTTGGCGAAATCGTCCATCGACTTGCGGCCGTGCGACTGCTCGCGGATGATCGCATCGACTTCGAGCCAGATCAGCTGGCCCTCCGAATAATAATCCTCGGTCCGCTGCCAGCTCGCCCAGCCGACCGGGCGGCGCTGCGAGACGATCTCCTCGTTGGTCGTATCGACGAGCGGACGCCACTTACGGCCTGGCAGCGTCGAGTAGCGTGCGGCGACCTCGGCCAGCGCCCCCATCGCATCGTCGTGGTCGACCAGCCCCGACCGCGCCGCAAGGATATTGCCCCAGAATTGCGTCTGGCCTTCATAGACCCACAACAGGCTGTTGCGCATCGGCGTGCGGAATTCGGGCGTCCACAGGTCGGCGGGGCGACGGAACTTGCCGTTCCAGCTGTGCGTGTATTCGTGCGGCAGCAGGTCGTGTTCGCCGACGGTGTCGCTCCACTTCATGAAGTAATCGCCGGCAACGCCGTCCTCCGACGACCGATGATGCTCGAGCCCGACGCCGCCAAGCCGGTCGCTGATCGCGAGCAGGAAGTTATAATGGTCGTAGTGCTGCGCGCCGTAGAGCTTGTTCGCCTGGACGACGAGGTTGCGGTGCGCGGCGATTTCTTCCGGGGTCGCGAGCAATTGCGACGGGCGGTCGGCGAACAGGTTGAGCGTGACGTCGGGCGACAGCTGCTCGATCCGCGCATAGCGCCCGGCATAAACCGGGGAATCGACGAGCGTATCAAGGTCGACGGTCGGATATTGGATCGCGCCGGTCGCTACCGCGGTCTTCCGCAGCGCGGTCGCCGAGGTCCAGCCCGCGGGATACGTCGCGCCCGCGTCGACCATGATCCGGCGCGCGAAATAGCCCGCCGGATAGAGGATGACACTGTTCCATTCGAGGTTGAGCAGGTCGGGGGTCATCACGACCCGCCCCTGCGCTTCGGCGGTCGCCGACAGGAACTGGAAGCTGATATCGATCGACGCGACGCCGGGCGGCACCACGAGGTGAAAGGCCGAGACGTCGACGTGGTCGCGGACCCACGGAACGGGCTTGCCGCCGGCAGTGATCGTCAGCCCGGCAAGCTTGTCGATCGTCCCCTCGGGCGCGTGATCGCCGGGCAGCCATTCCGGGTAGAGCAAGACGAGCGGCCCGGCGGTGACGGGTATCGTCTCGTGGACGCGAAAGATGCCGCGCGCCGTGTCGCTGGCGTCGACATCGAGCTTGATCGTGCCGGGAAAGGCAATATCGCGCGAGTCCGGGATCGTATCGACGATCGGCGCCGGCTGGGGGGCGCTGTTGGCGGCCCACGCGGCAGGCGCGGTGGCTAGGGCGATGACGGCGGCGAGTGTCGCGCGATAGGTCATGGGCTATGGTTCCGCTGCTCAGCACACCGGCGGCGTGCTGTCGCCAATGCAGTAATACCGCAAAACCAATCGCGTTGTATTATTTCGCTTTCGTTACCATTGCTGACGCGTGTTGCAATAATATCACGTATCTAAAGCTTGTACCGAGGTGCGGCGGATTGTCACTTCCCGGCTTTTAACCAACCCCATAATCCTCGGCCCGTATCGCAGGGGGCTCGATAGTCGATGGTCAAATAGCAAGTTCAATTTTCGACGGGAGTGTTCAGATGGTGCTTGGTCGCGTTGTGGTACGCCCGTCATTGTTGTTCAGTTCGGCCATTCGAAGTTCCCTATTCGCAGTCATTGCCGCCGTCTCCGTCACGCCAATGTCTGCTTTCGCTCAAACGACACCCCTGGCGGCTCAGGCAGCGACTGCTGCCACGCCTGACGCGACGACGACCGCTGCCGCATCGAGCGCCGACATGCCCGACATTGTCGTCACCGGCAGCGTCTTCCGTCGCGCCAACAGCGAGACCCCGTCGCCGGTCACCGTGCTGACCACCGAACACCTGCAGAACGCCGGCATCACGACGATCTCGGACGCGGTCCGGTCGATTTCGGCGGACAGCAGCGGCTCGGTCCCGACTTCGTTCACCGCCGGCTTCGGCCAGGGTTCGTCGGGCGTCTCGTTGCGCGGCCTGTCGGTCAATTCGACG
The DNA here is from genome assembly GCF_018982885.2 of Polymorphobacter megasporae. Taxonomy (NCBI): domain Bacteria; kingdom Pseudomonadati; phylum Pseudomonadota; class Alphaproteobacteria; order Sphingomonadales; family Sphingosinicellaceae; genus Glacieibacterium; species Glacieibacterium megasporae. The sequence continues at coordinate 2,110,716 of NZ_CP081848.1, read as the reverse complement.
CTGGTGCTAATCGACGGACTGCGGACCGCGAACTACCCGCTCGCCGACGACGGCCAGCGCGGGTTTGTCGATCTCAACAGCATTCCGCAAAGCATCGTCGACCGGGTCGAGGTCCTCAAGGACGGCGCATCGTCGAACTACGGTGCCGACGCGATCGGTGGTGTCGTCAACATCATCCTGAAGAAGCAGATCGTTGGCGTCGAGGCGACCGCCGAGGCGGGGACGTCGAGCCGTTTCGACGGCGGCAACCGGCGCATCGCGCTGTCGGTCGGCCACGGCGACCTCGATAGGGACGGCTACAACGCCTACCTCAATTTCGAATATCAGTCCGACGAGGCGATCTACGCCAACCAGCGCGGGTTTCCGTACAACACCAACGACCTGACCTCGATCGGCGGATTCAACAACAATCCCGGCGCGAATGGTCCCGGTGCCACGACGAGCGCGGTCGTCCGCCCGGCGACATACGGCACTCCCGGCAATATCCTGTCCGGCGTTGCCGATCCGACCCAGCCGTACCGCGTGCTCAACCCCGCCGGCTGCGGCACGGGCACGATCGCCCACGTCAACGCGCCCTCGGCGACGACCGCGGGCGGCGCTTATTGCGAGCAGAACACTGCCGGCCAGTATCTGACCGACCAGCCGTCGCAGCGCCGCCTCGGCGCCACCGCGCACATCACCGCTCGCGTCGGCAGCGATGCCGAAGCCTATGCCACCGCGACCTACTACGAGAGCAAGGTCGACAGCACGAACACGCCGCAGTCGGTGCGGTCGGCGAACCCGATCAACACCCAGACGATCGCTCTGCCCGCGCTGCTGAGCAACGGCACGCTCAACCCGAACAATCCGTATGCCGCGACGGGCCAGTCGGCGCTGCTGTATTACACCTTCGGCGACATCCCCGGCGGGTCGACGACGTACAGTCACGTCGTCCGCGGGTCTGCCGGCATTCACGGCACCTTCGGCACCGGCTGGACGTACAGCGCCGATGCGACCGCGGCGCATAGCTGGCTCGACCTGACCCAGCGCGGCTATCTCAACATTGCCGCGCTGACCGACGCGATCAACACCGGCAGCTACAATTTCGTCAATCCGGGCCTTAACTCGAACGCCATTCGTGCGGCGCTGTCGCCGAACGTCGGCATTCGCGCGACGAGCGATCTCGACCAGCTTCAGGGCGTCGTCACCAAGGAGCTGTTTCAGCTTCCCGGCGGCGCGGTCCAGCTCGGCGTCGGCGGCGCGTTCCGTTACGAGGCCGTCAACGATCCGAACGCCAACCCCGACCTGACGACGATCAACCTCAATCAATATTCGGCGAAGGGCCACCACACCGTCGAGTCGGCGTACTTCGAGCTCAACGCCCCGATCCTGACCAAGCTCGAAGTCAACGTCTCGGGCCGCTACGAGCATTATTCGGAGGGTTACAACAACTTCTCACCGAAGGTCGGGGCGAAGTTCACCCCGTTCCGCCAGCTTGCGATCCGCGGCACCTATTCGAAGGGCTTCCGCGCCCCGAGCTTCGCCGAAGGCGCCCAGGGGTCGGTGATCGGCTTCACCACGACTGCCCCGCCGCAGAGCGTGATCGACGAGCATGGCAATAACGCCTACGTCCAGCGCTACTCGATCGGCTTCAACACCGTGTCGAACCCGAACATCAAGCCCGAAAAGTCGGAAAGCTTCACCGCCGGCGCGGTCTTCCAGCCGACCCCGTGGCTCAGCGTGACCGCCGATTACTACAACATCCGCAAGACCGGGGTCATCACCGGCGGCCCGAACGCAAACGACGCGATCAACGCCTATTACGCCGGAACGCCGATTCCGGCGGGCTACAAGGTCATCCAGGACGCGCCCGATCCCGACCTGCCCGGCGCGACGCGTCGCGTCATCGAGGTCGACTCGCCGTTCGTCAACGCGGCGTCTCTCAAGACGTCGGGCATCGACCTCGCCGCGACCGCAAACTTCAAGTTCAACAACGGCGTCCGCTTCACCAGCCAGGTCGAAGTCACCGACATCTTCAAGTTCGACTTCTCGCCGGGCGACGGCACGACGCTCCATTATGTCGGCACTCAGGCGCCGTACATCCTGTCGTCGGGCGCGGGGACGCCGAAGTGGCGCGGCAACTGGCAGAACACTGTCGAGGCCGGGCCGGTGACGGTGTCGGCGACGGTCTATTACGTCGACGGCTACAAGTCGGTCGCCGAGGATCAGAATGGCGCGGGCGCAACGACGTGCGACGACGCGCTGTATTCGCCTGACTTCTGCACGACGAAGAGCTTCGTCGACGTCGACCTCGTCGGCAGCTTCAAGGTCAACGAGCAGTTCACCTTCTACGCCAACGTGCTCAACGTCGGCGACCGCAAGCCGCCGCTCAACCCGGCAAACTATGCCGGGATCAACTATAACCCGACGTGGACCCAGCAGGGCATTGTCGGCCGCTTCTACAAGATCGGCGCACGGGTGAAGTTCTAGCCCGGATCGGCCCGCTGGGGCGCTAAGGCGTCCCGGCGGGCAGGTTGACGCCAAGGAAATCGACCGTGGCCTTGAGCATCGCGGTGCGCGTCTCGCTGTGGGACAGCCAGTGATCCTCGCCCTTGAGCGTGACGACTTCGGTCGGGCGGCCGGCGCGGGTGAGCGCCGCCGCCATCGTCTTGCTCTGCGCGAACAGAACGACCGTGTCGTCGATGCCGTGGATCAGCAGGACCGGGACGGTGACCTTCGCCGCCTGCTTTGCCGGTGAGATCAGGTCGAGCGCGGGATCGTTGCGCGACGAGGCACCCATGAAGCGCTGCCAGAAGCGCAGCGAAATGCCGACGCCGCCGCCGGCCGCCTGCTCGGTCGCCAGCATCGGCCGAAGGTCGGACGGCCCCGCGAGCGACACCGCGCAGGCGTAGACCCCCGACTGCAGCGTCACCCCGGCCAGCGCGGCATAGCCGCCATAGCTCGCTCCGACAATGCATGCCCGCGCCGGGTCGATCGTCCCGGCGGCGGCGAGGAACTTCACCCCGTCCGATAAGTCGGTCTGCATCTTGCGGCCCCATTCGCCGTAGCCCGCGGCATGGAAATGCTCGCCGAAACCGGTCGAACCGCGGAACTCGGGCTGGAGCACGGCATAGCCACGCGACGCGAGCGCCTGCGACCACCAGTCGAACCCCGCCTCGTCGCGCGCACCCGGACCGCCGTGGGCAAGGACGATGAGCGGCAGTTTGGCCCCCGCGTGCGCCGCGGGCAGCGTCAGATAGGCGGGGATGGGGAGTCCGTCGGCGGCGGGGTAGCTGATCAGCTTTCGTTCGAAGATGTCGTCGCCGGATATCTCGCGATATTCGTCGGCGAGCCATGCGGCGTGGTGCGTCGCCGTGTCGAGCAGGAAGAAGGCAGCGCCAAATTTGCCGCCCTCGACCTTGAGGACGATCTTATGGTGATCGTCCGACCACGACGCGAGTTCGACGACCGCATTCGGGAAGGCCTTCGTCACCTGTGTCCATAACCGGGCATCCTCGGGCGCGAAGAACGAATAGCTCACCCCGAGGCCAGTGGTGTGCCGGACCCCGATCACCACGCCGGTCCGCGAATCGTGCACCGGATCGCCATCATCGAGAACTTCGATGGGCTCGGACGGGTGATCGCCGCCGAGCGCGACCTCGCGATGCCGCTCGATCTCGTCGCCCGGAAAACCAACGAGAATCGTGCTGGCGTCGCGCCCGAAGCCGCGCACCGCCGGAACGTCGATCGGGTAGGTGCCGCGCATCGAGCGCACGAGATGTCCGTCATGGCCGGTCGATAGCGTCCACTCGCCGGGCTTGTCGTCGTAATCGACCCGCGCCACGATCTGGCCTGCCTGGTCGAGCACCCAACCGCGGGTGGTGACCGTGCCCAGCGCAATTTCGCGCGCGTTCGCGGTTTCGAGATCGTCGCGGATCAAGGTCAGCACGCCGGCCCGGTCGGGAAACGAGATGCCTTCGACGAAGGCGATCGGCTTGCCGCCGATCATCCGCACCGTCGGCAATGCGGCGGCGGTGTTGAGCAGCCGCGTGACCCCCGTCACGACGCCATTGAGCACCTCTCGCGGCTTGTGCTTCGCAAGGTCGAAGTCGACGATCTGGAGATATTCGCGCTTGTTGCCGCTGAGATTATAGACCCACGCCGTCGTCGAGGTCGTGATCAGCAAATGATTTTCGCCCGCCCACATCAGGGCGCGGACCTTCGTGTCTCCCGCCTTCGCCCCGAGCAACACCTTCATGTCAGCGGTACTGCGGACCTGTATCTGGCGGTTGTGTTCATCACCGACGAAGAGCGCGAGCTTGCTGCCGTCGGGAGAAATCTCGATCATGTCGACGCTCGGCAGGTGGCCGTAGGCTTCGATTGGCGGGACGGCGGCCGCCGGAAACGCGGCACCGAGCGCGGCAAGGCCGAGCCACACTGAAAACCGTATCATCTGGCCCCCCGACCCCAAGCCCCTCACTCTCGTCCCGGGCGGTCCCGAAGGTCAACCCTATCTTCAGGATAATATGCCGCTGGCGTTCAGGACAGCTTAACGGCCAGTAGCGCAATGCAGCCATTCGATGGAGATGTGGCGATGCGCGACCACTTGCTTTTACCTTGGACGATGCTGGCGGTGCTGCTTGCGACCGCCGCTCCCGTCGCGGCGGCTCCCGCGCGCATGACACCGTCGCAGGCGGCGCTGCTCGACCGGTTGACGTGGGGCACGGATGCGAGCGACGCCGAGGCGATCGCGCATGACGGCACCGCGCGCTGGCTCGATCATCAGCTCCACCCGGCGCGGACGACGGCGCTGCCCGCCGAAGTCGCTGCGCGGATCGCGGCGCTGCCAGTGACCAAGACGCCGATGGCCAACGCTGTCCGTCAGGCCGAGGACCTCAACCGCGTCGCGAACGCGATGGCCGATCCCGATGCGAAGGCGGCGGCAAAGAAGGTTTATAACGATGCGCTCGGCGCGGCGGGGCATCAGGCAGCGACGCGGTCGATCCTGCTCGCGCTTTACTCCCCCGACCAGCTGCAGGAGGTGATGACTTCGTTCTGGTTCAACCACTTCAACGTCCACCTGGGGAAGAACAACATCCGGCTGATGATCGGCGACTATGAGCAGGCCGCGATCCGGCCGCACGCGCTCGGGCGCTTCCGCGACCTGCTCGAAGCGACGGTGCGCCATCCGGCGATGCTCAGCTATCTCGACAATGCGCAGAACGCCAACGGCCACATCAACGAGAATTATGCCCGCGAGATCATGGAGCTCCACACGATGGGGGTCGGGTCGGGGTATAGCCAGAAGGACGTCCAGGAGCTCGCGCGCATCCTCACCGGGGTAGGCATCGATGCCAAGCCCGATGATCCGAAGATCGGCCCGCAGCACGCAGGCGACCTGGTTCGGCAGGGGCTGTTCGAGTTCAATCCGAACCGCCACGATTACGGCGACAAGGACTTCCTCGGCCACCATATCGCCGGGCGCGGGTTCGCCGAGGTCGAGGAGGCGCTCGATATTCTCAGCGCGCAGCCCGCGACCGCGCACCATGTCTCGATGGCGCTCGCCCGCCAGTTCGTCGGTGACGCCCCGCCGCCGCGCCTCGTCGACCGGATGGCGGCGACCTTCGTGCGGACCCACGGCGAGATCGCGCCGGTGATGGCGATGATGATCGGTTCACCCGAGTTCAAGGCGTCGCTCGGTACGAAGTTCAAGGACCCGGCACATTACGTCCTGTCGGCGGTGCGGCTCGCGTACGACGACCGGATCGTCGTCAACACCCAGCCGATCGAGGGCTGGCTCAACCGGCTTGCCGAGGGGCTGTACAACCACCAGACCCCCGACGGCTATCCGCCCGATGCGGCGGCGTGGAACGGCCCCGGGCAGATGTCGGTGCGTTTCGAGATTGCACGCCAGATCGGCGGCGGAGCACCCGCGCTGTTCAAGCCAGAGGGCGCGCCGCCCCCGCCGCCGCCGGTACCGGGCGTACCCCCGACGCCGCAACCCCCGGTTCCCGTTCCGAACATCCGCGATGCGGTCGCCACCTTGTTCCCCGCCCCCGACGCCGCGACGACTGCCGCGCTGGCGCAGGCCAAATCACCCGCCGAGTTCAATACGCTCTTCCTGTCGTCCCCCCGCTTCATGCGCCGCTAGGAGGCCATCATGGACCGCCGTTCGCTCCTCAAGTTCGCCGCTGCCGGGCTCCCGCTCGCCTTCTCCGGCAAGCTGTTCGCCGCGCCCGCTGCGGGTGGCACGCGGTTGCTCGTCGTCTTCCTGCGCGGGGCGTACGACGCCGCCAACGTCACGATCCCGCTCGGCGACTTCTACACCCGGTCGCGGCCGACGATCGGCATCGCCCGGCCCGATCCGGCGAACCCGCTCGCGGCGCTCCCGCTCGACGCGAACTGGGGGCTCCACCCGGCGCTCAAGGACTCGCTCTACCCGTTGTGGGCGAAGCGGCAGATCGCCTTCGTCCCCTTCGCCGGGACCGACGATATGACGCGGAGCCACTTCGAGACGCAGGACACGATCGAACTCGGCCAGCCGATCGGCGCGAGCCGCAACTACGCCTCGGGGTTCATGGCGCGGCTTGCGGCGACGCTGTCGGCGGGAACGGCCGCGCCCTCCCCGATCGCCTTCACCGATCAGGTGCCGCTCAGCTTCCGCGGCGACACCCCGATCCCCAACATCGCGCTCGGCGGCGTCGGCAAGCCCGGCATCGACGATCGCCAAGCGAAGCTGATCTCGGCGATGTACGCGGCCGACCCGATGGGCAAATCGGTCAGCCAGGGCTTCACCATCCGGAACGAGGTGTATCAGAGCCTCGCCGGTCAGGAGGTCGCGGCCAATCGTGGCGCGGTCAGCCCGAAGGGCTTCGAGCTGTCGGCGCGGCGGATGGGGCGGCTGATGGCGACCGACTTCAACCTTGGCTTCGTCGACGTCGGCGGGTGGGACACCCACGTCAACCAGGGCGGCGCGACCGGCTATCTCGCGGGCCGCCTGACCGAACTCGGCACCGGGCTCGCGGGCTTCGTCGAGGAGATCGGACCGGCGGCGTGGTCGAACACCGTCGTCGTCGTCGTCTCCGAATTCGGCCGCACGTTCCACGAGAACGGCGACAAAGGCACCGACCACGGCCACGGCAGCAGCTATTGGGTGATGGGCGGCGGCGTGAAGGGCGGGCGCATCGCTGGGCCGCAGGTCGCGCTGACCGAGGCAAGCCTGAACCAGGCCCGCGACCTGCCGGTGCTGACCGATTACCGCGCGCTGATGGGCGGGCTGTTCGCGCGGATGTACGGGCTGCGTAGCGACCGCTTGGGGAGTGTGTTCCCCGGCGCGGCGGCGAGCGAGCTGGGGCTGGTCTGAGGCGGCGCTAGCCCGCGGTAGCGGTCGGGACCTGCGCGCGGTCGCACGTCGAGTGCTGCCCGGTGATCGTGCAGCGGTTGACCACCCGACCGTCGACGCCGTGGACGAGCGCGCGCCACGTCTCCGCGCCGGTGCGTTCCAGCGTCATATAGCCGAAGCCATCGATCCACGACGAGAAGCGCGCGGGCGTCGCCCCCGGCGCAGGCTCGACTCCGGGCGGCAAAGTCGCGGGGAGCGGCACGATGTCCTCGAGCGTGCCCGAGAAGCCGGTGATGAACTGGCTCGGCTGGTCGGTCGAGAAGCTGACCTGCTCCCACGCATGATAATGCCCCGACAGCAGCACCGCGACGCCGGGCGGAAGCTGGCGCGGGCCGTGCGTGCCGAACACCGACTGGATCGACGGATTGCCGGGGCTGAGCGTCGCGACGCCCGATTTGGCGGTCGCGGCGAAGCCGAGGATCGGGTGGTGGTCGACCGCGAAGGTGTAATGCGCGCGCGCCGCCAGTGCCGCGAGCGACTGGTAGCTCGCTTCGAACGCGGGCCGCCGCCAGTCGTCGGGCGCGAGCGCCTTGCCGTTTGCCGCCGCGAGGTCGAGCATGACGAGTTGCGCGCCGTGGCCGAGCGGCACAGCATAGGGCTCGCTCCAGTCGCCAGCCTGGTCGTTCGCCGGATCGTCGCAGTCGCGCCCCGCCGCACGCGGTCGCCCGTCGAGGAAGCGCCACCAGCCCTGCCCTGCGCGGTTGCACGTCTCGTGATTACCGCGGGCGGGCGCGATCGGGGCGGCGGCGAGGAGCGCTGCGGCGGGGCCGAAGAAGTCGGCGCGCCATGTGTCCCAACCATAGCCCCACGGGCTGCCGGTGCAGCCGCTTTCAGACACGGGGCACGGATTCTCGCGATACTGATAGTCGCCGACATGGACGATCAAGTCGGGCTTCCACTTTGCGGCGGACGCGGCGATCCGGGCGAAGGGGTACTGTGCCGGGTCGTTGCACGGCTGGTACGCCTTGTCCGACGCCTTCAACCGGCAGCCGGTGTCGCCGATGACGACGATGCGGCGGACGTCGCGCTTCGGCACCGGCAGGCGGACGCCGTCGACGGCGGCGCGCTTTGCTCCGACGGGCAGCCTCGCCTCGCACACCGTCACCGGGAACGCCGAGGGCTTCGCATTCTCGGGCGTCGACGCGGTCGGGCGCTGCGGCACCGTCGCGGCGGCGAAGCGCATTGTCATCGCGACATCGCGCCCGTCGACCCGCAGTACCGGACACGTCGCGTCGGCCGTCACCACCCGCGCGATCGCCCCGCCGTCACCCATCACGACATAGGCGGCGTCGGGGGCCGCGGTCACGGGGGCGGCGGCCAACACGGCGAGGAGCGCGATCAGGCGACGCATAACTATTCCATCCCGCGTAATTGTCAGAAGCGAACGCGCGCCTGTGCTTCGTAGCTGCGCCCGGGCTGGAAGAAGTACAGCGCCTGCCCGGCATTCGTCGGCGTGCCGATGCTCGTCGTCGAGCGATCGTCGAACAGATTATACGCCGTGATGCCGAAAGTGAAGTTGCCGACCGTGTAGCCCAGCGCCGCGATGCCGTTGCTGTACGCGCTGATCCGCACCAGCTGGTTGGTGTCGGCGTACTGGTGACCGATGAACTTGTGGAGATAGCTGACGCTGATCCGGTCGTGGGAGTAGATTGCCCCGAGCAGCGCGGTGTAGTTCGGCGCCTGCGCGAGCCACAGGTTGGTGACGTCGGCCTTCGACGTATTGAGCGAGCCGTTGGCGATCGCGGTCAGGCCGCGGGCAACGGCATAGCTGACCTGCCCTTCGATGCCCTTGTACGTCGCGCTGCTCGCGCTTTGGGTGGCGATGCCCGACGACGGATCGACGAAGGTCGAGTTGCTCGACTTGATGTAATAAATGTCGAAGTCGACGTTGAGCTGGTTGCCGGCATAGACCGTGCCCGCCTGATAATTGGTCGTCTTGGTCGGCTGGAGCAGCGCGCCGCCGATCGTGCCGCTGGCAGTCGGGGTCGCCAGCTCGAGGCTGTTGCTCAGCGAGGGGACGAGGAAGCCCTTGGCGAACTGGCCGTAAACCGAGAAGTTCGGCTGGATCAGGAAGTTGATCGACGCATACGGCAGGGTCGGCTTGTACGACGTCTGGGCGACGATGCCGACGCGCGAGGACTGGGCCGCGATCGGCGTGTCGATGTGGCGCGTGAAGTCCTGGACCTTGACGCCGGGCGTGATCGTCAGCCGGTCGTCGAGCAGTTTGAACGCGAACTCGCCAAAGCCCTGGATCTGGTCCCAGCTCGTGTGCTCGTCGTAGTTGATATAAAGCGGGACCGGCTGGCCGTTGAGCTGGACGTTCGCCGCCTTGTCGGTCTGGCGCAAATTGTAGAACTTCGACATCGCGGCGAAGTCGAAGTCACCCGACGGGGTGAACGCCCCCGCGGCAAACGCCTGCGTGATGTCGTAGTCGTAGCGATAGCGGTGCGAGACCGAATGCTCGTACCACGCGCCGACCTTGGCGGTCCCGAACGACGTCTCGTAGTTGATCTGCGCGATATCGCCCGAGGTCCGGTACTGGTTGACCTTGGTATAGCCGGCGATGTTGCCGATGTTCTTCACCGCAACCCCGGCGGCGTTCAGCGTCGTTGTCTGGCCGACGACGTTGGTCGGAGCGGCGACGGTGCACGTCGTCGTCGTCGCGGTCAGGCAGTAGGTCGAGGTGTTCTCGGCCGAAAACGTAAAGTTCTTGTAGAAATACGTATAGGCCTTGTTGTCGAAGGTCAGCTTGTCGGTGATCTTGCCCTGAAAGCGGACGATCTCGAAGTCGGTCGCCTTGTGCGTCCAGTTCCAGTCCTGGTTGGCCGGTGAATAATGCGTGCCGCCAAGCTTCGAATTGTCGATCAGCGCAAAGCTCTTGCCGAACTGGCCGATCTGCGAGGCGGGATCGCACGTCGCCTGCGAGACTTCGCCCGGTGCCGGGGTCGTCAGCTTGCTCGCATTCGGACCGTTGAAGCAGCCCGAGCCATTATTGTCCGACTGGCGGTAGAAATCCTGGTTGTAGCTGCCGAGGACACTGATCTTGCCCCATGATCCCAGCGGCTTCTCGAGCTTGCCGAAGCCGTTGACGAACCACGCGCCCGAGCCCGTAAGCGCGCCGTTGGTCGCCTTATATTCGCCGACGACTACCGCCTTGAGGCCACCGAGCTTCTCGCTCGCACCGGTCTGGATCGTGCCGCGGCCGAGGAAGGTGTTGTAGCTGCCGTAGACGCCTTCCGCCTCGATCAGCCGGGTGTCGGTGACCTCGCGCGAGATGATGTGGATGTTGCCGCCATAGCTCGCTTGGCCGAGGTCGGTCGCCGAACCCGGGCCGCGGTCGACGATGATCCGCTCGTAGGTCCCGCTCGGGAAATAGGCGGTCGAGTGGTGCGTCGGGTCGTTCGAATCGCCGAACGGGACGCCGTCGTAGGTGATGTTGAACTGGCCGTCCTTGAAGCCGCGCAGCACGGTCTTCGACTCGCTCAGACCAGGACCGTTGCCGTTGCTCGTCCCCGACGCGCCCGGCGTCAGCAGGATGACGTCGGAAAAGTCGGCGGTCGGCGAGACCGCCTTGTCGATGACCGCGCGGCTGATGATCGACTGCGGCTCGAAGGTGAACACCGACGACGTGATCGGCGTCTCCTTGTTGACCCGCGTCGCGGTGACGACGATATCGTCGGTGTTGCGGATACCCGTCGCGTCGGCGGCGCTGTCGGCTGGCACTGCCGCTGCAACGTCCGCCGCCTGCGCCATCGTCGCGATCAGCAATACGCCCATCGCGGCGCCCGCGCGCAACCCGGTTCTGATCGTCATGTTGCCGTCCCTTTAGCCGCCGGCGGTCGCTGCCGATCGTCGTGCAGCGCGAGTTAGGAGCGCTCCGTGACAGCTTTGTTACGTTTCGATGCGTCCTCGATGACAGAATATAACTGTCGTTAACTGTGGCAGAATTACCCAAAGTTGCGTGCGCTTGCGTACTGCCCCAGTCGCGCAGTCGCCGCGAAAAACCCTGCTATCGTGTCGTCGATAATCGCCTTGACCGGCTCGACGCTGTCGATCAGCCCCGCAGTCTGCCCGGCGAGCCCGACCGACGCTTCCATGTCGCCGCCGAAATACAGGTCGCGGATGCGCGCAAAGGTGTCGGGCGGCATCAGCCCGGTCTCGGCCATCGCCGCGGTTCGAGCGGTCTTGAGCGCGCGGATGCATGGCGACGCGCGCTTGTTGAGGACGTGGGTGCCGGTCTCCTTCGCCGCGACGATCGCCGCCTTGTAGTTGGCGTGGACCGGGCTTTCGGCGGCGCTGACGAAGCGTGTGCCCATCTGCACCGCCTCGGCGCCGAGCGCGAACGCCGCCGCCATCCCGGCCCCGTCCATGATGCCGCCTGCCGCGATCAAGGGCACGTCGACCGCGCGCCGGATCGCCTGGAGCAGGACGAGCGTCGACACTTCCTCGGGGTTCTTGAAGCCGCCGCCCTCGGCCCCCTCGACGACAAGCCCGTCGATCCCAGCGGCGACGCATTTCAATGCGGCGTCGAGCGTCGGCACCGCATGATAGACGACGATCCCCGCCGCCTTGAGCGGGCCGATGAATTTCGCCGGCGACCCCGCCGAGGTGGTAACGAACTTCACGCCGCTGTCACAGATGAAGCGGACCATCGCGTCGTCCTTGAGGAACAGGATCGGCAAATTGACCCCGAACGGCGCGGTCGTCAGGTCGCGCATCTTGAGGATCTCGGCCTTGCAGTTCTCGGTCTCGCCCGACGACGTCTCGATGATGCCGAGCCCGCCCGCGTTGCACACCGCGCTCGCGAGCTGCGACCGCGCGATCCACCCCATCGGCGCCTGGACGATCGGATAACGCGCGCCGGTATGCGCGAGGACTCGGTTCATCGGTATCTCCCCAAAGGGCCAATGTCCCTCACGGGGACCGACGGCCTCCCCTCCCTTTAGGGGAGCGGCCGGGGGCGGGGAAGCCGCCGCGAGCGACCCGCCCGTGGCCGCCCCATCCCCGGGCCGACGCCATCGCGTCGTCTTTCGGCCCTGCCCTAAGCCACACGTCCGAAGTTCAATCGGAGCGGAAACGTACTGCAACTGTAACTGGAACGCATCGTTAACGCGGACCATGTGGATGTCGCGCACCCTCCCCGCCACCCCGGACCTGCCCCCCGCCCCTCCCCGCGCGGTGGCGATTGCGGTCCCGGCGCATAACGAGGCGGAGTCGATCGGGGCTTGTCTCGGCGCGCTCGACCTCGCCGCGACGACAGCCTCGGGTCCGGTTTTCACCGTCGTTCTGGTTAACAACAGCCGCGACAAGACCGCGCAGATCGCCCGGCAGTTTCGCGCGCTGGCCATGACCGTCGTCGTTGCCGAGGTCGAGCTTCCGGCCGATCGCGCGCACGCTGGCGGGGCCCGCCGCACCGCGCTCGACTGGGCCGCCGCTCTCCTCCCGCCCGATGGAGTGCTGATGACCACCGACGCGGATTCGGTCGTCGACCCTGGCTGGATCGCCGCCAACCTCGCCGAACTGACGGGCGCCGATGCGGTCGCCGGGGTCGTCGCGTTCGACGAGGCGACGCAGGCGGCGCTGCCGCCGCTGCCGTTGCGCGCGCTCGAATGGCGGCTCGCCGACCACCACGCGCGGCTCGCCAGTCTGATCGACCCGCGCCCGCACGATCCGTGGCCGAACCATGTCTGGGCGTGGGGTGCGAGCCTCGCGCTGACATTGGCGGCGTACCGGCAGATTGGCGGGCTGCCGATCGTCGCTCTTGCCGAGGACCGGGCGATGGCGGCGGCGATCGAGGCACACGACCTGCGCCTGCGCCACAGCCATGCGCCGGTGGTGTACACCTCGGCGCGGCTCCACGGGCGCGCGCCGGGAGGTTTCGCCGACCTGCTGCGGACCTATGCCGCCGACGATACCGCATTGTGCGACGCCGTACTCGAATCGACCGAGGTGCTTATCCAGCGGCTGAAGTGGCGCGCCACGCTCCGCCAGCTGTTCGAGCGACAGAATGCGCCCGGTTTCGGCGCGCAGTGGCAGGATATCGAGGCGACGGTATCGGGCCTCGCGCGGCAGCGACTAGCGCCGGCGGATCTCGCTGCCGAAGTCGCGCTCGCCGAACGGCTGATCAGCCGGCTGGAAAGCGCAGCACGTCGAGGCGATACTCCGGCGTTCGATCTTGCGCGACCATTGTCGCTCCACGCGCACCCGCTGTCGCCGCATCCAGAAATGCCGTCACCGCCGTCTCTCCATCGAGCGGATAATCCGGGGTCGGCCCGAGCCAGTGGATCAGCATGACATCGGCCCCAGGGCGCGCCATTCCGGCCACCGCCCGCGCCATCGCCGCGACACCATCGCGATCGAAGTAATAGATGATCTCCGACAGCATGATCAGGTCGAACGTCCCCGTCGGCGGGGTCGCGGGACGGCCGGATAGTGCGAACTCGACGTGGGGCAGCGCGGCGCAGCGCTTCGCCGCCGCATCGAGCGCCGCCTGCGCGACGTCGAGCCCAAGGAGATGGTCGCAGCGTGCCGCAAGCCGCTCGGTCAAAACCCCGATCGAGCAGCCGATCTCGACCGCGCTGGCGTAGCGTTCACGCGGCAATGCGGCGAGGGTCGCTGAGTATTTGGCGTCCTCATACGCGCTCGTAGTAAACTTCCACGGATCGGGATCGTGCGCGTAGAGCTTGTCGAAATAGCCTGCTTCCAACGACTTCGCCATCAGATGCGTCCTTCATGGGCGAGGAGCCACGCCGCCGCGTGATCGCGCGAGCTGTCGATGAACGGCTGGCGGAGGTAGGTTTCGAGGTCGCGCAGCACGCGGTCGAGCGGGTCGGGGGCGATGAAGGTACTCAACCCGACGTTGCGTCGCGCCGCGTCGATGCAGCCGAGCGCGAGGTCCTCGAAGGTCGCGCGGGCGAGGTCGACGTACGCATCGATCGCCGCCGGGTCGCCGCTCGCTTCGGCGCGCATGCTCGCCTCGGCGACGAGCAGCCGGGCAGTCTCGGCGCTCCCAGCGGCGCGGGCGAAGCGGGCGCGAAAGACCGGGTCGTTGCCGCGCCCGCTTGCGTTGAGACGCGCGGCATGAAGCAGCATCACCCGCTCGACCCCGCCGAGCTGGACCGCGAGGACGCGCCATGCCCCGCCCGAGAACAGGGGCGAGCGGTAGTAATCGCCCGGTCCCCCGACCGCAGCCGCGTCGGGAACGAACACCCCGGCGAAGTCGACTGTCCCGGTAGCAGTCCCGCGCATCCCCGCTGCGCGCCAGACGGTCAGGTCGATGTTGACGCCGGGGCTCGTCAGGTCGGGCAGAAACAGCCGGACCGCGTCGTCCTTATCGCGCGCGGTGACGAGCGGGCGCCGGATCGATCCCGCGCCCGAGCAATGGATCTTGCGCCCGTCGAGCCGCCAGCCGCCATCGACCTTCGCGGCACGAAGGCCGGGGCCGCGCTCGGCGTTCCATACGCCCGAGATGCGCCCGGCGGCGGCTTCGGAGGCGATGACCGCGCTCGGTCCGCCGTAGCGGTCGACGAGCTTGGCGGCATTGACGTGCCCCTCGAACAGCCGCCCGACCGTCAGGCTGGCGCGCCCGACTCCGCTGAGCAGCGTCCGCAATTCGGCGACAGGCCCCGTCAGCCCGACCCCGCCGCCACCGACCGACACGGGGAGCGGGGCGGCGAGCAGCCCCGCCGCCGCGAGCGCCGCAATGTCGCCCCCGGGGAACGCCGCCGCCTCGTCGACCGCCGTCGCTCGCGCGAAAATCTCCGCCTCGAGCGCCGGGTCGAGCGCGTCGGACACGAACGGAACATCGGCGAGGGCGGGAGCATTGCGCATGCGTGACGAACCGTTGGCCCCCGCGCGTGTTCCCGCTCGATGCTGCGGCGATTATCCGCGCCACCGGGCGGCGTCGGCTCGTGGTCGTCGCGCCGCATCCCGACGACGAAACGCTCGGCTGCGGGCTGCTGATCGCAGCCGCCGTGCGCGCGCGCGTCCGCGTCGCGGTGATCGCGCTGACCGACGGGCAGGCGTCGCATCCGGGGTCGCGGCGCTGGCCACCCGCGGTCCTCGGCCGGTTGCGCCGGGCGGAGTTGCGGCGGGCAATGGCGCGGGTCGGGGCGGGCAGCGCGGCGGTGCGCTTCATGGGGTGGCATGACGGCAATGTCGCGACCGAAGGCCATGTCCTCGCGCTTCGCCGAGTGCTGACCGCACTCGGCGCCGGGGTCGTCGTCGCCGCCTCGCCGCGCGATCATCACCCCGACCATCAGGCGGGTTGGCGGCTGAACGTCGCCGCCACGCGAGGGAGCGGCGTCGCGCTGTTCAGTTATGCGGTGTGGTCACGGGTCGATGCGAGAGGCCAGCGCGCGTACGGTCCTATCGCGGCGAAGCGCTGGGCCGCGCGGGCGCACCGCTCGCAGGTCGGCGGCTACATCGCCGACGCCGCCGATGGCTTTCGGCTGACCGCTGGACATCTCGAACGCTTCACCGGCGAGGTCGAGGTCTTTACCGCCGCGCCGCGAGGACGAGGAGCAACGCGATCCCCGCCATCGCCGCCCCCGCGACCGCGACCCATTCGTACGCCAGCCCGAGCGCGATGACCCCGCCCCCGAGCGCCGCTCCGGCCGCGTTGCCGAGGTTGAACGCGCCGATGTTGAGCGACGACGCGAGGTTCGGCGCATCGTGCGCCACCGCCATCACCCGCGACTGGAGCGGCGGCACCAGCGCGAAGGTCGCGACTCCCCACGCGAAGATCGTCGCCAGCGCCGGGATCGTCGCGTGCATCGTCCCCGCAAACACCAGCAGCAGCACCGCGAGCGCGACGAGCACGACGATCAGCGTCGGCGTCAGCGCGCGGTCGGCGAAGCGTCCGCCGAGCCAGTTGCCGAGCGTCAGCCCGACGCCGTAGACGACGAGCGCCACCGTCACCAGCGTCGGCGAGACGTGGGTCACGTCGCGCAGGATCGGGACGATATAGGTGAAGACGGTGAACATCGCCGCCGACCCGAACGCCGTCGTCAGCAACGCCAGCACCACCGGCCATCGCGCCGCAACACGGAGCTCGGCGCCGATATCGGTCTCGGCGTCGGCGGGCAGCGACGGCAGCGCGACCGCCAGCGCCGCGATCGCGATCACCCCAAGTCCCGCAATCCCGGCGAAGGCGGTCCGCCAGCCGATCGTCTCGCCGACCCACGCCGCGAGCGGTACGCCGCCGATGTTGGCGATCGTCAGCCCGGCGAACATCGCCGCGATCGCGCCCGCCGCCTTGCCCTTGCCTGCGATCTTCGCCGCGACGATCGACCCGACCCCGAAATACGCGCCGTGGCACAGCGAGGTGACGACCCGCGCCGCGAGCAGGCTCGCATATCCGGGAGCGATCGCCGACAGCGCATTGCCGAGTGCGAACAACGCCATCAGCCCGATCAACAGCGTCTTGCGGTCGACCCTGCCGGTCGGCAGCGTCAGCAGCGGCGCGCCCGCGACGACGCCGAGCGCATAGCCGGTGACGAGCAGCCCCGCCTTCGGCACCGACACCGACAGCCCCGCCGCGATAACCGGCAGCATCCCCATCGGCGCGAACTCGGTCGTGCCGATGCCGAACGCGCCAACGGCCAGAGCGACGATCGGCCAGTTCGGCTTCATAGCGGTCCTTTGCGGGCTGGGTGCGGTCGTGTGCGGGTGCTCGTGCGGACGGCAACGATTGCCGGTAGCGGTCGGCTTCACCGTGTTGCATGAAATGCGGATGACCGCAGCATTGTCCCGACTCGCCCTCGCCGCCGCCACGGTCCTCGCGACCGCCGCCGCCGCTCCCGCACCGCAGACCGAGGGCGGAGCGTACACCCGCTACGAGCTCCTCGCTCCCGACAGCCACAAATTCCGCATCGTCTACGAGATCACCGCGACGACCCCGGGAGCGACCGCCTACTACAACCCGGTCCGCCCCGGCAGTATCGCCAGCGACGAGCACGTCACAGACCGCGCGACCGGCAAGCCATTGATCTTCAACGAGGTCGACGGCGCGGTCGCGAAAGCCGGGGGCGTCGCCGATGCCACGCCGGGGAGCCGCTACATCGCGGTCACCCTCGCCCATCCGGTCCCCGATGGCGGCGGCGGCGGACGCATCCTGATCGACAAGACCTACGAGGACGCCAAGAGCTATCACCGCGACGGCGATGCGATCGTCTTCGACCGCCCGCTCGGGATCAAGCGCAACACCGTCGTCCTCCCCGCCGGCTACCGGCTCGCGGCGTGCAACGTCCCGTCGCAGGTCCTCCAGCAGCCCGACGGGCGGATCGCGATATCGTTCGTCAACACCTCCCCCAGCCAGGCCCCGCTCATCCTTCGCGCCACCCCCGGTGCGGTCCCCGCCGGACCATCGAGCCTTGCCGCGAAACTCGACGACCGCGCCGCGCAGAGCCGCGAGATCGTCTATTACCTGCGCCAGCCCGAGACCCACAGCTTCGACCTGACCCACGATTATACCGAGACAAAACCGGGGGTTGCGGCCTACGTCAACATCGTCCGCACCGGCAGCACCGCGAGCAACCCGTCGGCGCGCGACCTCGACACCGGCGCGACGATGCCCCCGGAATATATCAAGGGCGCCGCGATCACCGCGCTCGAACCCGACGCGTCCGACGTCACGCCCGACACGACGGCGGTCGTCTTCCGCTTCCCCGCGGTCGAGCCCGGCACCAGCCGCCGCCTGCGCATTGCCGAGACGTACACCGATCCCGACCGCTACGGGCTGAGCGGCGACGAACTCGTCTGGCACCGCAGCTTCGGCCGCCCGGCGAATGCGATCGTCCTCCCCGCGGGCTGGCTGCTGACCAATTCGTCGGTCCCGGCGGCGGTGACGACAATTGCCGGTCGCGTCCGGCTCGACTTTGTCAACCCCCGCACCGACGAGATCGACACCGTCGTCACCGCAAGGCGTGCCCGATGAGCTTCCCGATCGACGCCGTCCGCGCCCGCTTCCCCGCGCTCGCCGCGACCGACCAAGGGCGCTCCCGCGTCTATTTCGACGCTCCCGGGGGCACCCAGGTCTGCGCCCCCGCAATCGCGGCGATGGTCGCGCACCTCGAACGGGGGACCGCCAACTCCGGGGGCAGCTTCGCCAGTTCGGTCGACACCGACCGGACGAGCGCGGCAGCACACGCGGCGATGGCCGACCTGATCGGTGCCGATCCGGACGAGATCGCCTTCGGGCCGAACATGACGTCGCTGACCTTCGCGGTTTCGCGGGCGCTGGCGCAAGACTGGCAGGCTGGCGACGAGCTGGTCGTCACCCGCCTCGACCACGACGCCAACGTCTCGCCGTGGCTGCGCGTCGCCGACGATTGCGGGATGACGGTGCGCTGGATCGACTTCGACCCCGCGACAGGAGTCCTCGACCTCGCCGCGCTCCCCGGCTTGCTCGGGGAGAGGACCCGCCTTGTCGCGGTCGGCGGCGCGAGCAACGCCTTGGGAACGCTCAACGACATCGCCGAGATCGTCCGCATCGTCCGCGCACATTCGGCGGCGCTGATCTTCGTCGACGCGGTCCAGCTCGTCCCGCACGTCGCGACCGACGTCGCCGCACTCGGCGCCGACCTGCTCGTCTGCTCGCCGTACAAGTTTTTCGGCCCGCACCAGGGCGTGCTGTGGGGCCGCGCCGCGCTGCTCGAGACGATCGCGGCATACAAGGTCCGCCCGGCGAAATCGCTCCCCGCGGCGTCGCGCTTCGAGACCGGGACGCCGTCGTTCGAGGGTCAGGCGGCGGTTGCGGGAACGATCGACTATCTCGACTGGCTCGGCGGCGAGATCGGCGACCGCAGCAACGACCGGCGGTCGCGCCTCCGCGCGGCGATGGCGGCAATCGCGGCGTACGAGGCCAGCCTCGGCGAGCGCTTCCTCGCCGGCCTCGCGACGATCGAAGGCCTTCGGCTGTACGGTCCGCCGACGATGGCCGGGCGCGTCCCGACCTTTGCCTTCACCATCGACGGCATCGAGCCCGACGCGATCGCCGCCCACCTCGCCGCCGAGGGCATCTGCGGCTGGTCGGGCGATTTCTACGCAGTCGAAGTCATCGCGCGTCTCGGTCTGGCGCAGAGCGGCGGCCTCGTCCGCCTCGGACTGGCGCATTATTCGACCGCCGAAGAAGTCGACCGGACGATCGCGACGCTGGCGGGGATGCGGCGCTAAAGCAGTATTGTTTGCCGTTATCGTCATTCCCGCGAAGGCGGGGACCCATCACCCCAACTGTCCGTGGTGATGGGTCCCCGCCTTCGCGAGGATGATGCTCGTTGTATAAATAGGCGCTCGATGCCCGGGCACGCGAGGCAGCGGTTCTTGCAGCAGCGGCCGGTGCAAACACTGCTGTCCTACAGGGGCGTCAAAGCGATATGATTGGAGCTTCGAGTCGAGCCGCGTTGGTTCGGCAACGCGCTCTTTCTCATTGTTGGTCGGGACGAGTGACCCAACTGCGCTGCCTTTCCTGCTCCCCTCCCCTTTCGGGAAGGGGTCGGTGGTGGGGCAGTCGCCGCAAACTATCCCTCCGAGAACTCGCCACCCCCGGGCCGTCGCAAGCGCGACGTCTCTCGCCCCTCCAAGGGGAGGGGAAGCAGCGCGCGAGCATAAAGCTGCACGTGCGAATCAACGTTCAATACCGTGAACTTCGTGTGACCTTTCAACCCGCAATGAGGGTCGCCATCTTCAATTAGCAGCTCAATCGCAATCACGGCGCGGCTCAAAAGACGCCATTCCGGTTCAGCCTTACCTTCTCACGTCTGGTTCGGAAAGCATGCATTTGTTACCAGGACCGGGTTCGCACCGAGCGATGTCAATAACTTCGGCACGGCTGTGCGAAACGTCAAAGTCAGCGTGACAAGGGCGAAGCCGGTCTGGCCGCCGCAGGACCCGCTCGCAGTCACGGCAACGCCCGCCGCCGGGATCGCGACGCTCAAGCCGAGCGCGTTGGTCTGGGCAAAAGTCACGGCCTTGGTCACGTTGGGAACGCCGCCGGTTGCACATTGGCTCTGGTGAACCCCGAGGCACCGCGCGGTGGCGACGGCAGTCTGCTGCATCGCATTGCGCGTCCATAGCAGCCGCCCGAACTCGATCCCGCCGAAGAGCAGCATCATCAGCGGCACCAGAACGAGCGCGAACTCGACCGCACTCGACCCCGACCGGACACCGCGCGATCGACGGGCCGCAGCAGCAGGCGACGACATTCGCGTCATCCGGTCTGCACCAGCGTGCTGACGCTAACCGTCCCGCTCTTGACGATGCCATAGCCCGAGAACAGCGGCGTGTGCGCCCGCGACGCCTGGATCTGGACGAACTTACCGGCGCGCAGACCGCTCGGACAGGCGTTACCGCAGGTGACAGGCGAGCCCCAGACGAGCGTTGGCGTCGCTGTCGGGCAATAGCATTGGTCGGCGTTGCTCGCGGAGCCGGACGGAGCCAGCGCGACGCCGAGCACGACCTTCTGGCTCGGGCCGTCGTTCACCACCACCGCCGCATCGGCATAGTGCGTCGTGCCCGATCCCGAGACGATGCTGGCCAGCGCGGTCGCCAGCGCCGCGCCCTTGGCGCTCGAGACGTTCGCCTGGCTGACCAGCGCATAATTGGCCGCCGCCGACAGCGTGTTGTCGAGCTGGAACCGCTTGAGCAGGACCGCGCCGATGTCGAGCGTCCCGGCAAACAGCAGGGCGAACACCGGCGCAATGATCGCGAATTCGACCGCGCTGGCCCCGCGCCGATCGCCAAGGACGGAGCGCCGTCTCACTGGACGAGCACCACCGAGCCGCTGCCGCTCGAGTTCCCCGCAATGCAGGTCGACGCCAGCGTCGAGCCGCCGTTGAGCAGCACTTCCTTGCCGATCAGCTGCAGGCACTGCCCGGTGGCGTTGCCGACGCTCGCCGCGCCGTCGAGGCGGACGCTGCCGACCGGGAAATAGACCAGTCCGCTCAGCGTCGTGCCGCTCGATCCCTCGGTAAAAAAGGCGCCTCCGGTCAGCGAAGCCGGGCCGATGATCGCCATCTTGGCGGTTGCCCCGGTAGTCGGGGCCGACAGGATGACGTTGGCATAACCCGCCGCGACACAAAAGGATTGGCCGGCACAGGTCCCCGTTAGTGCCGCGCCGTTCCCGCCGACGATGAGGCTGACATTGTTGGCGAGCAGCCCGGTCGTCGCGCCGTTGCAGGTGACGTCGCCGCCGCCGTTCGCGCCGATCCCGACCGAGCCGTAGACGGTATACACCCCTGCGCCGAGGACCGTTGCACCGGCGGTCAGCAGGCTGCCCTTGATGTCGTGCTGCGCCGCCGCGGAGACGACGGTGCAGCTCCCGCCGCCGCTGGCGATGTTGAAGCTGCCGCCAATCTCGAACACGCTGTTCGTGCCCGTGGCATCGCCCATCTTGAAGGTCGAGCCGCCGCCGACGAGGATGGCATTGCTGTAGACCGGGCCTGAACCGACGTACGACGGCCCGATCCGGAAGCTGTTGTCGGTCCCGGCATTGCCGAGGATCAGGGTCGACCCGCCTTTGACGTCGAGCCCCGAGTTGAGCGCGAAACTGCTCGGTCCACCGAAGATCGTCGAAGCCGCACCGCTGTAGAAACTATATTGCGCGCCGTCGTTCGCCGCTGTCATCCGCCCTATGCTGAACGACCCGGCGGCAAAGGTGACGACTGCGCTGCCCGCGGTCTGAAGGCCCCCGGTGAGCGTCGCGCTCAGTGGTGCCGAGCTGCTGCCGAAGGTCATCGTCCCATAGGTGCCGACGTTGAGCAGCCCCCCGACCTTGAGCGAGGTTAGCGCGTTCAACGTGATGCTGGTGCTGACGGTGAAGTCACCAGTCACCGCGATCGTCGACTGGGCACCCGTCACCGCCGCCGTTGTCGCCAGCGTCCCGATGACGTTGAGCGTCCCGCTGCCGAAGCTCGCCCCGCCATAGCCGATCGTCAGCCCCTGCATGAAGGTGAAGGTGCCCGGGCCGAAGTTCATCGACGCCCCCGTGGTCACCGGCTGGGCGAAATTATACGTCGTCCCCGCCGATCCGGCGAAGGCCACCGATAGCCCGCCGCCAACGGTGAAGGCGTTGAAATTATGCGGTCCCGACGGACACGTCAGCGTCCATGTCGACCCCGACTGGCTCGCGGTACAGCCCAGCGCGATCGCCTGCGTCTGGGTCGACGAGGGGTTATAAGCAAGGTCGATGTCCTTGAACGTTCCCGTTGGCGTGGCAACAACCGGTGCGGCCGGACTAGCCGGTGCCACCAGCGCCCCGGCCGTCGTCAGCCGTCCTCGCGCCGCCGCGATATCGGCATTACTGGCAAGCGGATCGGGCGTGCTCTTCTTGGCAATCACCACCGTCGCCGCAGTGCCGTCGGGGCCGAGAACACCACCCGGACAGCCCTGGGTCAACGTCGTATTGTAGCTGACCCCGGCGCTCTTGATCCCGGTTCCGCACGGCACCGAAACCGCGGCATCCGACGCGATAACGCACCCTGTCGCGGTCACCTTCGTCCCGCCGGTCAGCGAAACACCGCCCGCGCTCGGCGACAGCGCGAGGATGCACGAGCCGACCGACGGGCGAAGTTCGGCATACGCCTGTGCCGGCACCGCGAGCGTCGCCGACGATCCGACCAGCCGCGCGAAGATCAAGGGCACGCTCGTCGTGACCGTCACTCGAACCGCATTGGTGTTCGCGGCGCCCGTCGGTGACGGCACGATCGCAGCCGTCACCTTTGCCGCAGGAATGCCGTTGAGAACCGCGACCGCCTGCGCCGCACTGGTCATCGCGGTCGTCGCGGTCGAGGCCGACGTCGCCGCATTATAGGCGACGGCACCGGCATAAGCACTCAGGTCTGCAACGCGCTGGTTCTCGACCTTCTCGAGGACACCGTGCCCATATTCGACGACAAGACCTGCGGTACCGATGAGGCAGGGCAGCGTTAGCGCGGCCAGTAGGCTAACAGCACCCCGGCGCTGGGCAAACAGCCCGGCCAAAAACTCGACAAAACGCATACAACTCCTGCTGCAGGCGTATCGGCAATTTGTTACTATACAGTTATGCCTCGCATCACTGTCTTAAGTACCGTATGCTTTGTACGAAATCATACAAACTATGCATGGTGATTCGCGATAACGAAGCGATCATTAGGCCGGTGAACGATCGGTATATTCCAGTCGCATCAGTCATTTCCTCAATGAACTGATACCGATGTGACGATTTTTTAGTTAACACCATCGCTGGCAAACTGATCCGCATTGGTCGCTTCTCCTTGGTAGAAATTGAGGAACGCGCATTAACTATTTAATCTGGTTAATTTGTAGCAATAAAAAAACTGTTGCGGCCTCTATCGCTTTCAGCCGAGTTGGCAGTGGGTAACAGGGAATTCTCACGATCCTCGGTGTTGCAGAACAGAACGCTTTCAATCGACTGGCCTGCAGCATAGGATTCTCGCCGACCCGCGTCGCTTGCACCAATTCCGGTGCGGGCATTGTAACACGCTGCCAAACAGTGTGCTGTAGCGAGGCGTACATTATGATGAAGCTCCTGAAGCGGGTCCGTGTCAGCAAGTCCGGTGCATCGGCAGCCGAATATGCTTTGATCCTGGCGGTCATCGGTGGCGGTATCGTGGTCGCCGCTATCGCCCTGAAGGGTTCGATCTCGGGCTCCATGAACAAGACCGCCACTCTGATCTCGACCAATACGCCCACCTGACACGGATCATGAGAATTGGACGTGGCATCTCCCGCTACGTGCATGCAGTCGAACCAACCCTCTTTCATCAATATCGAAAGAGGCTCGTCGGGCAGACTCTCGTCGTTTCAACGAGGGATTACAGTATGCGCTGGAAACAGCGTCAGTAGAGGGGCGTAATAGTATGATGAAACTTTTGAAGCGGGTACGAGTCAGCAAGTCCGGCGCATCAGCCGCGGAATATGCGCTGATACTTGCGGTCATCGGCGGCGGCATCGTCGTTGCCGCGATTGCCCTCAGGGGGTCGATCTCCGGGGCCATGAACGGCACGTCGAACGTCATCACGACCAACACTCCGACGTAATCGACAGACTTCGGTCCGCGCGCACAGGTCGAAACTGCGCTTGGGCTGTCGAAGACCATCGCCCTACCCTGTCGCAAGGGCAGGTGATGGATGTAGTGCGTAGTTGCTTACTGTTGCTTAACCACAGGAATTGCCAGTAGTGCCGCAACGGTCGCTTTTCATGCTTATTGGCGCGATCGTTCTCGGTCTTCTTGCTGTCCTGCTCATGCGTACCCACATCGGAACGGGGGGTAGTTCCGGCGTCGCGACAGCCGCGATTGCTCCCCGTTCTACCCCGGTGGTTGTCGCCTCGAGTGACCTCCCGCCCGCGGCTGCGATCGACAAAACCAAGCTCAAGCTGATCGACTGGCCTGCCGACAGTGTTCCTGCCGGTAGTTTCCGGTCGCTCGCCGCAATCCCTGCAGACCGCGGGTTAATGCTGCCGATGGTCGCTGGCGAGCCATTGCTTGCCGGCCGGATGACCGGCGGCACTGCGCGCCCCGGCATCGCTCCCAGGATCGCCGATGGCATGCGTGCTGCCACGGTGCGCGTCACCGACGTCACCGGCACCGGCGGCTTTATCCTGCCCGGAGCGCGCGTCGACGTTCTCATCACCCAGGCAGCGACGCAAAGCAACACGCCGTTCAACGACGTCCTGTTCGAGAATGTGCGGGTGATCGCGGTCAACCAGGACGCCAACGAGGCCAAGGACAAGCCCGAGGTTGCACAGACCGTGACGATCGAAATCAGTCCGGTCCAATCGCAAAAGCTCGCACTCGCCCAGACCGTCGGCACTGTCAGCCTCGTCCTGCGCAATCCGGCAAACGCCGCCTCCGGGCCGATCACGACGGTCCATGTCAGCGATCTGCGTGCAAGCCCCGCAACCTCGTCAGCCGACCATGCTCCGCGCCGGATTGTCCGCGTGAGCCGCCGCGAACCTGTCGCTACCGCAAGGACAAGCATCGAAATCGTGCGCGGCGTCGACCGTGCCACCTACCAGATCGCGCGGAGCCAATAATGCCGGTTACATGTTCACCGGCCCGACGGAGCCTGCTCGCGTCCGCGCGGCGCCAGCATAAAGCGGGGTGTCTCGCGCTAATTGTTGCCGCCGTATTCGCCTCGATTAGACCGGCGTCGGCGACGGCACAGGTCGCCAGCCTTGCTGGGCTGGCGGGTCAGCAGTTGGCCGTCGTCCAGGGCAAGAGCCAGCTGCTCCGAATTGGCCGCCCGTTCGCTCAGGTGCTCATCGGCGACCCGGCGGTCGCCGACATCCTGCCGATGAATGGCGACACGCTGTATGTCCTGGGCAAGAAAATCGGGACTACCAACCTCACCGTCTACGACCGCAGTCATACACTCGTTGCGGTGATCGATCTCGCTGTCGGCCCGGATGCGGCGGGACTGCGGACGCAGCTCGCGGCGTTGCTGCCGGGTGAAAAGATCGGCGTTCGTCCGACCAGCGATTCACTCCTGCTGGAAGGGACCGTATCGAACGCCGTCGTCGCCGAGCGCGCTATGCATCTCGCCGAAGTTTTCGCGCCGGGGAAGGCGATCAACTTCCTCGCCCTTGGCGCACCGCAGCAAGTCCTTCTCGAAGTCCGTTTCTCGGAAATGCAGCGGAGCACGGCGCGCTCGCTCGGTATTCGCACATTGGCGCTCTCGAACAGCGGCAACTTCTCCTCGCAGACCGGCAGCACGAGCACCGATTCGACGGCGACGATTGGCGGTAGCTTCGGCATAGGCGCGGTCAACATCAACGTTGCCCTCGATGCGCTCGAGCAGAAGGGCCTGGTTACCACCCTCGCACAACCCAACCTCGTCGCGCTTTCAGGAGAAACCGCATCGTTCCTCGCAGGCGGCGAGTTTCCCGTGCCAATCGCATCGTCGCCTGCAACCGCCGGAGCGATCGCGACCATCACCGTTGCTTTCAAAGAGTTTGGCGTCAGCCTAGGCTTCACCCCCACGGTGCTCGCCGACGGCATGATCAACCTCGTCGTCGCGCCCGAAGTCAGCGCGATCGATCCCGCGGCGTCGATCACGCTCAACAGCATCGTCATCCCGGGGCTGCGCACCCGGCGGGCGAAGACCACGCTCGAACTGCGTGACGGCGAAAGCTTCGCAATCGCCGGGCTGATCGGTGCCGATTTCGCCGATACGATCCGGCAGGTTCCGCTGCTCGGTAGCCTACCGATCATTGGCGCGCTGTTCCGCTCGACACGCTTCGACCGCAGCGAAACCGAACTCGTCATCACCGTAACCCCGCACCTTGTTCACCCGGTGAAGCCCGAGGCGCTCCATCTGCCGACCGAACAATTCCGCGCACCCGACGAAGCCAGCCAATTCCTGCTTGGCGCCCGCCAGGCGCCCCATGAGGTCAAGCCATGATCCTGATCATCGCCGCCGCCAGCTTCCTGTCGACGCCGCTCGCGGCATTCAATGCCGATCCGCATCTCGGCGACGCGACGCGCGCCAATCTAGAGGCGATGATCGTCCCGCCCGGCCCTCGCGGCCCGGCAATCGAAGGCGGGAACGGCGTTCTCGCCGTCGGCGCAATCCGGCGATTGGAAGGCGATAAGGTCAAGGCTCCGGCTCGTGCGACGACCTCGACGGTCGGAGCGTCCGGTGGATAGCCGGGCAGCACTCAGATGAGCGCGCTGCCCATTGGCATGCCCGAAGCGGCCAGCGACCGGCTGCGGACGTTGCGTGTCGCCGTCGTGGTCGATCCCGCGACGACGTCGCCAATTCCGGCAGTCGCGCTCGCGTCGGCCAATCTTCATCTTCACCTCGTTCCGCTCAGCGAACTCGACCCGGCGCTGCCGTTCATGCGTCAGGCCGACGTCGTCATCGTCGAGGTGAGGCTCGATCGGCCGGGCGAAATCGAGACCTTCGCCCGCGTCGTCTCCGAGCAGCCGCGTCCGGTGATCGCCGCGGCCCGTGCCCTCGACGCGTCGGCCGTGCGGTCGCTGATGCGGGCGGGTGCGGTCGATGCGGTGGCGCTCCCGCTCGATGTCCGCGACCTCCACGAGGCACTCGACGCCGCGCGGCGGACGCTTTCCACGCGCCCGCAGGCGGCGGCAAAGGGCCGGATCGTCAGTTTCCTCCGCGCGGTTGGAGGCGCTGGGGCGACCGCGATAGCAACCCAGATCGGCTGCCTGTGGAGCGTCCGCCAGACGACCTGCCTGATCGACTTCGACCTGCAATTCGGGGCGGTTGCGCTATACCTCGATATGCAGCCGCAACTTGGCATGCTCGACTTGATCGAGGCGCGCGACCGGCTCGATCATACGCTGTTCGCGACGATCACCGCGCAGCATAGCTCGGGCCTGACGATCATCGCGGCACCGCGCGACATCGCCCCGCTGGAGTCATTGACCCCGGCAATCGTCGCACAGATCCTGACCCTCGCGGCGCAGACGTTCGAGGTCGTGCTCGTCGACCTGCCCGCGGCGTGGACGCCGTGGTCGCTCGCGGCGCTGGCGCATTCCGATGCGGCGTGCCTCGTCACCAACCTGAGCGTGCCGGGACTGCGCCAGGCGCGGCGGCAGCTCGATCTGATCGAGGCCAACGGCGTCTCGGCACCGCTCAAGATCGTGCTCAATCGCGTTCCCAAGACGCTGTTCCGCACCATCGACATGGGCGACAGCGAGCGCGTCCTGCGGCGGCGGGTCGACTACACGATCGCCAACGATTTCGCGACGATGACGAGCGCGATCGACCAGGGGCGGCCGATCGGCAGCATCCGGAGCCGCTCGCCGCTTGAAGCGGACCTCATCGGCCTGATCACGGGCCTGACCACGGTGCTTGCAGCATGATATGGCCGACCCGCAAATCGTCGCTCGTGCCCCCGCTCGTCGTCCAGCCACGCCCGGCGGCGCCAGCGAGCGTGCCGGCCAAAGCCGCGGCTTCCGCCATCGTCGCGCCGCAACGCGAGCGGCGGACCGATCTCAAGGTCGACCTTCACCAGCGGCTGATCGAGCGGATCAACCTGTCGGCGCTCGACACGATGAGCCGCGAGCAGATCGCGGTCGAGGTCAGCGACATCGTCCAGGACATGCTCGTCGAGCAGAACCATGCGCTAAACCTCGCCGAACGCGGCGAACTGATCGAGGATATCCTCGACGAGCTGCTGGGCCTCGGGCCGCTCGAGCCGTTGCTCAAGGACCCGACGATCACCGACATCATGGTCAACACCTGCAATGTCGTCTTCGTCGAGCGGAGGGGCCGCATCGAAGAGGTCAAGACGCGCTTCAAGGACGACCGCCACCTGCTCCGGATCATCCAGAAGATCGTCGGAGCGGTCGGACGCCGGGTCGACGAGAGCTCGCCGATGGTCGACGCGCGACTGGCCGACGGCAGCCGGTTGAATGCGATCATCCCGCCGCTCGCGGTCGACGGGCCTTTGCTCTCGATCCGAAAATTCTCGAAGACGCCGATCGATATGTCGAAGCTCGTCGGCTATGGCGCGCTGCCGCAGGAGGCGGCCGACGTGCTGCTCGGCGTCGTCGAGGCCCGGCGCAACGTCATCATCTCGGGCGGGACCGGATCGGGCAAGACGACGATGCTCAATGCACTGTCGGCAGCGATCGACGGCACCGAACGCATCCTGACGATCGAGGATTCGGCCGAGCTCCAGCTCCAGCAACGCCACGTCGTCCGCCTCGAAACCCGGCCGGCAAACATCGAGGGGCGCGGCGAGATCAACCAGCGCGAACTGGTCAAGAACGCGCTGCGGATGCGGCCCGACCGCATCGTCCTCGGCGAGATCCGCGCCGGTGAGGCCTTCGACATGCTCCAGGCGATGAACACCGGGCACGACGGGTCGATGACGACGGTCCACGCCAACACGCCGCGCGACGCACTCAGCCGCATCGAGCAGATGATCGGCATGAGCGGGATCGACATCAGCCCGAAATCCGCGCGCAGCCAGATCGCGGCGGCAATTCACGTCGTCCTCCAGCTTGCCCGGCTGAGCGACGGCTCGCGCCGCGTGATGTCGATCAGCGAAGTCACCGGCATGGAGGGCGAAACCGTGCTGATGCAGGAAATCTTCCGCTACAAGCGCACCGGCATGGGCGACGACGGTAAGGTCATCGGCCATTTCGAGGCGACCGGCATCCGCCCGAAATTCATCGAGCATCTGATCGCGCGCGGCATCCATCTGCCACCGCATCTGTTCGATCCGAGCCATAAGATGGGGACCTAAGGTGGCCGCCGCGATGCCCAATTGGGTGACTCTCACGGCGTACGCCCTCGTCTTCTGTGCGACCCTGTTGTTCGCCGACTTCGCAATGGGGACGATCAGCGCGCGCCGGTCGAAGCAGGCGGTCAACCGCCGCCTCGGCCTGATCGCCGCCGGCAAGTCGCGCGTCGAGGTCATGCAGCTTCTGCGCCCGCAACGTGACGGCGCGACGCGTGGATCGCTGTTTGGACCCGTCGTCCGCTGGATCGAACCCAAGCTGACCCAGGCGGGAATGCGGATCAGCGCGCAGCGGATGCTGGCGATGATGGCGATAGCCAGTGCGTCGATCGGCGTCGCTTTCCCGCTCGCCGCACAACTGACGACGCAATTCAATTCGGTGTCGACATTGCTCCTTCTGGCGATCTTTGCGATCGGCGTCGGCTTCGCGATGCCGATCTTCTACCTCAACATGCGGGCGGCGAAGCGGATCAAGGAGTTCGACCGGCAGTTCCCCGTCGCACTCGATATCTTCGTCCGCGGCCTTCGCGCCGGCCACCCGGTGTCGGCGGCGCTCGACCTACTGACGACCGAGATGGCGGACCCGTGCGGATCCGAGTTCGGCATCGTGATCGACGAGGTCAATTACGGGCTCGACCTGCGCGAGGCGCTGACCAATTTGAGCAACCGGATCGGCAGCCAGGACGTCCAGATGTTCGTCGTCTGCGTCGCGATCCAGAACGAGACCGGCGGCAATCTCGCCGAGATCCTTGAAGGGCTGACCAAGGTCATCCGCGAGCGCATGGGCATGGTGATGAAGGTCAAGGCACTGGCGAGCGAGGGCAAGATGACTGGCACGATGCTGTCGATCCTGCCGCTGTTCACCTTCACCGTCGTCTTCACGAGCTCCCCGGAATTCTATCTCGATGTCGCCGGTGATCCGTGGTTCATTCCCGGCGTCGGCATCATCCTCAGCCTCTACACCCTCGGCATCCTGACAATCCGCAAACTGGTGGACCTCAAAGTATGATCGCACCGATCGTCGCGCAGGGACTGTTGATTGCAGTGGTGTTTGCCGCAGGATGCCTGTTGTTTCTCGGTCTTGCGCCGCTCTTCGCCAACAAGGTCGACCTGCGTCACCGCCTCGCAGGGACGACCGCGCCGACCGCCGCCCCGCGGGCAAGCCTGCGCGTCGACCAGGGTCCGTCGCTGGGATCCCGGTTGGTGCGCAGCATTGAAAAGCGCGGTGTCTCACTGGCCGACAGCAAGCCGGGGGTTCATTCCGAAAAGCTGGTCCAGGCGGGCTTCACCCAGCCGCATGCGGCGCGTCTGTTCATGCTCGTTCGCACAATCCTGACCCTCGTGCTGCCTGCCGTTGGCGCGACGATCGTCCTGCTTACCTCCGACCCCAAGCCGATGAAGCTCTATATGATCGTTGCCGGGCTCGCTTTCGCCGGACTCTATCTGCCGGGCTTCTACGTCGGCAGCCGGGCCGCATCGCGCGGCAAGGCGATCCTCAACGGTTTTCCCGACACGCTCGACCTGATGCTCGTCTGCGTCGAGGCGGGGCTCGGCATCGACGCCTGTTTCACCCGCGTCGGGCAGGAAGTCCGCCGGTCGCATCCGCTGCTCGCCAACGAGTTTGCCGTCGTCGCGCTCGAGCTCCGCGCCGGTCGCAGCCGGGAGGACGCGCTGAAGGGGCTGGTCCGCCGCACCGGGGTTGCCGAGATCGGCTCGTTCGTGACGCTGATTATCCAGTCGGACAAGCTCGGGTCGAGCATCGCGCAGGCGCTCAAATGCTATGCGATCGAAATGCGCGAGGCGCGCAAGATGCGCGCCGAGGAAAAGGCGCACCGCCTGCCTGTGCTGATCTCGATCCCGCTCGTTGCCTTCATGCTGCCGACGATGATCGCGGTGCTGATCCTGCCCGGCGCGATCCTCGTCAAGCGCGACCTGCTTCCGAGCTTCGCCAACGCGGGCAAATAATCGTGTTCGATCAAGTCGCAGCCGCGGCGGCCCTCGCCTGCGTCGCCGGCGCGGCCTACGCCGACGTCCGCCATTTCGAGATTCCGGACGGTTGGTCGATCGCAGTTGCTGCGCTGTTTGCCGTCTTCGCGGTGACTGCGACGACGATCGAACCATGGTGGGAACATGCTGCGGCGGGGGCGATCGTTTTCTTCATCGGCGCATTGCTGTTCGATCGCGGCTGGCTAGGCGGCGGTGACGTCAAACTGCTCGCTGCGTGCGCATTGTGGGCGGGCTTTTCGGGCTTGCCGTTACTGCTGCTTGGAACCGTGTTCGCCGGGGGGGCCATGGCGGTGATCGCAGTCGTCGGCCGCAAGCTGGCAAGGCCGGGGGCGACCTATCCCGCGTTCCAGCACAATGGACCGCTTCCTTATGCGGTCGCGATCCTTGGCGGCGCGATCCTCCTCGCGAGCGTGCCGCCGCTATTACCGCCGGCGCAGGCTCAGACGATCGCCAGATAGAGCGCGCCGCACCCGAAGACCGCCCCGAGCTGCAGTCCGAAAATCAGCAGCAGCATATCGGCGAACGGCTGCTTGCGCGTCTTGTGGCGGATGACACGTTGCGCCAGCAGTGCGCCGATCGAACCGCCGGCAGCCGCGAACATCAGCATCCGGAATTCTGGAATTCGGTACAATCCCGCCGCCGATCGCTCCTTGTCTTCGGCAAAGAGGAAGAACGCACCGGCGTTGATCAACAGAAAAAACCCGACGTACGCCATCACACAATCGCCTTAACCGAACGACCGTATTTTATCGCAGCCGAGCGCGCTTTCAAGCTGAAAGGAAATAATTAAGCAGCTTTCGTAAGTCTTTAGACCACGATAAGGTAGAGTTACCGGAAGATTTACTGCGCCTGGCTGGCGGTAGAAATGAGATGTTTGCGATGTCGAAAAGGGCGTGGTGGTTGACCGGAGCGGTGGCGGCCGCCTTCGTCCTGCTGACGCTCGGCGACATTTTGTCGACCTTGGCGTCGTTACGAAATGGCACCGGCGTCGAACTCAATCCCAACGCCGCGCGGGCCGACGGCGGCATCCGCATCGGCTTTCTCGTGCTGAGCAACGCGCTTCTGCTGATCCCCCTGCTTGGCGCATTTGTCCTCGGCATCGGCCGCGCGGGGACGGTGCCGACGGCGGTCCTGACCTATTGGTGGCGGCACGTGTTCGACATCTTCTTCATCAAACCGCTCGATCATCGCGCACGGACTAGGTCGCCCTTGCGGCTCGTCACCGCGACGATGACCTTGCTCAACCTCAAGGTCGTAATCCTTGCCAACAACCTGCTTGCGGCACATGGCATCGTCGGGCCGGTGTCGCTGCTCGCGTCCGCCTGCACGTCGATCGGGCTGACCGGCGGCACCCGCTATTGGACGGCGTACCTCCTCCTGATCCTGCCGTGCTACGTCGCGGCGGTCGGCATCGGCGCGCGCCTGCTCGCGTTCGCCGCGGCACCGGGCCGAGCTTCACTCCAGCCCTCAGTAATCTTCGGCACGCCGCCCGGTCCGCTCAAAGCAAGCCGCGGGCGCGGGCGCGGCTAGCCGCATCGGTCCGGTTTTTCGCCCCCAGGATCGTTTGCACATGGGCGAGGTGGGTCTTGACCGTCGCCGGCGACAGGGCGAGCGATTGCGCGACTTCCTTGTTCGACAGGCCATTCGCGACCAGCCGCAGGACCGCGATCTGACGGTCGGTCAAGCCTGGGCGATCAGCAGGTAGAGCAGACTTCGCCGACGGACCGGTGTCGACACGCGACGCGGCGATCTCGGCAAGACGAGGCGGCAGATAGCGGCCGCCGGCAGCAATCAGGCGGAGCGCCGCCTCAATAATCTGACCATTCGAAGTCTTCCCCGCGAAGCCGGCAATTCCGAGATCGAGCAGGTCGAGCAGCAGGCGGTCGTCTTCGGTCCCGGTCACGATGAGGATCGCAGTTTCCGGCGATGCCTCGCGAATTCCGCGAACCCCGACAAGCGGCGACGCGCCGGGCATCATCAGGTCGACGATCGCAACGTCGGGCTGGCCCGCAGCGGCGGCGGCCCATGCGCTCGTGAAGTCGCCGACCTCGGTCACGGCAACATCGGGCCACGCCATGCGAACGGTCCCCGCGAGCGCCTCACGCATCAGGACATGGTCGTCGGCGATGAGGCACGCCTTCATGCCGCAAGTTCGCCGTGCCGCCTGGCAGACGACGCGACCGACGCAGCGCCGAATTCGAGATAGAACGCCGCGCCGCGTCGCCAGCGAGCATCGAGTCCGGCGCTGCCCGCCATCACGATCGCCAGCCGGCGCGCCGATGACAGGCCTAGACCGAAGCCGTTGCGTTGCGCCGCGCCGCCCGTCTCGGCCTGGTAGTAATCGTCGAAGATGTGCCGGGTATCGATCGGCGCGACGCCGACACCGTCGTCGATAACCCACAAGCGAACGATGTCGCCCTGCCGTCGTGCCCCCAGCAATATTCGTCGCCCCCGGCTATGCTGGATCGCGTTGTCGATGAGGTTGCCGAGCGCGCGTTCGATCAGAGGCGGATCGAGCAGGAGCGACAGCCGTGCGCCAGTGGTGCGCAGGGCGATTCCCGCCGCCGCCGCCGCCGGCGCATACTGCGCAGCAACCCGGGCGAGGAGCGGACCGACCGCGACCTGCGATCGGTGCGGGTCGACCGCGTCCGCCTCGAGCCGAAGGTGGCCGAGCATGTGCGACAGCAGTTGATCGGCGGAGGCGAAGGCGCGGCGGACGCCTTCGATCGCCTTCGCCCGCGCGAGGTCGTCGGTCGTCCGCAGGCTCTGGTCGAAAAACAATGCAGCCGCTGCAAGCGGTTGGCCGAGATCGTGCGACGCTGCGGCGATGAATTTGGTCTTGGCATCGCGCTCGGCCGCCACCTCCGACAGCAGCCGGTCGAGCTTGCGCGCGGCAGCATCGCTCGCCAGCCGGGCAGCGACGGTGGCGCGGACCGTTCCCGCGACCCGGTCGCCCAAAATGAGCATGACGATCGCGAAGCCGAAGATATAAAGCGCGGCGAAGGTCGTGAATTCGGTCCCGCGCGTCGCGAAGAAGGCACCAAGCGAGCCGATCACCCCGACGGCACCGCTGCGATTGGCCAGGCTATTTTCTGGGCTGCAGATCAGCTGCACCGGAACGCATCCGATCAGCGGGATTGCCAGCAAAAGCTGACCGTCGAGGCGGAGGAAAGGCATTACCCCCCAGATCAGGCCGAAGCACGCCAGGTGGCTGCCAAGAATGATGAAGATCGCCAGACGGCTCCACACGCGGACGCGCTCGGCGTGGCCGGCACGACGCGCGACCATGACCACCAGTCCCGCAACCCATAAGAGGACGAACGCCGCGGTATAGATCAGGAGCGGCATCGTCAGCGGGGGTGGCGACGCCCGGATGGTCGCATAGCTCAGGACCGACGAGAGCACGAACAGCCCGAGCGACAGGATACCGGCGGTAAGCATTGGGCGCAGCGGATGCGTCACCGCATAGTCACGGTCGACTTGTTCAAGACCCGGGCTGACCGCGTCGCGCAGGATGTTCGGCATGGATCGCGCCATGCAGCGACTTTCGCCGGGAGCCCGCAAAAGGTCAAACCGCCGTTCGGCCATCGGCCATCCGGCTCCACCATCCGGCCGATACCGGCGCCGCAGAGTGGGCGGTACGAGTGTTCAAGAAATTGAATAGTTAACGTCCGTACATCCGGAAGCAGCCCTTTGACCGTCGATAGGAGAGTTAGAATGATCCGCCCAATACGCCGCGCGACCCTCGCGTTTGCCGGCACAGCAAGCCTAATCATAGGCATGGCCCCGGCCCACGCCGGCTATTCGGTCAGCACCTTCGCCAACACAGGACGCAGCTATAATCGCGGCTGTGCAGCGCTCTATAACTCAGGCCGGACGGGTGCCGGCTTCATCAACAATGATGGTGGCGGCAGCAATTGCGACCCGAGCGCATACAGCTCGTTTCAGACCGTTACGGTCAGCGGAACGACCGACACCACCGGCACGCTGACGCGGGCGAACGATTATTCGAGCGTGGTCAGCGTCACCGGCTTGCCGGATACGGCAGTCGCCACATCTTCAGCCGACCTCGCAACGGCCAAGATCTACCTCACTGCTTCCGCCGCCGGCCCCCTCGCCGGCGCGAACGCGAGCGCGCAACTCGCCGACACGCTGCATTTCACGATTGCCGGCGCGAACGCGAGCACGATCACCTACGTCCCGGTCAGCTTTGCCTTTTCCGGCACGGTCGCCACCACCGACTATGATCACGCCAGCGCCGAGCTCGGCTACGGTTTCTATTTCGGCGGTGCCTCGGCGTATGAATTCGGCGATTACGGCGCTGGCTATTACGGCGGCAATTACCGCTCACCGACATTTGTCTATGCCTCCGATCCGCGGGTCGGCGGCTGGGTCTCCTCGTCGTTCGCCAGTTACACCCCGACCGATACGCGCTTCTCCGGCGTTTATGCGATCACCGGCGCGACAGCCGACATTCCCATCAGCTTCAATCTCAGCCTAAACACCTACAATTCGACGCTCGACTATTCGAACGGCGGCGGCATCAAGATCGGCCATGTCGACGGTGTCTCGTACACGTCGGACTCGGGCGTATTTCTGACGAGTGTCGCCGGCGCGGTTCCCGAGCCAGCGAGCTGGGCAATGCTCGTCGCCGGCTTCGGCATCGTCGGCGGGGCAGCCCGCCGTCGCCGGATCGCGGTCGCCGCTTGAGGCTTCGGCGCGCGTCGCCCGTGCGCGCCTGAGCGGGGGAGCGCGGCGCGGTCATCGTCTTATCGGTTTGCTGTCACGGCAAATCGAGTCACAAAGCCCTGGGCCGCGGAGTGACCCCCGCGGCCGGGGGACGACGATGACCGACGCCGCGCTGACCGTCTCGAAGCTGCGTAAATCCTTTTCGCGCGTCGCCGTCGACGACCTCGATCTCGTCGTCCGCGCCGGCGAACTCTACGCCTTGTTGGGCCCAAATGGCGCGGGGAAGACGACGACGCTTCGGATGGTCGCGGGGCTGCTCTCACCCGACTCGGGCGGCATCGATATTTTCGGGATCGACGCGCTTAGCGATCCGATCGCGGCGAAGCGCAGGGTCGCGTGGCTGCCCGACGATTCATTACTCTACGACAAGCTGAGCCCGCTCGAATATCTCGAGTTCGTCGCCGGACTATGGGGCATCGACCCCGGCCCTGCTGCGGTGAAAGCGGAAGAATTGCTCCGTTGGCTCGATCTTTGGGAGCAGCGCGACGCACGCTGCGAAACCTTCTCGCGCGGCATGAAGCAGAAGACCGCGCTCGCCGGGGCGTTGATCCACGACCCCGCGCTGCTCATCCTCGACGAGCCGTTGACCGGGCTCGACGCGGGCGCGGCGCGGCAGGTCAAGGATCTGCTCGTCGCGCGGGTCGTCGCCGGGGGCACGGTGATCCTGACGACCCACATTCTCGAGGTCGCCGAGCGGCTCGCCGACCGGATCGGCATCATCCGCGCAGGCCGCCTCGTCGCCGAGGGGACACTCGACGAGCTTCGCAGCCGCCGCGGCGACACCGGAGCCAGCCTCGAGGAAATGTTCATCGCGCTGGCGGGCGAATGAGGCCGGCGCCGGGCGGGTTTACGTGGCTCCTCAGCCATGAATTGCGCCTTGCGTTGCGCGGTACGGGAACGCGAACGAGCTGGTTCGCGCGTAACGTCCCGACGATCCTGCTCGCGACCGTGCCGACGATCGGCGGCGTGCTTCTCGCATGGTCGCTGAGCGACGTCGGCCCGGTCTCCGAGCATATGCGCGTCGCGGTCCTCGGCTACCTCGGCGCGGCGGTGGTCGGACTCCTCATCTTGATGATGTCGACGGCGTCGATCGCAGTCTTGCGGACGTTCCACGAGCGCCAGGATCTCGACCTGCTGCTGTCGGCGCCGCTGCCGCCGACCCGCGTGCTCGCGGTCAAGGCGATCGGCGTCATTTTCACCGTCGCCGCGCCGTTCCTGCTATTCACCGCGCCATTCCTGATTACTTCTGCAATTCTCGGCCATCCGCGCTGGCTCGGCGGCCTCGTTATGATCGCGGTCGACGCGACAGTCGCGACGGCGATTTCAATCGGTTTGATCGGAGTGCTTTACGATGCCATCGGCGCGCGGCGGGCGCGGACGGTAGCGCAGCTGGGTGCGGCGGTGATGGGCGGGGCGATCTTCTTGCTCGCCCAGCTCCAAAATGTCTCGCCGGCGCTGTCGCACAATCTTTCGCACCTCGTCACGGCACCATGGCCGACCCCGCTCGACTGGCCGGCGCGTGCCGTACTCGGCGAAAGCGGGCCGTTGCTGGCGATGGCTGCGGTCGCGCTGGGCGCGACGTGGATTGCGACACGGTCAGGCGCGCGGCATCTTGCGGCATCAAGCGACACCGGGGCCCGGCACGTCGTCGCGCGCGACCGTCGTGTCCGCTTCGGCACCGGTCTCGCGCGGATCATCGTGACGAAGGAATTGCGGCTGGTCGTGCGCGATCCCGAACTCATCACGCAGATCGCGCTGCGGCTAATCTACATGATCCCGCTGGCCGCGCTGGTCCTGCGCGACAAGCATGGCCTCGATGCGCCAGGGATCGCCGCTGCCGCGACCGCGTGCGCCGGGCTGCTCGCATCGTCGCTCGCGTGGATCATCGTCTGCGCCGAGGACGCGCCCGATCTTCTCGCTGCGGCACCGGTGGCACGCGCCGCAATCGAGCGCGCCAAGCTCGCTGCCGCCTGCCTTATCCCGGCCGGAGTCGCGATCGTCGCCGCGCTCGCCATCGTGCAGGCTGCGCCATGGGCCGCGCTCGTCGTGCTCGTCATGGGTAGTGTCGCGGCGCTGACCGCCGCCTTGCTTCAGGCGTGGTTCGGCCGCCCCCAGCCACGTTCAGCCTTCCGTCGCCGCCAATCCGGGTCGTTCGTCGTCGGCCTCGGCGAGGTCGCCCTGGCGGGCGCGTGGGCCGGGACCGCCGCACTCGCCGCGCGCGGATCGCTGTGGGCAATCGCTCCGGCGTTGCTCGGCGCAATGATCATGGCCGGGGCGGTCGAGGCACGGAGCGACCAACCTGCGTCATGACCCGCGTTGTGCTTCGGCAGGACCGACAAAGATGCCGTTGAACAGGAACTTGAAGGTCGCGTAGGGCTGGCCGCGCTGCGTGACCTCGCCACCGAGGAGATAGACCCGGCCGCGACCGAGCGTTGCGTCGACGATGCTGGCGTTGCCGTTCAGCAGTTTCTGGCCCCACGCCCAACCCGACACGAGCGGGTCGTCGTTGTAATATCCGGCAACCTGCCGCGCCGTCGTCGCGCCGGACGTCAGGCTGAACACCGGATTGTTATTGTAGAACATATTGACGGCTTCGGGGACGCCGTAGGCAAGCGGGTCGGCGACATCGACTTTTACCGTCACGATCGAGCCGGGAACGTAGAGCTTGCTCGACGAAATCGGCTTGTCCTTAC
Source organism: Polymorphobacter megasporae (assembly GCF_018982885.2). Classification (NCBI taxonomy): domain Bacteria; kingdom Pseudomonadati; phylum Pseudomonadota; class Alphaproteobacteria; order Sphingomonadales; family Sphingosinicellaceae; genus Glacieibacterium; species Glacieibacterium megasporae. The sequence continues at coordinate 2,071,671 of NZ_CP081848.1, read as the reverse complement.
CGTCGGCCCCGGCGGTGACGAGGATGTTCTTCACTGGCACGCCGAGCGCCGGGCCGATCCGCGACGCGTCGCCGACTGCGATCACCGTGCCCCCGGCCTTGGCGAAGCTGGCGATCGCCGGATAGGTACGCTCGGCGCTGATCCGGCCGAGCATTGCGCGGTACTCGACTGGAATATCTTCGGCCTTGGGCTGTTCGCGACCGCTGCCCTCCTCGCGTCCCAGGACGTCGCTCTGGAGGATCAGGACGTCATACTTACGGTCGAGGCCGCCTTTGTCGAGCTCCTGCGGGTAAACCCGGGTGTATGGAAATTCGAACTGGTCGAATAGCCAGCGGGTCCAGCCCGACGCCATCGACCCGCCATAGACGTCGACCAGCCCGATCCGCGCGGGCTTGACCGCGATGGTGTCACCCACGGGCTTTGCGGCAATCGCATAGGCGTCGATGCCGAGCGGGCCGACGCTCTGCGAAACAATCGCTTTCGCCCTCGCCGATGCCGGGATCCACAGCGCACCCGGCGCGAGGGTCGCGCCAGCAACGATCGTCGGCGACTTAAGCCAGAACACCGGCAGTCGCGCCTTGAGCAGCCGGTTGGACAAAGTGAAGCTGTTGTTCGTCGCATGGCTAACGACGAAGCCAGCACGCCCCTCCCCGACAATGTGGCCCGCGGGCGGTGCGTCGATCACGTCGGCGACAGCAGGAAACTTTGGCGCGAAGGCGTCGAGCACGCGGTCGAAGCGGACGTTCATCTGCAGCGCCAGCGTATAGCCGGTGACGTCGTACGGCTTGATCGGCGGACCGCCGGGATAGGCGAAGTCCTGCGGGTGGTCCTGCGGCTCGAACATGTCGAGGACATGCGGCCGGAACGCCTGGTCGGTGCGAACGACGAATGATCCGGCGGGATAGGTGACCCCAGCAAAGCTGAGCGGCGCGTCCGCCCGCTCGACGTCGATCCCGGTCTTGATCAACGCGTTGAGGAACTTGATCGTCGTCGGCATATCCGGCTGGCGATCGCCCGGGATGATGTATGCCCGGGGCGTGCGCATCGCCGGATCCTGCAGCACCGTCTGGTACAGGCTCGCGGGAACGATATCGCGGCTATTATACCCGGTCAGCCCGTCGAGCGGGGTGCCCTTGTGCTCGGTCTTGATCGCCGCCGCCGCGGTCTTGAGCGCCTCGATCCGCTTCGGTGTCACGATCCAGCTATCGCTGCTGCCCTTCGCGATCTGGTTGCGGCCCATGACGTAGCGGTTGAACAGGACGGTCTCGCGATACCGCGACGCATAGTCGAGGATCGCGCGGTCCATTTCCTTCATGTAATCGAGCGACTGCTGGAAATGCCACTTCTGCGGCGCGATCGGCATCACCTCGTCCTCGCGCGCGAGCTGGTTCGCCGGCACAAGCGGCAGGTCGAACGGGGTCGGGTTGCCGATGATCTCGGTCAGGATGCCGATCTGGTTGTGGAAATAGCCGATCGTCCGGACCCCGCCGTTGAACCACGTCGAATACGGCGCCCCCGATCGCATCACCGACCCGCCCTTGCCCTGCGCGACGAGGCGCGCGTGCATCATCCCGCCGACGATATCGGTCTGGTTGATGACGAGCGGTTCGTTGTTGAAGTTATACGGATCGCGGAACGGCGGAATGAACACGACCGCCCCGAGCGGCCCGGTCTGGTGCTGGTTGTAGAGGATCTGTGGAAACCAGTCGCGATACGCCGCGCGGTTCATGTTGGTCGTCTCGGGCTGGGTCGAGGCGAAGCTGTCGCGGTTGTCGTCGTGGCCGATATATTTCTGGTACAGGATCGGGATCGTGTCGCTGACCCGCTTCGTCGGATCGGCGGGGCGCATGTACCAGTTTGACACGAGTTCGAGCCCGTCGGGGTTGGCGAAGACGAACAGCATGACGTCGTCGCCGAGCAGCCGCAGCGTCTCGGGATCGTTGCGAGTCAGCATCTCGTGGATGATCTCGATGTGCGACTGCGCGGGGACGACCTCGGTCGCGTGCAGCCCGGCGTCCATCCAGACGACCGAGCGTCCCTCGGCCGCCAATTTGTGCGCCTCGTCGTCGGTCATACCCTTGGCGAGCGCGAGCCGCCGCGAGATTTCGCGAAGCCGGTCCAAATTGCGGATGTTTTCGGGCGACGAGACGATCGCCATATATTGGTCGCGGCCCTCGGCGGTCTTGCCGATGCTGATGAGCTTGATGCGGTCGCTCTCGCCCGCGATCTGATGAAGCCACGCGCTGATCTGGGTGTAGTTGGCCAGGACGTAATCGGCGCCGGGCTCGAACTTCAGCAGTGCCGCAGGATTGGTGATCGTCGCCGTCGTCGCCGGAGCGACGCTGGCATCGGCGGGAATAGCGATGATCGCTGCCAGTACCGCCGCAAAAAAACTGCCGCCCCGAAACCGCCGCATAAAACCCCTTCCCCCCGCTCCGCTGTATCGAGTGAGCAGCGCAGCATTAGAGTGCGCGATTAGCGGCGCGATAGACAGTGTTTCGTTAACCTTCCGCATTGCGGGAGAAATGCGCCAGCTCAGAGACCAGCGCTGATCATCTGGGCGACGACGGCGACCTGAGTCCGATTGCGGACGTTGAGCTTGCGCATCAGGATCGTCATGTGTGCCTTCACGGTGGCTTCGGCGACCCCGAGATCGAAAGCGATCTGCTTGTTGAGCCGCCCAGAATGAACGCCATCGAGAACCTTGCGCTGGGTCGGCGTCAGGTGAACACGGCCCGGCACGTCGCTATCGCGGGTCGCGCCAGAAGACGCCGCGCCGTCGGTCTGGATAGCTATCAAGTCGACTCTCCCCCTCTTCGCGCGATCATCGACCACGCTCCATTTGTCGTCGGTTTGCACCGATCTCATTGCGTCGACATGAGTCGCGCCGTGCCGTCAGCGTAACTGAACTTGTTGGACAGACTCAAGCGGCAAAACCGTTTTCGGCGCAATACTCGCCACATTTTCCAGTTTTCAGTAGCGACCGTGGCAATGCTGTCATACTAGTCTAGCGAAACGATGGTGCGGCGCCAGTCTGCCTGGTGACAACGCGACACAGTCGAGGGAGAGAGCTGAGTTGGGCATCGAAGCACATCGGTCGAGCCATTCGCGCGCCATTTCAAGCAGGCCGCGTCGTGTGAAGGTATCGGCGCCCGTGCGATGATCGTCGCCGACGCGCGACTGATCGCTGCAGCCGTCAGTGGCATCGCCTTATCGGTGATCCTCGTCGTCCGGGGCCGGCTCCATCCATTCATTGCCTTGTTATGCGGCGCGTTTGCCGTCGGCCTGTTGTCGGGCATGCCGATCGCGGTAACGTCGAAGGCGGTGCAAAAGGGCGTCGGCGACATTCTCGGCGGGACCGGGCTGGTCGTTGCGCTGGGGCTGGCGCTCGGTGCGATGCTGCAGCTTTCGGACGGAGCCGGCGGTCTTGCGCGCGCCGCGCTCAAAGCCTCGGGCGTCGCCGGAGCGCCGTTTGCCGCATTGATCGCGGGGCTCGTCATCGGTCTGCCGCTGTTCTTCGAGACCGGGCTGGTGCTGCTGCTGCCGATCGTCGCCACTGCCGCCGCCGCGCTGCCGGTGAAGGGCCGCGGCGACGAGGCGAAGCTTTCGCTGATGCTGTGCGCGATCGCTGGCCTCGCCGTGGTCCACGCGCTGGTACCGCCGCACCCCGGGCCGTTGCTCGCGGTCGACGCCCTCCACGCGAACCTCGCGCGGACGATCGGTTATGGCCTGCTGGTCGGCATTCCAACCGCGATCATCGCTGGCCCCATCCTGTCGAAGTTCACCGCGCGCGGCGTGCGGATCGCGCCGCCGGTGCTGGCCGCGGTCAAGCTCGACGTCCCCGACCCCGGCGTCGGTCGCGCGCTGATCGTCATCCTGATGCCGGTGGTGCTGATCGCCGCCGGACAGGTCGAGGCGCTCCTGCCGAAGTCGGTCGCGCCGAATTTCGCGTGGCTCGGCGTCGCCAGCAATCCCGTGCTCGCCTTACTGATCGCCTGCCTCGCCGCGTTGCCGCTGCTGTTCGGCCGCCGCTTGTTCGAGCGGGGGGTGCAGGACGCGATCTGGGCCGAAGCGATGGTTCCGGCGGGGACCATATTGCTCGCGATCGGCGCGGGCGGCGGCCTCAAGCAGGTGCTGGTCCAGGCAGGCATTTCCGATCTCCTCGCCCGCGTCGCCAGCCACGGCGCGCTGTCGCCGCTGCTTGTCGCTTGGCTCGTCGCGGCGGCGATCCGGCTGTCGATCGGCTCGGCGACCGTCGCGACGATCACCACCGCCGGGATCATGCCGGCGCTGGTCGTGAGTTCGGGCGTGTCGCCCGAATGGACCGTGCTTGCGATCGGCGCTGGATCGGTCTTCTTCAGCCACGTCAACGATCCCGGCTTCTGGCTGGTGAAGAGCTACCTCGGCACCGACATGCCGGGGACGTTCCGCACGTGGTCGCTGCTGGAAACCGCGGTGTCGGTCGTCGGACTGGTGTTCATCCTGATTGCCAGTAGGTTCCTCTAGGCCGTGACGACAGACGGGAATCGGACATGACCGTGCAGCGGCTCGCCGACAAAGCCTATTCGGGGATCGTCGAGATCATCAAGGCCGACAGCCTCGATGTCGGCGACCGCCTGCCGTCGGAAGCGCGTCTTGCCGAGCTGTTCGGCATTTCGCGGACGATGGTCCGCGAGGCGCTGGTGCGGCTGGCGTCGGATGGTATCACCGAAGCGCGGCGCGGTGCCGGATCGTTCGTCAAGAGCCGCCCGTCGGACCGGCTGATGACGTACCTGCCGATGTCCGAACTGTCTTCGACGCTCGGCAGCTACGAGGTTCGCTTCGTCCTCGAAGCGGAGGCGGCACGGCTCGCGGCGGCGCGCCGGTCGACCGAGGAGATGGCGGAGATCCAGTTTGCCCTCGACCGGTTACGCGAGGCAATGCTCTCGAACGAGCCAGCCGACGCCGAGGACATGGAATTGCACCGCCGCATCGTCGCCGCGACCGCCAATCCCGCGTTCGGCCTCGCCTTCGACGCGCTGACCGGCGACATCGAACGCGTCATGCGCGCCGGGGTCGACATTTCGCGCTCGCGCCCGCCGCACGTCCTCGGCGCAATGCTGCGCGAGCATGAGATGATCGTCGAGGCGATCCGGGCGCAGGATTGCGACGGGGCCGCGCTGGCGATGCGCTGGCACCTTTCTGAGGGGCGCAAGCGCCTGATGCCGAGCGAGCTTTAGTAATTGCCGGGGGTCGGCTTCGCCCCTCCATCGGGACGGAGCCATCCCCCGTCCGACAGCCAGTCGGCGAGGCGGTCAGGCCAATGCGCGACCCCGAGCCGCTCCGAATGCATCCCGACGTTGAACGCATGATCGGTGTCGGCGAACAGGTGCAACTCGACCGACACGCCCACGGTGCGAAGCTGCTGATACAGGGTCAGCACCGGCACAGCGCAGCATTGATCGAGCGTCCCTGCGACAAGGAACGCGGGCGGCGCGCCTGCGGCCGCGGGCGCGGGAATACCGAGCGGGCCGGGATACACCAGCACCTGGAAATCTGGCCGCGCACTGAGGCGGTCGATCGCGTCGGCATTCGCCGGTATCGGCGGTGCGGGTGCGTCGGCGACCATCGACACCACTTCACCGCCCGCCGAGAACCCCATCAGCCCGACCCGGTGGGGATCGACGCCGTACTCCGCGGCATGTGCGCGGACCCAGCGGACTGCACGGCGCGCATCGGCGGCGGCATCGCGCGCAATATCGTATTTCGAGCCGGCTTCGCGGGCGAGGCGATACTTGAGCACGAACACGGTGACGCCAAAGCGATTGAGCGTTCGCGCCGGCATCACGCCCTCGTTGACCCAGACGAGCATTCGGTGCCCGCCGCCCGGGACGACGATCACCGCCGCACCATTCGCATGTGCGGGATCGGCGCGGAATACCGCCAGCGACGGCTGGTGGACGTTGCGGACGTAGGTGTTCTCGACGATCTCGGGTTCGACGCGGCGCTCCTCCGAACCCGGCGCGCCTTGCGGCCACAACGCGACAATCGGCGGCCCCGGCGGAGACTGCGCTTCGGTCCGTCCGGCAACCGCGAGCAACACCGCAATCAAGATGCATTTGATCGTCATGGACGGGTCCCGTTCGGGGGCATGGCAAGCGGGCGCGCGAGCCAGTCGAACGCGGTTCGTGCGAGCAGGTCCGGCGGCGTGCCGGTGTCGAGGGTCAGCGCCGCCTCATCGGCCGCCGGGCGTTCGAGCGTGGCGAGCTGGCTCGCGAGCAGGCTCGGCGGCATGTAGTGACCCGCGCGTTCGGTCAGCCGTTCACGCAGCGTGTCGGCGTCGGCATCGAGCAGCACGAACCGCGTCGGCACCGTGACGCATCCCGCGAGCCGGTCGCGATAGACGCGCTTGAGCGCCGAGCATGCGACGACGACGACGCCGATCGCCAATACCTCGCGCGCCAGCGCTGCGCCGACGCGATCGAGCCACGGCCAACGCTCGCGGTCGCCGAGCGGCTGCCCCGACCGCATCATCGCGATCGCCGCAGCGTCATGGAAGGTGTCGCCCTCGACGAACCGGCACCCCAACCGCGCGGCGAGCAACGCCCCCAAGGTCGACTTGCCGCTCCCACTGACGCCCATGACAACGATCGCCATCGACGGGAAATCGCTCCGCTCGACGGACGGCAGCACGCTGCTTCCCCCGGTTCCGGCCAGACGCTGTCGATCAACCTCACCCATAGCGGGGCGAGCCTATCGGCTGCGGCGAGCGCGACGGGAACTACGACCTTGGTCGCGGATGCCGATAGTTGAATTATTCCCTAATCGAGCCGGATCGACGCTTTCCGGCAAGATGGCAGCGACGGGGGGGATTGCATGAAGGCAGCGTGGTTGGCGATGACAGCGGTGCTTCTGGGTTCGCCCCAGATCGCCGGGGCCGCGTCTGCCAAATCGACGTTCGCCACGATGCCCGCCGATCCGCGCGCGGTCACCGTTCACGGCGTTGGCAATGGCCGCGCCGATGACACCGATGCCGTGCAATCAGCGCTCGACGCCGCGCCCGACAAGACTGGACACGGCATCGTCTTCCTGCCCTCGGGCCGCTACCGGCTGAGCCGCACGCTGCTCGTCCCCGCCGGTGTGCGCATCTTCGGGGTCGGCAAGACGCGCCCGGTCCTTTTCCTCGGCGACAACACCCCCGGCTTCCAGTCGGGCCTTGCGATGATGATTGTCTTCACCGGGAGCGACCAATATCAGGTCGGCAAGATCCCGGTGCCGGTCCCCAATGTCGTTCCCGCCGGCAAGCTCGTCCGCGATGCCAATTCGGGCACCTTTTATTCGGCGATGAGCAACGTCGACATCGAGCTCGGCCAAGGCAATCCCGCCGCGGCGGCGATCCGGTTCCGGCTCGCCCAGCACGGCTTCCTCAGCCACATGGACTTCCGCCTCGGCTCGGGCTTTGCCGGCGTCTATCAGGCCGGCAACGAGATGGAGGACATCCATTTTCACGGCGGCCGCTACGGCATCGTCAGCGAAAAGACGTCGCCCGCGTGGCAGTTCACGCTGATCGATTCGAGCTTCAACGGCCAGCGCGACGCCGCGATCCGCGAGCATGAAGTCGACCTGACGCTGATCAACGTCGCCATCCGCGATACGCCGGTCGGGATCGACATCGACGAGGGCTATAGTGACTCGCTGTGGGGCAAGGACGTGCGGTTCGAGAATGTCTCGCGCGCTGCCGTGATCATTTCGAGCGAGCAGAGCCCGTTCACCCAAATCGGTTTCGACAATGCCGTCGCGCGCAACACCCCGGTCTTCGCGCGCTTCCGCGAAAGCGGGCGGACGGTGGCGGGGGCTGGTCCAGCCTACCGCGTCGCCGGCTTCAGCCACGGCTTCGCGGTCCCGGGGTTGGGTCAGGTCGGCGCACCCGCGACGTCGAGCACGATCACCCCGCTGGCGAAGCTGCCCGCCCCACGCACCTCCGCAATCCGCGCGCTGCCGCCCGTCGCCGAGTGGACCGACGTCCGCTCGCTCGGAGTGAAGGGCGACGGCCTCACCGATGACACCGCCACGCTCCAGCGCGCGATCGACGGCCACCGCGTCCTGTATTTTCCAACGGGCTTCTACATGGTGACCGGAACGCTCAACCTGCGCCCCGATACCGTCCTGCTCGGGCTCCACCCGGCGATTACCCAGCTCGTCATTCCCGACAACGACCCCGGTCACGCCGGGATCGGAACCGTAGTGCCGATCCTCGCTGCGCCATCGGGCGGGCGCAACATCGTCTCGGGGCTCGGCCTGTTCACCGGGCGGGTCAACCCACGCGCCAATGCGATCGTGTGGAAAGCGGGCGCCGATTCGCTGATCGACGACGTCAAGATCATGGGCGGCGGCGGCACCCCGACCGCCGACGGCAAGCCGCTCGGGACACTTAGCGCGCACAGCGGCGATCCGGTCGCGGATAACCGCCTCGATGCGCAATATCCGAGCATCTGGGTCGCCGACGGCGGCGGCGGCACCTTCGCCGCGATCTGGTCGCCGAACACCTTCGCGACGGCGGGTTTCTACGTGACCAACACCAAGACGCCGAGCCACGTCTACGAGCTGTCGAACGAGCACCACGTTCGCAACGAGATCGTCCTCGACGGCGTCGAGAACTGGGAATTCCTCGCCCCGCAGACCGAGCAGGAAGTCCCCGAGGGCATGGACGCGGTCTCGTTCGAAATCCGCAACTCGCACAACATCCTGCTCGCCAATTATCACGCCTACCGTGTCACGCGCACCTTCCACCCCGCCGTGACCGCGGTGAAACTGTTCAATTCGAGCGACATCCGCTTCCGCAACGTCCACATCAATGCCGAGAGCGGCTTCTCGACATGCGACGACATCGGTTGCGGCACCTATGCCCGCGCGAGCAAATTCCCGTTCGAGAACGCGATCGAGGACAAGACGCATCACCTCGAGATGCGCGAGCGTGAGTTCGCCACGCTCGACGTGCCCGCCGACCCCGCTTCGGTCGTTCCGGCAACCCTCACCGGCGTGGGCCCGGTCAAGAAGCTCGAAAGCGGCTTCTGGTCGATCTCGGGCGGAGCGATCGACGCAAGCGGCGCGCTTTATTTCGTCGAGCATCGCTTCCAGCGGATCTACCGCTGGACCAGCGCGCGCGGGCTCGAGGTCGTGCGCGATAATGCGCTCGATCCGGTCAACCTTGCGGTCGACCGGTCGGGGCATCTGCTCGTGCAGTCATCGTTCGGGCCTCAGGGCACCGTCTACAGCTTCGATCCTGCCGCGCCGAAACAGGAGCTGACGCTCGTCGCGGCGACACCCGCCGCGCCTGGGGCGACGACATTGCTCCCGGTCAACTGGTGGAACAACGGCGAATTCCGCGACCAGTTCGATCCGGTGACCGGCCATTTCACCACGCTCGCCGAGATGTTCGCGCGCGATGCCGGGGCCGCCAAGCCGATGGAATATCGCTCGCCCGACGGCAGCCTCGCCCTCCCCGCTTTCCGCGTCTGGCAGCAAGGCTCCCCCGATCACGTCGGTTGGCGTTTCTCCGACACACTCGATGCCTATGGTTTGATCGGCAGGCGCACCGGTGACCGCGTCCTCGTCAGCAACGAATCCGAAGCGCGAACCTATTCCGCCGCGGTCGGCGAAGGCGGTGCCCTCACCGACCTCAAGGTCTTCGCCGATCGCGGCGGGGAGAGCGTGACGACCGACGGCGCGGGCCGGGTGTTCATCGCGAACGGCCAGGTGTTCGCCTACGACGCCGCGGGCAAGCCGCTCGGCCGGATCGACGTGCCCGAACGCCCGCTCCAGCTTCTGCTCGGCGGCCAGGACAAGCGCACGCTGTTCATCCTGACGCATCACACGCTCTACGCGGCACAACTGTAACAAAAACAAACGGGGAGACTAAAATGGGCGGACTTCACACGGCACATCGGGCGCGGCTGCTGGCATCGGTGGGGGCGGCGTTCGCGGTCGGTCTCGCGCTACCGGCGCAGGCGCAGCAGGCACCCGCGCCTGCCGCCGTCGCTCCGGCGACCCCCGACGACGCGACGACCAACGCCGGCGATATCGTCGTCACCGGCTCGCGCATCACCACCAGCGGCTTCACCGCACCGACCCCGACCACAGTCATCGGGGCGGCCGAAATCGCGCGCAACGCCGAGCCGAACATCTTCACGACGATCGCGCAATTGCCCTCGCTGCAGGGGTCGAGCGGCGTCACCACCGGGACCAACAGCACATCGAGCGGCCAGCAGGGCCTGAGCTCGTTCTCGCTGCGCGGCCTCGGCACGATCCGCACGCTGACGCTGCTCGACGGCCAGCGCGTCGTCGGCGCGAACGTCACCGGGGTCCCCGACATCAGCCTGTTCCCGCAGCTTCTGATCAAGCGCGTCGACGTCGTCACCGGCGGTGCATCGGCGTCGTACGGATCGGACGCGGTCGGCGGCGTCGTCAACTTCATCACCGACAAACATTTCGAAGGCTTCAAGGCCAACGTCCAGGGCGGCATCACGACCTATGGCGACAACAAGCAGGGGCTGATTCAGGCCGCCGCCGGGCGTTCGTTCTTCGACAATCGCCTCCATGTCGAGGTCAGCGGCGAGTACGACCATGAGGACGGCGTCGCGGCGGGGGGCTTTGGCGAACAGCTCGCGGCAGGCCGCACGTGGTATCGCACGACGACCTTCGTCAATCGCGGGATCACCAACGACGGCTCGCCGCAATATCTCGTCCGCGACCACGCGCAGGCGTATCAATACACCAAATTCGGCCTGATCAGTTCGGGGCCGCTGCAGGGCACCGCGTTCGACGTCAACGGAAAGCCTTTCACCTTCAACTACGGCTCGGGTGGCGTGCCGTCCAAGACCGGCCCCGTTTCGGGCTGCTACACCTCGGGCGGCTTCTGCGTCGGCGGCGACCTGTCGGGCAACGTCGGCATCGGTACGACGCTCCAGTCGCGGCTCGACCGGTACAATGGCTATGGCCGCGTCGGCTTCGACCTCGACCCCGACAACGAGGTCTATGCGACGGTCAACGTCGCGCAGGTCGACACGATGAACCAGCCCAACCCCGGCGCGACCAAGTCGGGGCTGACGCTGCAATGTTCGAACCCCTTCGTTCCCGCGTCGATCCTGGCGGCGTGCGCGACCGCAGGGATCACGCAGTTCCAGTTCGGCACCAGCAACGGCGAACTACCGAAGAACATCACCGTTTATCCGACGCGCAAGCAGTATCGCGGCGTGATCGGTGCCGACGGCAAGGTGCAGGTCTTTGGCACGAGCTGGACCTACGACGCCTCGTACGAGCACGGCGAGAACATCACCGACATCAATGTCAAGAACATCACGCTGACACCCCGCTACAACGCCGCGATCCAGGCGATCACGCTCAACGGCCAGATCGTCTGCGCCGATCCAATCGCACGGGCGAACGGCTGCGTCCCGATCGACATCATCGGGGGTACGGCTCCGAGCACCGCCGCGCTCCAATATATCGAGCCGGGCAAGGGACCGTTCCAGCACACGCGCCAGACACAGGACGCGGCAAGCTTCAGCTTCAGCGGCTCCCCGCTCAACCTCTGGGCAGGTCCGGTCTCGATCGCTGCCGGTGCCGAGTATCGTAACGAGTACTACAAGGTCGTCGGCGATCCCTACGGCAACGGCGTCGCTCCGCAGAGCCAGTATAGCGCCAATTACCCCGCCGATCCGTTGCTCTCGACCAACGGTGCCAACTGGTATGCCGGCAATTACCACAACGGCACCGGCAGCTATCACGTCGCCGAGGGCTTCGTTGAGGTCAATTTGCCGTTCCTCAAGTCGGACAAGCTCGGCAGCGCCAACCTCGACGTCGCCGGTCGCGTGACGAACTACAGCACCTCCGGAACGGTCTATACGTGGAAGGTCGGCGGGACGTGGGACACGCCGATCGAGGGCATCCGCCTGCGCGCAGTCACCTCGCGCGACGTCCGCGCGCCGAACCTGTCGGAACTGTTCGCCGCCCCGATCACGACGACGCTGCCGAACTTCACCAACCCCGACCCCAACCGCCCCGCCGGCGTCCCCGCGACGCTAACGGTCCTGCAGAACGCGATCGGCAATACCGCGCTCAAGCCAGAAATCGCGCGTAACACGACCGCGGGCATCGTGCTGTCGCGGCCAAGCTGGCTGCCGGGGTTCAGCGCATCGTTCGATTACTACAGGATCAAGGTCAACGGCGTCATCTCGACCCTCGGCGCACAGCAGGAGGTCAACCTCTGCTACAGCGGTATCACCTCGCTGTGCGGCGCCTTCAACCTCGCGCCGACGAGCGGCACTCCGTTCGTCAATCTTCAGGCCTTCAACCTCGCCTCGATCTTTACCGACGGCTTCGACATCGAGGCGAGCTACCAGTTCCACGCCGACAAAATCGGCGTGCCGGGCGACTTCGTCCTGCGCGGGCTGGCGACCAACGTGAAGAACTTCATCACCGATCCGGGCGTGCCCGGGACGATCCCGATCCAGAGCGCGGGGGTCAACGCCGGCAACACGCCGTCATGGAAGGTGCTGCTGACCGAAGGCTGGAGCACCGACCGCTTCAGCTTCAACCTCCAGCAGCGCTGGTTCAGCGACGGCGTCTACGCGCAGGAGTATGTCGTGTGCAGCGCGGGCACCTGCCCGGTCGGCCGGACTGCGCTGCAGAACACGCAGCACCCGACGATCGACAGCAATTTCATGCCCGGCGCTTTCTATCTCGACGTGGGCGGATCGTATAATCTGACCAAGAAGTTCACCGCTTACTTCAAGATCGACAACGTGCTCGACCGCGACCCGACGCCGTCGCCGCAGACCAACACCGGCATCGACATCAACCAGGCGCTCTACGACACGCTCGGGCGGCTGTTCCGTGTCGGCGTCCGCTACAACTTCTGACCGGAGACCGCGGCATCGCGCCGAATATCCGCTATCGTCACCCCTGAAGACTCCGTCCCGGCCGCAAGGCCGGGACGCCTTTTTGTCCGCCGTCGCATGAGGAACGTCCCGCATGATTAGGACCGCGCTTGTCCTCGCCCTCGTCGCTGTCCCGGCAGCGGCCGCCGCCGGGCCATCGGTGTTCCAGACCGCCCCCGACGATGCGCGCGCGGTCACCGTTGCGGGTCGCGGTGACGGGCGCACCGATGACGCAGTGGCACTTCAGAGCGCGATCGACACCGCCGCAGCGAAGGGCGGCGGCGGGATCGTCTTCGTGCCATCGGGGCGGTACCGCATCACCCGCACGATCTTCCTGTGGCCCGGCGTCCGCTTATTCGGCGTCGGCGCGACGCGGCCCATGATCGTCCTCGGCGACAGGACGCCGGGCTTTCAGCACGGAATCGCCAACATGCTGTTCTTCGCCGGAGCGCACCGCGGCGAGGTCAAGCACGTCGCCTTCCCGCCCCCGAGCAGTGTGCCGTTCGACCCTAACATTGCCGACGCGACGCCGAGCACCTTCTACTCGGCCGTCAGCAACGTCGACTTCGCGATCGGCAAGGGCAATCCGGCGGCAACTGCAATCCGCTTCCACGCCGCGCAGCACGCCTATCTCAGCCACATCGACTTCGATCTCGGGTCGGGCCTCGCCGGCATCTATCAGGTCGCCAACCTCGCCAGCGATCTCCATTTCCGCGGCGGGCGCTACGGCATCCTGACCGAAAACACCTCCCCCGCGTGGCAGTTCACCCTGCTCGATTCGACCTTCGACGGCCAGCGCGACGCGGCAATCCGCGAGCATCAGGCGGGGCTGACTTTGGTCAATGTCGCAATCCGCAACGTGCCCGTCGGGATCGACATCGACGCCGGATATAACGACTGGCTGTGGGGCAAGAACGTCCGCTTCGACCGCGTCGCCCGCGCCGGTGTCGTCATCTCGAACGTGGCGAGCGCCTACACCCAGATCGGCTTCGAGAACGCCGTCGCCACCGCCACCCCGGTATTCGCGCGCTTCCGCGACAGCGGCAAGACCATAGTCGGGAAAGGCGCGAGCTATCGTGTCGCCGCGTTCAACCATGGCCTCGCGGTGCCGGGACTCGGCCAGATGGGGAAGATCACGACAGTAATTAATGCCGAGAAAGTGACGTCGCCGCCGTCCTCTACGCCGTCCGCCCTGCCCTCGCTCCCGGCGACCGGCGAGTGGACCAACGTTCGCACGCTCGGCGCGAAGGGCGACAATGCGACCGACGACACCGCTGCGCTCCAGGCCGCGATCGACAGCCACCGCGTGCTATATTTCCCGGCGGGCCGCTATGTCGTCAGCGACACGCTGCGGCTCAAACCCGACACCGTGCTGATCGGCCTCCACCCCAGCCTCACCCAGATTGTGCTGCCCGATCGGACGCCGGCGTATCAGGGTGTCGGCGCGCCAAAGGCGGTGATCGCGTCCGCCGACGGCGGCACTGCGATCGTCTCGGGGCTCGGTATCGCCACCGGGGGGATCAACCCGCGCGCCACCGGCTTGCTCTGGACCGCTGGCGCCGGGTCGCTGGTCGAGGACGTCAAGTTCCAGGGCGGCCACGGAACTGACCTGCCCGACGGCACGCGCGTCGATCCGTACAACGCCAACCACAGCGGCGACCCCGACCCGATGAAGCGCTGGGACGCGCAATATCCGAGCCTGTGGGTGACGCGCGGCGGCGGCGGGACGTTCTCGAACATCTGGTCGCCCAACACCTACGCACAGGCCGGGATGTATGTATCAGACACGACGACGCCGGGGCATGTCTACGAATTATCGAGCGAGCACCACGTCCGCACCGAGATCGTCCTCGACCGCGTCGCCAATTGGGAGTTGCTCGCGCCGCAGACCGAGGAGGAGGCCGGCGAAGGCCCCGATACGGTGTCGCTCGAGATTAACGATTCACACGACATCCTTGTCGCGAACTACCACGCGTATCGCGTCACGCGGACGGTCAAGCCCGCCGCGAGCGCGGTGAAGCTCTACAACTCCGCCAACATCCGCTTCCGCAATGTCCACGTGAACGCCGAGAGCGGGATCGGACTGTGCGACGACGAAGGCTGCGCGACCTACCTGCGCGCAAGCAAGTTTCCGTATAGCGACGCGGTCCAAGACCTGACCCACGGCCTTGCGGTGCGCGAGCGCGAGTTCGCCACGCTCGACGTCCCCGCCGCGCCGGTCGCGGGGGAGCCGTCGATCTACCCTGCCGGTGCGAAGCTCGAAAAGCTCGCCGACGGTTTCTACTCGATCTCGGGAGCCGCCGCCGCGCCCGACGGGACGCTCTACTTCGTCGATCACCGTCAGCAGCGCATCTACGGCTGGTCGAACGCGCGCAAGCTGACGATCGTCCAGCAGAGCTCGCTCGATCCGGTCAACCTCGCGGTCGCGCGCTCGGGCGATCTGCTGGTGCTGTCGTCCGACGGGCACGCGGGGAGCGTCTATAGCTTCAAGCCCGGCGGGCCGGACGGGGCGATCACGGTCATTGCAGCGAGCGACGCGACCGTTCCGGCGGGGACGCGAACGCTGCTCCCGGTCAACACGTGGACCAACGGCGAGTTCAAGGACCAGATCGACCCGCAAACCCTGCGCTTCCCGACGCTCGCCGCGATGTTCACGCGCGACATGGCCGTGGCCAAGCTGCGCCACTACGTCTCGCCCGATGGCAGCCTGATGCTCCCGGCGTATCGCGCGATCCGTCAGGGGCCTGACGATTTCCGCGGCTGGCGCTTCTCGGATTCGCTCGACACTTACGGCTTCGTCGCCGCTGAGCCAGGCGCCCGCGTCTTCTTCACGAACGGGTCGGAGGACCGGACCTATAGCGGCACGGTGGGGCAAAACGGGGTCGTGACCAACCTCCGCCCCTTCGCTGACCGGGGCGGCGAGAGCGTCGTCGCGGGCAAGAATGGGCGCGTCTACGTCGCCAACGGGCAGGTGTTCGTCTACGACAGCGACGGCCGCGAGGTCGGGCGGATCGACGTCCCCGACCGCCCGCTCCAGCTCGTCTTCGGCGGCAAGGACAATGCGACGCTGTTCATCCTGACCCACCACGCGCTCTACGGCCTGCGCCCAGCAGCGCCGTGACCCGGGCGGTTACCGGGCGGCCGTGCTCGCGGGCAGCGCGAAGCTCATCAGCGTGTTGCCCGCGGCGATCGCAACGAACTGCTCGCCGCCGACCGCATAGCTGATCGGCGATGCGCTGATCGGGCCGCCGGTCTGCACCTTCCACAACGGCTTGCCGGTCGCGGCGTCGAGCGCGATGAACCAGCCCTCGGCAGTGGCCGCGAACACCAGCCCGCCGCGCGTGCCGAGAACTCCCGCCGACAGCGACGTGCGCGTCAGGGGAAAGGTCCAGCGCTTCTCACCGGTGACGGTATCGAGCGCCATGATGCCCTGCACCGGCTCGACGCGCGGTTCGGGCGAGGCGACCTTTCCGCCCGCCCGATACTGCTTGCCGGGCTCGTATTTCTCGTCGCCGTAGCTGGCGAAGCCCTCGGCATCCTGGAACGCGAGGTAGAGCAGCCCGCTCGCCGCGTCGTACGACGGGGCCTGGAAATTGGTCCCGCCGACCGCCGGGAAAACGCGCTGGCCACTCCGGGTGGCAACCGAGTCAGCGCGGACCTGCGGGCGGCCATTGGCGTCGAAGCCGGCGTTCCACGTCTGCCTGACGAAATTCTTGCCCGAGACGAAGGCGCCGTCGGTCCGGTCGAGGGTGTAGAAAAAGCCGTTGCGATCGGCGTGCAGCAGCAGCTTGCGCGGGCGGCCGTCGACGACGCGGTCGGCGAGGACGAGGCCGGCGACAGCATCCCAGTCGTGGCTGTCGTTCGGCGTGAACTGGTAATGCCATTTGAGCCGCCCGGTTTTTGCGTCGAGCGCGATGACCGAGTCGGTGTATAAATTGTCGCCGCGGCGGACGACGGGGTTGAAGTCGGGCCCGGGATTCCCGACCGTCCAATAGACGAGGTCGAGGTCGGCGTCGTAGCTGCCGGTCAGCCACGTCGCGCCGCCGCCGGTCTTCCAGCTGTCGCCGGTCCAGGTTTCGTGACCGGGAACGCCCGGGCCGGGGATCGTGTCGAAGCGCCACAATTGCGCGCCGGTCGCCGGATCGAACGCCGAGAGGAAGCCGCTGACCCCCTCCTCGCCCCCCGCCATGCCGACGACGATCCGGTCGCCGAGCGCGAGCGGTGCGCCGGTCATCGTGTAGCCGCGCATCGTGTCGGCAAGGCGATGCTCCCACAGTTCGCGCCCTGACCGCGCATCGAGCGCGATGAGGTTGTCGTCGAGCGTGTTAAAGAACACCCGCGATCCGAGCACGGCGACGCCGCGGTTCGACGGGTTGATCTGGTACGGATTGCGGACGTCCTGTGCCCGGCTGAACTTCCACAATTGCTGACCGGTCCGCGCATCGAGCGCATAGACATCGCCCGGAGGCCCGCTCGTATAGACGATGCCGTCGACGACCAGCGGAGTCGTTTGCAACGGGCTCTCACCGGGAAGCGATGCGGTCCAGCGCAGCTGCAGTGTCGCGACGTTGGCGGTCGAAACCTGCGTCAGCGGCGAGAAATGCTGGCCCCGGTAGTCCCCCCAATAGGTCAGCCAGTTGTGCGGTTCGTCCGCCGCGGCGATGCGCCTGGCGGGAAGGCCCGCGGGAAGCTTCGCCATGATCGTCTGCGTGAAATCGCGCCGCTTCTGCTGCGCCAGATACGCGACCAGCGCATCGACACCGCTGGCCCCGAGCCGTTCGCCGGTATCGCGCGGGCCGCCGGTCGCCGTTACCTTCACCGTGCGAACCCGCGCGTTGTCGAGCAGGATGAACGCGCCGTCGGACTGCTGCAGCTGCAGCGTGAAGGTGTCGCGGCGCTTGATCACGCCGTTCACGGTCGAGCCGTCCATCAGGGTCACGTCGGCGACGCTGAACGGATCGCGCGGCGGTCGTGACGGCGGCTCGTGCAGCACTTCGCTGCGGATCGCCGCAATCGGCTTGCGCCCGATGTCGGAGAGATCGCTGGCGACGACGGCGCCGCGGCCATTGATCTCGTGGCAGCCACCGCAGCCGCCCGCCGCGAAGAACAGCCGCGCACCGGCGGCGGCATCGCCCGCGGGTCGCGCCGCGACGGCGACGGCGGCGGACGCGACGGGCTTCGACCCGAGGCTCTGGATGTAGGTGACGAGCTTCCAGATCTCGTTCGCCGGCAGCGCCGAAAAGCTCGGCATCGCCGCGCCGCGCACGCCGTCGTGGATCGTCCGGAAGATGTCGTACGCCTCGTCGCCGTGCGCGAGCGAGCCGTTCAGCGCCGGTGCCCGCGCACTCCCTGCCCCGCCTTCGCCATGACAGGCGGCACACGTTTGCGCGAACAGCGTGGCGCCGGCGGCGGCCATCGCGCGGTTGCCGGCATAAGGGTTGGTCGGCGTATCGGCGCGTCCCTGCGCTCGTCCCGAATCCGGCACCACTGCGAGGCTCAACGCGACCAACCCGATCGCCGCCCCGCCGATGACCCGTCCGCGCAATCCCGAATCTGTCGCCTGCACTTCAGCCTCGCCGCACCGACCGACTGTATACAGATGCCCAAGACAGGCGATCGCATCAAGCCGTTTGCGCGACCATCGCGCGTCACACCCGCCCAAGCCGGCAGGCGGTAATTGGTAATCCCCGACGCCCGGCCGTCTACCCCCGACCTTGCGCTGCCTTGACAAGCAAGAGGCGTCTTCTGAATACAGCGGTTCGACCAGACCGGGCTGCGAACCACCGCGGCGGGGACGGGGAGCAGTCGATGGTTCGGGTCCCAATTCTCGCAGCGGTCGTTGCCGTGCTTGCCGCCACGCCCGGACATGCCGTCTCGGCGAGCCGCGCACCGTTCGGGACATCGGCGAACGGCGAGGCAGTCGAGGTCATCACGCTGCGCAACGATACCGGCACCACCGTCCGCGTCTCGACGCGCGGCGGCGCGATCCTGTCGATCGAAACACCCGACCGCACCGGCCGGATCGATAATATTGTCCTTGGCGAACCCGACTTTGCCGCCTGGGACACGGCCGGGACGTTCAACAGCGTCGTCGGGCGTTACGCCAATCGCATCGCCAGCGGCGGCTTCACCCTCGACGGCAAATTCTACAAGATCGACGGCGCGGACCCGGTAACCAGGGTCGTGCTCCACAGCGGCCCCACTGGCTTCGCAAGCCGCCTGTGGCAGGCAACGACCTACGAACGCGCAGGGGTTGCCGGGACCGAGCTGACCTATGTCGCCGCCGATGGCGAGGGCGGATTCCCCGGCCAGCTCACCGTCCACATGACCTACGCGCTCGACAACGACGGCGATTTGCGGATCGACTATCGCGCGACGACGACCAAACCGACCGTCATCAACCTGACCAACCACAGCTATTTCAACATCGGTGGCGCGGCCTCCGGGCCGGTCTACAACCAGATCCTGCAAGTTCACGCGAGCCGCTATACGCCGACCGATGCCACGCAGATCCCGACCGGCGATCTTGCCCCGGTCGCGGGCACGCCCTTCGATTTCCGCAAGCCGACGCGGATCGGCGAGCGAGTCTATTCGACGCATCCGCAGATGATGCTGGGGCGCGGCCTCGATCATAATTTCGTGCTCGATGGCGAGCCCGGTGCCGCGGTGCCGCTCGCGGTCAGGCTCTACGATCCGAAAAGCGGACGCCGCCTCGAGGTCCGCACCACCGAACCCGGCGTGCAAATCTACACCGCCAATCATTTCAGCGGCGGCACCCCCGGCGCGAATGGGCGAACCCTGCGGCAGGGCGATGCGATCGCCTTCGAAACTCAGCACTTCCCCGACAGTCCGAACCGCCCCGAATTTCCGACGACCGTCCTCCGCCCCGGCGCAGTGTTCCATTCGGTCACCGACTATGTGTTCTCGACCGACAAGAAGGACCGATGATGAAGCATGCCATCCTGATCGGCGCGGCGGCATTGGCGCTCGGCGGCGCCGCGCCGCGCGACACGCTGCGGATGGTCCTCGTCGACGTCGAGGGCGGCTCGGCGACGCTTTATGTCACGCCCGAGGGACATTCTTTGCTCGTCGATACGGGTTGGCCGAAGGGCATGGGCGGCCCGGCGGTCGCTGCCGGTGCGATGCCGCCACCGGCGACGAGCAGCGCCGAGCGCATCGTCCGCGCGGCGAAGGCGCTCGGGCTCAGCCGGATCGATTATGTCCTCGTCACGCATTATCACGTCGACCATGTCGGCGGGGTGCAGGACCTTCTCGCGCTGATCCCAGTCGGGACATTCGTCGACCACGGTCCGAACCGCGAGGTGCCGCCATCGGGCGCGACGGCGGAGCAGCTGACGACGGCGACCGCGACCCTCTACCCAAAATATCTCGCCGCGATCGCTGGGCGGAAGCACATCGTCATGCAGCCGGGAGCAACGCTGAAAATCGACGGGCTTGTCCTCAATGCGGTCGACGCCGACGGGCAAGTGATCACCCACCCGCTGGCGCAAGGCGGCAAGCCTGGCGTCGGCTGTGACCGAACGACGACCAAGGACGCCAACGGCGGGGAGGAGAACCCGCGCTCGATCGGCTTCCTCGCGACATGGGGCAAGGCGCGCATCCTGTCGCTCGGTGACACGACGTGGAACGTGGAAAACCGGCTGGTTTGCCCGGTCGACCTGATCGGGCCGATCGACCTGATGGTGGCAACCCACCACGGCAGCGATCTCAGCAACAGCCCGGCGCTGCTCGACTCCGTCGCACCGCGCTTCATCGTCGTCGCCAACGGCCCGACCAAGGGTGGCGACGCCGCGACATTCGACACGGCGATGGCGTCGCCGCGTCTCAAGGAGCTTTGGCAACTCCATTATGCGACGCGGAGCGGGCCGGAGAAGAACGCGCCGCGCAACCGCATCGCCAACCTGCCCGGCGCACCGGATATGGCTAATGCGCTCGCCATAACGGTCGATCGGTCGGGTGCAGTCGCTGTTGCCGTTCAGCGAGGCGATATGCTGGCCGCTGGCGAGGCGCAGGCGCGGTAACGCCGCGCCGATTACAGGTTGGGCGGAAGCCGCCGGGAACCTGCCATTTTCCCCTGTCCTACACCCCTCGAAGCGCGCTAGCACTTCAGGTCGCCAACGGGCGGTGCGTGTTCTTTCTCATTGCTGGTTTTTCAGGCATTCCGCAGGGAAGGCGAAACGCAAAACATACGTTTTAGTGTGAACTTATTTTGAACTTAGCCCGCGTGACGGTCGTCGGCACAGCGCGGAGACCTGGCATTACAGATCGTCGAACTGTTATTTCTTCTTTTTGCTCAATTAGTTAGCGTCGGCTTTGCGTCATCGCGGGCACGGCAATCCGACAACCCACCGATGAAAGCGACCTCTCATGCCCCAGCCGCCGTATATCCTGGCGATCGACCAAGGCACGACGTCGACCCGCTGCATCCTGTTCGATTCGACCGCGACCCCGGTCGCGACCGCGCAACGCGAGTTCGCCCAGCATTACCCTCAAGGCGGCTGGGTCGAGCATGATCCGGAAGATATCTGGCACGATACAGTCGCGGTTCTGCGCCAAGCCGTCGCGAGCGCCGGGATCGACATCGCCGACATTGCCGCCATCGGCATCACCAACCAGCGCGAGACCGTCATCGTCTGGGACCGCGCGACCGGGCGCCCGATCCACAATGCCATCGTCTGGCAGGATCGCCGGACCGCCGACGTCTGCGCGCAGCTCAAGGCCGACGGTGCAGAAGAACTGGTCTCGGCCAAGACCGGGCTCCTCCTCGACCCGTATTTCTCGGCGACCAAGCTGGCGTGGATCCTCGACAATGTCCCGGGCGCACGTGGAAGCGCGGCGCGGGGCGAACTCGCCTTCGGCACGATCGACTGCTTCCTGCTGTCGCGGCTGACCCGCGGCAAGGTCCATGCGACCGATCCGACCAACGCCGGCCGCACCTTGTTGTTCGACATCGTCCGGCAGGAGTGGGACGACGAGCTCCTCCGTCTCTTCGACATTCCGGCGTCGATCCTGCCGAGCGTCGAGGATAACGCGCACATTTTCGGCCATAGCGACCCCGACATTCTCGGCGGCGCCATCCCGATCGCCGGGATGGCAGGCGACCAGCAGGCGGCGTTGTTCGGCCAGTGCTGCTTCCGCACCGGGATGACCAAGTCGACCTACGGCACCGGCTGCTTCCTGCTGATGAACGTCGGCGAAAAGCCGGTTCGATCCAACAATCGCATGCTCACCACCCCGGCCTACCGGCTGAAGGGCAAGACCACCTACGCGCTCGAAGGCTCGATCTTCGTCGCCGGTGCCGGGGTCAAGTGGTTGCGCGACGGGCTCAAGATCATCACCCGTGCCTCCGAAACGCACGACATGGCGACGCGCGTGCCGAACAGTCACGGCGTTTACATGGTACCCGCCTTCGTCGGTCTCGGCGCGCCGTACTGGAACCCGAGCGCGCGCGGATTGATCTGCGGCCTGACGCTCGATTCGACCGACGCGCACCTTGCCCGGGCAGCGCTCGAGTCGGTCGCGTATCAGACGAAGGACCTGATCGACGCGATGGTGGCCGATGCCGGGCCGTCGGCCTCGGCGCTGCGGGTCGACGGCGGAATGGCGGTCAACGACTGGCTGTGCCAGTTCCTCGCGGACATTCTCGACGCGCCGGTCGAGCGCCCCTCGATCGTCGAGACGACGGCGATGGGTGCAGCCTTTCTGGCAGGGCTGGCGACCGGAGTATGGGAGGATCTCGCGTCGATCGAACGGATCTGGCACCGCGACCGGCGCTTCGATCCGGTTATGGAGCAGGACGAGCGCACGCGCCTGGTCGAAGGCTGGCGAAGCGCTGTCCGCCGGACCTTGCTCCCGGCTTGAGGCGCAGCGAACGCGAGCCTATTCGCCGATCAGCTTGAGCCAACGCAGCAGCGGCGTCATCGTCAGCCCCTGGACGACGATCGAGAAGGCGACCACCGCGAACGCCACGGTGACGATCTGTCCGCGTCCCGGCAGGTCGAGCGGCAGCCCGAAGACGAGCCCGAGCGCGAGGGCTCCGCGCAATCCGCCCCAGACGAGGACGTGCTGGTGACGAAGTTCGACGCGCTGGCGGCTCCACGCGAATAGCCCCGACAGGCCGTAAATCGCGACGGCGCGGCCGACGAGGACGATGACGATGGCGATCGCCGCCGGGCCGATGACGTCGGTGAACGGCTGGCGGGCTATTTGCGCGCCGATCAGCAGGAAGATCAGCGAGTTGGCGAGGAAGGCGACATACGCCCAGTAGTTGATCAACGAGGCGCGGCTGGTCGCCGAGATCGCGCCGAGAGTCCCCGAATTGCCGACGATGATCCCCGCGGTCAGCGCCGCGAGCACACCCGACATGCCACCGGCGTCGGCAAGGAGAAACGAGCCGTACGCGATCAACGTTGTCAGCGTCAGTTCGACGAGGACGTCCTTGGTCCGCCCCGCGAGGAGCAGCAGGCCGAACGCGACAGCAACGCCGCACGCAATCCCGCCGGCGACCATCCGCAGCACGAGCCAGCCGATCGCATCCGGTTCAGCGTGCTGCCCGGCGACAACGGCGAGGACGACGGCGAAAGCAACCGCGGCAGTACCGTCATTCAGTAGGCTCTCGCCCTCGACGAGCAAATGGAGACGCGGATCGATCGTCACGTTCTTGAACGTCGCGATTACCGACACCGGATCGGTCGCCGCGATCAATGCGCCGAACAGCGCCGCCGCCGCCCAGCTCCAGTCGGCGAGGAAGTGCATCCCCGCCGCGACGACGATCGCCGCGACGATAACCCCGGCGCTCGCGAACATCGCGAGCAGCGGCGCGTTGCGACGGAGGTCGTGCCAGTGAAGGTTGAGCGCCGCCTCGAACACGATCGGCGGCAGGAAGATCGAGAAGATCAACTCGCGCGACAACTTGAGGTCGAGGCTGATCGGTGCCACCGCGAGCCCGATACCCGCCGCAACCAGGCCGACGCTGTACGGCAGGCGGAAGCGCTGGGTCGCGATCGCGACCACCGCCGCAACAAACAGCAACAGCCCGACTTGTTCGAGATCGTCGAGAACCATCATCGGCGACCTAAGCCCGGGCTATCTGGCGCAGGCAAGCACGATCGGCAATCTATACGCCGTTCTTATGCGCGGCCCGGCTTCCCGCATGGCAAACCAATGCCCGACCGGCCCATATCGGTCTGGTCGCTGCGTGTTTGGCGACGGTCAACGGAGGCCTTCGCGTGGCGAAGCGGAAACCTACTCAACCTGTGGACGGCGCTCGCGACCGGCCATGCCTGATCGATCGATGCGCCGCCTCGGCGTCGCTGACGATCCTCGGCGCGGCGGCACTCATGGTTCCCGTCGTCGCCGTGATCGACGCGCTGCGCGGCTGACCCAAGCGCCCAAGGAGATTTGCCATGATCGATCCCGAACGCTCGTCGCCGTTCTTGATGCCCCGCGACGCAGTCTTCCGCAGCGACCTCGCCGATCGTGCCGGCTCGGCTGCGACGTTCATCACCATCTATCTCGGCGTCATCGTCGGCTTCGGTACGGTCATGGCAGCGCTCATCCGCGCCGCCGGAGGCTGAGGGCTGGCGCGGCATCGCGCCCCGCAGCCTTAGGCAAAGCAGCGCGTTCTTCAGCCCGCACCATGCGACGGAGAGCGACATGATCTACATCGTCCAGAACGGCTGGCAGATTATCGTCACGACGCTCATCGGCCTCGCGGTCGGCGCGGCGTATCACGCGGCGGCGGGGCGGCGCGGACGGATCGCACTCGGCCTGACGATTACCAATTTCGTCGCCGAGGCGTGGCTGACCGCGATCCTCGCCGGGGCCCTGATCCTCGCGCCGCCCAAGGCCGGGGCGTGGGTCATGGCGATCGGCAGTGCGGTCGTCATTTGGATCGGCTTCGTCGTTCCCGCTGCCGTCGTCAGCCTCCGCTCACGCGGCATTGCGGCTGGGGCGGTCGCCGCCGAATGCGGCTATTGGCTGGCTGTGATGATCGCCGAAGCGGTCGTCCTCCACGCGGTCGGGCTGGTTGCGCCGCACTAGGCATCGAAGCCGCTAAGCTTGACGCGCAGCTTGTCGAGCGCCGCCTTCTTGATCTGGCAGACCCGCGCCGCACCGACATCGAGCACCTGCCCGATCTCCTCGAGGTTCATTTCCTCGACGTAATAAAGCTGCAGAACCAGCGCCTCGCGCTCGGGGAGGTTGCCTACCGCGGTGCTGATCGCGCGCTTGAGATCGCCACGCGCCAACGCGTCGAACGCGCTCGGCGTATCGTCGGCAAACCACTCGCTGTGATCCGAATAGACATCGTCGATCGATTCGTAGCGCACCGCATGCGTCGCGTTCGCCGCGGTCCGGTACGCGTCGATCGTCATCTCGACGCGCTCGGCCATCTCCTCGTCGGTCGCGGGACGCCCGAGCAGCCCTTCGAGCGAGGCCCGCGCGATGCCGAACTCGCGCCGCCGCCGGATCGCCGAGCGGACCAAAGTCGCCGACTTGCGCAACTGGTCGATCATCGACCCGCGCACCCGGACGGTGGCGTAGGTGGCGAAGGCGGCGTGTCCCCGATCCTCGAACCCGCGCGCCGCTTCGATCAGCGCGATCATGCCGATCTGGATCAAGTCCTCGACCTCGATCGCGCTCGAAACCCGCGCATGCACGTGCCACGCGATCTTGCGGACGAGGCCGAGGTGGCTCTGCACCAGCCGTTCGGGGTCGGTGCGGACCAGCCGCGCGGGGGCGTAGACGCCAATTTCGAGCCCGAGGCGTGCGTCCATGTTCAGGCTCCTGTTGAGGGACCGCCAACGACGGCGGTGACGTCGACGGTCTTGGCGTCGGGGATTTCGTGGATCGACAGCACCGCGCAGCCTTCGGGGAGGTGCCCCTTGAGCAGGCCGTAGACCGGCCGGCGGAGCAGTGGCGTGGTGACGACGGCGAAGCGCGCGGCGGTGGCGGCGAGCGGCGCGGCGGCATCGCGCACCGCCGCGACGACGCGCGCCGCAAGCGCCGGTTCGAACGGGTAGAGCGATCCCGGGCCGGCCCGCACCGCCGCCGCGAGCAGGTCCTCGAGCGCGGAATCGAAGGTGATCGCGAGCAACGGTTCGCGGAGACCGCAGAGGGTTTGGACAATCGCGCCGCCCAACCCGGTTCGAACAAGTTCAGCGAGTTCGCCGGGGTCGCTCGTCCGCGAAGCGACCGCGGCGAGGCTACCGATCGTCCGCCGCACATCGCGGATTGGGACCCACTCCTCGAGCAACCGCTGCAACACCGCGGTCACCGTCGCGAGCGGCAGCAGCTTCGGCACCAGCCCGGCGACGAGCTGCGGGTGCGCCTCGCCGAGCGTGTCGAGCAGCTTCTGCGTCTCGTCCTGCCCGAGCAGCAGATGCGCCTGCACCGTCAGGATATGGTTGAGGTGCGTGCCGATGACGGTCGACGGATCGACGACGGTATAGCCCGCGCCGGTCGCGAGATCGCGCTCGGCGGGGTCGATCCAGCGCGCGTCGAGCCCGAAGCTCGGGTCCTTGCACACCCGCCCGGCGACGGGCACGTCGATCGGCCCGGCTTCGAGCGCGAGCAGGTCGTCGGGGAAGACCTCGTCCTCGGCCATGACGACGCCGTCGATCAGGATGCGGTAGGTGAACGGCCCGAGCGCGATGCTGTCGCGGACGCGGACCAGCGGCACGACGAAGCCGAGCGCCTTCGACAATTGGCGGCGGATGCCGGTGATCCGCGCCATCAGCGGCCCGGTCTTCTCGTCGACCATGCCGATCAGGCCGTAGCCGAGATCGAGCCCGATCGTCGCGGTGTCGGCGACGTCGCTCCAGTCGATCGCCGCGTCGGCGCTCCGCGGTGCCTCGACCGGCACGGCGACCGGCTTGGGCCGCGACAACTTCCACGCGAGCGTCCCGGCGATCGCGGTCGCGGCGAGCAGGATCAGGTGCGGCATCCCGGGGAGGAGCGCGAGCAGCCCCATGATCCCGGCGATCGGGGTCCACGCGCGCGCACTGGCGAACTGGCTGGTGACCTGTCCGGCGAGATCGAGGCTCGACGAGACGCGTGTCACGATCATCGCCGCCGCGATCGACAGCAACAGCGCCGGGATTTGCGCGACCAGCCCGTCACCGATCGCGAGGAGCAGGTAGATCGACGCCGCATCGCCGATCGACAGGCCGTGGCGGAACATGCCGAGGATCAGCCCGCCGGCGATGTTGATGCCGAGGATCAGCAACCCCGCGACGGCGTCGCCCTTCACGAACTTCGACGCGCCGTCCATCGAGCCGTAGAAATCGGCCTCGGTCGCGACGTCGGCGCGGCGGGTGCGCGCCTCGTCGGCGGTGAGCAGCCCGGCGTTGAGGTCTGCGTCGATCGCCATCTGCTTGCCCGGCATCGCGTCGAGGGTGAAGCGCGCCGACACTTCCGACACCCGCCCCGCCCCCTTGGTGACGACGACGAGATTGATGATCAGCAGGATCGCGAAGACGAACAGCCCGACGACGTAATCGCCGCCGATGAGGAACTTGCCGAACGCCTCGATGACCTGTCCTGCGGCCGCGGTGCCCTTGTGGCCGTTGACGAGGACGACGCGGGTCGAGGCGACGTTGAGCGCCAGCCGGAGCAAGGTCGCGAACAGCAACACGCTGGGAAACGACGAGAAATCGAGCGGGCGCTGGGCGTTGATCGCGACCATCAGGACCGCGAGCGCGACGATGATGTTGGCGACGAAGAAGATGTCGAGCAGCACCGGCGGTATCGGAACGACCATCAGCATGACGAGCGACAGGATCGCGACCGGCAGCAGCGCGGCGCGCGGGTTGACGCTTCCGAGCGTGGGAAGGGCGAACGCCGCCATTATGCCGACAGCTCGGCGAGTTGAAGGTAGACCATGCGCGCGGCGTCGGGGGCGGCGGCAAACTGGACACCGGGCTGGCGCGCGACCGGCAGACCGGTGCCGGTGGGCGGCACCGGTCTGCCGCCGAAGATCGCGGCGAAATGGTCGTAGACTTGGCTGACCGATCGCGCACTGCCGTCGGCGGCGAAGAAAATGCGCGGATTGGCGCGGGCAGCGGCGGGGACGATCGCCGACGCTGTTCCGGCGGGGTCGGCCTTGAGGAAGCGCAGGGCCCCGGCGGCGCCGAGAAAATGTGCGAGCGAGAGGTCGGTGGCGGTCGCGGGTCGATCGAGCCCAGCGGATAGTTTTGCGGCGTTATCAGCAGCATACGCTGCCGCCATGTCGGCCGACGCCGTGGGGTCGCGGCGGAGATCGAGGATCGCGCTTCGCGTCGCCGGGTCGATCGGGGCACCGGCGTCGAGGACCGCCGCCGCTGCGCCGAGGCCATGCTCGCGACCATGTTTGCGGATCGTTTCGAGCCACGTTCCGGCGGTGAACTGGAACAGGCCGCGAGCGCTGCTCGTCGGCGCGGCGGCGTTGGGGTCGAGGCCGCTTTCGGTTTTCGCCTGAGTAAACAGGTAATTGAAGTCGATCCCCTGCCGCGCGGTGGCGAGGCGGATGGCAGCGATTGCCGCGCTGGCGGAGGACACGGCTTGCGGGATCATGCTTTCGGCTGAGCAAGGACCGTGCCAGTCATCGCGCGGCGCTCGTCCGCCCGTCGCGCCCGTAGCAGATCGCGACCCCGCGCCCGGCGGCGGCGGTCAGCGCGGCGAGGCGGCGATCGACCCCGGCGAGGAGCATGTTGGTCCGCGTTGCGGCCAAGGCATTGAGCGCGCGGGCTTCGTGGAGGCGGGCGACCGGGATCGCGCCGCCTGTTCGAGCCGCGCCAAGGGCAGCGAGCTTGGCGGCGGTGGCGCGCTCGATCGCGGCGGCGTCGCCGGTGTCGAGGGCGGCGAGTTCGTCGCGTATTGCCGTGAGCAGGTCGCCGAACGCGTCAGGCACGGAGGTCGGTCGCGATCATCCGCTCGGCGATCGCTTCGGGGGCGATCTTGTAACTCCCTGCGGCGATTGCGTTTTTGACGCGGTCGACCTTGGCGGTATCGACCGGCGGCGCTGAGGCCATGTCGCGGACGGCGGAGGCGAGCGCCGAGATGTCGGGGGCTGCCGACGTTACCCTGGTGGACGCTGCGACCGGGGTCGTCGTTGCGGCGGGGCGCGCTGCGATCGGCGGGAGGCGCCCGCCAAGTCCATGAATCATCGTGTCTCTCCAACGTGTTACCCCCGCTGGCTGCGGGTCTTGGAGACAATAACGGCCGGATTACGGAAGGTTATAGCCGGGTGCCGACAGGCTGCCGTCGGGGCGGACGACGGCGCTCAGGTGACCGCCGTTGCGGTCCCTGACGCGGATCGAGGTGCCGGGGGCGGCGTCGGCTTCGGCGATGCCGTCGATGGTGACGTCGAAATGCGCACCGCTGGCGGTCACCGAGACGGGATCGCCGCGGTGGATGATCGGCGCAACCATTTGTAACGGCACGACTATCCGCCAGATGGGGAGCGAACAGGCGAGGCCGATGCCACCCCTCACCGGGGTCATCGCCGGAGGGGTGTTGCACTGCGCGAGGTGGATGCGCCGGTCGATCGCGACCGTGCCCCCCGCGACGGCGCTTGCCTCGACCTCAAGTGCTGCGAGGTCCTGCAGGGCAACGATCGCAACGGCATAGAGCAACATCTTCGGTCTCCCTCGGCGGAGGTCCAGCAAGGATCGCGCCAGTTCGCCGGGCCGAGGAACCCGCCTCGTCGACCGGCAATCCGGTGCCGGTCGGCGGCGCGAAGCTGCCGGGCGCACCCGGTCCGCACATGCCCGCACACCGCCGGCACATGCGTGATCCCCGGTTGGCACAATCGTTGCACCGGCGAGACCGGTAGCAACACGGAACCTCCGCGATGGACCTGATCGATCGAAGCTTCGGCATCCACGGCAAGGCGCTCGAAGTCCGTGGACAGCGGCTCGACCTGCTCGCGTCGAACATCGCCAACGCCGCGACCCCCGGGTATAAGGCGCGCGATCTCGACTTCCGCGCCGCGCTCGACGGGCAGCCTGGCGCGGTCAAGTTCCGCGTGCCGCTGACGAGCAGCCTCGACGGCAACACCGTCGAACTCGCCACCGAGCAGACGCAGTTCGCGCAGAATGCCGTCCAGTACCGGACGACGCTCGGCTTCCTCAACGGCCGCATCGCCGGCGTCATGCAAGCGCTGAAGGGCGAATGATGGGCACCGCCCAGCCGCTGTCGGTCTTCGACATCGCCGGTCGCGCGATGGCGGCGCAGCTCGTCCGCCTCAACACCACCGCGTCGAACCTCGCCAACGCCGGTAGCATCGCCGGGTCGGCCGAGGCGGCCTACCAGCCGCGCAAGCCGGTCTTCGCGACGACCTTCGACGGGGCATCCCGCGCGACGGTCGACGTCGCCGCGATCGCCACCGGCACCGCGCAACCCGAACGCCGCCACGACCCCGGCCACCCGCTCGCCAACGCCGACGGCGACGTCTTCGTCGCGGCGGTCGACGTCAACCAGGAGCTCGTCGAGATGATGGAGACGTCGCGCCAGTACCAGAACAACGTCGAAGTGCTGGCGACCGCGAAGACGCTCCTGCTCGACACGCTCAAGCTCGGCAAATGACCGCCCAACCCCTGAGGATCACGCCATGACCGATGCCATCGCCGGGGTCCGCAGCGCCGCGACCGGGAGCGTCGCCGCCAACCGGACGACGCTCGGCCAGTCCGATTTCCTCGCGCTGATGACCGCGCAGCTGAAGAACCAGGACCCGACCAAGCCGGTCGACAACAGCGAATACGTGACGCAGCTGGCTCAGCTGTCGACGGTCACCGGGATATCGGAGACCAATGTCGATCTGACCGGCATCGCGAAGAAGCTCGACACGCTGATCGCAGCGGGCGCTGCGAAGGCGACGACGGCGTGAGCCCGAACAACGCTGTCATCCTCGCGAACGCGGGGACCCAAAGTCACCGCCGTCAGTGACCTTGGGTCCCCGCATTCGCGGGGATGACAGGAAAATCAAGCACAGCCGCAAGACAAACACAGCCGCAAGACAAGAGCCAGCCGCAGGAGAAGACCATGTCGTTCTACACCGCCCTCACCGGCCTCAATGGCGCGCAGACCGAGCTGTCGACGATCGCCAACAACATCGCCAACGCCTCGACCAACGGCTTCAAGAAGAGCCGCGTCGAGTTCGGCGACATCATCGCCTCGACCCCGCTGCAGGACCCGGCGCGGATCATCGGGTCGGGGACCGCAGTCCGCGGCGTCACCCAGCAGATGAGCCAGGGGGCGATCGCGACGAGCGACTCGGCGCTCGACATGGCGATCAGCGGGCAAGGCTTTTTTACCGTCAAGAGCGCGAACGGCGGCGCGCAGACCTCGTTCACCCGCAACGGCGCGTTCGCGGTCGACGCCGACCGCTTCGTCGTCGACACCGACGGGCGGCGGCTCCAGGTCTTCCCGACGACCGCCGACGGCAGCGTCACCTCGACCGCGCTCGCCGCGACGACGAGCCTGCAACTGCCGCTGACCTCGGGCGCACCGAAGGCGTCGACGGCGATCAAGCTTGCCGTCAACCTGCCGGCGAGCGCGGCGGTGACGACCGCGCCGTTCGACCCGGCGAACGCCGCGACCTTCGCCAGTTCGAGCTCGCTGACAGTCTACGATTCGCTCGGCAATCTGCTCGCGGCGACGGTCTATTACAGCAAGACCGCGACGCCGACCGCGACCGACCCGCTCCACCATTGGACCGCGCACGTCGTCGTCGGCACGACCGAGCTGACCAGTGGCGGGACCGCGGGGGTGCCGATGAGCTTCGATTCGAGCGGCGCGCTGACGAGCCCGACAACCCCCGCCGCGTTCGACGCCTTCACCCCCGCGAGCGGCGGCGCGGCGGTCAGCCTGTCGCTCGACGCCGGGGCCCTGACGACGCAGCGGTCGGGGCCATTCACCGTCGTCGCCTCGTCGCAGGACGGTTACAGCGCGGGGCGGCTCCAGTCGGTCGCGGTCGATGCCAGCGGCAAGGTCCAGGCGACCTTCACCAACGGCGTCGTCCAGGTCCTCGGCAAGGTCGCGGTGGCGATGTTCAGCGACCCCGAAGGGCTCAAGCAGACCGGCGACGCGAGCTATGTCACCAGCCCCGAATCCGGGCCGCCGATCACGGGCGAGGCGGGGCAGAACGGGCTCGGCACGATCCTGTCGGGCAGCCTCGAACGATCGAACGTCGACCTGACCGACGAACTCGTCGGGCTGATTACCGCGCAGCGCAGCTTTCAGGCGAACGCGAAGACGATCGAAACCGCGTCGTCGCTGCTGACGACGATCATCCAGATCCATTGATGAGCCGCGCGCCACACTTGCCTTCGTCATCCCCGCGAAGGCGGGGACCCATCATCCCAACATTCGGGGTGATGGGTCCCCGCCTTCGCGGGGATGACGAAGTAAGAGCGGGAGATGCTTTGTGGACCGCCTGATCTACACCGCCCTCACCGGCATGCGCGCGCGCCTCGCGGCGCAGGGCGTCACCGCGAACAACCTCGCCAACGCCGGGGTCACCGGCTTCCGCCGCGAGATCTCGTCACTTGCCAGCCGCTACCTCGGCGGTCCCGAGGGCGCGACGCGGGTCCAGGCCGACGATGCGGTGACGAGCGCGAGCACCGACCCCGGCCACATCACCCCGACCGGCCAGCCGCTCGACGTCGCGGTGTCGGGGCCGGGGTGGATCGCGGTGCAGGCGAGCGGCGGCGCGGAGGCGTACACGCGGCGCGGCGACCTACGGATCGCCCCTACGGGAGTCCTCGAAACCGGCGACGGACATCCGGTGATCGGGAACGCCGGGGTCATCACCCTCCCCGCGGGCGACGCGTCGATCGCCGCCGACGGGTCGGTCAGCGTCCGGCTGGCGGGAGCGGCGGCACCCGCGGTGGTCGACCGGATCAAGCTCGTCGATCCGCCGCCGGGCGATCTACACAAGGACAGCGCCGGGCTGTTCCGCAGCGCCGACGCCGTCGATGCCGCGCCCGATGTGCGGCTCCAGACCGGCGCGCTCGAGGGGGCGAACGTCGACAGCGCGCGCGGGCTGGTCGAGCTGATCGAACAATCGCGCGGGTTCGACGTGAGTGCGAAGCTGCTCAGCGCGACGCGCGAGATCGACGAAGCGGGGGCTAAGCTGATGCGGCTCGATAACTGACCAACCCCTCCCCTTCAGGGGAGGGGCGAGAGACGCGCCGCTTGGCGCGGCCCGGGGTGGGGCAGTGCCGCGCCGTGGGGTCCGAGGCACTGCCCCACCCCCTGCCCCTCCCCTGAAGGGGAGGGGGGCCAGAAAGCGAAGGAGACGACGCATGACATCCGCCCTGCAGATCGCGCGATCGGGACTCGATGCGCTCGATCAGAAGATGAAGGCGATCTCGAACAACCTCGCCAACGTCAACACGACGGCGTTCAAGAAGGATCGCGCGAGCTTCGAGACGCTGATGTACCAGTCGGGGCGATCCCCCGGCGACCCAGCGGGAGCGAATTCGGACTATGCGGTCGGGCTCGGCACCGGCACCGGGGTCCGCGTCGCCGGGACCGAGCAGATCCACACGCAGGGCGCGCTGACCCAAACCGACAATGCGCTCGACATGGCGATCGAGGGCAGCGGTTTTTTCGCGGTGACGCAGGCCGATGGCACCACCGCCTACACCCGTGACGGCTCGTTCAAGTTGAACGCCGAGGGCCAATTGGTCATGGGCAACGGCGACCGGCTCAGCCCGCCGATCGCGATCCCCGACGGCGCGCAGCAGATCGTCATCGCCACCGACGGGACGGTGTCGGCGACGCTGCAGGGGGCGACGACGGCGACGCAGGTCGGCCAGATCCAGGTCGCACGCTTCCTCAACCCCGCCGGGCTCCAGCCGGCCGGGGGCAACCTGTATACCGCGACGACCGCAAGCGGCGCGGCGCAGGTCGGAACGGCGGGCGCCGACGGCAGCGGGGTGATCCGCCAGGGCTCGCTCGAGGCGTCGAACGTCAGCACGGTGCAGGAGCTCGTCGACATGATCGAGACCCAGCGTGCGTACGAGGTCAACGCGAAGGTGATCAATTCGGCGGACGAAATGGCGAAATATGTCACGCAGAATATGTGAGGTGGCGGCGCTGTTGACGCTGGCCAGCTGCGCCGACACCGCGTTCCGCACCGTCGCGCCGATCGCCCCGGCCTACGCCGCCGCCGCCCTCGCCGTGCCCGAACCATCCGCGAGCCTGTACCGCGCCGACCGCTTCATCGCGCTCGCCAGCGACAACCGCGCGCGCCGCGTCGGCGACCTGCTGACGATCCGCCTGACCGAGCGGATGACCGCGCGCAAGTCGGCGACGGCGGATTCGAAGCGCGATGGCAGCGCGGCGCTGACCCTGCCGACCGCGGCACCGTTCTCATACATTCCCAAGGGGTTGCTGTCGGGTGGCAGCACGTCGAGCTTCAAGGGCTCGGGGACCGCGACGCAGGACAACCTCCTGTCGGGCGAGATCAGCGTGACGATCGCGCGCATCCTGCCGAACGGGGTCTATCTCGTCGCCGGCGACAAGCGCGTCACGCTCAATCGCGGCGAGGAGCAGGTGCAGCTGACCGGCATGGTCCGCGGCGACGATATCGGTCCCGACAATGCGGTGGCTTCGACCCGGGTCGCCGATGCGCGGATTCGCTATTCGGGGAGCGGCGAGCTCGCCGACGCGACGCGGCAGGGGTGGCTGGCGCGGTTCTTCGCGAAGGTGTCGCCGTTGTGATCGGAGCCTGCCCCCTCCACCATGCAAGAGCATGGTCCCCCTCCGAAGACGGGGGAGGATTTTCTAGCTCCTCCCCCTCGCGATGGTGGAGGGGGCTGCTCGCACTCGGACTATCGTTCGCAGCCCACCCCGCGCACGCCGACCGCGTAAAGGACATCGCCCGCTTCGAGGGACTGCGCGCTAATGCCATCACCGGCTACGGCCTCGTCGTCGGGCTGAGCGGGACCGGCGACGACAACCTCGACTACACCGTCCAGAGCATGAAAAGCATCGCCGCGCGGCTCGGCGTCGCGCTGCCCTCCGGGGTCGCGCCGGGGCTCAAGAACGCTGCCGCCGTCATGCTCACCGCCGAGCTTCCCGCCTTCGCCAAGCCGGGGCAGCGGTTGGACGTCACCGTCTCGGCGCTCGGCAAGGCGAAGTCGTTGCGCGGGGGCACGCTGCTGATGGCGCCGATGCAGGGGGCCGACGGCGAGGTCTATGCGCTGGCGCAGGGCAGCCTCGCGGTCGGCGGCTTCGGCGTCGAGGGGCGCGACGGGTCGAAGCTGGTGGTCAACACGCCGTCGTCGGGGCGTATCCCGAGCGGGGCGACGGTCGAGCGTGCGGTCGCCAATCCGTTCGGCGGCGGCGCGGTGATGCTGCTCGACTTGAACGACGCCGATTTCAGCACGGCGAAGGCCCTCGCGGCGGCGATCGACACCGCGATCGGGCCGGGCACGGCGACCGCGGTCGACGCGGTGACGGTCGCGATCGAGGTCGGCGCGAGCATGGCCGAGCGGATCGACCTCGCCAGCCGGATCGAGAACCTCGACATCGCCGCCGCCGCCCCGCCCGCGCGCGTCGTCATCAACGCGCGCACCGGCACCGTCGTCATCGGCGCAAACGTCCGCGTCCTGCCGACCGCGATCGCCCACGGCAATCTGACGATCCGCGTCACCGAGGATGCGCAGGTCAGCGAGCCGGCGCCGCTGTCGAACGGGACGACGGTGGTCACGCCGCACAGTTCGGTCAGCGCCGATGCGCCGGTTGCGCGGGTGGCTTTGTTCGCTCCGGGGGCGTCGCTGGCGGAGGTGGTCAAGGCGATCAATGCGCTCGGGGTGGCGCCGGGGGATCTGGTGGCGATCCTCGAGGCGCTGAAGCAGGCGGGCGCGCTGCGGGCGGAGCTGGTGGTGATATGATTGGTGCCGGATCCACTATCGGTCGTCATCCCCGCGAAGGCGGGGACCCATCACCACCGAACCTTGGGGTGATGGGTCCCCGCCTTCGCGGGGATGACGATAAAAATGAGGGAAACACTCGCAAGCTCGACCCCGCAACCGCCAAGGTCGCGCGCCAGTTCGAATCCCTCTTCATCGCGCAGATGCTCAAGTCGGCGCGTGCGGCGTCGCTCGGCGACGACCTCACCGGCAAGGGCGGGGCGACGTTCAATGACCTCGCCGACCAGCTCCGCGCCGAGGCGCTAGCCACGCAGGCCCCGCTCGGCGTCGCCCGGTTGCTCGCGCAATGAGCGACCTGCTGAGCATCGGCGCGTCGGGGATCGCGGCGTACCAGACCGCGCTGTCGGTGGTCGGCGACAATGTCGCCAACGCCGACACGCCCGGCTACGTCCGCCGCACCATCGTGATGAAGACCGCCGCCGCCGGAGGCGCGGGGGCACCGGCGATGCGCGATGTCGGCGGCGGCAACGGCGTCACCGTCGGCGATATCGGGCGCGCGTCGGACGCGCTCAAGACCGGCGCGGCGCGCGATGCCGACAGCGACCTCAGCCGGATCACGACCCGCGCCGACTGGCTGACGCGGCTGCAGTCGGCACTCGGGTCGGGCACCGCGAGCCTGACCAAGCG
The DNA here is from genome assembly GCF_018982885.2 of Polymorphobacter megasporae. NCBI lineage: Bacteria > Pseudomonadati > Pseudomonadota > Alphaproteobacteria > Sphingomonadales > Sphingosinicellaceae > Glacieibacterium > Glacieibacterium megasporae. The sequence continues at coordinate 2,035,184 of NZ_CP081848.1, read as the reverse complement.
CATCGGCGGCTTCTTCGACGCCGCGCAGGACCTCAGCTCGACCCCCGCCTCGACCGCCGCACGAACGATCTTCCTCGACCGCGCCGACCAGACCGCGGCGGCGTTCCGCTCGACCGCGAGCGCGCTCGGCGCAATCGCGTCCGACATCGGCGCTGCGACCGCAACGCAGGTCGCGCAGGTCAACCAGCTCACTACCAGCCTCGCCCAGATAAACGCCGCGGTCACCCGCAGCGGCCGGACCGGCGAGGCGGGGGCGGCGCTGCTCGACCAGCGCGACGCGGCGCTCGCGAGCCTTGCCACCTTCGTCCGGATCGGCGTCACCGATACCGGGCGCGGCACTGTCGAAGTCCGCCTCGGCGACGGCGCGAATGCCCCGCTCCTCGTCAGTGGCACGACCGCGACCGCGATCGGGGTCAGCGCGGCGGGCGACGTCGTCCTCCACCCGGCGCACGACCCCGTCGTCGTCCGCCTGCCTGCAAGCGGCAGCCTAGCCGGGCTCGTCGAGGCCGGGCGCAAAGTCGCCGCGACGATCACCGCGGTCGATGCGCTGGCGACGCGCTTCGCCACCGTGGCGAACGCCCAAAACATGGCAGGGGTCGACGCCGCCGGGATTAACGGCACCGCGCTGTTCGCGACGACGACACTCGACGTCGTCCCCGGCAGGGCGAACGGCGGCGCGGCGGCGATCGACGTCGCGGTCGGCGATGCCGCGACGATCGCGCCGTCGGGGTATGTCCTCGGTTTCGACGGCACCGCGTGGACGCTCGCACGTGGCGACGGCAGCGGCACGGTGACCGGCACCGGCGCACTCCACCTCGACGGCATCACCGTCACCCCGGCGGGCACGGCCAATGCGGGCGACAGCTTCGTCCTTGCTGCAACCGGCGGCGCAGCGGGCATCGCCCTGCGCCCGCTCGACCCGTCGCAGGTCGCCGCCGCTAGCCGCTGGCTGACCGATGCCGATGGCGCGAACAGCGGCAGCGGGGCGCTTGCGGTCAGCGTCAACCCGGCGGCGGCGGGGCTCCCCGCCCTCCCCGCCTACCGGATCGTCGTCACCGGCGCCGCGACCGCCGACATCGTCGATCCGGCGACATCGACGGTGATCGGGACCGCGGTAATCGACGGCTCGAGCATCGCCGGGGCCGGGTTCCTTTTCACGATCGGCGGCCAGCCCGCGGTCGGCGACAGCTTCCGCATTACCCGCAACACCGACGGCGCGGGCGACAACAGCAACATCCGCGCGCTTGTCGCCCAGCGCCTCGCGGGTGGCACCGGCAACACGATCGAGGCGAGCCTCGACGCCACTGTCACCGGGGTCGCGAGCACCCTGTCCGAAACCAAGGCGCTCGCCACCAGCGCGACCGCGGTCCGCGACGACGCCCAGCGCGCGAGCGACGCGGTCGGCGGCGTCGATATCGATACCGAGGCCGCCGAACTGACCCGGCTCCAGGCGGCGTACAAGGCGAACGCGCAAGTCATCGCCACCGCGCGCGCATTGTTCGACACGCTGCTGCAGGCGGTTCAAGCGTGATTTCCGTCCGCTCTTCAGCTGTTATCCCCGCGCAAGCGGGGACCCAAGGTCGCAATGTTGTGACCTTGGGTCCCCGCTTACGCGGGGATGACAGGGATGAGTAATAATGCAGGTCAACACCCGCATCACCCACGACGCCGCGACCGCGCGGCTGACCGACCTGTCGGCGCAGGTCGACGCGATGGAGGCGGCGATCGCGACCGGTCAGCGGATCACGACCCCCGACGTCGATCCGGGCGGCTCCGCACGGCTGCTGACGATCGAGCGCGGGCTTGCGAGCAACGTCAGCCAGAGCACCGGGGTCGACCGCGCGACGAGCCGCCTCAACGCGACCGACGCCACGCTCGACGGGATCGGCACCGTCCTCCAGCGCGCCAAGGAGATCGCGCTTCAGGGCAATACCGCGACGCTCAACGCCGCCGACCGCGCGACGCTCGCCGCCGAGGTCGCGCAGCTCGGCGAGCAGCTTGCGGGCTATGCCAACGCGCGCGACAGCGATGGTACGAGCCTGTTCGGCGGCGCACGGACCGGCGCGGCCTACGCTCCCGATGCTACCGGCGCGATGACGTGGCAGGGCGCGGGGAGTGCGGCCGTGCTCGTCCTCGACGACGCCGCGATTTCGACCGGGGTCGACGGGCCGCGCGTGTTCGCCGGACTGCCGGGCGGCCCCGATGCGACCGGCGCGGCGACGTCGACCGATACCTTCGCAATGCTTGCGGCGCTCGGCGCGGCGCTCGTCGAGCCCGATGCGACGAAGCGGCTGGCGGGGGTGGCGGCGGCGCAAACCGGGCTCGACGCGGCGATCTCGCGCAACGCCGATACGCGCGCGACGGTCGGCACGCGGCTCGCGCGGCTCGACACCGAGGGCAAGCGCCTCGATGCCGCGACGGTCGCGTTGACGAGCGACAAGACGACGACGGGGAGCCTCGACATGACCACCGCAATCGCCCGCCTCCAGCGGCTGACGACGGTGCTGCAGGCGGCGCAGCTGAGCTTCGTCAAGGTGTCGGGTCTGAGCCTGTGGGATTATATCCACTGAGTGATGGTGGGCGTTCGCTGCAAAACCTTCGTCATCCCCGCGAAGGCGGGGACCCATCACCCCAAATGTCCGTGGTGATGGGTCCCCGCCTTCGCGGGGATGACGAAAATCAGAGGGATACCGCAGGTTAACGCATCTCAACCATAAGTCTCCGCACTCCCGCGCCGTAAAACCACCCGACGACGACACGGTGTATGCGTCTTTGGGAGCGGCCAATCATGGTCTCGGTCATCGGGCTGGTCGTGTTGTTCGTCATGGTGTTCGGTGGATTTGCGTTGACCGGCGGCAATATCATGGTGGTGCTCGAGGCGCTTCCCCACGAGATGCTCATCATCGGGGGTGCTGCCGCCGGTTCGACGCTGATCGCGACCGACATCGCGGGCATGAAGGCAATCGGCGGGGGCTTCGGTGCGATCTTTCGCGGCCCCCGCTACAAGCGTGCCGATTACTCGGCGGCGATCTTCCTGACGACGCGGTTGATGAAGATGCTAAAAACCGACGGCGCGATCGCGGTCGAGCCGCACATCGAGGACCCGAAATCGTCGTCGATCTTCGCCGATTATCCGCAGTTTCTCAAGGACCCGGTGTTCCTCCATCTGCTGACCGACAGCCTGCGGTTGCTTGTGGTGTCGACCGGCGGAATCAGCCCGATGGCGGTTGAGGACATCATCGATTCAGCGATCGAGACGCACCACAGCGCGGCGTCGAAGCCGGTCGTGTCGTTGACGACGTTGTCCGAGGCGCTGCCCGCGCTCGGCATCGTCGCGGCGGTGCTCGGCGTGGTCAAGACGATGTCGTCGATCGACAAACCGCCGGCGATCCTCGGCGCGATGATCGGGTCGGCGCTGGTCGGCACCTTCCTCGGCGTGCTGCTCAGCTACGGCATCGTCGGGCCGTGCGCGGCACGGCTGCGGTCGGTGCTCGACGCCGACGCCGAAATCTACCTCGTCGTCCGCCGGGTGATCGTCGCCAGCCTCAAGGGCCAGCCGCAGCCGATGGTCATCGAGGCCGCGCGCACCGCGATCCAGCCGGTCAACCAGCCGAGCTTCTCCGAAGTGTTCGACGGGATGCGGGCGAAGTGACGTGAAACCCGAACCGCACGGCCAGTTCACCGAACCCGTCATCCGCTACCGCAAGGTCAAGGGCCATGCCGCGGCGCATGGCGGGGCGTGGAAGATCGCCTACGCCGACTTCGTCACCGCGATGATGGCATTCTTCATGCTGATGTGGATCCTCGGCGCGACCAACGAGGACCAGCGCAGGGGCATCGCCGATTACTTCACCCCGACTGTTATCCAGATGCAGAACTCGGGCGGGTCGAACGGGATTGGCGGCGGGCGCGCGCTCCGCACCGACGACGGCGTCGCGCCGCACGCGTCGGTGCGCGGCCAGCGCCCGACCCCGGTCCAGGGCGGCGGCGGTGGGGGTCCGCTCGAGGCGAAGGTCAACAGCCACGACAAGGCGACCAACCCCGGCAACAGCCGCGCCGCCGACGAGGAACGCTTCAAGATGGTCGAGCGGATCGTCAACGCGCGCATCGCCGGCGACCCGACGCTCAAGGGGTTGAAGGGGCAGATCCGCTTCGTCCGCACCCACGACGGCCTGCGCATCGACCTCGTCGAGCGCGCCGATTTCAGCATGTTCGGCAGCGGAACGAGCGTTTTGACGAGCGCGGCGGCGGCGCTGGTGCGGACGGTGGCAACTGCGCTCGCGGGGGTGCCGAACAGCCTGACGGTCCGCGGCCACACCGACGGCGTCGCTTATGCGCGCGGCGGGGTCAACAACTGGACGCTGTCGACCGCGCGTGCTGACGCGACACGGCGGGCGCTCACCGGCGCGGGAACCGCCGACGGACGCTTCCGCCGGATCGAAGGGGTCGCCGACACCGATCCGTACAACCCGAAGGACGCGAACGATCCGCGCAACCGGCGGATCAGCGTGACGCTGATGTACAAAGACGGCGGCGCGCCGATTTAGCTCGACACTTTCTGGCTCCCCTCCCCTTCAGGGGAGGGGCTGGGGGTGGGGCAGTCCTACGATCTGAAGACCGAGTGCGCGGCGCATTCCCCACCCCCGACCCCTCCCCTAAAGGGGAGGGGGCCACTATTCGCGCTGGAGATACCCGCTCGCGAACAGCCCCTGCTGGCGCGCGAGTTCATCCGCCAGCGGCTTGTACACCGTGCGCGGCTCGCCGTTGCCGAACGCCTCGATCATGCCGTTCGGACAGCGGCGGAAGTCGTCCCAGCCGAGGTGGCTGAGCACCGGGTACAGGCAGATGCCCTCGACCGGCACGCCGGCGGTCATCGCCGCGGCGACCTCGTCGGCGACATGGTGGAGCCACGGTGCGCGGCCGGTCCCCTCGGTGCCGGTCTCGGCGATGAACACCTTGCGCTCGGTCCGCGCGTGGGCGAGCGCGATCAAGTCGCGCAACGGCTTGTTCGACGGATCGCCGAGGTAGACCGTCGGGCCGTGGTCGATCCACTGGTTGTTGAAGTAGCAATTGAGCCCGACGACATCGAGGTATTGCGGACCGCCGCCGAGTTCGGGGGCGCGCTTTCCGGCAAGGAAATCGACCGCCTCGAACTGCGCGTCCATGTAATCCGCCGCGGCGCGGACATGCTCGGGCGACGGCGACTGCGGCAGGATGTTGATCAGCGGCTCGGCAACCGAGAAGCGCGCGCGGCTGTCGACGTCGCGGATCGCCTCGATCGCGGCGATCGTCGAGCGGACGAGGATCGCCTTCAATTCACCGCCGCGCCCGCGCGCGAACGGGTTGAGATAGGCGACGTCGCCTGCGCCCCATGAGAAGAAACTGATCTCGTTGATCGGGATGTAGAACGGGACGGTGTCGGTTTCGTCCTTGATGACCTGCGCGACTGCCCTGGCGAATTCGGCGAAGCGGTCGACGAAGCGTGGGGCCCAGACGTCGACGCCATTGGGCATGCCATAGTGGAACAGGTCCCAGATGACCTGCGTCCCGGCATCGCGCGCGGCGCGGACTTGCGGCAGCAGCGACGAGAAGTCGTAATCGCCGCGCCGCCGCTCGATCAGGTGCCAGCGCACGGCGTCGCGGACGGTGCGGATGCCGTGCGCCGCCATCAACGCGTAATCCTCGGCGGCGCGGATGTCGTGCTCGGTCGAGGCGATGAGGTCGAGCCGAACCCCTTCGCGGCGGCGCTGCGTCGACGATTCGAAGCCGCCGAGGAAGAAGGATTGGAAGATGTCGGGCATTTGAACTCCTCCCCTCCCCTTCAGGGGAGGGGTCGGGGGTGGGGCAGTCGTTCGGAAGGCGGCCTGAACGCGCGGCGTACTCCCCCACCCCCGGCCCCTCCCCTTAAGGGGAGGGGAGCAGAAGCGAGTTTACTCCGCAGCGACGAACCGCGGTTCGGTGATGACGTTGCTCTTCACCCCGTCGAGCGGGAGCGCTTCCTGGATCCGGCGGAAGGTCGCGAGCGCCTGCCCGGTGACCTGATCCATGTTGTAGTAGCGATACGTCGCCAGTCGCCCGACGAACCACACGTTCGGCGTCGCCATCGCGAGCTTCTCGTACTTCTTGTACAGCTCGGCGTTCTCGGGGCGCGGGATCGGGTAATACGGATCACCCTCGGCGCTCGGATATTCGTAGGTGATCGCGGTCTTCGGGTGAACCTGTCCGGTCATGTACTTGTATTCGCTGACGCGGGTGTACGCCTCGGTCTGCGGATAATTGACCGTGCCCGTCGGCAGCATGACTTCGGTGTCGTGCGTCTCGTGCTGGAACTTCAACGAGCGGTACGGCAGCTTGCCGAAGCGGAAGTCGAAATATTCGTCGACCGGGCCGCTATAGATCAGCTGCTTGAACGACACTTCGTTCTGGATGTCGCGGAAATCGGTCTGCGTCATCACGCTGATATTCGGATGGTCGAGCATCTTCTCGAACATCCGGGTATAGCCGTGCTTCGGCATCGCCTGGAATTCGTCGGTGAAATAGCGGTCGTCCTGGTTGGTCCGGGTGGGCACGCGCGCGGTGACCGACTTGTCGAGTTCGGACGGGTCCATGCCCCACTGCTTGCGGGTATAGCCCTGGAAGAACTTTTCGTAGAGTTCGCGCCCGACGACCGAGACGACGACATCCTCCGACGTGCGGATCGGGTCGACCTTTTCAGCGCGCGCAGCGAACCACGCGGGCAGTTCCTCACTCGTCAGGTTGAGGTTGTACAGCTTGTTGACGGTGTCGAGGTTGATCGGGATCGGCACGAGCTGGTTATCGACCATGCCAAGAACGCGATGCTCGTACGGCCGCCACTCGGTGAACATCGACAGATGATCGAAGATCGCCGCCGAATTGGTGTGGAAGATGTGCGGGCCGTATTCGTGGATCAGCAGCCCGTCGTCGTTATAGCGATCATACGCATTACCGCCGATGTGCGGGCGGCGATCGACGACGAGAACCTTCTCGTTACGCTGCGTCGCGATGCGTTCGGCAAGGGTCGCCCCGGCGAAGCCCGCGCCGACGATAAGCCAATCAAACACGGGCGGTCTCCTTGAGGTTGGTGGTGGACGGGGTAACTGCGCGCATCAACGCGTGCATGTCAGACCACACTTGGTCCCACGACCCACTGGCGAGTTGCGCGTCGACCTTGGCGAGCCACGGGCCGCGGTCGCGCGCCATAACGCGTTCGATCGCGGCGACCGTGTCGGCGGCGGTCGACGCGATCTCGACGAGGCCGAGATCGCCATAGGGCGCGATGACATCGGCGATCGCGGTCGACACCACCGGCAAGCCGGCGGCGAGGAATTCGGGGGTCTTGGTCGGCGAGATGAATTTCGTCGCGTCGTTGATCGCGAAAGGCATGAAGCCGACATCCCAGTTCGCTAGATACGGCGGCAGATCGACGTAGCTCTTACCGCCAAGCCAGTGCAGATTCGCGGCTTGCGGCAGGTGCGCTGGGTCGATCTTCGCGGTCGGTCCGATCATGACGATCTGCCAATCGGGACGCAGCGCCGCGACTTCGCCAACGAGAGCGATGTCCATCCGCTCGTCGATCACGCCAAAAAAGCCGATACGCGGATGGGCGATCGCGGCCTGATCGGCCGGGTCGGGCATACCGTCCCGCGCTGCACCGAAATGCGCGGTGTCGATGCTCGACGGGAAGCAATGGATATTAGCGTGGCGGTGTACCGAGGCCTTGTGCATTGCTGCGCCGCCCGTGAAGACGACGTCGGCGCGCTCGAGCAGTTCGGCTTCGAGCGCGAGCAGCAGCGGCGGCGGATTGGCGAACGCCGACAGCTCGTCCATCTTGTCGAAAACGGTAACGTCGGCCGCGATGTGGCGGCTGAACGGCAGCGCCATCGGCGTATAATACCAGACCGTCAGCGACCCTTTGATATTTGCGACAAGGCCGTCGAGAACGCGGCGCTGATGATCAAGCGAGTCGGCGGCCGACGTGCCGTGCGGCAGGGTCGGTTGAGCGACGCGGATGCCATGCTCGCGGTCGAGAAATTCTACCCCGGGAGCGGCAGCGTCGGTCCAGATTGGTTCTTCGACAACGATGACGTCATAATCGGTCGCGGCGCGGGTCAGAAGGTGCTGGGGACGTTGGAAAACAAAATCCCAGCGCAGATGCGATAATGCGATCAGCGTCGGACGCACAGCATTTGACACTGCGAGGACCATTGGACTCCCGGTAACAAAAAATTAACGATTTGAATGGCCGAGCATGGGCCGATGCCGACGCTGGCACAACGACATAACGACGTCAAAACGACTTAGTTCCGGAAGCCGTCAGGCAGGGTTAATGCCGTCGCGGCGCGTCAGCCGCGCGCTACGATCGCCTCGGCTGCACGCAAAACCCTCTGCGCGGCGGCGACATGGAGACCCTCGACCAGCTTGCCCGCGTAGGTCGTGACCCCACGGTCGCCGGCGCGCGCCGCCTCATGTGCGGCAATAAGTCCATGAGCGTACACAAGTTCCTCGGCGCTTGGCGAGAAAACGCGATTGACCACGTCGATTTGGCCGGGATGGATAAGCGTCTTGCCGTCAAAGCCAAAGTCACGGCCTTGCGTCGCCTCCGCCGCGAGACCCGTTGCATCGCCAAGGTCGATGAACACCCCGTCGAACGCGGCGATCCGTGCTGCCCGCGCGGCGACCACGATCCGGCTGAGGCTGTACAGCAGCGGCGATCGGTCGGGGCGCGGACGCGCGTGCAGGTCGGCGGCGAGATCGGTCGTCCCGGCGACGAGCGCAGTAATCCCCGGCGTCGCGGCGATGTCGTCGGCCGCCTGAATCCCAGCCGGGGTCTCGACCATCGCCCAGATCGGCAACCCGCCGCCGCGCTCGACCGCGATGGCGGCGTCGGCGGCATCCGCGACCTTGGGCACCACGATCCCGGCCAGTCCCTGAAGTCCGGCGATCGCAGCGAAGTCGTCCGCCGACCATGTTGTACCGAGCGCGTTGACGCGGATCAGCAACGCGCGATGTCCCCAGCCGCCTTCGCGAACCGCCGCTACCGCCGCGTCGCGCGCCGCCGGCTTCGCAGCGGGCGCGACCGCATCCTCGAGGTCGAGGACGACCGCGTCGCAGTCGAGAGTCCGGGCTTTGACGATCGCGCGCGGGTTGGCGGCGGGAAGGAACAGAACCGACCGGAGCAGCGTGATTTCGTCCATCGTCCACCTCGCAAAATAACCCCTTCGATGTCATCTATCGGGGGGCGAGGCAAAGCGTCTCGCGTTGCAGGAGTGCACCGATGACGGCGGGGATTTTCGTGCTGGTGCTGCTGGTCGTGGCGGTCGCGGCGCTCGCGCAGGCGGTCGTCGTCGTCAAGCAGGGCTTCGAATACACGCTCGAGCGATTCGGCCGCTTCACCACGACATTGCGCCCCGGCTTCAGCCTGATCACCCCATTCGTCGACCGGATCGGGCGCAAGATCAACATGATGGAGCAGGTCCTCGACATCCCGGGGCAGGAGATTATCACCAAGGACAACGCGATCGTCGCGGTCGACGGGGTCGTGTTCTACCAGGTGCTCGACGCGGCGAAGGCGGCGTATGAGGTCAGCGATCTGTATTCGGCGATCGTCAACCTGACGACGACCAACCTGCGCACCGTCATGGGCGGCATGGACCTCGACGAGACGCTGTCGAAGCGCGACGCGATCAACGCGAAGCTGCTCATCGTCGTCGACCAGGCGACGCATCCGTGGGGCATCAAGATCACCCGCGTCGAGCTGAAGGACATCCGCCCGCCCGCCGACATCGTCAACGCGATGGGCCGGCAGATGAAGGCCGAGCGCGAGAAGCGCGCGAACATCCTCGAGGCCGAAGGCTCGCGGGCGAGCGCGATCCTCCGCGCCGAGGGCGCCAAGCAGGGCCAGATCCTCGAGGCCGAAGGGCGGCGCGAGGCGGCGTTCCGCGACGCCGAGGCGCGCGAGCGCGCGGCACAGGCCGAGGCGACCGCGACCGAACTCGTCTCGGCGGCGATCGCGACGGGCAACCCGCAGGCGCTCAACTATTTCGTCGCGCAGAAGTACGTCGAGGCGATGACCGCGTTCGCGACGTCGCCGAACGCAAAGACGATCTTCATGCCGATCGAGGCGTCGGCGCTGGTCGGGTCGCTCGGCGGCATCGGCGAATTGGTCAAGGCGGTCCGGCCGCAGGGCGACGCGCCAGCGGCACCGGCTCCGAAGGGGTCGGGCACGCCGCAGGTCGGCCAGCAGCGCCGGATCGGCCCGTTCGAGTGACGGCGACGCTCGCTTCCTCCTCCTTACTGGCTCCCCTCCCCTTCAGGGGAGGGGCCGGGGGTGGGGCAGTTGCCGCGAGCCGGATTGCCCGAAGGAGTCCCCACCCCCGGGCCACGCCAAGCGGCGCGTCTCTCGCCCCTCCCCTGAAGGGGAGGGGTAGGAGATGAACCCGACCACCCTTCCCTGGTATTGGGCGACCGCCGCGCTCGTCCTCGCCGCGCTCGAACTCCATGCGCCGGGCGCCTATTTCATCTGGCTTGCTGGCGCAGCCGCGGTCACCGCCGGGTTGGCCTTCGCGATCGACACCGGGTGGCAGTGGCAGATCGTCCACTTCGTCCTGCTCGGCATCATCGCGGTCCTGCTCGGGCGGCAGGTCTTCGGACATCGCATCGTCCGCCGTGCCCCCGGCAAGCTCAACCGCCGCGCCGAGGCGATGATCGGCACCACCGTCACCGTCGTCGACCCGATCACCGGCGGGGTCGGACGCGTTCAGGTCGGCGACTCGCCGTGGCCGGCGGCTGGACCCGACATGGCGGCGGGGACGCTGGCGCGGATCATCCGCGTCGATGGCACGACGCTGGTAGTTGATCCGGCGTAGCGTCAGCGCTCCGCCGTCACCGTCTGCGTCGCCCCGTTCTTGTCGCGCGCGACGACCGCGTCGGGGACCTTCCCCTCCTCGGCCCATTGTTCGAGCGTCGCGAACCAGTCGACCCGCGTCGGCGCATCGCCGCCCGCGCAGTGGAGCATGCCGGGGACCATGAACAGCCGGTAGAAATCGGTGCTCGGCCCCATCTTCGCCTGCACCTGCTTGTAATATTCGAGGCTGTAGCCCGGCGCGATCGCGGGGTCGTTCCAGCCGTGGTACTGGATCAGCTTGCCGCCGCGCGCCTTGAACGCGCCGAGGTCGGGCGAGGCGGCGTCGAGGATCGGGCCAAGCTCGCGGTCGCCCTGAACGATGTCGGCATCGGTCAGGTTCGCCAGTTTGAAGTTCGGGTCCTTTTTGACCAGAAAAGCGAAGTGGTTCAACGGATAGTCGTGGGTCGGGTCGACCCGTCCGGGGGTCGTTGAAATGCCCCAGTCTTTCCAGCTATGGTCGAGCGCCTCGGCCCCCGGCTTGAGGCCAGGCAGCAGCTTGCCGCCGTCGGGATCGCGCGTCCCGCCGTAGATCAGCTTGACCGTCTTGAGCTCGCCCGCGGTCAAGCACGAATCGGTGTCGGCTCCCTTGCACGCGATCGTCGCCGGGTCGAAGCGGCAGCTGCGCTGGTCGGCAATATAGGTCTTGCCGCCGCCGCATGCTTTCAACGCAGCCTCCTGGAGCGCGATCAGCTTGCCGGTCGGCAGCGCGCGTCCCGGCAGCGTGCTGTCGCGGAGAAGCGTCCCGGCGCTGCCCTGGAGCCGCGTCCACCACCACGCCGGGGCGCCCGCGACGATGCCGTCGAAGTCGGCCGGATTGCGCTGCGCGATCATCAGCGCCTCGCGCCCGCCGTCGGAGCAGCCGAAGAAATACGCCTTTTTCGGCACCGCACCGTACGCCGCGAGGATCGCCTTGGCCGCATCGGTCGTCGTCTTGACCGCGCGGCTGCCGAAATCGACGACCTTCTCAGGGTGGCCGAGCGCCCAGCTCGCGTCGGGGTTGACCGTCGTCTGGTGGCCGTCGTCGGTCGCGGCGACGGCATAGCCCTTGGCGAGCCCGAGGAGCATCGTCCCATACGGAATCTGCCCGGCGAAACCGCCGTTGCCGACCTGGAGGAAGCGCCCATTCCAGCCCGCGCCCTCGGGGATCAGCACCTCGAAGCGGATGTCCGAATCGCTCGTCGGGTGCGCCGCGCCTTCGACCCGGCACAAGGCGAACGGGAGCTTGGCGCCCTGCGCGAACGGCAACGGCGTGTCGGCGGCGATGGTGGTGGCGTGGAGCTCGGTCTTGTCGGGGTGGAAGGCGGCAAGGCCGTCGCATCCGGCGGCGGCAGCGGGGACAGCGGCGAACGCCAGCGGCAGGGCAAGCAGGTATTTCGAGCGCATGGCGGTCCCCATCGAGTTTGGACCCGCATGGCGGAGAGATGCGGCGGGGGGAAGAAGTTTCGTTGAGGGATTTGTGACGCGGCGGCGCTGAGGGCGTCGCGGGAAAGCCGCGCCATCAGACGGGTTCGGCGGATAAGCCCGCCGCCCCGCCGGCCGCGCTGGGGCGAGTCGAGGCGCGGCGCGCTCTTTCGCCGCCCTGCGCGTGGCCAGAGGATCTGTAAGCCGGGTTCTGTCCGGGGTGTCGCCACCCGTGGACGGTCATTCCTCTAGGACCGCCATTACTGACGGCCTCAAGCAACCAACCCGGACGACTGGGCCGGTTCCTGCCCTGCGAGCGAACTCGCGCGCCGTCCCTATTCGGTCTTGCTCCCGGTGGGGTTTACCTTGCCGCTCACGTTGCCGCTCGCGCGGTGCGCTCTTACCGCACCCTTTCAGCCTTGCCGGACCGAAGCCCGGCGGTCTCCTCTCTGTGGCACTGTCCCTGGGGTCGCCCCCGCCGGGGGTTACCCGGCACCGTCGTTCCGTGGAGCCCGGACTTTCCTCCCCTCCCCTGCGGGAGCGGCGACCGTCCAATCCTCTGGCCTGTTCGGGGGCTTAGCGGTCAACCCCCGGCTTGCCAAGCCACGCCCCCCGGTTCAGAGGGACGCCATCGTTTGCGGAGGTCTAATGCGTCGCGCCGTCATCATCGTGCTGGTCGTAGCACTCGCGGGCTGCACCACCGTCCGCAAGGGCCTCGGCGCGTACCAGAAGGAAGCCGACAAGGGCGTCACGCTCGGGGACAGCGGCCGCCCGGGCGGAACCGCGCCGCCGAACTCGGCGGGCGAGAATACCGACACGAGCACCAAGCCCGCAGGCGGCAAGGACAAGAAGACCAAGGCGGCGGTCCTCCCCGGCGGTCTCGGCGGCGACAAGGAGCACCGGGCTTACACCGGCGACGCACCGCCGCTCATCCCCCCGCGTTAAAGGTCGGGGCGGAGCAGCCCGAACAGGATCGCGCGGCACTCGGCGTCGATGGCGCCGCCGATGTCGCCGGGCCGGAAGTGGCGCTGGAAGGCGACAACCGCCGGCTGCGCCTCGGTGACGTCGTAACCGTATCGCCCTAATGCCGTCATGAACCCGGCGTCGGTCCAGTTGGGGTCGGTCCGCGCCGCCGGGATGCGATCGGCGAGCCCGGCGCGGGCGAGGCGCGGCCAGTCGAACAGCTCGCCCGGGTCGTCCTTGCGCGCGGGGGCGATGTCGCTGTGGCCGACGGTCATCGCGGGGGCGACTTGCCAGCGCCCGGCGATGTCGCGGACGAGCGCCTCGACCGCGTCCATCTGCGGCGCGGGGAACGGGCGATAGCCAAATTCATGCCCGGGATTGACGATCTCGATGCCGACGCTCGCGCTGTTGACGTCGACGATGCCGCGCCACCAGCTTTTGCCTGCGTGCCACGCGCGGTTCGCCTCGTCGACCATGCGGACGACGACCCCGTCCTCGGCGACGACATAATGCGCCGACACCTTGGCGACCGGGTCGGCGAGCCGGTCGAGCGCTGCAGCGGCGCTCTGCATGCCGGTGTAATGCAGCACGATCATCGAGATCGGCAGCGTCCGCGCGTCGAAATTGGGACTCGCCCGCTCGATCACGCCGCGCCGACTGCCTCGTCCGGAGCCGCACCGCGCCGCGCGACTTCGGCATACGCCGCGTTGATCGCCGCCATCCGCGCCTCGGCGACGCGAAGGAACTCGGGCGGGGTGCCCGCCGCCATGTGCCGGTCGGGGTGGTACGTCTTGACCAGCCCGCGATACGCCGCGCGGATTTCGCCCAGCGAGGCTCCGGGAGCGATGCCGAGGACGACGAACGGGTCGTCTTTCGCCGGGGCGATGTGGCGCGCGCGGATGCGGGCATAAGCGGCGGGGTCGAAACCGAGCCGGTCGGCGACGACGCGCAGATATTCGAGCTCGTCGGGGTGGACGCCGTCGGTCACCGCGATCAGCAGCAGCGCCTCGAGCAGGTCCTCGAGCACCGGCGTCCCCGGCCCGAGCAGCTTCGCGGCCTGTGACGCGTACGCCTCGAACCCTGCCGTCGATCCCTGTGCCATGCGGTAGAAGCGCGTCGCGTTGGCGCGCTCGCCGTCAGGAACGCGGAACAGCCGTTCGAAGGTGGCGAATTCGGTCGCCGTCGCCTCGCCGTCGGCGCGCGCCATCTTCGCCGCGAGCGCGATCGCGGCGATGGTGAAGGCGACCTGCCGCCGCTCGGCGGTCGGCGCGCGCAGGTTGGCGAGGTTCGCGGTGGTGCCCGCAGCGCCCCCGGCCAGCAACCCGAGCGGGCCGCCGAGCAACAGCCCGACGCTCGTCCCAAGGAGCTTACGCCAGATCGTCATGCCGCTCCCTGCTTCACCGAGTCGCCGTCCATCGAGTTGACGTCACCTCCTGATAGGCGATTAATCGCGCCAGCGTGAGCGGGATATTGCCGCATTGCAGCAGGAGTTCGAGTCAATGCCGAGCGTCGTCATCGTCGGAGCCAGCCGCGGCATCGGCCGCGAGTTCGTCCGCCAGTATCTCAGCGACGGCTGGACGGTCGTCGCCACCGCGCGGTCGCCCGAGCAGGTCGCCGAACTCGCCGCCGCCGGGGCGAGCGCATTCCACGCCGACACCACCGACGAGGCGTCGCTGACCGCGCTCGCCGCCGCCGCGCCCGGGCCGCACGACTTGGTCATCCTCAATGCCGGGATCGGTGCCCGCGACGGCACGCTCGCCGCGATCGACGCGACGAAATGGGCCGAGGTGATGGCGGTCAACGCGCTCGGCCCGCTGATCGCGGCGCGCGCGCTGGCACCTACTGTCCGCGACGGCGGGACGATCGCGGCGCTGTCGTCGACGCTCGGCTCGATCGGCGCGAACACCGGCGGCGGGCTGTACACTTACCGGATGTCGAAGGCGGCGCTCAATGCCGGGCTCAAGACGATGGCGATCGAGCTCAAGCCCCGCGCGATCGCGGTCGCGGCGCTCCACCCCGGCTGGGTCAAGACCGACATGGGCGGTGCCGGGGCCGAGGTCGCGGTCGACGCGTCGGTTACCGGGCTGCGGCAGGTCATCGCCGGACTGACCCCCGACAAGTCCGGGGTCTTCCTCGATTACCGTGGCAACGCGCTACCGTGGTAGGCTGAAGCGAAGGCCGTCGGCAGTCTGAACGAGTTCGACCGGCCCCGCGACGGCGAAGATCACCCCGGCGAGCGCGCCGCGCGAGGCGGTCACCGCATCTCCCGCGAACGCAGCCGCGACCGCGTCGTCGAGCCGGACCTTCGCCCCGCTCAGCGTGACGCCGCCGTCGTCGACCGCGATCCGCCCGCCGGCGGGTGCAGCTTCGGCAGCGCACATCGCGAGACCGAGGAGCTGCGCGGCGTGCGCGGCGTCGCGCGGATCGGCGGCCCAGTCGAGCGTCGTCGCGTCGCGGGTCTTGAGCCACGCCGCGAGCAACCCCTGTGCCGGCGTCGCATCCTCCGGCGGCGCAAGGACGAAGCGGTGGAGGCGGAGCGATGCAACCGCCGACGCGGCCCCATCGGCGATCAGCGCGCGCAGTTCGGGGTCGCCGTCGTCGAGCAAATCGATCCCGGTCGAGATCGCGCCGATCGGTCCGGCAAGATCGTGCGTCAGGCGCATCGCCACGAGGGCGGCAAGTGTCGTCATCGCTGAATTACTCCGGTTACGACTGCCGCGACGGCAAACGCCCCGAGCGCGATCGCGGTGCCCTTGTTGAGCTTCTTGAGGTGGCCGTCGTTGATCCGCCCGCGCAACCGCCGCGCGACGCTCGTCACCGCGAGCCACCACAGCATCGATCCGGTGAAGGTCCCCGCGACGACCATCGCCGCGTTGATCAGATGCTCGGGCGAATCGTGGCCGATATCGGTGAAGCCGACCGCGCCGAATGCGCCGATGAAGAACAGGATCGTCGCCGGGTTGGTCAGCGTCAGGGTCAACGTCGCCAGCGCCATCCGCACCGCCGAAACCTGGTCCTCGTCGCCGCGCAGCTTCGGCGCCGACCGCCAGATGAAGACCGCGAAGACGAGCATGATCAGCCCGCCGCCGAGCCGGATCGCAAGCGCGTGTTCGGCGAGCAGTTGGGTCACCGCGCTGACGCCGAACGCCGCCGCTGCTGCGAACAGCGAATCGCCGACCGCCCCGCCCGCACCGAGCAGCAGTGCGCCCGCGGTGTGCGCGGTCAACGTCCGCTGGATGACGAGCAAATTGACCGGGCCGACCGGCGCGGCGGACGCGATGCCGATCAGCGCGCCCATCGGGAAATACAGTGTCGACAGGATACTCATCGCAACTCACTCATCGCGTTAGCTCACTGGGTTTCGATCGCGCGCAGCCCGAGCGCAATCAGCCGCCCGTCGGTCGTCTGGGTCAGTTCGAACTCGATTCGCTGCCCGGCCTCGAGCATCCCGAACGGCGACCGGGCGACCGCCGACAGATGGACGAAAACGTCGCGCGGCCCGGCGTCGGGGCGGATGAAGCCGAACCCCTTGCGCGGGTCGAACCACTTGACCTCGCCCGTCGCCATTCAGGTGGCGACCAGCGCGACCGCGGCGAAGCGCCCGTGCACCGGCCCATCGGCGACGACGCGCCACGCGGCGACGATGCCCCCTGCAGCGATCAGCCATAGCCTGCCGTCCTCCACTGCGCGCGCGGCGTCGGTAGCCGAAGGCTCGGTCGAGCCGTTGGGGTGCGAATGATACCAGCCGAGCACTTTGCGCCCCGCCGCTCGGGCACTGCGATGCGCGCGGAGCAACGCCGCCGGGTCGATCTCGAAGGCGCGTTCAGGATGCGCGGCGACGTTAGTCGCGGCCTCGGCGGCGTCGATCGCGGCGTCGCCGAAGACGATGCCGCACGCTTCGGCAGGTGTGGCGCGGCGAGCATGGTCGAGAATCGAAACCAGCGCGGTGCTTGCAATCGCCATCTTCATCCCGACATCGGCTAAGCGATGGGGGAAGAAATGTCGACAGCAGTGGCGGTTACCGTCACGCCCGAAATGGCGGGGTGGCGGATCGACCGCGCGCTTGCCGTGCTGATCCCGACGATGTCGCGCGAGCGGTTGAAGGCGTTGATCGGCGCGGGGCAGGTGACCGGCGCGAACGGCGCCCACCAGCGCGACCCGGCGCGCAAGGTTGCTCCCGGCGACGCGCTGACCGTCGTCGTCCCGCCCGCGACCACGCCCGACGCGGTGGCGCAGGACATCCCGCTGACGATCGTCTTCGAGGACGATCACTTGCTTGTCGTCGACAAGCCCGCCGGGCTCGTCGTCCACCCGGCGGCGGGCAATCTCGACGGGACGATGGTCAACGCGCTCCTCCACCACTGCGCCGGGCGGCTGTCGGGGATCGGTGGGGTCGCGCGCCCCGGCATCGTCCACCGCATCGACAAGGACACGTCGGGACTGCTCGTCGTCGCCAAGACCGACCCGGCGCATGAGGCGCTGTCGCGTCAGTTCGCCGCGCATACCGTCGAGCGCCGCTACACCGCCGTTGTCGGCGGCCAGCCGCTTCCCGCCGACGGTACCATCACCGGCTCGCTCGCGCGGTCGTCGGCCAATCGGCAGAAGATGGCGATCGTCGCTGAAGGTCGCGGCAAGCATGCCGTGACACACTATCGCACTGTAACGCCGCTGGCCGACGCAGCGAAGATCGAGTGCCGGCTAGAAACCGGCAGGACGCATCAGATCAGGGTTCACATGGCATCGATCGGTCATCCGCTCATCGGCGACCCGGCTTACGGACGGACCCTGAAGCCGCATCGGGCCGTTCTGTCGGAGCTTGGTTTCGCCCGCCAGGCGCTGCACGCGGCGACGCTAGGGTTCGTTCATCCTGTCACCCAAGAAAAACTTTCGTTCCATTCCGACCTGCCGCGCGATATAGTGGACTTAATCGGTCGTCTTTCATTGTGAACGACCGGCAAGGGAGCCTTATGGCCACGACGAAGAATCTTCCCGCCAAGACCTCGATCCCGACGATGGGGGGCGAGGCCGGACTCAATCGCTATCTGTCCGAAATCCGTAAGTTTCCGCTGCTCGCCCCCGAGCAGGAGTATATGCTTGCCAAGCGCTGGGCCGAGCATCAGGACCCCGAGGCTGCCGCCAAGCTGGTGACGAGCCACCTGCGTCTCGTTGCCAAGATCGCAATGGGCTACCGCGGCTATGGCCTGCCGGTCGCCGAGCTGATTTCCGAAGGCAACATCGGGCTGATGCAGGGCGTCAAGAAGTTCGACGCCGAACGCGGCTTCCGCCTCGCGACCTACGCGATGTGGTGGATTCGCGCCTCGATCCAGGAATTCATCCTGCGCTCGTGGAGCCTCGTCAAGATCGGCACCACCGCCAACCAGAAGAAGCTGTTCTTCAACCTCCGCCGGATGAAGGGCAAGATCAACGCGATGGAGGACGGCGACATGAAGCCGGCCGACGTCACCAAGATCGCGACGACGCTGGGCGTCACCGAGACCGAAGTCATCTCGATGAACCGCCGCATGGCGATGGGCGGCGACACCAGCCTCAACGCGCCGCTGCGCGAGGAGGGCGAGGGCGAGTGGCAGGACTGGCTGACCGACACCGGTCCGATCCAGGATGAGATCGTCGCCAACGAGCAGGAGAAGACCCAGCGTCACGAACTGCTGGTCGATGCGATGAGCGACTTGAACGACCGCGAGAAGCACATCCTGACGCAGCGCCGCCTGATCGACGATCCCGAGACGCTCGAGGAACTGTCGCAGCAATACGGCATCAGCCGCGAGCGCGTCCGCCAGATCGAGGTCCGTGCCTTCGACAAGCTCCAGCGCGCGATGCGGACGCTGGCGGGCGAGCGGCGGCTGCTGCCCGAGCCGGCGTAACATCGCCTTCGACGCGGTCATCGTCGGCGCAGGCGCCGCCGGCCTCGCCGCCGCCCGGCGGCTGGCCGACGGCGGCGCGAGCGTCGTCGTCCTTGAAGCCGGCGATCGGGTCGGCGGGCGCGCGCATACCGTCATCCGTGAGGGCTACGCGCTCGATCTCGGCTGCGGCTGGCTGCATTCCGGCGAGCGCAATCCATGGACTGCGGTCGCCGAGGCGGCAGGGCTGACCGTCGACCGCTCGCCCGCGCGCTGGGACACGCAATGGCGCGATCTCGGCTTTCCGCCTGCCGACCAGGCGGCGTTCGGCGCGGCGTTTGCTGCGTTCGACGAGGAGGTCGAGCGGCGGGCCACCTTGCCCGACGTGCCGCTCGCCGATGCCCTTCCCGCTGCTGGCGACTGGGCGGGTGCAGTCGACGCCGTCGTCGGCTACCTCGACGGCGTCGCGGCGAGGGCGGTTTCGCTCCACGACCATGCCGCCTTCGATGCCGCCGCCTCGGACAATAATTGGCGCGTCCGCGAGGGGCTTGGAACCGCCGTCGCGACATTGGCCGTCGGGCTCGATATCCGGCGGAACACGGCAGTGACAGCGATCGCGGTCGGCAGCGATGCGGTCCGCGTGACGACGTCCGCCGGGGTCGTCGAGGCAGCGACGGCGATCGTCACCGTCTCAACCGCCGTCCTCACCCGGATCGCTTTCACCCCCGAACTGCCCGGCCACCTCGCCGCCGCCGGCGACCTGCCGCTCGGCGACGTCGGCAAGGTCTTCCTCCACATCGACGGGCCGACCGACTTCCCTGTCGACGGCCACCTTCGCGGGCATCCGCGCGCATTATGCTCGGCCAGCCACCGGCTTCGCCCGTTCGGCTGGCCCGTGATCGAAAGCTATTTCGGCGGTCCCTACGCCGCCGACCTCGCCGCCGCTGGCCCGGCGGCGGCGATCGACGCGATGATCACCGAGTTGTGCGGATTGCTCGGATCCGACTGGCGAGCGCGGTTCCGGCCCTTGGCGGTCAGCGGCTGGCGCGCCGAGCCGTTTATCGGCGGCGCGTGGAGTCATGCCCGCCCCGGCCGCCGTGATGCCCGCCGGGCAATCGTCGAGCCGGTCGCGGGCCGATTGTTCTTCGCCGGCGAGGCAGGCGCGCTCGACGATGTCGGTACCGCGCACGGCGCGCATGCCACCGGGGTCGCTGCGGCGACCGCCGCGCTCGCCGTCTTGGCGCAACCCGCCTTGACGTCGCCCGAGGCTGTCGCCCAATAGCCCCGCGTAGTTAGGGGAGCCGGGTGGTGCGAACGGTCGGCTGGCTCCTCGGCAAGCTCGTCACCGTGGCGATAGTCGCCGTGCTGTTCGCGGTCGCGTGGGCGCTCGCCTATCGCTGGATCGACCCGCCGATAACCGTGCCGATGATCCGCGACGCGCTCGCCGGGCAGCATGTCGAGCGGACGTGGGCGCGGCTCGACCAGATCGCGCCGGCGATGCCGCGCGCGGTGATCGGCGCCGAGGATTCGACATTCTGCTCGCACCACGGCTTCGATTTCGGCGCGATCGAGCACGCCGCCGAGAAGAACGCGACGTCGCGCAAGGTCATCGGCGGCTCGACGATCTCGCAGCAGACCGCGAAGAACGCCTTCCTCTGGCCGGGTCGCTCGTACCTCCGCAAGGGGCTCGAGGCATATTTCACCGTCCTGATCGAGGCG
Organism: Polymorphobacter megasporae; assembly: GCF_018982885.2. NCBI lineage: Bacteria > Pseudomonadati > Pseudomonadota > Alphaproteobacteria > Sphingomonadales > Sphingosinicellaceae > Glacieibacterium > Glacieibacterium megasporae. The sequence continues at coordinate 2,014,319 of NZ_CP081848.1, read as the reverse complement.
ATGTGGGGCAAGCCGCGGATCATGGAGGTCTATCTCAACATCGCCGAACTCGGCCCCGGCATCTACGGCGTCGAGGCCGCGGCACAGCATTATTTCGGGGTCAGCGCCGCCCGGCTGAGCCCGGCGCAAGCCTCGCGCATCGCCGCGATCCTGCCGCAGCCGATCAAGCGCGACGCCGCCGCCCTCCACGGCGCGGTCAAGCGCCACGCCCGCGCGATCGAGCGGCGGATCGGGGTGGTGCGGCGCGATGCGATCGACGGGTGCCTGGCGGACTGAAGCCGCGCTGGGTTACATCCCCGGCAGCTTGAACCCCGGCGGCAGCGGCAGGCCGGCGGTCATCTTCTGCATCTCGGCGTGTCCGACGGCGTCGGCCTTGCCCTTGGCGTCGTTGAACGCAGCGACAATCAGGTCTTCGAGCATGTCCTTGTCGGCGGTGTTGAGCAGCGACGGGTCGATGTCGACGCCGATGATGCGGCCTTTCGCGGTCGCGCGGACCTTGACCAGACCGCCGCCCGCCGCGCCCTCGACCTCGATCCCGTCGAGGCTCGCCTGCGCCTTGGCCATGTCGGCCTGGAGGCCCTGCGCCATCTTCATGATGTCGTCCATGTTAGGCATCGGCTGAATTCCTGTGCGGTAAATCGTCGGGGTCGGCGGCATCGATACCAAGCAAAGTCGCGTCGGGGAATGCCGCGAGGATCTGCCGCACGAGCGGGTCGGCCATCGCCGCGTCGCGCGTCGCCTGGATCCGCGCCTCGGCCTGTTCGTGGAGCGTCCGCGCGCCGCCGTCGCGCGCCAGTGTCACCGTCCAGCGCGTGCCTCCCGTCGCCTTGCCGAGCGCGAGCATCAGCTGCTGCGCGAAGCCGGGGCCGAGGTCGGACGGCGCGACGATCGTCAGGGTCGGCGGAGCGTAATCGACCAGCCGGACGACGTCGTGGAGGACGTGCGCGAGGCGCGGTTCGCGAGATTCCTCCATCAACGCGACGAGACCGGGATAGTCGGTGGGGAGCGTGGGGAATGGCGCAGGCGAGGCACTTGCCGCTGGCGGCGCAATTGGCGCTCGAGCGGACGATCCCTCCCCCCTTTCGTCGTCCCGGCGCAGGCCGGGACCCATATCTCCGCGAGCCGTGCCGGTGGCGAGATGGGTCCCGGCCTGCGCCGGGATGACGGCTGAAAGTGCGGAAATACCCTGAGCAGCGGGCGCGGCGTGTGGAAGGGCGGGCGCGGCAGGCCCATCCTCCCCGCGCTCGGTCAGCTTGCGGACCAGCTCCCCCGGATCGGGCAGCGCGCTCGCGTGGATGATCCGTAGCAGCGCCATCTCCGCCGCCTGCACCGGCACCGGCGCGGCGTGAACCTCGGCCAGCCCCTTGAGCAATAACTGCCACAGCCGGTGGAGATTGGGGAACGACAGCCGCGTCGCCCAGTCGCGGACGACCGCGCGCTCCTCGGCGCTCATCGCCGCGTCGTCGGCGTCGGCGACCTTGAACCGCGTGATCGTGTGGACGAGTTCGAGCAGTTCCTGCACGACCTGCGCCGGATCGGTGCCGAGGTCGTAGCTGTCCTTGAACGCCGACAGCGCCGACGCTGCCTCGCCCGCCAGCAGCAGCGCCATCAGCGAGCGGACCGCGCCGCGGTCCGACAGGCCGAGCATGTCGCGGACGGCAACGGCGGTGATCGCCCCCGCGCCGTGCGCGATCGCCTGGTCGAGGATCGACAGCCCGTCGCGGACCGATCCCTCCGCCGCGCGCGCGATCAGCGCGAGCGCCTCGGGCTCGGCGGTCGCGTCCTCGAGCGCGACGATCCGCGCGAAATGGTCGGCGAGCATCTCGCTCGGGATGCGGCGCAGGTCGAAGCGCTGGCAGCGCGACAGGACGGTGACCGGCAGCTTGCCGACCTCGGTCGTCGCGAAGATGAACTTGACGTGCGGCGGCGGCTCCTCGAGCGTCTTCAACAGCGCGTTGAACGCGTTCTTCGACAGCATATGGACTTCGTCGACGATGTAGATCTTGTAGCGCGCCGAGACGCTGGCATAGCGCACCGCCTCGATGATCTCGCGGACGTCGTCGACCCCGGTGTTCGACGCCGCGTCCATCTCGATGACGTCGATATGGCGCCCGGCGGCGATCGCGACGCACGGCTCGCAGACCCCGCAGGGCGCGATCGTCGGGCCGCCGGTGCCGTCGGGGCCGATGCAGTTCAATGCCTTGGCGATGATCCGCGCGGTCGAGGTCTTGCCCACCCCGCGCACGCCGGTCAGCAGCCACGCCTGCGCCAGCTGCCCGCGCGCGATCGCGTTGCCGAGCGTCCGCACCATCGCCTCCTGCCCAAGCAGCGAGGCGAAGTCGCCGGGGCGGTACTTGCGGGCAAGGACGCGATATTCGACCGCCGGGGGAGCGGCGGGGGCTTCGGCGGCGGCGGCGAACAGCTCACTCATGGCGCAGTGGTGAAGCCTTCGGCAGTCGGTTGCAACGGCGTTGGGTGGGAGCCGGGAACGACCCAGAGCGGATTCGTTACGGCTGCTTCCTTCCGGACCTGACCGGGTTGGCGATAACTCTGCCCGCCCGACTCCCGCGACCGATATGGGCGAGGCGGCGGCGCGACGCAAGCACCGGCTGCGCCCGGCCGGGACTCCTGGTGCCTAGCGCCCGGTCATGTCGTGGCTCGCGGCAGGCATTTTGACCTCGAGCGTGGCGAGGTCGTCGGTCAGCCAGATCTGGCACGCCAGTCGCGAGGTGCGCGACGCCCCGTAGGCGAAGTCGAGCATGTCCTCCTCCTCGGCGGTCGCTTTCGGCAGCCGGTCGAAATCTTCCGGTTTGATCAGCACGTGGCACGTCGAGCACGCCATCGCCCCCTCGCACGCGCCTTCGAGCGGCTGGTCGTTATTCTGCGCGAGGTCGAGCAGGCGGGTGCCTGCCGGAGCCGTGATCTCGACAACGCGCTTGCCGTCGGCGGAGACGAAACGGACGAGTGTCATGTCGCGATGTGCCCGAGGTTCATGCGGCGCGGCTATGAAGGCGGCGCGCGGCCGCGGTCAAGACGGCAGCGGCGGTGTCGATCTCGGCGTCGGTGGTGAAGCGCCCCCAGCCGATCCGCAGCCCGGGGACCGACCCGGCCATCGCCGCGAGAACATGGCTCGGGCGGCCGCTCGCGCTCGCGCACGCCGACCCGGTCGAGACAGCGAGGTCGCGGACGGCGCTGAACAGCCGCGCTGGATCGACCTCCGGAAAGCCGAGATTGACAGTACCGAACCAGCGGTCGGTGAGCGCGCCATTGACGCGGTACGCGACGTCGATCCCGCCGAGCAGCCGGTCCCACAAAGCGCGGGCATGCGCGGCGTCGATGGCCATGCGCTCGCCCGCGATGGCCGCCGCGGTGCCGAGCCCGACGCACAGCGCAGGCGACAAAGTGCCTGACCGCCCATCCTCCTGCCCGCCGCCGTGGAGCAGCGGGGTCAGCGCGACGCCCGCCCGCCGGTAGAGCGCGCCAACGCCCTTCGGGCCGTAGATCTTGTGCGCGGTCAGGCTAAGCAGGTCGACGCCGAGCGCGGTGCAGTCGACCTTGCCGAACCCCTGCGCTGCGTCGCAGTGCATCAGCGCCCCCGCCGCGTGCGCGCACGCCGCGATGTCCGCAACCGGCTGGATCACCCCTGTCTCGTTGTTGACCAGCATCGCCGAGACCAGCGCAACGTCGTCGCCCATCGCCGCGTCGAGTGCCGCCAAATCGACGATCCCGTCGGGCCGCACCCCGACGATCGTCAGCGCGCAGCCGATGCTTTCGAGCCACCGCGCGGTTTCGAGAACGCAGCTATGCTCGGTCGCCAGCGTCACCAGCCGCCGCCGCGTCTGTCCGGGCGCGGTCATCACCCCCTTGAGCGCCCAGTTGACCGATTCGGTCGCCCCGCCAGTGAACGACACGGTCTCCGCCGCCGCGCCGAGCAGCGCCGCGACCTGCCCGCGCGCCACCTCGATCGCCGCGTCGGCCTCGTAGCCCCACAGATGCGGCGAATGCGGATTGCCGAACTTGTCCGCCAGCCACGGCTGCATCGCCGCGAGCACCGCCGGATCGAGCGGCGTCGTCGCGGCATAATCGAGGTAGATCGGGCGGGTCACGCCGCGCGCCGCCCCAGCCGGTCGGCCATCGCGCGCCACGCCGCGGCGAAGGCGTCGACGTCCGCCGCGGTCGTCGTCCAGCCGAGACTGACGCGGATCGCCTCCCCCGCCGCTCCCGCACCGACCCCCATCGCGCCGAGAACGTGGCTCGTCTTGACCTTGCCCGACGAGCACGCTGCCCCGGCGCTGGCCGCGAATCCGGCGAGGTCGAGCGCCATCAACTGCGTCATCGCCGCGACCCCGGGGAGTCCGATGCACGCGATCGTCCCAAGGCGCGCTGCCCCCGAGCCGTGGACGATCGCCCCCGGCAACTGCACTTCGAGGCGCTCGCTGAGCCGCGTCGCCCGGTCGAGCCACCCTCCATCGGCAGCGCGCGCGGTCAGCGCGGCGGCGAACCCGGCGATCCCCGGCAGATTCTCGGTCCCCGCGCGCTGCCCCCGCTCCTGCCCGCCGCCCTTCGCCACCGCCGCGACGTGATCCCGCACGATCAGCGCACCGACCCCCGGCGACCCGCCCAGCTTGTGCGCCGACACCGCGACGTAATCAGCTTGCGGAAGCGGCAGCTTGCCTGCCGACTGGACCGCGTCGACGAGCAGCGTGCCGCCGCGCGCTGCGACCATCTCGGCGACCTCGGCGACCGGCTGGATCACACCCGTCTCGTTATTGACGTGCATTACCGCGACGAGCGGGCGTTCGATGGTCGCGAGCATCGTATCGAGCGCGGAAAAGTCGACCACCCCGTTCGCATCGACCGGGATCACCCCCGCACCCGGAGCCTGCGCCCGCACCGCATCGTGCTCGACCGCCGAGATCAGCCGCTGCGGCGACTGCGCCAGCGCCAGCCCGAGCGCCTCGGTCCCGCCGCCGGTAAACACGATCGACCGCGCCGGACACCCCAGCGCCGCCGCAACGTCCGCCCGCGCCGCTTCGAGCAGCCCATGCGCCCGCCGTCCCGCCCCATGGACCGAAGACGGGTTCGCCCAGGCGCGCGCGGCATCGGCCATCGCGTCGATCGCGGCGGGGTCAATCGGCGCGGTTGCGGCCCAGTCGAGATAGATTGGCGTCAAACGGGCTCCGGAACGGGTTTGCGTTGCGACTTTACGGCGGCTCCATATATAGGAAATGTCCGCGCCGACGCGCATCCATTTCAAAATCCGCAGGTTCCGCCAGTGCCCGAAGTCATTTTCCCCGGTCCCGAGGGCCGTCTCGAAGGCCGTTACCAGCCCGCCAGCCGCGCCCGCGCGCCGGTCGCGATCATCCTCCAGCCGCATCCGCAGCAGGGGACGATGAACCATCCGATCGCGATGGCGCTGTACAACACCTTCGTCCGCCGCGGCTTCGCGACGCTGCGCTTCAACTTCCGCGGCGTCGGACGCAGCCAGGGCGTGTTCGACAACGGCATCGGCGAGCTGAGCGACGCCGCATCCGCACTCGACTGGATGCAGCAGTTCAACCCCGAGGCGTCGACGACATGGGTCGGCGGCTTCAGCTTCGGCGCGTGGATCGGCATGCAGCTGTTGATGCGCCGCCCCGAGATCAAGGGCTTCATCTCGATCGCCCCGCCGGCGAACATGTACGACTTCACCTTCCTCGCGCCGTGCCCGTCGTCGGGGATCATCGTCGACGGCGAAGCCGACGAGGTCGTCACCGGCGCGAGCGTCCAGAAGCTCGTCGACAAGCTCAAGACCCAGCGCCACATCACGATCGACCACGAGACGATCCCCAAGGCGAATCACTTCTTCGAACACGAGATGCCCGATTTGATGAAGGTCGTGGACGCGTATCTCGACAAGCGCCTGAGCGCTGATCGGTAATAATCCGGATGTAAAGCGGCGGCGGCGACGACGGAGGGTGTTATGCGCGACAACAAGCAGCCGGCGACGGTGCTTAACACGTTGCACGATCTCAACAGCGCGCTGCTCAAGCTGACGCCGTCGATCACCGGCATCGATACGTCGATGCTGCAGGTTCCCGGCATAACGATTGCGATGCTCAACGCCGAGATCGCGGCGAACACGGCGGCGCTGTGGGACGGGATGCAACGTCCCGAGGTGATCAACGCGCTCAAGCCGGGGCTGATCAACCGGGTCAACACGACCCCGATCACGATGACTTACGATGTCCACGGCGACAAGCACTTCCCCGGAGGTCAGCCAGGCACAAAGTTTCCGGTCGCCGCCCACCAGAAGGCGCAGGTCAATACCGCGATCCGCGCGCTGATCGACCCGGTCAAGGGCCGCATCCGGCGCGATGCTAAGGGCAAGAACCAGACCTACTATCTGACCGAGCGCCCGACCACCTACACCGGCGCAATGAGCCTTGTCGTTCAGGTCGATTATATCGCGTCGCCTGAGAGCATCGGTTACCACGGCTATCCGTCGGCTAATGTCCCCATCTACACGATTTCTCGCACGCTCGGCGGGGTCGCGATCGCGATTTGATCAGCCCGCCGGACGATCGATCCGCCCGCCGGTGACCGGTTGCGGCACGCCGGTCGTCTCGGGCCAGCTCGTCGGCAGCCCATTAAGCACCCGCACCGCGAGATAGCCGAACGCCTCCGCTTCGAGCGCGTCGCCGTCCCAGCCGACTGCCTCGACCGGCGTGACTTGCAGCCCAGTCCGTGTCGCAAGCATCGCCATCAACGCCGGATTATGCCGCCCGCCCCCCGTCACGAGCAAGTGCGCCGGGCGGTCGGCGACGTGGCGGAGCGCCTGCGCGACCGTCGCCGCGGTGAAGGCGGTCAGCGTCGCGGCACCGTCGGCGAGGCTCAGTCCGCGCACCGTGCCGAGGCCGAAGTCTGCGCGGTCGAGTGACTTCGGCCCCGGCAGGTCGAACCAGTCGAGGTCGAGCATCGCATCGACGACCTGCTCGTGGACGATGCCGCTGCTGGCGAGCGCGCCTCCCGCATCGTGGCTTGATCCGTTGCCCGCGCGGACCCAGTCGTCGATCAGCGCATTGCCCGGCCCGGTGTCGAAGCTGCCCCACCCACTCGCCCCGAACCAAGTGATATTCCCGACCCCGCCGAGATTGAGCACCGCGACCGGCTCCGACCCCAGCCCGGCGACGAGCGCGCGGTGATACGCGGGAGCGAGCGGCGCGCCGTGCCCGCCCGCGGCGACGTCGGCCGAGCGAAAGTCGCTGACGACCTCGATCCCGGTCAGCCGGGCGAGGAGTGCGCCGTCGCCGATCTGCCATGTCCAGCGGCGGTCGGGGCGGTGCGCGATCGTCTGGCCGTGGAAACCGACGACGTCGACCGCGCTCGCCGCCACCCCGGCTGCGGCGAGCAACGCCGTCACCGCCGCCGCGTGCCGCTCGGTCAGCTCGCGGGCGACGCTGTCGATTTCGACGTCCGGCGCGGGAGCGGCCATTGCCAGCGCCGCCGACATTGCGCCGCGCAGCCGCGCACGAAACGCCTCGTCGTACGGCTCGGTCGAGAACGCGATCCGGCGGACCGCGTCGACCCCGTCGGTCTCGATCAACGCCGCATCGATCCCGTCCATCGACGTTCCCGACATGAGTCCGACTGCGAGCATCACCCACTTCTTTCGATCGCCGTCACCGCCGCTTTCGCAGGGATGACGAATGTTTGCGGATGCTTTAGGCCAATTTCACCATGACCCACGCCTCCACCTTTCTCCGCACCTTGGACGAACGCGGCTTCGTCCACCAGATCACCGATGCCGCCGCATTGGACGCCGCCGCGCTCGCGGGGCCGGTGACCGCGTACGTCGGCTACGACTGCACCGCGCCGTCGCTCCACGTCGGCAATCTCGTTTCGATCATGATGCTCCGCCACCTCCAGCAGTCCGGCCACAAGCCGGTCGTGCTGATGGGCGGGGGGACGACCAAGGTCGGCGATCCGTCAGGCAAGGACGAGGGGCGGCAGCTGCTCGACGACGCGCGGATCGCCGCGAACATGGCGAGCATCCGCCGCATCTTCGAGCGTTTCCTCGACTTCGACGGCCCCAACGCGGCGGTGATGCTCAACAACGCCGACTGGCTCGACGGCCTCGCGTACATCCCGTTCCTCCGCGACATCGGGCGGCATTTCAGCGTCAACCGGATGCTGACCTTCGATTCGGTCAAGCTGCGCCTCGACCGCGAGCAGCCGCTCAGCTTCCTCGAATTCAACTACATGATCCTCCAGGCGTACGACTTCCTCGAACTGTCGCGCCGGGTCGGCTGCTCGCTCCAGATGGGCGGGTCGGACCAATGGGGGAATATCGTCAACGGCACCGACCTGATCCGCCGGGTCGACGGCAAGCCGGCGTTCGGCCTGACGACGCCGCTGATCACCACCGCCGACGGCGCCAAGATGGGCAAGACCGCGGCGGGGGCGGTGTGGCTCCACGAGGATTCGCTCCCGGCGTACGATTACTGGCAGTTCTGGCGGAATACCCACGACGCCGACGTCGGGCGGTTTTTGCGGCTGTTCACCGATCTGCCGCTCGACGAGATCGAGGCGTTCGAGGCGCTGCCGGGGGCGGAGATCAACGCCGCGAAGATCGCGCTCGCCAACGCCGCGACTGCGCTGTGCCGGGGCGAGGCGGCGGCGGTTGCGGCGGCGGAGACCGCGCGCGCGACATTCGCCGGGGATGCGGGCAACGACCTGCCGAGCTTTGCGATCGCGGGCGAGGTCTCGCTCCTCGATGCGCTAATCGGGCTAGGCTTCGCCGCGTCGAAGGGCGACGCGCGGCGGTTGGTCCGGGGCGGCGGCGCGCGGGTCGACGGGGTTGCGGTGACCGACGAAGCGATGCTGGTGAACGCTCCGGCGAAGGTGTCGGCGGGGAAGAAGCGGCATGGGATGTTGGTCGAGGGGTAGGGGCGAGCCCGTCCTTGCTGCTCCCCTCCCCTTTAGGGGAGGGGTCGGGGGTGGGGCAGTCGCCACGATCACCTCAGCCCGAGAAGGCCCCACCCCCGGGCCGCGCCAACCGGCGCGTCTCTCGCCCCTCCCCTGAAGGGGAGGGGTTCCCAACTAATCCCGCCCGCTCGCCCAAGGCCGCCAGCCGTCGAGGCGATTCTCCAGCGCCGCCAAGTCGGTCGGCGAGCGGCCCGCTGCGAGCGACGCCGCGACCGCCGCTGCCGCCGCGATCGTCCGCTGGTCGCCGCGCTGCTGCGCTCGCCGCGCCCACAGCCATGCCGTGTCGCGATCCGCGGCGATGCCCTTGCCCGCCGCCATCGCCTGCGCGAGCGCGAGCTGCGCGGGCGGATAGCCGCGCTGCGCCGCGCGATAATAATAGGTTACCGCCGTCGCGGCGTCGGAGCGAACGCCCTCGCCCCTTGCGTACATCGTGCCGAGCATCGTCTCCGCAACCGCCGAATCGCGGTCGGCGAGCGCGGCGAACTGGGTCCGCGCCGCGGCAAAATTCCCGGCACGATACGCGTCGATGCCCGCGTCGAGCGCCGTCGCGACGGGGGTCGACGCAGGGGGCGCGGGCGACGCGGCGAGCGCGGCGGCGGCGAGGAGGAAGAGAAACGGCATGCAGGTGGCTTAAACCTTCAGCCCGATCGCAACAACCCAACGGCTGCATCGCGCTCGAACAGATACAGCAGAACCCGCGCCGCCTGCCCGCGCGGGCTGTCGAGGCCGCCGTCGCGGTCGAGCAGGAGCCGGGCGTCGTCGCGGGCGATGCCGATCAGCCGCGCGGTCCGCTCGGGGTCGGCGAGGCGGAAGGCGGCGTCGCCCGACTGTTTTGTCCCGAGGATTTCGCCCGCGCCGCGCAGCTTCAGATCCTCCTCGGCGATGCGGAAGCCGTCATTGGTCTCGCGCATCAGCGCCAGCCGCGCCTTCGCCGTCTCCGAGACGACGTCGCCGCGCAGCAGCAGGCAGACCGACTTCGCGCTGCCGCGCCCGACCCGCCCGCGCAGCTGGTGGAGCTGCGCCAGCCCGAAGCGTTCGGCCGCCTCGACGATCATCAGCGTCGCGTTGGGCACGTCGACCCCGACCTCGATCACCGTCGTCGCCACGAGCAGCTTGATCCGGTCGGCGGCGAAGTCGGCCATCACCGCGTCTTTTTCAGGCCCCTTCATCCGCCCATGGACGAGCCCGACGGTGTCGCCGAAGCGCGCCCGCAACATCGCCGCGCGGGTCGTCGCCGCCGCATCGTCGCCGTCCTCCGACCCCTCGACGAGCGGGCAGACCCAATACGCCTGCCCGCCGCCGTCGACGTGGCGCGCGAGCCCGGCGACGACGTCCTCGATCCGGCTCGCGGCCACCACCCGCGTGTCGATCGGCTGGCGCCCGGGCGGCAGCTCGTCGAGCTTCGACACATCCATCTCGCCGTATGCGGTCAGCGCCAGCGTCCGCGGGATCGGCGTCGCGGTCATCACCAGCAGGTGCGGCGGGGTGTCGGCCTTGGCGCTGAGCATCAGCCGCTGGTGGACGCCGAACTTGTGCTGTTCGTCGACGACGACCAGCCCGAGGTCGCGGTACGCCACCGCCTCCTGGAAGATCGCATGCGTCCCGATCAAGATGTCGATCTCTCCCGAAGCCAACCGGTCGAGCAGCGCGGCGCGCTCGCGCCCCTTGTCGCGCCCGGTCAGGATCGCGACGCGGACGGGCAGGTCGCCGAGCAGCTCGGTCAGCTTGGCGTGGTGCTGGCGCGCGAGGATTTCGGTCGGGGCGAGGAACGCTGCCTGGCTCCCGCTCTCGACTGCGGTCAGCATCGCCGCCAGCGCGACCATCGTCTTGCCCGCGCCGACGTCGCCCTGGAGCAGCCGCAGCATCGGCGCCGACTGTGCGAGGTCGCCGCGGATTTCCTCGATCGAGCGGCGCTGCGCCCCCGTCAGCGGCCACGGCAGTTGGGCGACCAGTGCGCCGGTCAACGCCCCCGTCCCCGGCAACGCTCGCCCGCGCCGCCGCCGCGTGCTTGCGCGGACGAGGAGCAGTGCAAGCTGGTTCGCCAGCAGTTCGTCGTACGCCAGTCGGTCGTGCGCGCTGCTATCGTCGCGCATCGCGTGCGCCGCCGCCAGCGCCGCGCGCCACGGCGTCCAGCGGGTCCGCGCCAGGACGCTCGGTTCGATCCATTCGGGGAGCTCGGGGGCGCGTTCGAGCGCAGTCTCGACGAACGACGCCATCCGCCGGTTGGTCACCCCCTCGGTCAGCCCATAGACCGGCTCGCGCGGCGGGATCGTGTTCGCCGCATCGGGAGCGACGACGAAATCGGGGTGCGCCATCTGCAGCCACTGGCCGTAGCGGTCGAGCTTGCCCGATATGACGCGCGCTTCGCCGACCGGGAGCAGCTTGCGCGCATAGCTCCCGCCCTGCCCGAAATAGACGAGCGCGATGTAGGTGTTCGCGGTGTCGACACACTGGACGCGGAACGGCGCGCGCGCGCCGCCGCTCTCGTAACTGACCGGGGTCACGGTGACGGTGATCGTCCGGTCGACATACGCCTCGTCGAGCGCCGCCAGCCGGACGCGCTCGATCGCCATGACGGGCAGATGGAAGACGAGATCGATCGCCCGGGTCAGCTTGAGCCGCGCCAATTGCCGCACGAGCGTCGGCCCGACGCCCTTGAGGGCACCGGTCTCGGCGAACAGCGGGTTGAGCAAGGCGGGGCGCATGGCTATGTCACACCGCATAGACGAACGCGCTCGCGGGGAGAACCGGCGGGCGCGTATTGGCGTTTCGGGCTTACGCCCGGTGTCAGGGTGCCGGGCTTGCGCCCGGTGTTAGAGTGCCGGGCTCGCGCCCGCTGGTGGAGGCTGGAATGGCAATGAACGATCTCGAATTCCGCCAGCGCCGCCTCGCCTTCCGCGCGTGGCACCGAGGCACGCGCGAAGCCGACCTGATGATCGGGGGGTTCGCCGACCGCCATGCCGCGTCGTGGGGCATCGCCGAGATCGACTGGTTCGAGGCGCTGCTCGAGGAGCAGGACGTCGACATCATGGCGTGGGCGATCGGGAAAGCCGTGCCCCCCGAGCGTTTCGAGGGCGAGCAGATGGCGGCGATGCGGAAGCTCGATTATATCGCGAGGTCGATGCGGTGAGCGCGGCCTCCCCTCTCTTTCTGCCTCCCCTCCCCTTCAGGGGAGGGGCCGGGGGTGGGGCAGTCGCCACGCAATGACCGCCCGATTGGACCCCCGCCTCCGTAGCTTTGCGACCAGCATGCGCAACGACCCGACGAAGCCTGAAGCCGTGTTATGGAGTCATCTTCGCGCGTCGCAGACGGGTTACAAGTTCCGGCGGCAGTCGGTCATCGAGCCTTACATCGTCGACTTCTTCTGCCCGCTGGTCGGACTCGTTGTCGAACTCGACGGGGCGACGCATCGCGCCGAACAGGATATCCGCCGCGATGACGACTTACTTCAAAAAGGTTTCAAGGTTTTGCGCTTCGGCAATGCGGAGGTCTCCGCTGACATCGATCGTGTCCTCGACGCGATTTTCGTGACCGCGCGGGCGATGCCACCTCGTTTTGGGCCCCTGCCCCACCCCCCGGCCCCCTCCCCTGAATGGGAGGGGGGGCAGTAATGCTCGACCTGAAATCCCTCATCTCCGCGCGCGAGTCGCTCACCCTCGCGGGCTGCGTCGCCGGCTACCAGCCGTGGCTGATGGCCGACGTCGCGCGCGCCGCGAAGGGCCGCGCGGTATTCATCGCTGCCGACGACAGTTCGGCGCGCGGGATGCTCGACGCGGTGACGTATTTCGCCCCCGAGATCGAGACGGTGTATTTCCCGGCGTGGGACTGCCTGCCGTACGACCGTGCGTCGCCGTCGATGCGGGTGTCGAGCGACCGGCTGGCGGCGCTCTCCGCCTTGGCCGCCCCGACCGACAAGGCGCAGTTGCTCGTCACCACGGTCAACGCCGTCCTCCAGCGCACCCTGCCCCCGGCGCGGATCAAGGACCTGACCGCCGAGATCAAGCCCGGCGCGCGGATCGACCGCGACAAGCTTGCGGCGATGCTGACCGCGAACGGCTATGTCCGCACCGACACGGTGTTCGAGGCGGGCGAATACGCCGTTCGCGGCGGGCTGCTCGACCTGTTCGCCGCAGGCGACACCTACGCGCTGCGCCTCGACTTCTTCGGCGACGAGATCGAGACCGTCCGCCGTTTCGACCCCGCCACCCAGCGCACCGTCGAAACGGCGAAGGGCTTCTCGCTGCTGCCGGTCAACGAGGTCCTGCTCAGCGACGACAGCATCAAGGCGTTCCGCAAGGGCTATCTCGACGCGTTCGGCGCGACCGCGACCGGCGATCCACTGTACGAAGCGATCTCCGACGGGCGGCGGCTCGCGGGGATGGAGCATTGGCTGCCGCTGTTCGAGCCCGGCCTGTCGACGCTGTTCGACTATCTCGGTGACGGTGCGGTCGTCGTCCGCGAGGCCGGGACCGCCTCTGCCGCCGATGCGCGCTTCGAGGCGATCGCGGAATATCACGACAACCGCAAAGCCGCGCTGTCGGCGAAGAAGGGCAGCTACCGCCCGCTCGAACCGGCATCGCTCTATCTCGGGCGCGACGAGTGGACCCGGTTGCTCGCCGGCACGCGGACGCATCTGACCTCGCCGTTCGGCGTCCCCGACGGCACCCGCCGGACGATCGACTGCGAGACGACCCCGCCGCGCGACTTCACCCCCGAACGGACGGCGCAGTCGAACGTCTACGAAGCGGTCAAGGAGCACATCGACCGGCTGCGCACCGAAAAGCGCCGGATCATCCTCGCCAGTTATTCGAACGGGTCGCGCGAGCGGCTGAGCGGGCTCCTCGGCGACCACGGCGTGACCAACGTCGCGACCGCCGATTCGTGGCAGGAGGCGTTGGGTATCGCGTCCGACGGCCGCGTCGCCCTCACCGTCCTGCCGCTCGATCACGGCTTCAGCCAGCGCGACGTCGCCGTCCTCACCGAGCAGGACATGCTCGGCGACCGCCTCGTCCGCCGCCGCCGATCCGCCAAAAAGGCCGACGCCTTCATGGCCGAGCTGGCGATGCTGTCGCCCGGCGACCTGCTCGTCCACAAGGACCACGGCATCGGGCGCTACGAAGGCCTGTTCGCGGTCGACATCGGCGCGACCAAGGCGAGCCGCGCGCCGCACGACTGCGTCATGCTCAGCTATGGCGGCGGCGACAAGTTGTACGTGCCAGTCGAGAATATCGACGTCCTGTCGCGCTACGGCTCCGAGTCCGAAGGCGTCGCGCTCGACAAGCTCGGCGGCGTCGCGTGGCAGGCGCGCAAGGCGAAGATGAAGGACCGCATCCGCGAAATCGCGGGTGAGTTGATGAAGACCGCCGCCGCGCGCGCGCTGCGCGAAGCCGACGCCGCCGTTCCCGACGCGCAGGGCTATGCCGAGTTCGCCGACCGCTTCCCCTACACCGAGACCGAAGACCAGATGAAGGCGATCGACGACGTCTTGGGCGACCTCGCATCGGGGCGCCCGATGGACCGGCTGATCTGCGGCGACGTCGGCTTCGGCAAGACCGAGGTCGCGCTGCGCGCCGCTTATGCCGCCGCGATGAGCGGCCAGCAGGTCGCGATCGTCTGCCCCACCACCCTCCTCGCGCGCCAGCATTTCGCCGGCTTCAAGGAGCGCTTCGCCGGGCTGCCGATCGAGATCCGCCAGTTGTCGCGCCTCGTCACCGCCGGCTCGGCGAACGAGGCGCGCGCCGGCCTTGCCGACGGCACCGTCGACATCGTCGTCGGTACCCACGCGATCCTGGCCAAGTCGATTGAGTTCAAGCGCCTCGGCCTCGTCATCGTCGACGAGGAACAGCGCTTCGGCGTCACCGCCAAGGAGCGCCTCAAGAACCTCAAGACCGACGTCCACGTCCTGACGCTGACCGCGACGCCGATCCCGCGAACGCTGCAGATGGCGCTGACGGGCTTACGCGAACTGTCGATCATCGCCACCCCGCCGGTCGACCGCCTCGCGGTCCGCACCTACGTCATGCCGTGGGACGAGGTCGTCCTGCGCGAGGCGCTGCTGCGCGAACATTATCGCGGCGGCCAGAGCTTCTTCGTCACCCCCAAGATCGCCGAGCTCCCCGACATCGAGGAATTCCTCCGCAAGTCGGTCCCCGAGGTCACCTTCGTCACCGCGCACGGCCAGATGGCCCCGAGCGAAGTCGAGGAGCGGATGAGCGCGTTCTACGACCGCCGCTACGATGTCCTGCTGTCGACGACGATCGTCGAAAGCGGCCTCGATATCCCGAGCGCGAATACGATGATCATCCACCGATCCGACCGGTTCGGCCTGGCGCAATTGTACCAATTGCGAGGCCGGGTCGGCCGGTCGAAGACGCGGGCGTATGCGTACATGACGACGCCGGCCGACCGGATCATCACCGAGACCGCCGAGAAGCGGCTGCAGGTGCTGTCGTCGCTCGACAGCCTCGGCGCGGGGTTCCAGCTCGCGAGCCACGACCTCGACATTCGCGGCGCGGGCAATTTGCTCGGTGACGAGCAGTCGGGGCATATCCGCGAGATCGGCTTCGAACTCTACCAGTCGATGCTCGAGGACGCGATCGTCGAGGCCCGCGCCGGCGCCGCGGGGCTCAAGATCCCCGAGGAGGGCTTCTCGCCGACCATCACGATCGACGCCGCGATCCTCATCCCCGAGGATTATGTCCCCGACCTCAACCTGCGGATGGCGCTGTACCGCCGCCTGAACGAGCTCGAGGACCGCGCCGCGATCGACGGCTTCGCCGCGGAGATGATCGACCGCTTCGGCTCGCTGCCGATGGAGGTCGCCAACCTGATCCAGGTCATCGAGATCAAGCAATATTGCGTCCGCGCCAACATCGCCAAACTGGACGCCGGGGCGAAGGGCGCGCTCGTCACCTTCCAGAACGACCAGTTCCCCAACGGCGGCGGCCTGATGGACTATGTCGCGAGGCTCGGCGACCGCGCCAAGTTCCGCCCCGACCAGAAGCTGTTCGTCGGCGGCGAATGGAGCGACACCGCGGCCCGGCTCAAGGGCGCGATGGCGCTGGCGAAGGGGCTGGCGCGGATCGCGGGCGGGGCGAGCGTCAAGCCGGCGGAGCCGAAGGCGGTGGCGAAACCGAAACTGGCGAGCAAGCCTGCGCCGATGCCGGCACGGCCGAGCGTGTTCAAGGCGAAGGGGCGGCGGTAGTCAGCGCGCGCCGCGAAGGCCGATCGGAATGCCCAGCAGCGGCACGAGGATGAAGGCCAATCCGAGGACAATCGGCCCCGCGACCGGAAACCAAAGCGTCCAGAAGCCGCCGACGACCGCAGTGTCCGCCGGTGCCGCCGGATCGTAGAGCAGGTCGACCGGCGTGCCGATCGTGCGCGCGCCCATCCCGTCCTGCCGGTAGCGGACGATGCTGCCATCGGCGGCGGTGAACTCGACCATCGGGTGCGCGCCCGACATCGTCGGCGACTCCTGGCCGGGTACTGCAACGACGTGGCCGGTGGCGGCGACCGCGCGCCCGACGAAGCGCTCGGTCTGCACGCCTTGCCATAGACCCACGGCCAACGCAGCGACGCCGATGCCCACAAACAGGATTGCTCCAATGCGGCGCGGCTCACCATCTGCCATGTCACTCCCCCTTTGGCCAAATTCAGCCAAGCTGATCCGCGTTACCAATCAATCGTTGTCGACACTTTATAAACAGGCACTTCCATCTCGATAGAGCGTTACGGTTGAAGATCGATACTGAGATCGAGGCAAGTTTTGTCGGCATTTCCAGCAGGGGGTTGAGATATGGCCAGTCGAGCACAGGCTCCCGTGCAAGCCGGTGGACACACTGCCCCGGCTGCGACGGCACTGCATTCCGGATACGGTGCGAAGCTTCTAATGGCTGTCGACAGCGTCCCGGAGATGCGCGGCATGGGCGTCAAAGTTGCGGAAGGCGGGCGCATCGTCACCCTCCGCGGGTCGAAGCCCGATGAGCCTTTTGTCGTTATCGAGCTTCGACCACCCTTGCGACCGACTCGGCCAGCGACGGTGAGCACACCCGCCGAGGAAAAGCCTAATATCGGCAAGGAATGGGGCCAACTTGCGCTCAATCTCGGCGGGGCGACACTGTCATGGATCGGTGTCGTCGGCACCGCTGCGGCGGCACCTGAAACAGGAGGCCTCAGCCTAACGGGTACCGTAGTAATGTGGAGCGGCGCGATTGCTTCTAGCGCTCAGGTTCTCAATTCAGTAGGCCGCCTTACAGCAATATATTCCGGGCACGGCGCGCTTGTTACGAAGGCTGACAAGACGCTGGTCTATGTCGTCGCAAACGATGCTTTAGATTTTGCAGGTCTCTTTGGTTCCGCAGCGGCATTTAAAGAGGCGGCTGCTCTGGAAAAAGGAATTGGCAAGACGGGGGCCCGCACATGGGATCTTGTTCAGGGTTCACCCATCAGCCGGCCGATGCGTCGCCAGCTTACGGAAGCTCTAGAACTGCAGGGTATGAAACGGGTTCCGGCAGCGCGGATCACGCTGATTGTGCGGATGAAGTTGCTCAATGCGTTTGCAGCAGTCTATGGAATTTCAGCTAGCTCTTATAGCGGGGCGCTTCATGACGTTTCGGTTCTCATCGTCCATTCCGTCCAAAAATGAGCGATAAAACGCGCCCCTATGACTACCTCAAGCGCGATGTGCCGATGACGGTTGCGAACCTCGCGGGCTTGGCTGCGGCACTCATGCCGGTCTTGTCGACGACCTACATCCTGGTGCCTCACGGATACTTGGCGTCTCACGGTAACCCGCTCTATTGGCTAATCATGCTTCCGGTGCTGTATTGGGGGTTGGGCGTCACGTCGTTCGATCCGTGGGCCATTCGTCTTCTCGCGCCAGTGCTGATCATCGCGCCGGTGACCGACATACTTATCGCGAAGTTCAGCGGGTTGTCGGGGAGCGACCTCACTGGGATGTGGGTACTCGCTGCCTTGTCGGTCATGTTTGCAATCGTCGGGACCATTGCGTTGAGCAGGACACCGCTTTGGCCCTTCCGCCGACGCTGAGGCTGACAGCCGCCAAAACAAACCGCTGTCCTACACCCTGGCAAATACGTCAGGCTCACCCGATGTCCGCACCCTCGCCCCGGTCCAGCCTGCCGCCAGTCGCCAAGCGCCGCGTGGGGGGCGCGTTTCATCTCGGCGTGGCGTCAGGTTCATCAACTTCGTCAATCCAGCCTGACACGTCCTACACCGCGACTCGGTCAGGCGAAGAAGTCGAGCAGCGCCGCCAGCGTCTCCTCCGGGCGCTCCTCGGGCAGGAAGTGCCCGCAATCGAGGCTGTGGCCGCGGACGTCGGCGGCGTAGTCGCGCCATGTCGCCAGCGGGTCGAGCGCCGCAACCCGCCCGTGTTCGCCCCACAAGGCGAGCAGCGGCGCGGCGATCTTGCCACCCGCGGCGATCGTCGCGGCGTCGTTGGCGTAGTCCACCGTCGCCCCGGCGCGGTAGCACTCGCAGGTCGCGTGGATCGCTTCGGGGGTGGCGAAGGCGCGGCGGTATTCGGCGCGGGCTTCGGGGGTGAAGGCGTCCTTGACCCCGGCCCAGTTTCCGAACGCCATGTCGAGCCAGGTGTCGACCGCGCCGCCGATCAGGTTTTCGGGGATCGGTTGCCGCTGAATCAGGAAGAACCAGTGGAAATAGCCCGTCGCCAGCGCGCGGTCGGTGGCGTCGTAGACCTTCTTGGTGGGCACGATATCGAGGACGGCGACGCGCTCGACTGCCGCCGGGTGGTCGAGCGCCATGCGGTACGCGACCCGCGCGCCGCGGTCGTGCCCGGCGACGGCGAAGCTTTCGTGGCCGAGGCTCGCCATGACCCCGACAAGGTCGTTCGCCATCGTTCGCTTGGAGTAGTTGGCGTGATCCTTATCTCCCGCGGGCTTGGCGCTGTCGCCGTAGCCGCGCAGGTCGGGGGCGACGACGGTGAAGCGCTCGGCCAGCGCCGGGGCGAGCTTGTGCCACATGACGTGGGTCTGCGGGTAACCGTGGATCAGGAGCAGCGGCGGTCCGCTCCCGGCGGTCCAGTAGGCGATGTCGACGCCGTCGGAGTCGAACGTGCCGCGGGTGAAATCGTCGAACATTGCAGCTCCTCAGCGGGTGACGGCCGCCTGCTCCCGCTAACGGGCAAACAGCTGCCCGATGTCCTTGAACGCCTTGAACTCGAGCGCGTTGCCCGCGGGATCGAACAGGAACATCGTCGCCTGCTCGCCGGTCTCGCCCTTGAAGCGGATATGCGGCTCGATCTCGAAGCGCTGGTTCGCCGCGACGAGACGGTCGCGCAATGCCTCCCAGTCGTCCCAGCCGAGGACGAGGCCGAAGTGCGGCACCGGCACCGCGTCGCCGTCGACGGCATTCCGATGGATCAGCGAGCCGGGAGCGAGGTGCGCGACGAGCTGGTGACCGTAGAGGTCGAAGTCGACCCACGTCTCAGCCGACCGCCCCTCGCCGCAGCCGAGCGCGCCGCCGTAGAAACCGCGCGCGGCGGCGAGATCGTCGACTGGAAACGCGAGGTGGAAGCGCGGCGTCATTCGGCGAAGGTCCTCATGTACAGGTCGCGGACGCCCGCAACGATCGCCCGCCCGGGGCCGCCCATGCGTTCGGGGACGGGGGCGAAATCGCGCGGGCGGACCAGCGGCGTGCCCCCGGCCTCGCGGACGATGAGCGCGCTGACGACCTCGAGCAGCCGCGACGTCACCCGCAGCGATTCGGTCGCGACGGCAAGACGGCTTTCGGGGCGCAGCCGCGCGCGCGCGGCGTCCCCCTCCCCGCCGGGGTCGAAATATTGGCGTGCCTGCGCCGCGAGCGTCATCGCTTCAGCGTATAATGTTTCCGCGGCAGGCTCCATTTTTCGAGCATGGCATGGTTTGCAAGGGCCTTGAAGTCCCACTGCGCCTCACCAGATTCCGGGGGTCGCCTCGCCTATCGGGGGGCGGCGCTTCCCGGCCCATCGGGCGGGAGGATCATTGCTTTGCTAAAAGGATGAACCCCATGCGTACCTTTGATATTTCCCCGCTGCTCCGCGCCTCGGTCGGGTTCGAGAACCTCAACCGGCTCGTCGACCTCGCCTCGCGCGGCGATACCAGCGACAACGGCTATCCCCCGTACAACATCGAGAAGACCGGCGACGGCAGCTACCGCGTCGCGATGGCGGTCGCGGGCTTTGCACGTAACGAACTCGACCTGACCGTCCAGGAGAACACGCTGATCGTCACCGGTAACGCGTCCGAGGAGGCCGCATCGCCCGAGCGCCAGTATCTCCACCGCGGGATCGCCAAGCGCGCGTTCGAGCGCCGCTTCCAGCTTGCCGACACGATCAAGGTGACCAACGCCAGCTACGCCGACGGCCTGCTCAACATCGATCTCGTCCGCGAGATCCCCGAGCACAAGAAGCCGCGCAAGGTCGAGATCGGCGATGTCGCCGCGACCCAGCCGGCGATCGACGCGCAGGCCGAGCCCGCCAAGCTCGCCGCGTAAGCCGCAATCGACGGGGCCGGTTCGCCGGCCCCGTCACTCTTTGCTCAGATCGGCGCCCCGGCGGTCCGGGCCAGCGCCGCGAAGGTCGGCCCAGTCGCCCAGTCGCTGCCGAGCTGGATCGCGACGAAGGCAGCGAGCATCGTCGGGAACGGCCACGGCAGCCGCCCGCCGCGCAGGTCGAGCACGATCGCGACCACGAGGACGGCCTCGATCGTCCAGAACATCCACGGCAGGGCACCGGCGAGGCCGTGGAGCGCTGGGATCTGCTCGCCGTACAACCGGCCAAGCGCGGGCCCGAGCCCGATCAGGATCGTCGACCCCATCAGCCGCGCATGTAGCCGCCGCTGCCGCCGATAGGCGAGGCCCAGGCCATAGGTCGCGACGAACAGCAGCAGCAGCATGACGTCGAGGAACAACAGGCTAAGCCGCAGCTCGTGCGGAAACGGCTCGACCCCGACGAGCTCGACCCAGACCATATAGCCGCTGGTCGCCATCAGGACCGCGAACAGGCCGAGCGACAGCCAGCCGAGCCTTTCGTGCAGGCGATGGTTGCGGCGGCCGATCAGCAGCGACTGGACGATGAGCAGGACGACCCACAACGTCGAGGCGATGCCGTGGAGCGTGTGCCAGACGTCGTTGCTCGCCGGGTCGCCGTAAAAGGTCGGCCAGAAGCCGGCGAGGATCGCCGCAAAACCGGCGAGGAAGAAGATATAGGCCGACCCCGTTCGTGCCATGTCGCGCTTCCCCCCGGCAGCAGGCGGGAGCGATGGCCCCGACCGTCAAGGACAATGGCCTGGCGACCGCCCGCGGTGCAAGCCGATGGCGAGAACCGTGCTGTCCCGACCAAGCGGCGTCAGGCGATGATGTCGGGGACGAGCCAGTCGTGGACCACCGCGATCTCGTCGCGCAGCCGCAGTTTCCGCTTCTTGAGCCGCGCCAGCTGAATCTGGTCGTGTCCTGGCAACCCACGCAGCGCATCGATCGCGGCGTCGAGGTCGCGGTGCTCCTGCGTCAGGATATGGAGCCGCGCCTGCAGTTCCGTCTCATCCATCCGCCGTCCTCCCGCACCCGAGTCGTCGCCGGTCAGCATAGCAGCTTGGTCCGCCGCGCTATCCGCAATCTACCGCTGGTAGGTACGCGCCGTCCGCCGCCCAGAATACGCAGTCCGGCGCACCACAGGAAAAATGATGCGACTTTTTCCCGGCCCCGTGATTGTTTCATTGCCCACCAGCCAGTCGAAGGGAACGACATGACCAATGTCCACCGCGCATCGCTGTCGACCAAACATGCTTCGCTCGAAGCCCAGCTTGCCCGGGAGGCGCTCGCCCCCCTCCCCGATACCTTGCGGATGGCCAAGCTGAAGAAGGAAAAGCTGCGATTGAAGGAGCAGCTCGTCCAGCCGGCGTAGCTACTCGTCCCGGGTGACGCGCTCGGCGCGCTCGTGACGCTCCTGCGCTTCGAGCGTCATCGTCGCGATCGGGCGCGCCTCGAGCCGCTGGAGCGAGATCGGCTCCCCGCTGACCTCGCACCATCCGTAGTCGCCGGTATCGATCCGGCGCAGCGCCGCCTCGATCTTGGAGATCAACTTGCGCTGGCGGTCGCGGGTGCGAAGCTCGATCGACCAGTCGGTCTCGGTCGCGGCGCGGTCGGTGACATCGGGTTCGCGGAGAGACTCGACCTGCAGGGTGGCGAGCGTCTCGCGCGCCTCGGCAAGGATCGCCTCCCGCCAATCCAGCAACTTACGCTGGAAATACGCCAGCTGGCGCGGATTCATGAAGGCTTCATCGGGCGACGGCACGTAGCGCGTGTCCGGCGGCGACAACGTGGCATCGATCTGAATTGTCGGTGACCCTGACATCGACCCTCGACTCCCGCCTGGAACGCATAACGCTATTCGAAACCGCCCCGACGCGGCCTGTAGCGAGGATCATGCGGCGGAACAAGTGGTTGAGATTACCGGCCGTCAACCATTGGCCGCCGGTATCCGACCGGCTCGATCCGGGCGGCGACATCGGCGAGCGGTTCGACGACGGCCGCCATCCAATAGGCGTTGGCGTGAACCAGCGTGAGCGGGTCGGCGAGAATTCCGACATGGCCTGGAAAGACCACGAGATCACCGCGTCGCCGATTGGCGGGGTCGACTGGGGCGAAGGCGTCGCGCTGCTGGTCCGAATCGCGCGGGCAGGCGATTCCATGTGCGATCAGAACAGCTTGAGTCAGGCCGGAACAGTCGATCCCTTCGTGTGTCCGGCCGCCCCAGACGTATGGCGTACCGATGAAGCCGAGCGCGATCGTCACGGGATCGAGGCTCTCGGCTATCGGGTTACCCAGTTCGCTGACGTGACGGCGGTGAACGAACCCTCCGCCCGCTGCGACGAAGTCCGCCCCGGCTGCGCTGGCCGCGAGCCGGGCGTTGAGCGGTAAAGACCCCACAACCCGCGTCTTGATGTCGGGCCGGGCGAAAATCGCGGCAGTCGGAGCGATGACCCGGTGCGTCGGCGACACCATACCCGGCTTGATCGCACTTGCGCGCACCCATCCGACGTACGAATCGTGGTCGCATTGACCCCAGGCCCAACCATGCGCGACGTCAAATACGGTGAACTTCTCGCCGAACAACACGGCGCTGACAGCGGTCGCGTTATCTTCGGGCGCGGCCCGTAGCATCGCCGCGGCTACCACGGCATGCATGACGACGCCATCGGCAAAGCGCGGCGCGACGACGATCCCCGCCAATCCGATGTCGGCGAGATCGGGACGGACAGCATGGGTTCGCGGGTCGAGCCGTCGCGACGGGCCCGCGAGGTGCGCCTGTCTAATGCGACGTCCGCCGTCCGGTGCGCTTGTGATCATGCCCCTCCGTCCGCTCGATGAGTTCGGCGAACTCCTCGAGGAAGGCAAGGCCCGTCGGCGTCTGCTCGACGAAAATGTTGCGCAGGTCGCTGTCGTCTTTCTGGCGGCGGAGGTAGCCGAGCGCGCCCAGGGTATTGAGCGCGCGCGTCACGACCGGCTTCGAGACGTGAAGACGGGCGGCAAGTCCGCGAACTGTGTGGGGCCCGGGGAGCAGATAGACCACCATAAGCAGCGCCATCTGGCGGTTGGTGAGGTCAGGTCGCGCCGACTGAACATAGTCGATCAGCGTTCCCATCCAGGCGGCGAGTGGTTCGCCAGTCATATCATGGTCGGCGGCAGCACTCATTTGGCAATCCTCGCACTGGGCGCGCCGTCACCGACGCGGGCGTTAAAGTCATTAACTGTTTGAGGTCGGTACTTGTTTCCTCGCTGATATGATTTCTTACCAGTTCAGTACGAAGGTGTACCAAACTCGTCAATGGCGAAACGATTTTGGAGCATCGACCACAAGGCGCGCAAGCCCGTTGCCGCTCCGCCCTTTGGCCGCCCGGGCTTGGCCGCCGGGTTCCATGCGAACAGGTCGACGTGCGCCCATGGCACTCCGGGCGCGACGAATCGGTCGAGGAAAAGCGCCGCAGTGATGCATCCGGCGAAGCCTCCCTCCCCCGAGTTGTCGATGTCGGCAATGCCTGATTTGATCATCTCGGCATACGGCGCCCACAGCGGCATCCGCCATAATTGATCGCGTGCGGTAACGCCGCCAGCAAGGAGTTCGGCAGCGATACCATCACTATGGCTGAACAATGCAGGCAGGTCGGGGCCGAGCGCGACCCGCGCCGCGCCGGTCAGCGTCGCCATGTCGAGCAGCAGGTCGGGCGCATCTTCCTGCGCCAGCGCGAGCGCGTCGGCGAGGATCAGCCGCCCCTCAGCATCGGTGTTGCCGACCTCGACGGTAATTCCGGCGCGCGTCCGCAGCACGTCGCCGGGGCGAAAGGCATTCCCCGCGATCGCGTTCTCGACCGCCGGGACAATCAGTCGCAACCGAACCGGCAGCCTTGCGCCCATCACCAGCCGGGCCAGCGCCAGCGCATGCGCCGCGCCGCCCATGTCCTTCTTCATCAACCGCATGCCGCTCGCCGGCTTGATGTCGAGCCCGCCTGAATCAAACGTCACCCCCTTGCCGACGAGGGTCAGCTTGGGATGCGCCGGGTCGCCCCACGTCAGGTCGATCAAGCGCGGGCCGACCGCGGCGGCGCGGCCGACGGCGTCGATCGCGGGGAAACCGGTGCGCAGGTCGTCGCCGGTGATCACGTCGACGACCGCGCCGAAGCGCTCGCCCTCGGCGCGGATCGCGTCGGCGAGTGCGGCGGGGTCCATGTCGCCCGCCGGGGTGTCGACCAGATCGCGGACGAGCGCGGTCGCCTCGGCAAGCTGGACCGTCGCGTCGATGCTCGCGGTGTCGGGTGTCAGCAGGATGCGAGGGGCTACCGCCTTTGGCGCGCGGTAACGGTCGAAGCGATGCTGCGCCATCAGCCAGCCGAACGCCGCCGGCCCCGGTGCCGCGTCAGCCAGCCGGTAGGTTCCCGCCGGCAATTTCTCCGCCGCCGCTGCCAGCGCCCACGGATCGAGGCGGTCGACCACGCCGGCCAGCACCGACCAGTCACCGGCAGCATCCCCGCCGACGATCACAACCTCCCCCGCGCCGCCCACGAAACCCGCTGCATCGACCGCCACCCGCGCCCGGTCGCTCGCCGCCGCCAGCCAGTCTGCGAGGCCTGCCGAGTCGACGAGGGCGATCGTCCGCGCGGGCTGGCCCGTGTCGGCGACGAGGAGCGACGCGAAGTCGGTCATGCGGTCACCATCGCAAGGCGACCGGTAAATCTCGCAGCATGTCTCAACGGTCGGTGAGTTGCCGCCGAATGGTGGGTACGCGGCGTGCTGCTGGCGGTGCTGATTGGCTTCATTCGACACGCTAACCCGCGCCGCATGTTTTGCGACAGCGAAATATGCAGCGCGCCTGCGGTCGGCTCGTTCGTCGCTTGGGGTAGCGCAACCCTCTGCTACGCCGTAACAATGATCGTCGCAGTGCAGGCGTGGGGGCCGCTAAGCAGAATGGCTGATTCGCCGCCAAACACCGCGCTCAAGGGCTGGAAGTCGATCGCCGATTATTTCGGCCGCGACCAGAGCACGGTGATGCGCTGGGCGGCGCAGCGCGGGTTGCCGGTGCGGCGGATGCCCGGCGCGGGGCGCTCGTCGATCTATGCCCTGCCCAACGAACTCGCCGCGTGGCTCCAGAGCGAGAGGCCGGGCGGGGCATTGGCGACCCCTGCCGACATCACGCCGGTCGCGACCGACATCGCCGCACCCCCTGCTCCAGTCGGCATCGCCGAGGGGTTTCGACGGCGGCGACTGGCTTATGCCGGTGCCGGTGCCGTGGCCGTTGCCGGCGCTGTGGTCGCGGCCATCATCATCTCGATGCGTGCCCCGGTCGCTTCTCCATCCCGCCCCGCCTTCGCCGATCCCGCAGTCGAACGCGACTATCTCGCCGCAACGTACGACCTCGACCTGCGCTCGCCGGCCAGCCTCAACCGCGCCGTCGGCGAGTTCGGCGCGGTCATCGCCCGCGATCCCGGTGCGGCCCCGGCGTACGCGGCGCTCGGCGAGACCTACCTCATGCTCCGCGAGTACACCGCGTTCCCGAGCGATACCGCGTACCGTGCCGCCGCCGCTGCCGCCCAGGCGGCGGTCGCGCTCGATCCCGGGCTGCTCGCGGCGCATCGCGTCCTCGCCTTCGTCGCCTTCTGGGGCAACCTCGACCTCGCCACCGCGCGCGCCGAATTCGCCCGCGCCCGCGCGATCGCTCCCCGCGACGCCCAGACGTGGCACTGGTACGCGACCGCGCTCAGCGCCAACGGGGAGGCGGCGGCGGCATTGGACGCGATCGGCGAGGCACGGCGGCTCGAGCCTCAGTCGACCCCGATCGCCGCCGACTATGGCCTGATCGCCTACCTCGCAGGGCGTCGCGACGAAGGCCTCGCGGCGCTGCACGCGGTCGCGGCGGGGTCGCCGTCGCACATGTCGAGCCACCGCTACCTTGCCGACCTTGCCCTCGCGCGCGGCGACGGCACGACGTATCTCGCCGAGGCAGCAATTGCGTGCCGCTTGAAAGGCGACGCTCGCGAAGCCGCCGGGCTCGCGAGCGATCGCGTCGCGTTTCAACGCGGTGGCGAAGCCGGGCTGCTCGAGGAAATCGCGTCACGGATGGCGGCGACCGGCCAGCATTTCGATCGCGCCCGGATCGCCGCGCTCCAGGGCCGCCGCGATTTCGCGCTCGCCGAATTGCGTGCGGCGGCCGCTGCGCATGAGACGGGCATCGCGGGACTGCCGGGCGAGGTCATGCTCCGCAGTCTCGCGGGCGACCCGATGTTCGACGCGATGCGGCGGCGCGCATCGCTCGCCACTGGGGCAGACGGCACCGTCTGACCCTGATTACGCGGCGCTGCAGCAAGATGCGGGCTCGTGCCGGTTCATGCCGGAATAAGAATCTTCGTCAATGCGACATTAACCCTGTGTGCCGAGGCGGCACGGCGGCAGATCGCTAACAGGAGATAGTCAATGAAACAGCTTTGGTTGCTTGGCGGCGCGATGGCGCTGATCGGATCGGCGCTCCCCGCCGGAGCAGTGTCGGTCTATTCGAACGATTTCGAGCACGGCAGCACCACAGGCTTCACCGGAGCCGGCAGCATCGTCCCCGCGCCGTCGGGCCAGCATTTCCTTGGTCCGCTCGCCAACGGCGGCACCGCGACACTCACCCTCAATACTGCAGGCCTGACGTCGGTGACGTTGTCGTACGACCTGTACGCGATCATGACGGTCGATGGTGACGGGCCCTTCGGCGGCAACAGCGTGGCCAACCCCGACTCGTTCGTCGTCGGTGTCGTCGGTGGCCCTGGCCTGCTCAACAACAGCTTCGCCAACTTCGCGGGCGACACGCAGAACTATCCGGTCGTCGGCAGGCCCGACCAGAGCGGGGCAAGCGCGATCAACACGCTCGGCTACGGCAATTCCGGCGACGCGACCTACGGCTTTTCGCAGACCTTCGCCGTCCATGGCGCGACGACGCAGATCAGCTTCACCAGCAACACCAACCAGGGCACCGGCGACGAGTTCTACGGGCTCGACAATGTTCGTGCGACCGGGGTCGCGGCGATCGGCGGAACGGTTCCCGAGCCGGCGAGCTGGGCAATGATGCTGGCCGGGTTCGGCCTGATCGGTGGCGTCATGCGACGCCGTGCCGGCACGGTCAGCGTCGCAGCCTGAGCGGGGGAAGCGGCGGCGACCGGTGGCAACACCGGCCGTCGCCGTCAGACCGGCACGCCGAACAGGTCGACCTCGTCGGCGTCCTCGACCCGGACGGTGACGATATCGCCGGCCGCGAGGCCGCCTGCGTCGCGGAGGTGGACCTCGCCGTCGATCTCCGGTGCGTCGTACTTCGAGCGGCCGGATGCGCCGCCCTCGTCGTCGACCGCGTCGATCAGGACGTCGAGCGTGCGCCCGATCTTCAACGTCAGCCGGGCTTCGCTGATTGCCGACTGGTGCGCCATGAAGCGGTGCCAGCGGTCGGACTTGACCTCCTCCGGCACGGCTCCGGGCAATTCGTTCGCCGCCGCGCCCGCAACCG
This sequence comes from Polymorphobacter megasporae, assembly GCF_018982885.2. Classification (NCBI taxonomy): domain Bacteria; kingdom Pseudomonadati; phylum Pseudomonadota; class Alphaproteobacteria; order Sphingomonadales; family Sphingosinicellaceae; genus Glacieibacterium; species Glacieibacterium megasporae. Next base: position 1,986,307 of record NZ_CP081848.1, on the reverse strand, counting down.
CCTCGTATTTGAAGCACCCGGCGCGGTCGATCTGCGCCTCGCTCAACCAGTCGAGCAGGTATTGGAAATCGGCCTCGGTCTCGCCGGGGAAGCCGACGATGAATGTCGAGCGCAGCGCGAGGTCGGGCTGGACGCTCCGCCACCGCCGGATGCGGTCGAGCACCTTCGCCTCGTTCGCCGGACGCCGCATCGCCTTGAGAACGCTCGGCGACGCATGCTGGAACGGGATGTCGAGGTACGGCAGCACCAGCCCCTCGGCCATCAGCGGTATCAGGTTATCGACGTGCGGATACGGGTAGATGTAATGCAGCCGCACCCACGCGCCGGTCGCCCCGAGTGCTCGGGCGAGATCGACGACATGTGCGCGGATCGGCTGCCCGCCCAGCACCGACACCGCGTGGCCGATGTCGACGCCGTAGGCGCTCGTGTCCTGGCTGATGACGAGCAGCTCCTTCGTCCCCCCGGCGACGAGCTTCTCCGCCTCGCGCACCACTGCATTCGCGGGGCGGCTGACGAGATCGCCGCGGATCGACGGGATGATGCAGAACTTGCAGCGGTGGTTGCAGCCCTCCGAAATCTTGAGATAGCTGTAATGGCGCGGGGTCAGCTTGAGCCCGATGTCGGGGACGAGGTCGAGGTACACCGATGGTGCCACCGGCGCGGCGGCGTGAACCGCGGCGACGACGTCGGCATATTGCTGCGGCCCGGTCACCGCAAGAACCTTGGGGTGCGCCGCGCGGATCATGTCGGCCTCGTGGCCCAAACAGCCGGTGACGATGACGCGCCCGTTCTCGGCGATCGCCTCGCCGATCGCAGCGAGGCTCTCGGCCTTGGCCGAGTCGAGGAAGCCGCAGGTGTTGACCAGCACGACGTCGGCCCCGGCATAGTCGGGCGACATGCGATAGCCGTCCGACCGCAGCTGGGTCAGGATGCGTTCGGAATCGACCAGCGCCTTGGGGCAGCCGAGCGAGACCATGCCGATTTTCGGCGCGGGTTCGAGGATGAGGGTCATCGGGGGCCTGTAGGGGATAAATCGAAAAACTTCGAGCCGTCATCCCGCAGCACCCGTCACCCTGCAACATACGTCACCACGGCGCAGGCCGGGGCCCAACTCTCCCCGCAACGCGCAGTTCGTCGCTTGCTCAACTATGGGCCCCGGCCTTCGCCGGGGTGACGGTCGGGAGAAGTTACGACCTTGGCGGCAGCAGCTTGACCGGATCGGTCGCCGCCCGCCCCCGCCGCAGTTCGAAATGGAGTTGCGGCTCGTCGACCGCCCCCGTCGCGCCCGATCGCGCGATGACGTCGCCCTTCGCCACCTTCGCGCCGCGCGCGACGAGCAGCGTCTCGTTATGCCCGTACGCCGAGACCCAGCCGTCGGCGTGCTTGATCAGGATCAGGTTGCCGAACCCCGCGACCGCGTCGCCCGCATAGGCGACGACCCCGTCGGCAGCGGCGCGGACGGCGGTCCCGGGGCTCGCCTTGAGGTTGATCCCATCGTTGTAGCGGCCGCCCGGCTTCGGCCCGAAGCTCGACAGCACGCGCCCCTCGATCGGCCACGCGAACACCGGCGTTCCGGTCGGCAGCGCAGGGAGCGGGGCGAGCGCGGCGGTTGCGGTCGGAGGGGTCGGTCGCGGAACGAACGGCCTGCTCGCGGCGGGTTTGGGTGCGGCCCTCGGCGCGGTGTACGGCGCCTCGGGTGCGGCGGCGATTGCGACGGGCGCACGCGTCGCGGGGCGCGGCGTTGCGGGGCGCGGCCTCGGCTTTGCTGCGCCAGTCACCGGGTCGCCGCCCGCCGGTTCGGCCCCAGTGATCAGGTCGTCGATGTCGATCCTGAACGCCTTGGCGCGCTCCTCGACCGACATCGCCGCGACCTGCTTCGCGCTCGGCAGGAGCAATTTGTCGCCGATCTCGATCGTGTACGGCGGCTTCAAGTGGTTCGCCGCGACGATCCGGCTCCACGTCACGCCGTACGCCCGGGCGATGGCGATGCCGGTCTCGCCGTACTTGACGGTGTGGATGCGCCCGCCGGGAACCGCGACCGCGTCGGTGACGACCCTGTGCGCCTGCCATGGCGGCTTTGGCGCGGGGGCGGCGGCGGGGGCAGCGATCGGGCGCGGCGCAGGCGCAGGGACATAGCGCGGGGCCGCGACCCGCCCGCCGCATCCGGCGAGCAGCCCGGCGGTAATCAGGACCGCCGCGCGCCGCATGATTATTCGAGCCCCGCCATCGCTTCGCGCAACGCCGCCATCGTCGGGTAATGCGTCAGGTCGAGGTGGAGCGGCGTCACCGACACCCAGCCGCCGCGCACCGCCTCGAGGTCGGTCGCATGGCGCGGCGTCTCGACCTCGCGGCCATAGCCGAACCAGAAATACGGGAAGCCGCGCGGGTCGGTCCGCCCGACGATGTTGATGTTGCCGTAATCGCGGAACCCCTGTTCGGCGACGCGGACGCCCTTCGCCACACCCGCCGGGAAATTGACGTTCATCAGCACGCCCGCCGGCCAATCGGTCCCGTTGAGTCGCCGAATGATCTCGGCGCCGTGCTTGATCGCGGGGCTGAAATCCTCGTTGCCGACGGTGTAGTCGCCCATCGCCTGGCTCAGCGCGATCGAGCGGACGCCGGCAAGGCACCCCTCCATCGCCGCCGAGACGGTGCCCGAATACGTCACGTCCTCGGCCATGTTCGGCCCGCGATTGACGCCGGACAGCAGCAGGTCGGGGCGGTGGTCCTTCATCACATGGCCGATCGCCATCATCACACTGTCGGTCGGTGTCCCGCGCACGGCGAAGCGCTTTTCCCCGAGCTGCCGCAGCCGGATCGGCGCGGTCAGCGTCAGGCTATGCCCCGTCCCCGACTGCTCCTCGGCGGGCGCGACGACCCAGACGTCGTCGGACAATTCGCGCGCGATCGCCTCGAGCGCGACGAGCCCGGGAGCCTCGATGCCGTCGTCGTTGGTCAGGAGAATGCGCATGTCTGTCTTTCTTCCTTATCCTCCCCGACTTCGGGGAGGGGGACCGCGCTTGCGGTGGAGGGGCGGTCGAACGGACTAAGATTCGAGTCCGCTCGACCGCCCCTCCACCACGCGGCTGAAGAAGCCGCGCGGTCCCCCTCCCCAAGCCGGGGAGGATTTAGTTTGGCACCAACTCCGTCACCCCGCCCATGTACGGAGCCAACACCTCGGGCACCGCGACCGACCCATCCGCCCGCTGATAATTCTCGATCACCGCAACCAGCGTCCGCCCGACCGCGAGCGCCGAGCCGTTGAGTGTGTGGACGAACTTCGTACCCTTCTCGCCGCGCGTCTTGTAGCGGGCGTCCATCCGCCGCGCCTGAAAGTCGCCGCAGTCCGAACAGCTCGAAATCTCGCGATACGCGCCCTGCCCCGGCAGCCAGACCTCGAGGTCGTAGGTCTTGCGCGCCGAAAACCCCATGTCGCCTGCGCACAGCAGCATCCGGCGATACGGCAGCCCGAGCGCATCGAGGATCGCCTCGGCGTGCGCGGTCATGCGTTCGTGCTCGGCAGCGGCGGCCTCGGCATCGGCGACGATCGCCACGAGCTCGACCTTGTCGAACTGGTGCTGGCGGATCAGCCCGCGCGTGTCGCGCCCCGCCGACCCGGCCTCCGACCGGAAGCACGGGGTCAGCGCGGTGAAGCGCAGCGGCAGGTCGGCGGCGTCGACGATCTTCTCGCGGACGAGGTTGGTCAGCGACACTTCCGCCGTCGAGATCAGGTAGCGCCCGTCGGTCGTCTTGAACAAATCATCGGCGAACTTCGGCAATTGCCCCGCGCCGAACACCGCCTTCTCGAGCACGAGCAGCGGCGGCGCGACCTCGGTAAAGCCCCCGGTCTCGACATGCCGGTCGATCATGAACTGCCCGAGCGCGCGGTGGAGCCGGGCGAGCGGACCCTTGAGGACAGCGAAACGCGCACCGGCGATGGTCGCGGCGGTATCGGGGTCGTAGCCGAATTTCAGCGCGAGGGTGTCGTGTTCGCGGGGGGTGAAGTCGAAGGTTGGGAGGGTGCCGCGCGTGTGGACGACGACGTTGCCAGATTCGTCGAGACCGTCCGGGACGTCGGGGGCAGGGATGTTGGGGAGGCCGGAAATCTCGGCTTCAAGCTCGGTCTCGATTACGGCCTGCCGCTTCTCACGAACCTCGACAGTCGCGGGGGCAAGATCGTGAATAACGCGGGCACGCAATTCGTCGGCAAGGGCGATATCTCCCTTCGCCATTGCCTGTCCTACCTCGCGCGAAACCTCCTTGCGACGGGCCTGAGCAGCCTCTTCTAACTGACGCAAACTACGAAGTTCGGCATCACCAGAGATAAGGAGATCGCTTGCCGCCTGTACCCCCCGCCGCGCGAGTCCCGCGTCGAAGGCGGCCGGGTCGGCGCGGATGGCTTTGATGTCGTGCATGATGCGGGAGGCTATGGCGGGGGTGCGGGCGGGAGGCAAGCGCGGGTCGTCCCAACAACTCGTCATCCCCGCGCAGGCGGGGACCCATCACCACCGAGCTTGGGGTGATGGGTCCCCGCATGCGCGGGGATGACGGGAGAGAGCGCGGGCGCACGCTCTAAATCCTCCCCGCCTTCGGGGAGGGGGACCATGCCCTTGCATGGTGGAGGGGCGGGCGAGCGGGCGCGGATCGAGTTCGCTTCACCGCCCCTCCACCGCGAAGACGCGGTCCCCCTCCCCGAAGGCGGGGAGGATCAAGGAAGGTAAAGCCCGGTGCGTCCCCCGCACGCGCAAGCCGGACGGATCAAGGATTGTCCCCGCCCCTCCCCTCGCGCTACTCATCAACCATGATCGCCACCTGTCCAGCGTGCAGCAAACGCTACCGCCTGCCCGACGACGCGGTCCCGCCCGAGGGGCGGAGCGTGCGCTGTGCCGCGTGCGGCCACGGCTGGACCGCCTTCCCCGCGCCGCCGCCCGCCATCGACCGCGAGCCGGGGCTGCCGTTCACGCCGCCGCCGTCGTCGTCGTCGTTCGCCGCGCCGACCGTTCCAGCCGACCCGATCGGCGGTCCCGCGATCAGCCCGACCGCTGCAGCAGGCGCAACCGCTCGCGACCTTCCCGGCGTACCTGCCAGCACCTTCGCCCCCCAACCCGACCGCGCCGCGATCATCGACGAGTCCCCCGCGGCGACGATCGGCGCGTACCGCCAACGCATTCCGGAGCCCGAAGCCGACGATCGCGGCCCGCGGCGGTGGCGATGGATCGTGCCGTTGCTGCTCGTCATCATCGCGCTCGGCGCGGTCGCGGTCGTCGAGTTCGCCCCGGCGTCGACGTTCAACCCGCCGCGCCTCGGCCTGCCCGCCCCGGCGGCGCTCGGTCTGCCCGCGATCGACGTTCCTCCGCTCGACCTGCCGCCGCTCGTCCTCCCCAAGCTGGCGCTGCCCAAGCTCGACCTGCCGCCGCTCGACCTGACGAAGATTCCCATCGTCGGCGCGCGGCTCGACGCGATCGCCCATCCGATCGCCGCGCCGCCGTCGCCGCTGACGATGACCGTCGCGGGCGAGCGGCGGCATTTGGCAAATGGCGGCGCGGTGCTCGTCCTGTCGGGCAGGATCGTCAATCCGACCGCGAACTTCGTGCCGGTCCCGGCGATCGAGGCGCGGCTGCTCGATCCGGCGGGCAAGGTCGCGTACCGCTGGCGGATCTCGGCGCCGGTCACGTCGCTGCCGCCGCACCACGAGGTCCCGTTCGAATCAACCGCCGCAAATTATCCGCCGAACGCCGAGCGCCTCGACCTCGCCTTCGCCCGCTGATGGCCGGGCCGACCGTCATGGCGCAGGCCGAGGCGCTGGCGAACGCCGGGCGCGAGGCCGAGGCGCACGCGCTCGTCGCCGCCGCCGTCGCGCGCGGCGACCCCGAGGCGGTGATGGCGACCGCGGCGTGGAAGCTGTTCGGCCTCGACGGGCCGCGCGACCCGGGAGCGGCGAAGGCGCTGCTCGCCCGCGCCGCCGATGCCGGGCATTTGCCCGCGCTGACTTTGCTTACGCGGATCACAGGCAACAGCGCGTGCGGCCCGGCGGACTGGGACGCGGCGATCACCTTGCTCGAACGCGCCGCCGCGACCGATACGAAGTCGCGCGCCGAACTCACCCTTGTCCGCGCCCTCGACCGCCCGCTGCCCGCCCCCGAACGCCTGTCCGACTCGCCCAACGTCGTGCGCTTTCCCGGCCTGCTAAGCCAAGCCGAATGCGACTGGCTGATCGCCGCCGCCGAGCCGGGTATCGCGCCGTCGCTCGTCGTCGATCCGCGCTCGGGACGCCCGATTGCCGACCCCGTCCGCCGCGCCGGGGCGATGAGCTTCGGGCCGCTCGACGAAGACCTCGCCGTCCGCGCGATCGGGCTGCGCATCGCCGCCGCGAGCAATACCGGAATCGACCGCGTCGAGCCGCTCGCGGTCCTCCGCTACAACCCCGGCGACGAATACCGCCCCCACCTCGACACGATCCCGGGGCTCGCCAACCAGCGCGCGGTGACGGTGCTGACCTACCTCAACGACAGCTTCGACGGCGGCGCGACGGTGTTCAGCGAAACCGGGTTGAGCGTCGCACCGCGGACCGGTGACGCCATCGTGTTCCAGACGCTCGACGCCGCCGGACGCCCCGACCCGATGACCCGCCACGCCGGGGCACCGGTGACGCGCGGTACGAAATATCTGTGTTCGCGCTGGATTAGATCGGCCGCGCATGACATCTGGTCGCAACCATAATGAGGGAGAGACGGCCATGATGTTCGACTACAGCGACAAGTCCAAGGGGCTGATCGACAAGCTCCGCGGCTTCATGGACGAGCACATCTACCCGAACGAGGCGCGCTACGAGAAGGAATCGGCGGAGGGCGAGCGCTGGAAGGTGCTGCCCGTGATCGAGGAATTGAAGCCGGTCGCGCGCGCCGCCGGGCTGTGGAACCTGTTCCTCAACATCTCCGCGCACGACACCGCCGAGTGGAAGGGCCCCGGCCTGACCAACCTCGAATACGCGCCATTGGCTGAGGAAATGGGCCGCGCGGGCTGGTCGTCGGAGGTGTTCAACTGCTCGGCCCCCGACACCGGCAACATGGAGGTCCTTCGCACCTACGGCTCCGAAGCGCAGAAGGCGAAGTGGCTGCGCCCGCTGATGGACGGCGAAATCCGCTCGGCGTTCCTGATGACCGAGCCCGCGGTGGCGTCGTCGGACGCGACCAACATCGAGACGAGCATCGTCCGCGACGGCGACGATTATGTCGTCAACGGGCGCAAATGGTGGTCGAGCGGCGTCGGCGACCCGCGCTGCGCGATCGCGATCGTCATGGGCAAGTCGGACACCAATGCGGCGAAGCACCTCCAGCAGTCGCAGATCCTCGTGCCGCTCGACGCTCCCGGTATCGTCAAGGTCCGTGCGCTTAAGGTCTTCGGCTATGACGACGCGCCGCACGGGCATTACGAGGTGATCCTCGACAACGTCCGCGTGCCGGCGTCGAACATCGTCCTGCGCGAGGGTGCGGGCTTCGAAATCGCCCAGGGGCGCCTCGGGCCGGGCCGCATCCACCATTGCATGCGGAGCATCGGTGCGGCCGAACGCGCGCTCGAAAAGATGTGCAAGCGCCTGAAGTCGCGCGTCGCCTTCGGCAAGCCCATCAGCGAGCAGTCGATCTGGCACGAGCGCATCGCCGACGCCCGCATCGCCATCGAACAGGCCCGCCTGCTGACGCTCAAGGCGGCGTACATGATGGACACCGTCGGCAACAAGGCAGCGAAGCGCGAGATCGCGATGATCAAGGTCGTCGCGCCGAACATGTCGTGCATGATCCACGACATGGCGATCCAGGCGCACGGCGGCGGCGGCGTCAGCCAGGACTTCGGGCTGGCGAGCGGCTATGCCCAGCAGCGGACGCTGCGGCTGGCGGACGGTCCGGACGAGGTCCATCGCGCGTCGATCGCGAAGGAAGAGCTGCGGCGGTACAACTAAAGCGACTCTGCCGGATACGAGTGAGTAGTTGTTGCGGCGGAGTCATGACGAAGGTCGTAACTCCGTCGTAACTGTCTTCGTGTAGATTGCCTTGCGTCATCCGAAGTCGCCGAGAAGCCGTAGTGCTTCCGGCGGCGGTGACCGGGGGGATCTTTCAATGACCGACTTCACCGCATGGCATGGCAAGTCGTTCGCCGAGCACGTCGCGTTGCGCGACGCCGCCGCCGCGACTGGGTATCGCTTCCTGTCGCTCAGCCTGTACGGCGCGGTCGGATCGCCCGTCTACGCGGCGGTCATGATCAAGCGGGCGACCGTCGTCGCCCAGCGCGACTGGCCCCTGATGACCAGCGCCGAGTGGCAGCAGACATTCAACGACCAGGCGAAGCTCGGGTACGGGCCGGTGATGATCGCGGCGACCGGCTCGGCGGCCGACCCTCGCTTCGCCGCGGTGTTCCAGCCAATGAACCCGATACCGCTGACGCGCGGCGGGCTGCGTTCGGGGGATCCAGCCGACGCCGGCACGATCCAGGGCATGAACGCCGTCGCGCGCAAACAGGGGCTGATGCTTCATTGGGCGGCATCGTACGGCGACCCGGCCGACCCGCGCTACGCCGCGATCTGGGTGCCGGTCACCGACCATAGCCTGTGGAATGCCGACGGCGTCGCCGATACCGCCGCCCAATATCAGGCGCGGTTCAACGCCCAGACCTCGGCGTGGTGCCGCCCGTCGTTCGTCACGCTCGATGCCGGCAGCCGCTATCTCTCGGTCTTTACCGATCGCGAGACCGGGCCATGGATCGCGCGTCACGACATGACGCCAGCGGAATATCAAACCGAATTCGATGCGCACAAGCAGGCGGGCTTCTACCCGGTCTGCGTCCAGGCGGCGGGGACGTCGGCAGCGAACGCCCGCTTCACCGCGCTGTGGGTCAAGACCGAGGCGGTCACCCCGCGCGTTTTCACCCCGACCGGCCCGGTCACCAACGCGGCGATCGATGCGATCATCCTTGCGGCGATGCAGGCCAGCCCAGTCAAGCACGCCGGCCTCGCGATCACCCACGGCACCCGGCTGGTCTATGCGCGCGGCTACACCTTCGCCGAAGCCGACTGGCCGCTCGCCCAGCCGACCACGCGGTTCCGCATGGCGAGCGTGTCGAAGACCGTGACGGCGATCGCGATCCGCCAGCTGATCGACGCCGGGCAACTCCACCTCGGCGACAAGCTGCAGGACAAGCTCCAGCTCAAGACGCCGAGCGGGGGAGCGCCCGCCGACGGCCGCTTCGGCAGCATTACGATCCAGCACCTGCTCGAACACAAGAGCGGCGTAAAAACCAACAATTTCATCGCCGGCGACCTCGTCCAGTCGGCGTTCGCTGCTGCCGGGCACTTGATCGCGCTCCCGGTTACGGCCGAGCAGACCGATGCCTATGTCGCCAGCCTGCCGCTCGACACGACCCCCGGCGCGACCGCGGTGTACAACAACTGCGGCTATTATCTGCTGGCGCGCGTCGTCGCCAAGCTTCGCGGCACGGCGACGCCGGTCGCCGCGTTCCAGCAGACGATCTTCGCACCGCTCGGCATCCAGCACATCGGTCGTGCGGGCAACCTCGTCACGGCACAACCTCCCGGCGAGGCGCGCTATCAGTCGGCGACACTGGCGCTCGCGACGAGCGACATGACCAACGACCGGCCGCTGGTTCCCGCCGAATATGGCGACGAGCAGCTATCGATCGCCGATGGCAGCGGCGGGCTCAGCGGGTCACCTGTGGACCAGGCGCGGCTGATCGCGGCATTGCTGGCGGGCAAGGACACCACCATGCTCAAGGCCGCATCGGTTGTGGCGATGCTCGACGCCGGCGCCGCGGTCAACGCAACCGGAACCCGCGCCGGCTATGGCTTCGACGCGATCACCAAACTCGCCGGTGGCGGCTATCGCGCACAAAAGGGCGGCTCGCTGCAGACCTCGAACAACGTCCTGTCGTTCGACGGGCAATGGGGATTGGTGATGGCGTGGGCATCGCCGCCGTCCGCCGCCGACGCGGCGTGGTACCCCTATTACGATACCGTCATGGCGATTGCGAAATCTGCCGCCTGGGGACCGGGCGACCTGTTCGCGACAAGCTACGGCATGGCACCGCTTTAGGGCCGGACCCCCGGTCAAGCCGCGACCCACTCCGCCAGCACCGGCATCACCGGCTCGAGCTGCGCCGCATATTTCCGCCATTGCCCCGACCCGTCGAACAGCGGGCGGCGGACCTGGTGGACGCTCGCGGTCTTGACCGGGCGGGCGCTCGCGGTGCGGGCGAAGTCGCGCAGGCCCGGTGACCATGGCAGCCCGGCGAAGTCGCACAGCCGCTGCGTCGCGCCGTCGAAATCGTGGACGAGGTCCTCATAGGTCAGCACGTGCGCGTCGACCGGCAGCGTATCGAGGCAGCGGCGGATCAGCCGCATCACCGCGCCGTAATGCTGTGCCGCGCGCGGCAGCGTGGTGAATTCGATCGTCACCGGCGAATAGACGAAGCTGCGGCGGAAGCAGCTCCAGACCACATCGCGCGCGTCGCGCTGAACGATCACGACCTTGGCATCGGGGAACAGCCGCGCGATCAGCGGCAGCGCCGGGGCCTTGAACGGGTCCATGTCGACGAAGGTGCTGCCCGCGACGTCGATCCCCGCCGCCGCGACCCGCGCCCAGTAATCGGCGCGCAACGCCGCGACGTCGTCGACGCCCAACGCAGCCAGCGCCGCGATGCCGCCGGGCGCAAGATATTGTACCGCCGCGGAAAACGTCGGTGCCTCCTCGAGCGTCGTCACGCCCGGAACCGTCGCCAGCACCTGTTCGATCAACGTCGTCCCCGACCGCGGATAGCCGAGCAGGAAGATGTGCCGCGCCGCCTCGCCCGCGACCGCCGGAGCCGGCCCCGCGAGCGCGCCGGGGGCAAGCCGCGCCACCGCCGCATCGATCGCCTCGACCTCACGCCGCGCGAGCGGGGGCAGGTCGCGCCCGCCGTGGCGTTCGACGAAGCGGGTGTTGGCGCGCGCGTACGCATCGAATGCCGCGTCGGTCCGGCCCATCGCATCGAAGGCGTCGCCGAGTAGGCCGAGCGCGACGATCGCGTCGTCGGCGGCGACACCCTTTTGGCCGATGAAGCGACGCAACCGCTCGGCCGCCGCCGCATGCTGTCCGCCCGCCATGTCGCATCGCGCGACGGTCATCACCGTCATCGCGTCGCCGGGAGCGATTGCCAGCGCGTGCGCGGCATGGCCACGCGCCGCGTCGACGTCACCGAGCAGGAACTCCATCGCCGCGAGGCCCGCGAACCCCGGCGCGGTCGTGGGCGACAGCTCGGCAACCCGCGCATAAGCCGCACGCGCGTCCTCGGTCCGGCCGCTGGCGTCGAGCGCGAGCGCGCGCCCGAACCATGCCGCGACCATCGCCGGATCGACCGCGATCGCGCGGTCGAACAGCGCCACCGCCTCGGTCAGCTCGCCGGTAAAACGCAACGCGTCGCCTGCACTCGCGAGGATCGCGGGGTCGGTGGGGGCCAGGGCGACCGCACGCGCGTACAGCGCGGTTGCCGCCGGCTGGTCGCCCGCCTGTTGCCGCCAATACGCATTGAAGCACAGGCTCATCGCCTCGGCCGACGCCGTCCCGGCTGCCTGCTCGCGCACTGTCGCCGTCATTACTCACCCGCACTAAAGTCTGTGCAAACAACGACTCGACGGCACCAAAGCCCTCGCGCTTCGACGCGTAAAAACACCGGCTGAAAGATAGTGTCCGAAAGACAGGCATGGTGAGCTTTACCGGTGTCGGCGCTATACGGGGGGTCTCCCGCTCGCGTCGAAAGCCCGTGCATGATCGATCCCCGCACCCCCGTCCTCGTCGGCGTCGCGCAGTTCACCGACCGCGACTCCGCGCCTGCCGACGCCGGGTCGCCGCTCGACCTGCTCGCGCGGGTCGGGGCGGCGGCGCTGGCGGATGCGGGCGGAGCGGGCATCACCCTCGACACCGTCGCGGTCGTCCGCCTGTTCGCCGACTCGTCGCCCGCCTTCGCCTCGCCGTTCGGGCGCTACACCAATTTGCCGAAGTCGCTCGCCAACCGCCTCGGGGCATCGCCGCGGACGTGCCTGTACGGCCCGGTCGGGGGCAACACGCCGCAGATGCTCGTCAATCTGATGGCCGAGCGGATCGCGCGCGGCGAGGCCGACGCGGTGCTGCTCGCGGGGGTCGAGGCGCTGCGGACGCAGGCGCACGCGGCGAAGGCGGGGGTCGCGCTCGACTGGTCCGACGATCCCGGCAGCGCGCCCGACACGCTCGGCAAGGAGGTCCACCTCGTCAGCCGCCACGAGATGGCGCACGGCGTCGCGATGCCGGTCAACGTCTACCCGTTGTTCGAGAGCGCGGTCGCGGCGCGCTACGGCGACGCGCCGGTCGGGCATCGCGAGCGGATCGGCAAGCTGATGGCCGGGTTCACCCGCGTCGCCGCCGCCAACCCATACGCCGCGCTGCCGGTCGAGCGGGGCGCCGCCGAGCTCATCACCCCGACCGAGACCAACCGCTACATCGCCTATCCGTACACCAAGTATCTGAATTCCAACATGTTCGTCGACCAGGCCGCCGCCGTCGTGATGATGTCGACCGCCGCCGCCGACGCCGCGGGGGTCCCGGAAGCGAAGCGTGTCTACCTCCACGGTTGCGCCGACACCCACGAGCATATCCTCGTCAGCGACCGCGTCGACCTGAGCACCTCGCCGTCGATCCGCGCGGGAGCGGCGCACGCCCTCGCCCACGCCGGGATCGGGGTCGGCGACCTTGGCCCCATCGAGCTATATTCGTGCTTCCCCGTCGCGGTCGAGATCGCCGCCGACATGATCGGCTTGCGCCACAACGACCCGCGCGGGCTGACGCTGACCGGCGGCCTGCCGTACTTCGGCGGCCCGGGAAATAACTACAGCATGCACGGCATCGCCGAGATGGTCGCGCGCTGCCGGTCGGACCGCGACGCCTGCGGGCTGGTCTTCGCCAACGGCGGCTACCTGACCAAGTCGAGCTTCGGCGTCTATTCGGCGCGCCCGACCGAAGGCGCGTGGAGCCGCGCCGACCCCGCCACCTATCAGGCCGAGATCGACGCCGAGCCCGGCCCCGGCTTCACCGAGACCCCCGACGGCGATGCGACGGTCGAGGCGTTCACCGTCGTCCACGACAAGGGCGTCCCCGCCTTCGCGATCATCGTCGGGCGGCAGGCGAGCGACAACCGCCGCTTTCTCGCACAGGCGCACGACGGACTCGCGGCGCTGATCGACACGCAAGTCGTCGGGCGTCGCTTCACCGTCACCACCGGCGATCCGGTCAACCGCGCGGTGTTCGCTTAAGGTGGTTGAGCCCGACCTGATCGCCGCTTGGCTCCACGCGCGGTCGCTATCGCGCGGCCTGCCGCTCCCGGTGCCCGATCATGGCGGCTGGCGGGTCGACACGGGTTCGGCGAGCGAGACCCGCCGCCACGTCTTCACCGCGATCGGCCCCGGGCTGCGCGACCTCGGCGCGGCGACGACCGAGCCGCGCGTCTTCGTCAAGCTCACCGACACCCCCGCAGCCCTGCTCGCGGTGCTGCCGCCGCGGTGGCGGATCGACAGCGTGTCGAGCGTGATGGCTGGCCCGATGGCCCCCCGCACCGCGCCGATGCCGCCGGGCTACCGCATCGAGGTCGATGTCGCCGCCGTCGTCGTCCTCCGCATCCTCGCCCCCGACGGCAGCATCGCCGCGAGCGGGCGATCGGCGCGCCACGACGGCGTCTTCATCTACGACCAGATCGTCACCGCCCCCGGCCACCGCCGCCGCGGTCTCGGCCGCGTCGTCATGGCGACGCTCGGCGACCATCGGCGCGAGGGCGAGCGCGAAATCCTCACCGCGACTGCCGACGGCGAGGCGCTCTACACCACGCTCGGCTGGACGGTCGTGTCGCCGTGGTCAACGGCGGCGCTCCCCGCACAATAGCTATTGCGACTAAGTCGCATCATCACTAGGTTGATCGGCGAGGGAGAGTCGCCGATGGTCGTCTGCGTGTGCAATGCCATTCGGGAGCGCGACGTGCGCTCCGCCGCTCGTGGAGGCTGCGCGACGCCGTGCGCCGCCTATGCCAGCCTCGGCCGCCGCCCGAAGTGCGGCCAATGCCTGCCGTTCGCCCGCGCGATCATCGCCGAAGAACTCGCCGCCTGACGCTGTTGCCTTTGCCAGATAGCGTACCCTCGGCTAGACCCGGGGTCGAACAGCGCAAGGACGGCACATGAAGGGCGACCCCAAGGTCATCGAGTTCCTCAACGAGGCGGTGCGCAACGAACTGACCGCAATCAATCAATATTGGCTGCACTACCGCCTGCTCGACCATTGGGGCGTCGAGCGGCTTGCCGACTTCGAGCGCCACGAATCGATCGACGAGATGAAGCACGCCGACTGGCTGTCGGCGCGCGTCCTGTTCCTCGACGGCCTGCCCAACTTCCAGGCGCTCGGCCGCCTGCGGATCGGCGAGACGGTCGAGGAGGTCCTCAAGGCCGACCTCGCGCTCGAAGGCGACGCGATCCCCCTGCTGCGCGACGCGATCGCGCACTGCGAAATCGTCCGCGACTATATCAGCCGCGACCTGTTCAAGCGCATCCTCGACAACGAGGAGGAGCACGTCGACTATCTCGAACGCCAGTTCGACATGATCGCGCGGATGGGCATCCACAATTACATCCAGCTCCAGTCGAAGCCCGCCGACGCCCAGATCAGCTGAACCCACGGCGCGAGCTCGCCCGCCGCGACCACCGACCCCTAACTTGCGATAGTATTTGCCGCAGTGACGAAATTGTTGCATGGGCGAAACGTTGGTCGCGTGTTCAGCGCGACCGGGGGGGGGTATCAGTATGCGCAAGAGTATCAGTCTGGCCGCGAGCCTCGTCGCGCTCGCCGTCGCCGCCCCGTCGGCAGCGACGATCTACACGCTGACCTACACGGGGACGATCGAGAACGTTCAGCTCAGCGGTGCCGCGAATTCCTCGTCCGGCTTTGCGAACGGCGACGCGTTCGTCGCGAAATATACGGTCGACACCGGCAACGGCAGCCGCTCGACCAGTCCCGGGTACGACTCGCTCCGTGGCGGGCCCGAGAACGGGCACGCGTTGGCGGCCACGGTCGTCTTCACCGTCAACGGCATCAAGCAGATCGCGTTCGCCAGTGCGGTCGATTCAGCGGTCGCGCTCTACTCTGGCGAGCTCGACCTGAACGTCGCCGCCGTCGATGATTATGCATCGTCGGCCGCGACGACCTATTACGGAATTTACGCGACCACCACGTCGCTCGCCGCGACCAATCTCGACCAGATCCCGCGGGGCGCTTTGTCTTCGCAGTCATCGGGTCATTACATCAATTATACCTATAATTACGACACGAACCGCACGGTGTCCCGCGCAACGGGTGATTTCATCTTCGACTCGGTCGCCGTCGCCGTTCCCGAGCCCGCGTCGTGGCTGATGATGATCGCCGGCTTCGGCCTCGTCGGCGTCACCGCCCGCCGCCGCCGCATGGTCCTTGCGGCGTAAACCGGCGGTCGCGCAGATCTCCTGAGTCCGCGACGCGCCGGTCCGCCTTCCGGGGTCGGCCGACGCGAAATTGCGGATTGCTCGCATCGGCCATATCGTTACATAGACGGAACGTTGGTCATGCGCTGTGCGGGCTGCGGCGGGGTATCGGTATGCGCAAGATCATCATCTCGGCCGCGAGTTTCGTTGCGCTCGCCGTCGCGGCGCCGTCGGCAGCGGCGATCTACACGCTCACCTACTCCGGGACGCTGAGCAACGTCAGCTTCGGCGGCAGCACCAATCCGGTATCCGGCTTTCAAAACGGCCAGTCGTTCGTGGCGACGTACACGGTCGACACCGGCAAGGGCCATCGCCTGACCGGGCCCGCCTATGACTGGGTATATGGCGGGCCCAACAGCGGTACCACGTTGGCGGTCACGACCGTCTTCACGGTCGCCGGCGTCAAGCAGACCGCTTTCGGCAGCGCAGTCGATTCGGCGGCATATCTCACCGGTGGCGCGCTTGACCTGAACTCCTATGCCATCAACACGTCTGCTTCATCCACCTTGATGACCTACGGGATTTACACGAACAGCACCGGCCTTGGTGCTTCGGCGAGCCTTGAGGATGTCCCGCGGACCGCCTCGGCTTCACTGTCGACCGGATATTATTCCTATACCGTCTATGATTTCGATCACGCCCAGTATCAGTCCGAAGGACAGGGCACTCTCAACATCGACTCGGTCACCGTCGCCGTCCCCGAGCCCGCATCGTGGCTGATGATGATTGTTGGCTTCGGCCTCGTCGGCGTCGCGGTTCGCCGCCGCATGGTCGTCGCGGCGTAAAGCATAACACAGCGCCGGGTTGAGGGGTCAGGCCGGCGCGGGTTGGCAGGCACGACGGCGTCTTCTGCAACCGGACCGTCGTCGTCGCTGCTAGCCGTCGCCGGACCAGCGACAGCGCCGCGATCGCACTGCTCCGCGACGCGGTCACGCGTCGCGAGATCGTCCGCGACTATATCAGCCGCGACCTGTTCCGCCGCATCCCTCGACAGCGAGGAGGAGCACGTCGACCATCTCGAACGCCAGTTCGATATGAGGAAGTGGATGAGCCCGCGGCGCTTATCGATTAGCGTCGGACGGCGCTTAATACTGACGATAGAAACGCTCGTTAATCGGGCCATTTCCGGCTAGGTAATCGACGAAACTTGATATGCGATTGCGCTTTACGAAGATATCATTATGCGATTCGCTTAAGAATCACAGAGGCTTATACGATGGCGAGGCGAGCAAGTGAATACAACGGTTTGTTTGTTATCATTATTGTGATCGCATCGGCGTTCGCGATTAACTTGGTCACATCTTTCAACGCCTTCGTCGGCTTTTGGCTTGGCGCCGTTTGTGCCGGTGGTTCAATCGTTAGGTTTGCGTGGCTCGTAAAAGAGCAGGTTGCGGTCATCCGGCGCCGGGATCGGTGCCGCAGGTGATCGTACTCGCACGACCTCAAATGACTGAGTAAGCCAAACACCGTCAAACATTTCCTGCTTCATCTCGATATCGACGTCCATGACAATGCCGATCCGCAGATCGGTGCCTGTACTTCCCGCCTGAAGGGCATTTATAAAATTCAGGTCAGCCATCTTGGCTGAAAATAGGTTGCCGTCCGCGTCGGCGAACTTCCAGACCAGTTTCTTTGCCCTTAGCTGCGGAGTAAGCAAAATCACGTTTTCTCGGCGGGTGATGGTCCGCACCCGCGTCGTTTCAATTTCGACCTTCACGATACCCGCGCGTCTGGCGAACTCAGATCGAGGAACAAATACCGGAGGCCGTTCAGTAAAAGAGGTCGTAGCCCCAACGCCAATCACTGAACTGTCGGCTTCGGCCTGAGCATAAAGCCGCTGTTTTTGTGCACTGGCCACGTTTGTCTTTTGAGCTACGATTGTGGCTTTCTCAACCACCGCACGATCTATTCCAGTATTCTCATCTGTGTGCGACACATGGGTCAGGCCCATAGCTTCATAGACCATTGGCCAAAATAAACCCGATAAATCGTCTACTGGTTTGTGAAAGAACGTTGAGAGAATTCCACCTATGCACGCCGCTAAGATAGGACGCTGGTTAGCTACGCGTCCGATAGCTTTTACAATAGTGCGTATCTTCAAGCAGCCGTCAACAACGTCAACGACGATTATTTCCACTTCACTTGAGGGGTCTATTATCGCGCATAGTTCAATAACTAGCTCGGACCATGCAAGCGAAAGCCTTGCTACTGATTCCAAACTCGCAGCCTGCCCCTCGGCCAGATCGATATAAAAAACTAGCGGCGCTTGTTCCGGTTCTTCCAATTGTCTGCCCCCGTAATCCAGTCCGAAAGCTAGTTTATTAGGGAGACATCATCAATACGCGTAAGAAGAGCCCACAAATGTCTCTGCTTGACTAATAGGATTTCGCCGGCCAGCTGAAATCCCGCACTTCGATGGAGCGGGAATAATGGCCAGCAGCACCTCGTCCGACACAGGCGCACCCGACAGCGGGTCTGAGCCGACGCCCTCTGGCGCGCGCCGGGCACGGTCCGATGGCTGGACGGCCGAACGGCAGCTTGCTTTCATCGAGGTGCTCGCGCGGGGCGGGAACGTCGGTGCGGCGGCCGCGAGCGTCGGCATATCGGTTACCTCGGCGTACCGGCTGCGCGCACGCAGCGACGGCGCGGCGTTCCGCTTCGGCTGGAAGGCGGCGCAGGAGATGGCGTATTTCAAGCTGCGCGACATTGCCCTCGGACGGATCGAAACCGGGGTCGAGGCGGCGATCGCCTATCACGGCAACGCGGTCGGCAGCCGCACGGTGTACAGCGACAAGCTGCTGATCGCGCTGCTCAACCACCTCCGCCCCGCTCCCGAAGCGGTCGACAAGGCCGGCCTGCGTCGTGCCCCCGCCGATCCGGAAAACGCGTATGCGCTGGCCCTCGGTGCCTATGCCGACGCGATCGAGACGGGCCGCGCTCCGGTTGCGCCGAAGCCCGACGACGGCTTCGTCGACCCCTTCGTCGAGCCGCCCGAACTGATGACGCGCGAGGAGTTTCTCGCCGCGATCGCGCCGCGTCCCGGTGAGCGCGAAGCCAAATGGAGGGCTGAGTGTGAGGCGCTACCGGGGTGGGAATGTAAAACCACTATGCGATTCGCCTAACCTTAAATTCACCTTCTTGTAGGATTTGGCGATCGCTACGCTTTTCGTTCCCCCCAAAACGCCGTCATCCCCGCGACGGCGGGGACCGATCTCCAGCGGCGGGAGATGGGTCCCCGCTGTCGCGGGGATGACGAGCGTAAGGGTGTGGCTGCCGGCGGCGTACCCGGCCAGGGGATTACGGCTGGCCCTGCCCGCCGCCCGCGCCGAGCACGTTGCCGGTGGTGTAGCTGCCGCCGTCCTCGGCCGCGCGGACGTACAGCCCGGCGATCTCGGCGGGCATGCCGGGACGCCCGGCGGGGGTCTTGCCGCCGAACGACATCTGCTTGTCGGGCTGCGCGCCGCCCGACACCTGGAGCGGGGTCCAGAACGGTCCGGGAGCGATGCCGACGACGCGGATGCCCTTCGGCGCGAACTGCTTCGCGAGGCTCTTGACGTAGTTCATCGTCGCCGCCTTGGTCTGGGCATAGTCGTACAGGTCCTCGCTCGGGTCGTACGCCTGCTCCGACGTCGTGCCGATGATCACCGCGCCGGGGGGCAGGTGGGGCAGCGCCGCCTTGATGATGTGGAACGGCGCGTAGATGTTGGTCTTCATCGTCGCGTCGAACGCCTCGTCGGTGATGTCGAGGATCGACTTCTGGCTCTGCTGGCGACCGGCGTTGTTGACGACGATGTCGAGCCCGCCGAGGCCCTTGACCGCTTCGGCGACGAGATGGCGGCAGAAGGCGGCGTCGCGCAGGTCACCCGGGATCGCGACCGCGGTGCGGCCTTCACGGCGGATCAGGTCGATGACCTCGCGCGCGTCGGATTCCTCCGACGGGTAGTAGTTGATCGCGACGTCGGCACCTTCGCGGGCAAAGGCGATCGCGGCGGCGCGGCCGATGCCGCTGTCGCCGCCGGTGACGAGCGCCTTGCGCCCCGTCAGCCGGTTGTTGCCCTTGTAGCTCGTCTCGCCGCAGTCGGGGACCGGATCCATCTTCGACTGGAGGCCGGGCCACGGCTGCTTCTGCTCCTTGAACGGCGGCTTGGGGTATTTGGTCCGCGGGTCGCTGATCTTCGCCGGGCCGGCGGGGGTGCTGCCGCTCGACTGCGCGACGGCGGGGGCCGCCGCCATCGCGGCGAGGCCGATGCCGGCCGCACCGACGACCTGGCGGCGCGAGGGTCCATTGTCGTTAGAATCCATGAGATCGCTCCTGATTTGGGGTCGGGAGGCGAACTCGTGCTGCGGTCAAAGGTTCAGGCTGCGACATCGGGTGCGCGACACCGGTTGCACCCGCCACCCGCCTCTGCTAATCGCGCCCTCCTACCGGCTGGGGCACGCCCCGGGCATGATGGTCGTGCGGCCATGGCGGAACTGGTAGACGCGCAACGTTGAGGTCGTTGTGGCCGAAAGGCCGTGGAAGTTCGAGTCTTCTTGGCCGCACCAATCGCCCCCTGAGCGGGGGCCCCGACCCCGGCTAGTCGAGCCGCTTGGTCATCCGGATCAGCGGCACCTCGACATCGCCGACGGTGTCCGCCCGATGCTCGGCGACGGCATAGCCCGATGCGCGGTAGAGCGGCTCGCCCGACAGCGTTCCCATCAGCACGACATGGCGGAACCCCGCCGCCCGCGCCGCCGCCTCGCACACCTCGAGGATCAGGCGACCGACGCCGCGGCGGACGAAATCGGGGTGGGTGTACATCGCCCGGATGCGCGCCGGATCGGTTGTCGGGTCGAGCGGGGTCGCGTTGCGCAGCGCAGTGCTGTGGTCGCCGCCATAAACCCCGGCGCGGTAGCTCCACCCGCCGCAGCCTGCGATGCGGCCATCGCACTCGACGATGAAATAAGTGCGGTCGGCGACGAGCTGGGTATCGAGGCCCATGACCATGTGGCTCGCAGCGACCTGCGCCGGGGTGAGGAAGCCGCGCTGGTTGGTCTCGATCGCGGCCAGCATCAGCCCGCGCAGGGTGTCGAGGTCGGCTTCGGTGGCGAGGCGGTGGGTGAACATAGGCGGCATACTGCGGCGGTGGCCGGGCCGCGACAAGGCACGGCAGCGGCGAAAGCCATGCTTCGTCCGGATAAGTGAATAATCCCTTGGCATTCTGGCCGTCCCCGGCCAATCGGGGAGCGACATCACATCGAAGGAGACCGCACATGGCAAAGCGCAAGCTCGGGCCGTTCATGGTCGAAAGCGTCGGACTCGGCTGCATGTCGCTCAGCTATGCCTATGGCACCCCGCCGGGCGATACCGAGGGGGAGGCGCTGCTGCACCGGGCACTCGACCTCGGCTACGACTTCCTCGACACCGCCGCGCTGTACGGCGTCGGGCATAACGAGACGCTGATCGGA
Source organism: Polymorphobacter megasporae (assembly GCF_018982885.2). Classification (NCBI taxonomy): domain Bacteria; kingdom Pseudomonadati; phylum Pseudomonadota; class Alphaproteobacteria; order Sphingomonadales; family Sphingosinicellaceae; genus Glacieibacterium; species Glacieibacterium megasporae. The sequence continues at coordinate 1,965,288 of NZ_CP081848.1, read as the reverse complement.
CGCGCGCTCAAATCGCGCCGCGACGAATTCATCCTGGCGTCGAAGTGCGGCATCCGCCTCGGCGAGGGTGGCATCAAAGCACCGCGGGTTCTCGACGGCAGTCGCGCCGGGGTGACCGCGGTGCTCGACGAAAGCCTGTCGCGGCTCGGGGTCGACACGATCGACCTGTATTATCTCCATCGGCTCGACCCGAAGACGCCGATCGAGGAGTCGGTCGGCGCGCTCGCCGACGCGGTCACCGCGGGCAAGATCCGCAGCATCGGCCTGTCCGAGGTCAGTGCGGCGACGCTGCGCCGCGCCGCCGCGGTCCACCCGATCGCCGCGCTCCAGACCGAATACTCGCTGTGGACGCGCAATCCCGAACTCGGCGTGCTGGCGGCGTGCCATGAGCTTGGCACGACCTTCGTCGCCTTCTCTCCTGTAGCTCGCGGTTTCCTAGCGGGCGGCGTCACCGATCCGGCAGCGCTCACCGATGGCGACATTCGCCGGACGATGCCACGCTTTCAGGGCGACAATTTCGCCGCGAACAATGCTTTATTCACCGCCTTTGCGCAGATGGCTGCCGATCTCGGGCACACCCCGGCGCAGCTGTCGCTGGCATGGCTAATCAATCGGGACGCCGATCTCGTCACGATCCCGGGCACCGCGAGCGTCCCGCATCTCGAGGAGAATTGGGCAGCGCGCGATATCGTGCTCGACCCGGCGACGATGACGGCGCTCGACGCGCTGATCAACCAGTCGACGGTTCACGGCCATCGCTATTCGCCGGCGATGAACGCCGCGATCGACACCGAAGACTATCCCGCCGCCGAGGCCGCGTGACCCCCGAGGACCTCCTCGAGCCGCCCGCCGTCGCGGTGAGCGAGCCGCGTGGCGTGTTCGACGACGACGGCCGCCTGCGCCGCGGCTTCGTCGCCAAGGTCGTCGCCAGCCTCGATGCCGAGGACGCCGCCGCGACCCGCGCGCTCGTCGATCCGCTCCACGAAGCCGACATCGCCGACCTGTTCGAACTGATCCCCGGCGACTATCGCCAGGATCTCGCCAAGGCGCTCGGCGACAAGCTCGACGCCGACGTCATCGCCGAGATGAACGACTGGGTCCGCGAGGCGCTGCTCGACGTCCGCACCCCCGTCGAAGTCGCCGCCGTCGTTTCCGAACTCGACACCGACGACGCCGTGTCGATTATCGAGGAACTCGACGACGACGACCGGCGCGAGGTTCTGCGAGCACTCGACCCCGACGACCGCGCCGCGATCGAGGCGGCGCTGGGTTATCCCGAGGAGTCGGCCGGGCGGCTGATGCAGCGCGACCTCGTCGCGGTTCCCGAGCATTGGACGATCGGCGCGATCATCGACTTTATCGGCAGCGAGCCCGACCTGCCGACCGACTTCTGGGAAGTCTTCGTCGTCGATCCGGCGCACCATCCGACCGGCACGATCCGCTTGTCGTGGCTGCTGACGCAGAAGCGCGATGCCCTCGTCGCCGCAGTGATGCAGCGCGATCAGACGCTGATTCCGGTCGACGAGGACCAGGAAGAAGTCGCGCTCCAGTTCCAGAAATACGCCTTGATCTCGGCGGCGGTGGTCGACGCCAGCGGGCGGCTGGTCGGGGTCATCACCGTCGACGACATCGTCCACATCATCCAGGAAGAAGCCGGCGAAGACGCGCTGAAACTGTCGGGGGCGGGCGACGGCGATATCAACGAGCCGATCGTCGAGACGATCAAGGTGCGGATGTGGTGGCTGCTGATCAACCTCGGCACCGCGATCCTCGCCTCGTCGGTGGTTGCGGCATTCGAAGGCACGATCAGCCGCCTCGTCACGCTCGCGGTGCTGATGCCGATCGTCGCCGGCATGGGCGGCAATGCCGCGACGCAGACGATGGCGGTGACGGTCCGCGCGCTGGCGATGAACCAGCTGACGAGTTCGAACACCGCGCGGATGATCCGCCGCGAACTGTGGATCGCGCTGGCGAACGGCCTCGGGCTCGGCGCGCTGATGGCGGTCGGCTGCCAGCTTGTCTACCATGACAGCGCGCTCAGCCTCGTCCTGTTCAGCGCGATGCTGATCAACCACGTCAACGCCGGCCTGTCGGGGATCGTCATTCCACTCGTGCTCGAAAAGCTCGGCATCGACCCGGCGGTGACCTCGACGGTGTTCGTCACGACGATGACCGACGTCATCGGCTTCTTCGCCTTCCTCGGGTTGGCGGCGCTGTTCCACTTGTCGTGACGCTTCATCTGACCAAGGTCGCGGTTGGCTGCGCGAGCGTCGAGGCGCTCGCCGAGCGCCATGCGCTGCGTGCGGCGAGCGAGGGACAGGCATATTGCCTGACGCGCTATATGCCGAAGCGCGCCGCCGAGATGAGCGGCGGGTCGCTGTTCTGGATCATCAAGCACACGCTCGTCGCGCGGCAGGCGATCATCGGCCTCGACATGGTCGAGACCGAGTGGGGGACGAAGTGCCGGATCGCGCTGGCGACCGAGCCGGTGCCCGTGCTGGCGACGCCGCGCCGGGCGCATCAAGGGTGGCGCTATCTCAACCCCGACGACGCCCCGCGCGACATGAATGCGGGCGACGCCGACCTCGATGCCGTGCCGCCCGCGATGCTCCGCGAGCTTGCTGCGCTGTGGCTGGTTTGAGGGACTAGATTTTTAACCAAGGATTTTGCGGCACGCGGACAGCGTCATAGTGGATTTAGCCTATCCGGTACAACTCTTCGCTAAGGTCACGATAAGGTCAGGGAAAAGCACATTTGAATCGCGCCTTTCTTTGCGGGCCGACCACCTCGACCGCAGCGCGAAAGGTTACACAAGTCCACACAACGACCGGCTTTTGCACCCCATTGTTCGTGGGCCGATCACCTCGACCGCTGCGCGAAAGGTTACACAAGTCCACGCAACGACCGGCTTTTGCACACCGTTGTTCGCGGGCCGATCGGCTCGATCGAAGCGCGAAAGGTGACACAAGTCCACGCAACGACCAGCTTTTCACATCGTCGATCGCGACGATTTCGGCGGAAGTCCACAAGGTCTGCGCGAGCGGGATAGTGCCCGGCCCGCGGGCGACGACGATACCGACAATGAGAAAGAGCAAAACATTGGCCCGTTGGCCGACACAATACCCGAGCCTAATCGATACCGCGGCATGTAGGACAGCGGCAAATTCCGGCCGATTAGAATGCCGCCGTCACACGTCCGTTAGCTGCAGCGCGCCTTACCGCTGCCCGCGGTCGACACCGAGCAGCGCGCGCCGCCCGACACGTTGATGTCGCCCGACCCCATCGTCGACAGGGTCGCGGTCTGGCTGGCGTAGGCTTCGATCCGCCCCGACCCGGCAACGCTGGCGCTGAATGTCGCGCACTTGAGCCCGGTCAGCTTGAGGTCGCCCGAGCCCGCGATGCTCGCCTTGGCCGAACCGCAGCGACCGGCGATCGCCATGTCACCCGACCCGGCGACGTCGAATTTGGCCGTGTCGCTGTCGAGCAGGGCGACGTCGAGACGTCCCGAGCCGCCGATCGAGGCATCGAAGTCGCGGACCTTGATCCGATCGACGGTGACCGTTCCCGAACCGGCGAGGTCGACCGCGCGGATCATCGGCACGGTGATCGCAATCTGGACGCGCCCGTGGTCGCGCCATCCGGACCACATGCTGTCGCGCTTGGTCCCGATCTTGAGGGTTTCGCCGTCGACCCGAATATCAAGATGATCGAGCGCCGCTGCCTCGCCGGTCGCATGGACACTTGGTCGCGCGCCGGTGGTCACGGTGATGTTGGCCGAACCGCCTGCCGCGAGACGGTCGAAGCTGCCGACCGGAAAATCGCGCTCGGCGGCGAGCGAGGGCGCTGCGGCAGCGAGGAAAGCCGCGGCGGCAATGACGGAGAGCGTTGGCAGGCGAGTCATCGAAGTTTCCCCATACTGTGTGTTATTTGCATAATACACAGGGCGATCGGCCTGTCCAGCCGCTATCCCGGGCTTGCCGCCGATCCCGCAAGTAATCCGCCGTCAATGACAAACTCTGCCCCCGTGGTGTAGGTCGACTCATCCGATGCAAGATAGACCGTGATCGCCGCGACCTCGTCGACCGTGCCGAAGCGGCGAAGCGGCGTATCGGCAACGAGCCTGGCCATCCGGGCGTCGCGGCCAGGCTCGTCTCCGAGCATCGCATCCCAGATCGGCGTCATGATCGCCGCCGGGTAGACCGAGTTGCAGCGGATGTTGAGGCCCTGCTGCGCGCACCACAGGGCGACACTTTTGCTGTGATTGCGGACTGCCGCCTTCGACGATGCGTAGGCTGCGGCTCCCGGGATCCCGACGAGACCCGAACGCGACGACATGTTGATGATCGACCCGCGTCCCGCCGGTCGCATCGCGCGGATCGCGTGCTTGCAGCCGAGGAACACCCCGTCGAGATTGGTGGCGTGGACCGCGCGCCAATCATCGAGCGCCGTGTTCTCGGGATCGTGCGCGCCGGGCGTGTCGAAGCCGGTGATTCCGGCATTATTGACGACGATGTCGATCCGGCCGTCGCGATCGAGAATGCGGGCGTAGGTCGCGATCCACGCCGCTTCGTCGCGAACGTCGAGCATTGCCGCAGTTGCGCCGTGACCGACCAACGCCGCCTCCTGCTCGGCGGGTTCGATTGCAAGGTCGGTCAGCCAGACGATCGCACCTTCGTCGACGAAAGCGCGCACGATCGCTGCGCCGATGCCTTGCGCGGCACCGGTAACGAGCGCGATCTTGCCGGCGAGGCGGGGCATGAGCGGTCCTATTGTCGGGCCGCCGCGTGCGGGAAATTCGGATAGAACGCGGGCAAAGCTCGCGTCATCGGACGGGTTCGGACGGCATCGCCGCTCGCCCCGCCGGCCGGCTCGGCGCGAGTCTGCGCGCAGCTAATCGACGCGAAGAGCGTCGGTGTCGCTACGCGCAGCCGCGCCGTCGCTCAGGCTGCCTTCAGCACGCTTTCGATCTTCGCCTGCGCCGCCGGCTCGTCGATGTTCTCCATCGCCGCCAGTTCGCGCGCGAGGCGGCCGATCGCCGCTTCGTAGATCTGGCGTTCGGAATAGCTCTGCTCGGGCTGGTCTTCGGCACGGTGGAGGTCGCGGACGACCTCGGCGATCGAGACGAGGTCGCCTGAATTGATCTTGGCCTCATACTCCTGCGCCCGCCTGCTCCACATCGTCCGCTTGATCCGCGGGCGCCCCTTGAGGGTGGTCAGCGCCTCCAGCAACGTCGCCTGGCTCGACAGCTTGCGCATGCCGACGCCTTCGGCCTTGTTCGTCGGGACACGCAGCGTCATCCGCTCCTTTTCGAAGCGCAGGACGTAGAGCTCGAGATTAGTCCCGGCGATCTCCGAACTCTGCACCTCGACGACCCGGCCAACCCCGTGCTTGGGATAGACGACGTGATCGCCGACGACGAAATTGAGCGGCTTGGCTGCCATGTAAGTTCCTTTCTGGGTCCGCGTCGCGCGGCCATCCGTGAGGGGACACGGCGGCATCACATCGGGGCTGCGGACGGTTGCGTGCGTGCCTTCGCTAATCGGGTCCGACGCACCGCGCCACGACCCGGAACCGCGTCACGAACGAGCGACGCGACCGAAGTTGTAACACAAAAAGGCGCAGTTTTCCACGCTTTTGTGTTCCCTGCACCCTCCCCCAAACGGGGGGCGGACCTATTGGCCGTCGGTTCCGGGCTTGTCCGAGAAATACTTGTCGAACTTGCCCTCTTCGCCCTTGTGCGCTTCGGCGTCGGGCGGTGTCGCGCCCTTGACGGTGATGTTTGGCCACGACGCCGAGAAGGTCGCGTTCAATTCGAGCCACTTGTCGAGGCCGCCCTCGGTATCGGGCAGGATCGCCTCGGCCGGGCATTCGGGTTCGCACACGCCGCAGTCGATGCATTCGGACGGGTTGATGACGACCATGTTGTCGCCTTCATAGAAGCAGTCGACCGGGCACACCTCGACACAGTCCATGTACTTGCACTTGATGCAAGCCTCGGTCACCACGTACGTCATTGTCGAACCCCAGGTCGCCTAACCACCCCCTGCTAGACGGCAGCAAGCGCTCCCGTCAACAGTGGGTCGGCCCCGCGACTACGCGTCAGGTCGGCGTAGAGCTCGCGGGCTTCGCTGAACGGCCCCCGCCGCTCGGCAATCCCGAGCACCCTGACGACGACGACATCGTCATGTTTGGGAAAACTTACCACCGACCCGGCGCGGACCAGCGCCGAGGGGCGATCGATCACCCGGCCGTCGAGGCGCAGGTGACGGCTCTCGCAGAGCCGCTGCGCATCGCTGCGCGATTTCGTCAACCTTGCGAACCACAACCATTTGTCGAGCCGCAAACCCTGACCATGGACCAAAAGCTACCGTCCTTTCATTTGCCGAAGGATCGCGAAGGGAGAATCCGGGGCATCGTCGACGACCTCGACGCGGCGAGGCTCGATCCGCGAGCCTCCCCACGCGAATGCCGCCGTGCCGTCGACGAGCTTCGGCCGATAGCCGAGCGCGCGCATCAGGCGGGCGAAGCCCTCCCGGCTCATGCCGACGCTGGCGATCCAGTTGGCGTCGGGCACGAACGGACTGCGGCCATCGCGCTGGCCGTGCATCGCGCGCGCCAGCCGATCGACCATGTCGATGCGGACAGCGTGCGTACCGATACTCCAGAAGCCGGCGACGTCGTAGAAAGCGGATGGGATGCCGGGGCCGACATCGACCGTAACAAGGCCCGGCACCGGCGGCGCGGGCAGGATGGCGATGCCCTCCGCGACCGCCCACAGCGCGAGGCGCCAACGGGTCGGTTCAGGGCGCAGCGCCGCAGCGATGAAGATGTGGATGACGCCGATCCTGACGCCGGCAGCGAGCAGCGCCTTGCGGTCGGCGCGGGTCAGCGCGTCGACCTGTGCGGTCACCGCCGCGCGCGTCAGGCAGCCCATCGTCTCGACCAGCCGGACGATCAGTCCGCGCGCGGCGGGCGAAACCTCGGGAACCAGCGCGGCGACCGACATCAGCGAACTGAGGTGCTTGTCGCGCGACGCGGCGAACCACACGGTCAGCCGGTCGGCGACGCGGCGGCGATCGGCGAAGGCAACGCCTTCCAGTGCTCGATCGGTCTCGACGCGCGGGTTCAGCGCGTCGCGCCCGGTCCGTAGCAGCCCGACCCGCGCGCCGTTCCACAGGATGCGCGGCGGCAGCGCCCCGTCGAACGACAGGCTGAACTCGCCGTCGGGGGCGGCGGCGAGCGCATTGCAGCGGCGCTCGAATTCCTTCGGCAGATGGCGTTCGGCGGCGGCAAGGAGCATCCGCTTCTCGCCCGCGCGCGCTGCCGGATCGGGGGTAAAGCGGAAGCCGTCGAGCGTGCCGATGATCTCGCCCTCGACCGCGACCGACCCGTCTGGGTCGACTTCGACGCGCTGCTCGCCCCTGATCTTGAGGTCGCGGAGCAGCACCGCGGTCCGCCGGTCGACGAAGCGCTGCGTCAGCTTGACGTGGAGCGCGTCCGACAGCCGATCCTCGAGCTCGCGGGTGCGGTCGGCCCACAGCGTCCCGTCGGCGAGCCAGCCGGGACGGTGCGCGACATAGGTCCATGTCCGCGCCGCCGCGATCCGGTCGGCGATCGTACCGATGTCGCCCGCGACATTGTCGAGCGCGGCGACCTCGCTCGCGATCCACGCCGCCGGCAGCGTCCCGTCGCCCTCGCTCAAATGACGGAACACCCGCCCGACGAGCCGGGTGTGCTGCTCGGGCCCGGTCTTGCGGTAATCGGGCAGGCTGCACGCCGACCACAGCCGCGTGATCCGCCCGCGGCCGTGCGCGCGCTCCATCACCCACGGCTCGCCCGCCAGCCGTTTGAGCACCGCAAGGTCGATCGCGTCATCACCGCGGACCAACTCGGCCCGCGGCGACCGCTCGTCGAGCGAGCCGATCAGCCGCGGCAGCGTGTTGAAGTCGGCGTGGGTGTTGCGCCATGTCAGCTGCGTCAGCGGCGGAAAGACATGCCCCTCGATCGCCGCGATCTCCTCGGCCTCGAAGGTCGACACCGCATCCTGGCCGAGCTGGACGACGCCGAAGCTGCCGTCCTTCTGGTAGCGCCCGGCGCGCCCGGCGATCTGCGCCATCTCGGCGACCGTCAGCCGCCGGTGGCGCTTGCCGTCGAACTTGCTCAACCCGGCGAAGGCGACATGGGCGATGTCCATGTTGAGCCCCATGCCGATCGCGTCGGTGGCGACGAGATAATCGACCTCGCCCGACTGGTACATCGCGACCTGCGCGTTGCGCGTCCGCGGGCTGAGCGAGCCCATGACGACCGCCGCGCCGCCCTTGTGCCGCCGCAGCATCTCGGCGAGCGCATAGACTTCCTGCGCGGTGAAGGCGACGATTGCGGTCCGCTTCGGCAGCCGTGACAGCTTCTTCGGCCCGGCATAGGTCAGCGTCGAGAAGCGCGGCCGGGTGATGATCTCGGCGCGCGGCAGGAGCCTGCGGATCAGCGGACGCAGCGTCTCCGAGCCGAGGATCATCGTCTCGGCATAGCCGCGCATGTGGAGCATGCGGTCGGTGAAGACGTGGCCCCGCGCCGGATCGGCCCCGACCTGCCCCTCGTCGATCGCGACGAACGCGACTTCACGATCCAGGGGCATCGATTCAGCGGTGCACAGGAAGTAGCGCGCGCCCTCAGGGACGATCTTTTCCTCGCCGGTGATCAGCGCGACCTGGCTTGCGCCCTTGATCGCGACGACGCGGTCGTAGACTTCGCGTGCGAGCAGCCGCAGCGGAAAGCCGATCATGCCGCTGGCGTGACCGCACATCCGTTCGACCGCGAGAAAGGTCTTGCCGGTATTCGTCGGACCGAGAACCGCAGTGACCCGGGGCCCAACCTCGCGGGCGTTCTCCGAAGTGCGAAGCAATCCGCTCATGACCTCGAACTGAGGTCGGAGGTGCCCGGATACAAGACGGGCGTACGGCGGAACACTGCTCGGCTCATCGCATCCTTTGACGGATAATGGGCTGAGACTTGATGCCATGGCTGCGAAGCCGATTCAAGTGAACCTTGTAAGTCATCGCTTCGCCGCATCGTCGCACCAGCCAGTCGGCCCCGCCGTTGACTTGGGGTTAATCGCGGCACACGGGTACGGTGAGCGACAGAGCGGGGGTTCGGTTTGTATCAACCGGGAATCAATAGCTTCGGCGGTGCCGGCAGTGGCGGCGCGGTCGCATTACGGCCGGGCCGCGTTATCCTTCTGCCGCGCCCAACGGCGGAGCGGCCCAAAGCGCCGCGCTTCGACTTCGACCGCTTCGCCGACCTCGACCTGTGCGTCGATCTCGGGCAGGCGATTGGTAGCCGTGACTGGTGGCTCGGCCTCGGGCTGGTCCTGACGTTATGCGCGACTGCGCTTGTCGCCGGCTACCGCATCGCCCCGCTGCCGCAGACCGTCCGCGCGACACTCACCCCGGTCCAGTACGACGACGCCCGCCCCGACACGATCGCGCCTTTGGCATCAGGCGCAACGACCGGCCGCACGACGCCGCCAACGAAGTACGTCGAGGCGCTCAGCGAAATTCCCGAGCGCCCGCAAATCGAGACGACCGCGCGCATCGGCCGCGGTGACGGCATCGGTGCCGCGCTGCGCCGTGCCGGGGTTGGTGCCGACGACGCTTCGACCGTCGCCCGGCTTGTCGGTAGCGCGGTCCACGCCATCGCCCCCGGGACCGGAATCGACCTCGTCCTCGGCCGCCGCGAGACCCGCACCGTCCCGCGCCCGCTGACCAGCCTCGGCTTCCGCGCCGCGTTCGACCTCCGCCTCGAAGTCGGACGGAGCGCCGACGGGTCGCTCGACCTCAAGCGCATCCCGATCGCAGTCGATAGCACGCCCCTCCGCGTCACCGGCCTCGTCGGCACCAATCTCGTCCGCGCGGTTCGCGCCGCTGGCGTCCCGGAGGGCCAGGTCGCCGACTATCGCCAGAACCTCGCCTACGTCCTCGATCTGCAGCGGCAGGTCGGACGCCGCGACCGCTTCGACGTTGTCCTCGAGCACCGCCGCGCCGCGACCGGCGAGACCGAGACCGGCGGGCTGTTGTACGCCGCGCTCCGCCCCGAGCACGGCGACCCGGTCGAGCTGATGCGCTGGACCTATGGCGGCAAGGCAATGTTCTTCCGCGCCAATGGCGAGAGCGCCAAGAAAGGCCTGATGCGCACCCCGGTCGACGGCGCGCACGAGACGAGCGGCTTCGGCATGCGCCTCCACCCGATCCTCGGCTTCTCGCGGCTCCACCAGGGCACCGACTTCGGCGCGGCGATGGGCTCGCCGATCATGGCGGCAGCGGCGGGCAAGGTCACCTTCGCCGGGTGGCACGGCGGGCACGGCAACTACGTCCAGATCCTCCACCACCCCGGGCTGATGACCGCCTACGCCCACATGAGCAAATTCGCCGTCAAGCCCGGCATGCTCGTCGCGCAGGGGCAGGTGATCGGCTACGTCGGCTCGACCGGCCTGTCGACCGGCCCCCACCTCCACTACGAAGTCTGGGTCAACGAAAAGCCCGTCGACCCGACCGGCATCAAGTTCCTCGGCGGCACGACCATCGCCGCGAGCGAGATGGGGCGCTTCCGCGGCGAGATGGAGCGCATGCGCGGACTCCGCGCGGCGGGGAGCGAGGTCGCCGTGGCGGACGAGCCGAAGGCGCGGCGGCGGGGGTAGGCCGCGCGATGCGACTGGCATGCCGGCGGATCGCTGACATCGGCAGACGGTCAGCGCGTCAGCCGCATCATCCCTGCCCGGACGGCGGGAGCCTCTAGAAGGTCGAGACACTGCGCCAGCGGAGCCGGCGTTTCATGACCAACCGGGCCATCGCCATGGATCGTCAGGATCGGCTGACGCGACAGTTCGCGCGCGACCGTCGTTTCGAGCATCTTCCAGCCGACGATCGTCCCGTCGGTCCGCTGCATCAGAATGCTGCCAAGGGCGAACCCCTGATCGCGCAAATCGGCAGATGATTTCTGCCGTATCAAGCAGACCGATAGCGCATAGTCTCGAACATCCCGGACGCTGGCACGATGCAGCGCGGCATTACCGGCCGTTGCCAATGTACAGGCAAGGACGCCTGCCACGAGACTGCGAAGCATCATCACGGAAGCTCCGGAATTCGCCGACAGACTTTCCTTAGGCTACGCACTCGCGCCTGAGCCATCCCACCGCACGAAGATCGCGGTCGGCAGCAGCCGCCCCCGGGCTTCCTCGCGGATCGTCATCTCGCCTGCGGTGATCGTCCCTCCCAGTCCCGCCAACGCCTCGCCCGCAAGTTCGGCGATCGCCACCGCCGACATGCGGATTGCGTAGACCGTCAGGACGAGGAACGCCGACCGCTCGTCGAGCAGGCTGCGCGCCAACGCCAGCAATTCGGGCAAGTCGCGGTACAATTCCCACACCTCGCCCTCGGGGCCGCGCCCGTATTTCGGCGGGTCGAGGATGATCCCGTCGTAGCGCCGCGCGCGCCGGACCTCGCGCCGCATGAACTTGAGCGCATCGTCGACGACCCAGCGGACCGGTGCGTCGGCGAGGCCGCTGAGCCGCTGGTTCTCGACCGCCGCCGACACCGCCTTTTTCGACGCATCGAGGTGGGTCACCCCCGCCCCCGCCGCGGCGCACGCCAGCGTCCCGACCCCGGTGTAGCCGAAGACGTTGAGCACCTCGCTCCCCGCCCCAACGCGCTCGGCCATCCAGTCCCAATGGACCTCCATGTCGGGGAAGAAGCCGAGGTGGCGGAACGGGGTGTTGTTCGCGCGGAACTTGAGCGGGCCGCGGGCGAGCGGCCACGCGTGCGGCACCGTGCCGTCGAGGTTCCACCGGCCGCCACCGTCCTCCTCCGACCCGCCGACGAACTCGCCATTGGCCTGCCAGTCGGGCGACGCCGGGGACCACAATGCCTGCGGCTCAGGGCGGATGAAGCGGTACGGCCCGTAGCGTTCGAGCTTTCGACCGTGCCCCGAATCGACCAGCCCATAGTCGGCCCACGGCTCCGCGGTCAGAATATCGAGCTTCACGCCGCCCGCCGCACCGCCGCCGCGCCAACGTCGGCGACCGCATAGGGTCCGGCGATCATCCGTGCCGAGGCGGCGCGGACGATGTCGAGGTCGACCGCCTCGATCCGCGCGACGATGTCGGCGGGGGTCTTGACGTGGCCGTGGGCGAGCAGCTGCCGCGCGAGATATTCGGCCCAGCCGCCCGGCGATTCGAGGCTCATCAGCACGCCTGCACGAACCTGTGCCTTGGCCCGCGCAAGTTCGTCGGGGCGCAGCGCGCTCGCGGTCTCGCCGAGGACCTTGACCGCGAGGTCCATCGCCCGCGCCGCGTCCTTTTTCGCCGTCGCCAGATAGACCGAGAATAGCCCGGCGTCGGCGTATGGCGTCGTCGAGGCATAGACCGAATAAGCGAGGCCGCGCTCCTCACGCAGCTCCTGGAACAGTCGCGACGACGCTCCGCCGCCCGCCGCGGTGACGAACAGCGCGATCGCGTCGAAATCGGGGTCGTGGATTCCCGGAGCGGGCAGCCCCAAAGTGAGGTGCGCCTGTTCGAACTTGCGCCGGTCGTGGATCACCCCGGGAGCGAACACCGCCGCGGCGGTGTCGGGGCGGACGCCGGGGGCGAGGTCGCCGAACAGCGCCTCGCTCAGCGTGACGAGCGCGTCGTGGTCGACCTTGCCCGCCGCCGCGACGATGCACGATCCGCCGCGATACTGGACGTCGAGCCAGTCGCGCAGGTCGCGTGAGGTCAGCGCGGCAATGCTCGCTTCGGAGCCGAGGATCGACCGGCCGATCGACTGGTCGGGGAAGGCGGCGGCCTGGAGGTGGTCGAAGACAATGTCGTCGGGAGTGTCGCGCGCCTCGCCGAGTTCCTGCAGAACGACCGCCTTTTCGCGCTCGAGCTCCTCCTCGTCGAATCGCGGGGCGCGGACGAGGTCGGCGATCATCTCCATGCCGAGCTGGGTGTCGGCGCTGAGCAGACGCGCGTGGAACACCGTCATGTCGCGCGCGGTATAGGCGTTGAGCGACCCGCCGACGTCCTCGATCTCCTCGGCGATCCGTCGCGCCGACCGCGTCGCGGTGCCTTTGAACACCATATGCTCGAGCAGATGTGCGACGCCGTTGGTCGCCTCGGTTTCCGACCGCGCGCCGGTGTCGACGTGGAGCCCAAGCGCGACGGTCTCGACGTGCGGCATCGACCGAGTGACGACGCGGACACCGTTGGCGAGTGTGGTGAGCCGGGTCGTCATCGTGCCGTCGCCCGTTCGGCGATATACGCTTCGACCGCGCGCAACTCGGCGGGAAGCGTGGCGAAGCGTTCCTCGCGGTCGAACAGCCCGGCAGCGCGCAACGGCAGCACCGGGCGCTGTCCCGAGGCGCGTTCGACCGCGTCGCGGAACTTCGCCGGATGCGCGGTCGCCAACGTCACGATCGGACCGTCGATCTCACCCGCCAGATCACGCGCCGCCGCCAGCCCGATCGCGGTGTGCGGATCGACGAGTTCGCCGCACTCCGACGCCGCCCAGCGCAACGCCTCCGCCATGCCGTCGGCATCGACCCGCGCGCTGGTCATCAGCGCCGCCGCTTCGGCGCGCATCGTCGGCGTCAGGTCGAGTCGCTTGGTCGCCTCGAACCCCGTCATCGCCGCCGCCGTCGCAGCGCCGTCACGCCCATACAGGTCGAACAACAGCCGCTCGAAGTTCGAGCTGACCTGGATATCCATCGACGGCGCGGCGGTCGCCTCGACATGGCCGACCGAATAGTCGCCCGCGCTCAGCGCGCGATGGAGGATGTCGTTCGTGTTGGTCGCGACGATCAACCGGCCGATCGGCAGGCCCATCTTTGCCGCGACATAGCCCGCGAAGATATCGCCGAAATTGCCCGTCGGCACGCTGAAGCTGACGCTGCGCTCGGGCGCGCCGAGGCGGACCGCGGCGTAGAAATAATAGACGATCTGGAGCATCAGCCGCGCCCAGTTGATCGAATTGACCGCCGCGAGCCGGTATGTTCCGGCGAAGCCCGGATCGTTGAACATCGCCTTGACCAGCGCCTGCGCGTCGTCGAAATTGCCCTCGACCGCGATATTGAACACGTTCGGCGACTGCACCGTCGTCATCTGTCGCCGCTGGACGTCGGTCACCCGCCCGAGCGGATGGAGCATGAAGACGTCGAGGTGCGCGCGGCCGGCGAGCGCATGGATCGCCGCCGACCCGGTATCGCCGCTCGTCGCGCCGATGATCGTCAGATGCTCGGTCCGGCGCCCGAGGAAGGTCTCGAACAACAGCCCGAGCGCCTGCATCGCGACGTCCTTGAACGCCAATGTCGGGCCGTGGAACAGTTCGAGCAGCCAGTTGCGCTCGTCCAACTGCTTGAGCGGCGCGACCGCAGCATGGCTGAATCCGGCATAGGCGGTGGTCAGCAGGCGGCGCAGCTCGTCCTCGCTCAGCGCGTCGCCGACGAACGGCGTGCAAACGCGGACCGCGGTCTCGACATAGCTGAGTCCCGCCAGCCCGGCGATCTCGGCGCGCGACAGTGTCGGCCAGTGCGCGGGAACATACAGCCCGCCGTCGGGAGCGAGCCCGGCGAGGGTGACCTCTTCGAAATCGAGGGAAGGCGCGGCCCCGCGCGTGCTGACATAATTCATCGGGTCGCCGGTCTAGCGGCGCGGTGCGGCGGGAGCAAGGCGTGGGGGTCAGCCGTGCCGCCGCCACTGCCGGACATACACCGCGTAGATCACCCCGAGCGTCGCCGCGAAGGCGAACCACTGCATCGCATAGCTCAGATGATTGTCGGGCAGGTCGTCGGGCACCGGCACGCGCGACGGCAGCAGCCCGGGTGCGGCGGTCGTCGGGATCAGCATGAACAGCGGCCGCCCCGGCTCGGTGCCGTACGGCCGCTCGATCAGCGTTCCGCTGAAATGCGTGTCGAGGTCGAGTTGCTTGATCGTGTCGGGGCGCAGCGTCCACCCGGCGACGACGACGAGGTCGGGCTTGGCGTGCCGCGCTGGATCGTTGCAGTCGACGAGGATGAGAAAGCCGCCCTGCCCTCCGTCATCTCCTCCCGCGCTTGTCCCGCCCTTGACGTCGTACGGCGCGATGCGGCCGGGGCGGCAGTCGACCTCGGCATGACGGTATTGGAGGTCGGCGACGCCGATCATCGCGCGGTAATAGTCGTGGGGGGTGGCCGGCGGCAGCGTCTTCGCCGCCTCAAGCCGGGCGATGAGCTGATGCTTCCAGTCGCGCCGCTGAAGCTGCCAGACCCCGAGGCCGATCAGGACCGGAATCATCAGCAGCGTCAGGAGCGTCGCGCCGAGGGGAAGCCGCTTCACTTGACCCATCTACTCCGAGCGGCCCAACCGGGCGTCGTTCTTATATTCGAGGGCGAGGAGGATACCCTTCGCCACCCGCAGCAACGCCAGCGTCAGACCGAGCGTCAGCGGCACCCATATAACAACATGGACCCACCATGGCGGCGATCGGCTGAGTTCGAGCCAGATCGCGCCGACGACGACGACCGCGCCGACGATGAAGATCAGAAACGGCGCGGCGGCATCGCCGACGTCAAAGGCGGCATAGTCGAGGCCGCACTTCGGACATGCCGGAGCGAAGCTGGCGATGCCCTTGAACAGCCCCGGCGCGCCGCAGCGGGGGCAAAGTCCGAGGATTGCACCCTGCAGCGCCGGCTGCGCCAAAGGGCGGGTCATGTCGTTATCCCGCAGCCGCAGTCACCAGCGCGCCGAACTTGCTGCCCCAGCAATAGATCGCGATGAACAGGAACAGCCAGACGACGTCGACGAAGTGCCAGTACCACGCTGCCGCTTCAAAGCCGAAGTGGTGCGTCGGGGTGAAGTCGCCGCGATACGCGCGGACGAGGCAAACGAGGAGGAAGATCGTGCCGACGAAAACATGGAAGCCGTGGAAGCCGGTCGCCATGTAAAATGTCGCGCCGTAGATATTGCCGGCGAAACCGAACGCCGCGTGGCTATACTCGAACGCCTGGATGCAGCTGAACGTCGCGCCGAGGATGATCGTGAACCACAGGCCCTTCTTGAGCCCCTCGCGATCGCCGTGGATCAGCGCATGGTGCGCCCATGTCACGGTCGTCCCCGACAGCAGCAAAATCATCGTGTTGAGCAGCGGGAAGGCGAACGGGTCGAGGACCTCGACGCCCTTCGGCGGCCAGACGCCGCCGATCGCCGCCGCGGTGCTCGGGTAGAGCGACGAGCTGAAATACGCCCAGAACCACGCGACGAAGAACATCACCTCCGACGCGATGAACAGGATCATCCCGTAGCGGTGGCTGAGCTGGACGACGGGGGTGTGATCGCCGGTGTTCGCCTCGTGAACGACATCCGACCACCAGAAGAAGAAGGTCGCGAGCACGGCGGTGACGCCGAGACCGAATGCCCACGGGCCCCACGGCATCTTGTGCATCCAGCCGATCGCGCCGGCGGCGAGGATCAGCGCCGAGAACGAGCCGAGGATCGGCTTCGAGCTCGGATTGACGAGATGGTAGTCGTGGTTGTGGGTCTTGGCGCCGGCCATGGTCTATCCTTGCGTTCGTACGGTCGGGCTTACAGGATCGGTCGCGGGCTGGTCCACCTTTCCCGCGTCGACCGGGAAGAAAGTGTACGACAGCGTGATCTCGTCGATCTTGCGGGCCTGCGGATCATCGAGGATCGCCGGGTCGATAAAATAGGTCACGGGCATGTCGACCGTCTCGCCCGCCTTGAGCGTCTGCTGGGTGAAGCAGAAGCAGGCGATCTTCTTGAAATACTTGCCCGCGAGGTCGGGCGAGACATTGTACGTCGCGCGCCCGGTGGTCGTCGCGCCACTGATGTTCGTCGCGCGGAAGAACGCCATGCGCCGCCCGCCGATCGGGATCGTCGTCTCGACCGTCACCGGCTTGAACTGCCACGCCATACCCGGCGAGGTATTGCCGTCGAAGCGCACCTTGACGGTTTCCCCGGCGACCGGAGCCGACGGAGCAGCGGCCGCCCGGCTTGTCGTGCCGGCAAACCCGGTCACCGAGCAGAACGCGCGGTAAAGCGGCACGCTGGCATAGGCCAGGCCGATCATTGAGACGGCGAAGCCCGCTGCCCAGAGCGCGGTCGTCCGGTTCGCACTCGCGCTGCTCATGGGACCATTTTCACGATGCTGATGCCGAAGAACAGGACCACCAGGACGCCGAGCACGATGCCGAGCGCGAGATTGCGCGCACGTCGGCGGCGGTTGAACTCGGCGGTCTGCTCGGGGGTCCAGTCGACGTTCACGCGACGATCCAATGGTCGGCGACGAGCGCGGCGAAGATCAGGAACAGGTACAGCAACGAGTATTTGAACAGGCGCTTCTCGGGCCCCATCTCCGCCGCGAGCGTCGCGGTGTTGCGGTAGACCGCAACCGCGCGGGCGATGAAGATCGCTCCGGTGACGGCGGCGACGCTCCCGTAAACCCAGCCGGTCAGGCCGAGCGCCCACGGCAGGATCGTCACGGGCACAAGGACGAGCGTGTAGAGCAGGATCTGACGCCGCGTCGCGGTCTCGCCCGCGACGACGGGGAGCATCGGCACCCCGGCCTTGGCGTAGTCCGCCTCCATGAACAGCGCGAGGCTCCAGAAGTGCGGCGGGGTCCACAGGAAGATGATCGCGAACATCAGCCACGGCAGCGCGGTGACGTCGCCGGTCACCGCCGCCCAGCCGATCAGCGGGGGGAAGGCTCCGGCGGCACCACCGATAACGATGTTCTGCGGCGTCCGGCGCTTGAGCCACACGGTGTAGACGACCGAGTAGAACAGGATCGACCCGGCGAGGATGCCCGCCGCGAGCCAGTTGACCGCGAGGCCCATCACCGCGACCGACCCGACCGCGAGCGCGACGCCGAACGCCAGTGCCTCGTCGGGCGAGACGCGGCCCGCCGGCAGCGGCCGGTTCGCGGTGCGCTTCATCAGCGCGTCGATGTCGGCCTCATACCACTGATTGAGCGCGCCCGAAGCCCCGGCACCGATCGCGACACAGAGGATCGCAACGCAGCCGATGAACGGGTGGACATGCCCGGGCGCGGTCAGCAACGCGCACGCCGCGCTGAAGATCACGAGCGACATGACCCGCGGTTTGAGCAACGCGAGATAGTCGCGCCAATCGGCGAAGCTGACCCCTTCGGGCGCGGAGACGATCAGCCCATCGGGCACGGGAACGGCAGCGGCACTCATCGCCGCTACTTGATGACCGGCAGCGTCTCGAACTGGTGGAACGGCGGCGGTGACGACAGCGTCCACTCGAGCGTAGTTGCGCCTTCACCCCAGTAATTGTCCCCAACCTTCGGTCCGGCGAAGAGCGAGTAGATCACGTTGATGAAGAAGAACACCATGCCGATCGCCATGATCCCGTAGCCGATGCTCGATATATAATTGTAGTGCTCGAACTGCGCCGGATAGTCCGGGATACGCCGCGGCATGCCCTGCTGGCCGAGGAAGTGTTGGGGCATGAAGAGGACGTTGACGCCGATGAAGAAGATCCAGAAGTGGAGCTTACCGAGCGTCTCGTTGTACTGGCGCCCCGACATCTTGCCGAACCAGTAATAGAAGCCGGCGAAGATCGCGAACACCGCGCCGAGCGACAGCACGTAGTGGAAGTGCGCAACGACGTAATAGGTGTTGTGCATGTAGGTATCGATGCCGGCGTTCGACAGGATGACGCCGGTAACGCCGCCCACGGTGAACATGATGATGAACCCGATCGCCCACAGCATCGGCGTCGGGAAGGTCAGCGACCCGCCCCACATCGTTGCGATCCAGCTGAAGATCTTGATGCCGGTCGGCACCGCGATGATCATCGTGGCGGCGGTGAAGTACATCTTGGTGTTCACGTCGAGACCGCTGGTGAACATGTGGTGCGCCCAGACGATGAAGCCGATCAAGCCGATCGCGACCATCGCGTACGCCATGCCGAGGTAGCCAAACACCGGCTTCTTCGAGAAGGTCGAGATGATCTGGCTGATCATGCCGAAGCCTGGGAGGATGAGAATGTAGACCTCGGGGTGGCCGAAGAACCAGAACAGGTGCTGGTACAGAATCGGGTCGCCACCACCGGCGGGGTCGAAGAAGGTCGTGCCGAAGTTACGATCAGTCAGCAGCATCGTGATCGCGCCGGCAAGAACCGGGAGCGAGAGGAGCAGCAGGAACGCCGTCACCAACACCGACCAGACGAACAGCGGCATCTTGTGGAGGGTCATGCCGGGCGCGCGCATGTTGAAGATCGTCGTGATGAAGTTGATCGCGCCGAGGATTGACGAGGCGCCGGCAAGGTGGAGCGACAGGATCGCCATGTCGACCGCGGGTCCGGGGTGGCCCGACGTGCTGAGCGGGGCGTAGAGCGTCCAGCCGGTGCCGACGCCGTTGAAGCCGGCGGGGCCCTCGACGAACATCGAGCCGAGCAGCAGCAGGAACGACGGGACGAGCAGCCAGAACGAAACGTTGTTCATCCGCGGGAACGCCATGTCGGGCGCGCCGATCATCAGCGGCACGAACCAGTTGCCGAATCCGCCGATCATCGCGGGCATGACGGTGAAGAACACCATGATCAGGCCGTGCGCGGTGATGAAGACGTTCCACAGGTGGTACGACGCATCGAGATTTCCGTGGGTGAACCACGTCAGATACTGGATGCCCGGGTGCGCGAGTTCGGCGCGCATGATGCCCGAGATCGCCCCACCCAACGTCCCCGCGAAGATCGCGAAGATCAGGTAGAGCGTGCCGATGTCCTTGTGATTGGTCGAGAACAGCCAGCGCTGCGCGAACGACAGTTCGACGTGATGGCTGTGATCGTCGTGGGCGAGCCCGGCGTCGAAGGCGGATGTGGCCATTACTGAAGCCCTTACTTTGTCGGGGCCGGCGCGGCGGGCGCGGCGGGAGCGGTCTCGGTCGGGACGGCGGGAGCAACGGCAGTCGCAGCCTCGGCGGGGGCATTGCCCGCAGCCGGAGCAGGCGTCTCGGCACCGGCGACGGCACCGGCGGTCAGCGCGGTGGCGGTCTTCGCCCCCGGCGGCGTGATGCCGTTTTCCTTCTGCTTCGCCGCGACCCACTGGGCGAAGCGCTCCTTCGAGACGACCTCGACCGCGATCGGCATGAAGGCGTGCTTGGTGCCGCACAGCTGGAAGCACTGGCCGTAATAGACGCCGGGGCGATCGACCTTGAACCACGTCTCGTTGATGCGGCCCGGAACGGCGTCCATCTGGACCCAGAACGACGGCATCGCCCAGGCGTGGATAACGTCGGCGGCGGTCGTCAGGACGCGAACGGTCGTGCCGACCGGAACGATGACCCGGTTGTCGACGCCGAGCTTGGCGGGGTCGCCCTTCTTGATCGCGTCGGCGTCGGACAGGATGATCGAGTCGAAGCTGAAGCCGCCCTGGTCGGGGTATTCATACTCCCAATACCACTGGTGGCCGGTCGCCTTGATCGTCAGCCCGGCCTTGGGCGGCTCGTACTGGTTGGCGAGCAGGCGGAACGACGGCACCGCGATCCAGACGAGGATCAGCACGGGGACGACGGTCCAGATCACCTCGACGACGGTATTGTGCGACGTCCGCGACGCAACCGGATTGCGCGCGGCGCGGTAGCGGAACAGCGTGTAGAACAGCAATGCGAACACAACGATGCAGACGCCGAGCATCAGCGGATCGAGGATCGTCGTCGCCATGTGGCGCGCTTCGACCGCGATCGGGGTCATCGCTTCCTGGAGGTTCCAGCCGCCACCGGGCTGGCCGATCCCGGGGGTGCCGAGCACCGGCGCGACGGTCGCCGCTGCCGGCATTGCCGTCGTCGTCACCGGCACAACGGGCGCGGCCGCGACTGCGGCGTCCTGCGCGCGGGCGGACAGCGGGAGCAACCCGGTCATCGCCAATACCAACTTTACGGTCGCGCGCATCGTGCCCCTTCGCAAGACTTTGTCAAAGCGCGCCCGGTTCGGGGACCTCGGCGCGTGGCACGCTCTATATGCCCCGGGGTCCCCAGCGGCAAGCGTACAACTGCCGCACTGCGGCATAAGCCTTTACGCGACGAGGTCGGCGAACACCGGAGTCGTCCGCGCCGCCTGCGCGGTCATCGCCGCACGGAGGTCGTGGCCCTGGAGCATGCCGGCATTCCACGTCGCGACATACTCCAACCCCTGCGCGATCGTCGCATCGCGGCCGTGGTTGAGCACGGCCTTGATCCCGGTAATCGCGAGCGGCGACTTGGCGGCGATCTCGGCGGCGAGGGCATGCGCCGATGCCAGCGCGGCGGCATGGTCGGCCTCGACCCGGTTGAGGAAGCCATAGTGCTTCGCCTCCGCCGCGCCGAAGCGCCGCCCGGTGTAGGCGAGCTCGCGGACCAACCCCTGCGGCAGCAAATGGGGAATGCGCTGGAGCGTGCCGACGTCGGCGACGATCGCGATGTTGATTTCCTGCACGGTGAAAAAGCAGTCCGCGGTGCCAACGCGGAGGTCGCACGCGGTGACGAAGTCGACCCCGCCGCCGATGCACCCGCCCTGGACACAGGCGATGACCGGCACCCGGCAGCGGTCGACCGCGCTGAACGTTTCCTGGAGATGGTGGACGTGGCGACGGAAGGCTTCGCGCGCGCGGCCGGCGTCGGCCCCCGCCCCGACGAGCGTCTGCCCGGCCCAGTTGAGATCGAGCCCGGCGGTGAAGTGCTTGCCGGTCGAGGCGACGACGACCGCGCGGACGGTCGGGTCGGCGTCGATCGCGGCGAAGGCGGCGGGAACGTCGGTCCAGAACGCCTCGGTCATCGTGTTGAGCTGGGCCCCTCGGGTCAGCGTCACGGTGGCGATCCCGGCATCGACCGCCAGCGCCAAAGTCTCCAGTTCCACGACTTCTCTCCCCAGAGTATAACCATGGCATGACCAAGTTCACCGTCAACGGCAACCCCGTCCATTATCTCCTCGCCCCCGAGACACCGCTACTGTGGGCGCTACGCGACGCGTCGAACCTGACCGGGACCAAGTTCGGCTGCGGCGCCGGGCTGTGCGGCGCGTGCACCGTCCATATCGACGGGGTCGCCAAGCGATCGTGCCAGACGACGATCGGCGAGATCGAGGGCAGCTTCGTCACGACGATCGAGGGACTATCGGCCGATCGCAGCCACATCGTCCAGGCGGCGTGGATCGCGGGGCAGGTCCCCCAGTGCGGCTATTGCCAGTCGGGGATGATCATGGCGGTCGCGGCGCTGCTCAAGGCGACGCCGCACCCGACCGACGAGGAGATCGACGCCGGCATCACCAACATCTGCCGCTGCGGCACCTACCCGCGCATTCGTAAGGCGATCCATGCCGCAGCCGCCGGGGTCGTCGATGCCGGCATCGCCCCGCCAGGAACGACCCCGAGCGAGGCAGCACGGCGCGCGCCATCGATGGTCGCGGAGCCGAAGCGCGTCGCCTGACGCGCGCCCTACCCGCGCCTCAGCCGCGCAATCACCGCTTCCGCCTCCTTTATCGTCCGCGCGACGATCTCCGCGCACGACAGGACCTCAGTGATCCCGCCGCCGCCCTGCCCTGCCGCGAGGCACTGCGTCACCGGATTCACGTCATCGACCACCCCGGCGATCGGCCCGAGCAGGTTGAGCCGCGCCGAATTCGCCACCTGCGCCATGAACGGCAGCGGCTCGCGCCCCGCCCAGTCGCGCGTCGTGTCGTTGGCGATCGCGCGGAGCGTCTTGCCGGTGAAGCCGCGGCTGATGACGGTGTCGCTTTCGGACATCGCGACGATCGCGTCCTTGTAGACGTCGGCGGCGTGCGCCTCGGTCGAGGCGATGAAGCGCGTCCCCATCCACACGCCGTCGCAGCCGAACGCGAGCGCCGCCGCGAGCCCGCGCCCGTCGAACAGCCCGCCCGCCGCGATCACCGGCACGTCGACCGCATCGACCACCTGCGGCCACAACGCGACCGACGCCACCGATCCGGTATGCCCGCCGGCCTCGGTCCCCTGCGCGATGACGACGTCGCATCCGGCCTCTGCCGCCTTGACCGCGTGGCGGACCGATCCCGCCATGCACATCACAACGACGCCCGCCGCCTTGAGCTGCTCGATGATCGCGACCGGCACGCCGAGCCCGGCGATGAACGCTTTGGCGCCTTCCTCGATGATGACGTCGACCGACGCCGTCAGCGTCTCGGGCTGGGCGGTGAGGAGGTCGACGCCGAACGGCTTGTCCGTCAGTTCACGGACTCGGCGCATCTGGGTGCGGATCGCGGAGGGCGGCAACCCCGCCATGCCGAGCGAGCCGAACCCGCCCGCTTCGCTGACCGCCGCGCAAACCTCGGCGTACGACACGCCGCCCATTCCGGCGAGCAGGATGGGGTGTTCGACTCCGAGGAGCGTGGTGATGCGGGTGGAGATGGTCATAAATAGTCCTTCCTCCCTCTCCCCTTGAGGGAGAGGGACGGCGCGTTCTTCACGCGCCAGGGTGAGGGTGAGTGCTGAGAGGTAAGCTTCGAAGCGCAGTCATAATCTTCACGAACACAGCTTGCGGCCGATCGATCACCTCGGCGTTGGCGAACCGTAAAACTGTTAGCCCCCTGCCCGCCAGCCAAGCCGTCCGCCGCTCGTCGTACTCAGCCCGCTCGGCATGCCCCGCGCCGTCGAGTTCGACGACCAGCCCCGCCGCAGCGCAGTAGAAGTCGACGATGAACGGCCCGATCGGCTGCTGTCGGCGGAAGCGCGCGCCGAGTTTGCCGCCGCGGAGGATGGTCCACAGGTCGCGCTCGGCGGGGGTGGCGTCGGCGCGGAGGACGCGGGCGCGGGGGACGAGGGTGAGGGCGTCGTAGTCGGGTTGGTGCGGCATGTTGCTTCCCCCGACTATTTGGCGACGTGATTGAAGCCGTCCGCGTCGACGCTCGCACGCGCTAACTACTGGCGTCACCAGTCGCCCTCACCCTGGTTGCGCGAAGGGCGCAACCGTCCCTCTCCCTCAAGGGGAGAGGGAGAGGCCGCGCTCTACCGCACGGTCGTCCTACTCCGCCGCTTCCTTCGCGCCCCAACCCAGCACCGCCTTGACCTCGAGGAATTCCGCGAACGCGTGGTCGCCCCATTCGCGGCCGTTGCCCGACTGTTTGTAGCCGCCGAACGGGGCCATCAGGTCGCCGCCGGTGCCGTTGAGGAACACCTGTCCGGCGCGGAGCTTCTTCGCCACCGCATGGGCGTGGCCGAGTTCGCCCTGCACGTAGGCGGCGAGGCCGTAGACGGTGTCGTTGCCGACCGCGATCGCCTCCTCCTCGTCGGCGTATCCCAGCATCGTCAGGACCGGGCCGAAGATTTCCTCGCGGGCGATCGTCATGTCGTTGGTGACATCGGCGAAGACCGTCGGCTTGACGTAATAGCCGGTCTCGAGCCCCTCGGGCTTGCCGGTGCCGCCGGACACGAGCGTCGCGCCTTCGTCGATGCCCTTCTGGATCAGCCCCTGAATCTTGTGCCACTGCGCCTCGGACACGACCGGGCCGATCTTGGCATTGCCGTCGGGCGGTCCGACGGTGACGCTTTCGGCGGCGGCGGCGGCGATTGTCTTGGCCTGCGCCATCTTGCCGGCGGGGACGAGCATCCGCGACGGCGCGTTGCACGACTGGCCCGAATTGTTCATCATCGCGACGACGCCGCGGGTCACCGCCGCGTCGAGGTCGGCGTCGTCGAGGACGATGTTCGGCGACTTGCCGCCCAATTCCTGCGCGACGCGCTTGACCGTCGGGGCGGCGTTGCGCGCGACTTCGATTCCGGCGCGGGTCGAGCCGGTGAAGCTGACCATGTCGACCTGCGGGTGGCTGCTCAGCGCTGCGCCGACGGTCGGGCCGTCGCCGTTGACGAGGTTGAACACGCCGGCCGGAACACCTGCGGCGTGCATCACTTCGGTCCACAATTGTGCGCTGAACGGCGCGATCTCGCTCGGCTTCAAAACCATCGTGCAGCCGACCGCGATCGCGGGGACGACCTTGCAGGCGATCTGGTTGATCGGCCAATTCCACGGGGTGATGAAGGCGCAGACGCCGACCGGCTCCTTCGACACCATCGTCGCACCGCGCAGTTCGTCGAAGCGGTAATTCTTGAGCACCTCGATGCCGGTCATCAGGTGGCCGATGCCGATCGCCGCCTGCGCCTGCATCGCGAGCCAGCCGGGCGCGCCCATCTCCTCGGTGATCGCGGCAGCGATGTCGGCGTAGCGCTTCTGATATTCGGCGAGAATGTTCTGGAGAAGCTCGACGCGGTCGTCGCGGCTCGTCGCGGCGAAGGCATCGAACGCCTTGCGCGCTGCCATTACCGCGCGGTCGGCGTCGGCGGCGGTGCCCATCGCGATAACCCCGGCGACGGCCTCGGTCGCCGGATTGATCACGTCGAGGCGGGCGCTGCCAAGCGGCTCGACCCACGCACCATCGATGTAGAATTTGGTGTAGTCGCGCATCCCAAGGACTCCTTTTGAGGAATTGGTGTCACTCTAGCAGAGCCGCGCCCCCGAGCCAGCACAGGATTACGTTAGGGTGAACCCAGCGGCGGCCGGTCATCGCAAGCGCCGGTCGGCCTATCGCTGGCTCAGCTCGCGGGGACGATATCGACGACATCGAGGGTCGACTGGAAGCGCGGCCACGGCAGCACTAAACGCCACCGCGCCGGGCCGATTCGTTCGAGCACCCCGACCTCGTTGCGGTCGGGGTCGGCGCCATAAGCGAACTGCGACATGTCACCGCGCAACGTCATTGCGCCGAGGAAGACCATCCGCTCGCCGTCGGGATAGAGCCGCCCGGTCGACGACTGGAAGGCATTATGTCCGGCAAAGCCGATGACGCCGTCGTCGTTGGTCACGGTGCAGGGAAAGTCGCGCAGCGGGGCGACATCGGGCTGCCCGGGCAGTCGCGCGCCGAGCTTGACGACGCGGCAGCGATACGCCCCGGCCGTCGGCCAGTCGCCATCTGGAGCCGCCGCGGGATCGGCGAGGCGGCCGAGCGCGACCCAGTCGGCGGTCTCGCCGTGGACGACCGCCTTCGCCTTGGCAGTGGTCCACGCCGGCCACAGGCCGAGCAGCCGGACGCGATCATCGGGGTGGATCGCCGCGCGCCACGTCGAGGCGAGTCCGGCACGCGCTGCGCTCCCCGCGCAGACCGCGGCGATCGTCAGTAAGAGCACACCCCTGCGCATGTCTTACCGTAGCATGAAGTTTGGTGCGGCAGTGCCGGGAATCTTGGTTTAGGCGAGCATGTCGCGGACGAAATTCGCCAGCCCCAGCTGCCGCTTGCGGCGGAGTCGCTCGGCCTTGAGGATCGCGCGGATTTCACCGAGGCAGACGTCGGGATCGTCGTTGATCAGGATGTAATTATACTCGCCCCAGTGGCTGATCTCGGTCGCGGCGCGCTTCATCCGCTGCGCGACGACGTCCTCGCTGTCGGTGCCGCGTCCGCGCAGGCGACGCTCCAGTTCAACCATCGTCGGCGGCAGGATGAAGACGCGGACGAGGTCGCTCGCGGCGTCGGTCTGCTGGAGCTGCTGCGTCCCCTGCCAGTCGATGTCGAACAGCACGTCACGCCCGGCGTGGAGCGTGTCCTCGACCGGCCCGCGCGGCGTCCCGTAGCGATGCCCGAACACCGTCGCCCATTCGAGCAGCTGCTCGTCCTTGAGCAACGCATCGAAACCGGCGTCGTCGACGAAGCGATAGTCGCGCCCCTCGATCTCGCCGGGGCGCGGCGGGCGCGTCGTCACCGACACCGACATGACGATCTCGGGATCATCGACGATCAGCCGCCGCGACATCGTCGTCTTGCCCGCTCCCGACGGCGACGACAGGACGAACATCAGCCCGCGGCGGGGCGGCGCCGACGCCCGGGGGGTGGCGAATTGCGTCATGCCGGGTCGGGGCCGAGCATCGCGTCGGCGCGGACGATGCGGCGGAAGCGGGCCTCGTCGATCAGTCCGAGTTCCAACGCCGACTCGAGCAGAGTGCCGCCGCTATGGTGGGCGTGCTTGGCGATTTTCGCGGCGTTGTCGTAGCCAATCTCGGGGGCGAGCGCGGTGACGAGCATCAGCGAGCGTTCGACGAGTTCGGCGATGCGGTCGCGGTTTGGTTCGGTCCCGGCGACGCAGCGATCGGTAAAGCTGACCGCGGCGTCGGCGAGCAGGCGGATCGACTGGAGCACGGCGTCGGCGATCACCGGCTTGAACACGTTCAGTTCGAGGTGCCCCTGCAGCCCGCCGATCGTGACGGTGACGTGGTTGCCCATCACCCGCGCGGCAACCATTGTCAGCGCCTCGGCCTGCGTCGGGTTGACTTTGCCCGGCATGATCGAGCTGCCCGGCTCGTTCTCGGGCAGGCTGAGTTCGCCGAGTCCCGAACGCGGTCCCGACCCCAACAGCCGGAAATCGTTGGCGATCTTGGTCAGGCTAACGGCGAGGACATTGAGCGCCCCCGATAGCTCGACCATCGTGTCGTGGGTCGCGAGCGCCTCGAACTTGTTCGGCGCGGTGACGAACGGCAGCCCGGTCAGCGTCGCGAGTTCGGCGGCGATCGCCTCGGCGAAGCCGGTACGGGTGTTGAGCCCGGTGCCGACCGCGGTCCCGCCCTGCGCGAGCCGGTGGAGGCGCGGCAGTACCGCCTCGACGCGGGCGATGCCGTCCTCGACCTGCCGCGCATAACCCGACATCTCCTGGCCAAGGCTGACCGGGGTCGCGTCCTGGAGATGAGTGCGCCCGATCTTGATGATGTCGTGCCACGCCGCAACCTTCGCCGCGAGCGCCGCGTGAAGGTGCTTCAACGCCGGGATCAGCCGCGCGTCGATCTCCATCGCGGCGGCGACGTGCATCGCGGTCGGAAAGGTGTCGTTCGACGACGCCCCGGCGTTGACGTGGTCGTTGGGGTGGACCGGGGTCTTGCCGCCACGCTTGCCCGCCAGCAGTTCGTTGGCGCGCCCGGCGATGACCTCGTTCGCGTTCATGTTCGACTGCGTGCCCGAGCCGGTCTGCCAGACGACGAGGGGGAACTGGTCGTCCCACTTGCCGCTCGCGACCTCGCCTGCCGCCTGCTCGATGCACGGCGCGAGATTGTCGTCGAGCACGCCCAA
This sequence comes from Polymorphobacter megasporae, assembly GCF_018982885.2. Classification (NCBI taxonomy): domain Bacteria; kingdom Pseudomonadati; phylum Pseudomonadota; class Alphaproteobacteria; order Sphingomonadales; family Sphingosinicellaceae; genus Glacieibacterium; species Glacieibacterium megasporae. The sequence goes on along the minus strand of NZ_CP081848.1, from coordinate 1,937,189 downwards.
CCGCGCATTGACCCGCGCCGCCGCCTGCTTGACGAGGCCAAGCGCGTGGATCAGCGGCAGCGGCATGCGTTCGGTGCCGATCGGGAAATTGCCGATCGAGCGCTGCGTCTGCGCGCCCCAATAGACGTTGGCGTCGACGTCGATCGGGCCGAAGCTGTCGGTTTCGGTACGGGTGGTCATGTCTGGCTCCGGAACGCGGTGTGCGCGCTGTCTATCGGAGCAGGGCCGCCGTTGGAAGCGCGGCTACTTCTTGCGGAAGCGATCGAGCGTGACGACGTTCGACCCGTCCTCGATCGGCAGCGGCGGCGGCGGTGCCACGGGCTCGGGCTCCGGCTCGGCGACATCGGTGTTCGGCACGAACTGGAGCGCGAAGTTGACCGCGGGATCGACGAAGCCGGTGACCGCGGCGAACGGAATCGACAGCTTCGCCGGCACCTGGTTGAAGCTCAACCCAATGGTGAAACGCTCGTCGTTGATCGCGAGGTCCCAGTAACGGTGCTGGATGACGATCGTCATCTCCTCGGGGTAGCGCTCGAGTAGATGCTTGGGCATGTCGACACCCGGGTAGCGCGTGCGAAAGGCGATGTAGAAATGGTGCGCCCCGGGCAACCCGCCCTCGGCATCGATCCGTTCGAGCACCCGCTGCACGACCGAGCGCAATGCGGTCTGCACGATCTCGTCGTACGGGATCAGACTGTCGGCGGTCGTATCGTTCACGCGTGGGCTCCGGAGCTAGGCGCATAGGTGGCGCGGTGGCCGCCGGGGGTCAAGTACGGATTGGGTTCGTATCGGGACCGACTGAAAACAGTGGGGAGCTTCTGTTGCTCGGTGCTCCCCGTACCGCCGGTGTCCACTTCTGTTGCCCGGTGTGGCCCGTACCGCGCTTTCGGCCAGTGTAACTTAGTCCGTTAGGACCGGGTTACGCTGCGATTGCGAATGCCTCGTTGTCGTTGGCATTTCTGGGTTGTGAACCATTTAACGGCTTATTCAGGCCGGGCGAAGGTCTTCGTCTTTGAACACACGTCGATCCTGTTTCGGCCCCATGCCGCCCCCGACAACGGGGTTGGTATGGTGGAGCCGCCGGGTACCGCCCCCGGGTCCGCTGTGTCTATTGCACGACACCCTCTATCGCCATAGCCGCCCGTTTCCGGGATGCAGGAGTAATATAGAGCCTGTCGCTTAATTTGAAAAGAGAGCCGCTCTTCCCTCTCCCCTCGAGGGGAGAGGGTAGAAGCTAGGCCGCCCGCAACGCCGTCACCACCCGGTCGACCAATGGGGCGAACACCGACTGCGGCACCGCCGTCGGAATCCGGACGATCCGCATATAATGGTCGAGCATCGTCTGATTGATCTCGTCCCAGTCGTAACGGCGGCTGAGCACGAGCCCCGCCTCCCCCGCCATCGCGGCAGCGCGGGTATCGGTCAAATACGTCGTCAGCGCGGCGGCATAGCCGTCGATGTCGCCCGGCGTTACCAGCTGCCCCGAAATGCCGTGGTGGACGATGCTCGACGTTCCCGTCGCGCGCGCGCCGACGACGGGCAGGCCGCACGCCATCGCTTCGAGGGTGACGTTGCCGAAGGTTTCGGTCGTCGACGGATTGAACAGCATGTCCGACGAGGCATAGGCACGGGCGAGATCGACCCCGGCAAGCTGGCCGGTGAAGATCGCTTGTGGCATCCGCGACTCGGCCCATTCGCGGGCAAGGCCGTCGCCAACGATCAGGACACGATGTGCGACGCCATCGGCGACGAGGCGGTCGATCGTGTCGGCGAAGACATCGAGCCCCTTCTCCATCACCAGCCGCCCGACGAAGGCGATGACGCGCTCGTCGTCGCCAATGCCGAGGCTGCGCCGCCAGTCGAGCGAACGGCGCGCCGGGGTGAAGACCGCCGCATCGACGCCGCGGCTCCAGATCTTGATGTTGTCCGCCATGCCGTCGGCGCGGAGCTGGTCGGCGAACGACTCCGACGGCGCATAGACCTCGGGGAGGCCCGTATAGAGGTTGCGCATGACGTCGCCGAGGATGCTGTTGACCCAGGCGAGGCCGTAATAGCCGAGATAGGTGTCGAACCGGGTATGCGCCGACGCGACGACCGGGACACCATGCGCCTGGCCCCACTTCTTGGCATGGAAGGCAAGCCGGTCAGGGACCGACAGATGGATCAGGTTCGGCGCGAATGCCTCGAGATCGCGGCGCGTCGCCCCGTCCATCGCGTAGGCGAAGCGGTAATCGCCGCGCCCGGGAATCTTGACCGAGGGGACCGAGATCAGCGTGCCGGTCGGCTCGAACGCCGGGGTGTCGCTCGTTGGCGAATAGATCCGGACGGCCACGCCCTGCCGCTCGAGAAAGCCAACGAGGCGATTGAGCGCGTTGTTCACGCCGTCACGCTGATAGTTGTAGTTTCCGGAAAAGAGAGCGACGCGGAGTTCGTTCTGGCGCACTGGGCGGCATCCTCTATCGGGCGTTGGTCAAACAGATACGCGGGCATTATGACCGTGGTTGGGCAACGCACAAAAACGCTACCGGCTGCATCGTTACGCACACGAGACACGAAAAACCCCGCCGGATCGCTCCGGCGGGGTTTCGTCAGGGTCGTCGTGTCGAAGGCGGAGGCTTATCCCGCGACTTCGCCCAGCGGCGACGACAGGATGTCGGCTTCGGCGGGCAGCGGCACCGCCACCACCTGCTTCGCCGCCTGCGAGGCCCGCAGCGCGGCGTCGCGCGACGTTGCCGTCACCCGCATCCGCGCCATCGCCGCGCCGGTACCCGCCGGGATCAGGCGGCCGACGATGACGTTTTCCTTGAGGCCCGTCAGCGTGTCGATCTTGCCCTGGACCGCCGCCTCGGTCAGCACGCGCGTCGTCTCCTGGAACGACGCGGCGCTGATGAAGCTCTTGGTCTGGAGCGACGCCTTGGTGATCCCGAGCAGGACCGGCTTGCCCTCGGCGCCGACTTCGTTCTTGCCGAGCTTCGCGTTCTGCTCCTCCATCTCGAGCCGGTCGACCTGCTCGCCGACGAGCATCGTCGTGTCGCCCGACTTCGTGATCTCGACCTTCTGGAGCATCTGGCGAACGATCGTCTCGATGTGCTTGTCGTTGATCCGCACGCCCTGGAGACGATAGACCTCCTGGATTTCGGCGCACAGATATTCGGCGAGCGGCTCGATCCCGAGGACATCGAGGATGTCGTGCGGGTTCGGGTTGCCGTCGATCAGATAATCGCCGCGGCGGACGTAGTCGCCTTCCTGGACCGAGACATGCTTGCCCTTCGGGATCATGTATTCGGCGAGTTCGGCATCGTCACCGCGGATGTTGATGCGGCGCTTGGTCTTGTAGTCCTTGCCGAATTCGACCCGCCCATTGATACGGGCGATGATCGCATTGTCCTTCGGGATACGCGCCTCGAACAGCTCGGCAACGCGCGGCAGACCGCCGGTGATGTCGCGCGTCTTGGCGGCGTCCTTCGGGATGCGCGCGACGACGTCGCCCGCCTCGACGTCCTGACCATCGGCGACCGACAGAATCGCGCCGACCGCGAGCATGTAGCGCGCGCTCTCGCCCGATGTGTCGTCGAGCAGGGTGATGCGCGGACGAAGCTCTTCCTTCTGCTTCACCGAGCGCCAGTCCTGGACCACCTTCTGCGCGATGCCGGTCGCGTCGTCGACGTTCTCCGACATCGACAGGCCCTCGATCAGGTCCTGATACTTCACCTTACCCGACTTCTCGGTGATGACCGGAAGCGTATACGGATCCCAGTCGGCCAGACGGTCGCCCTTGCTGACGATCGCCCCGTCGAGGTGGATCAGCGCGGTCCCGTAGGCGATGCGGTGGATCGAGCGCTCACGACCATCCGAGTCGAGCAGGACGAGTTCGCCGTTGCGCGCCATCGAGATGTTGCGACCGCGGCTGTCCTTGATGGTCGACATGTTGCGCAACAGCACGGTGCCGTCGACGAGCGCGTCGAGCGTCGACTGCTCGCTGACCTGCGCCGCGCCGCCGATGTGGAAGGTCCGCATCGTCAACTGGGTGCCCGGCTCACCGATCGACTGCGCGGCGATGACGCCGACAGCTTCACCGATGTTGACCGGCGTACCGCGGGCGAGATCGCGCCCGTAGCAGGTGCCGCAGACGCCGCCCTTGGTCTCGCACAGCAGCGGCGAGCGGATCTTGACCTCGGCAACTGCCGCCTTCTCGATCCGCGCGACGTCGACTTCGCTGAGCAGCATGCCGGCGGGCGCCAGCACCTCGCCCGTCTTCGCGTCGACGATATCGTCGAGCACGGTCCGGCCGAGGATGCGCTCGCTGAGCGAGACGATCGTGTTACCGCCTTCGACGATCGCCTTCATCGTCATGCCGCGCTCGGTCTTGCAGTCGTCCTCGATGACGACGCAATCCTGCGACACGTCGACCAGACGCCGCGTCAGGTACCCCGAGTTCGCCGTCTTCAACGCGGTGTCCGCGAGGCCCTTACGCGCGCCGTGGGTCGAGTTGAAGTATTCGAGGACGGTCAGACCTTCCTTGAAGTTCGAGATGATCGGCGTCTCGATGATCTCGCCCGACGGCTTCGCCATGAGCCCGCGCATACCCGCAAGCTGCTTCATCTGCGCCTGCGAACCACGCGCACCCGAATGGGCCATCATGTAGATCGAGTTGATCGGCTTCTCGCGTCCGGCGTCGTCGATCGGACGTGCCGAAATCTCGCGCATCATCGCGTCGGCGACCTTGTCACCGCAACGTGCCCACGCATCGACGACCTTGTTGTACTTCTCGCCCTGCGTGATCAGACCGTCCTGATACTGCTGCTCGAAGTCCTTCACCATCGCGCGGGTGTCGTTGACCATCTTCTCCTTCTCGGGAGGGATGACCATGTCGTCCTTGCCGAAGCTGATGCCCGCCTTGAACGCATTCTGGAAGCCGAGCGTCATGATCGCGTCGGCGAACAGCACGGTCTCCTTCTGGCCGCAGTGGCGATAGACGGTGTCGATGACATCGGCGATCTCCTTCTTGGTCAGGAGGCGGTTGATCGTCTCGAACGGCACCTTGTGCGACTTCGGCAGCGTCTCGCCGAGCAGCATCCGGCCCGGGGTCGTGGTGACGCGGCGCAGGACCATGTTGCCCGCCTCGTCGGTCGTCTCGACGCGCGCGACGATCTTCGAGTGGAGCGTCACCGCCTTGGCGTGGAGCGCCTGGTGGACTTCGGCCATGTTGCCGAACGCCATGCCGGCACCCGGCTCACCCTCGCGGTCCATCGACAGGTAATACAGTCCGAGGACCATGTCCTGCGACGGCACGATGATCGGCTTGCCGTTGGCGGGGCTGAGGATGTTGTTCGTCGACATCATCAGTACGCGCGCTTCCAGCTGGGCCTCGAGGCTCAGCGGGACGTGGACGGCCATCTGGTCGCCGTCGAAGTCGGCGTTGAAGGCCGAGCAGACCAGCGGGTGCAGCTGGATCGCCTTACCCTCGATCAGAACCGGCTCGAACGCCTGGATGCCCAGACGGTGGAGCGTCGGCGCGCGGTTGAGCAGGACGGGATGCTCGCGGATCACCTCGTCGAGGATGTCCCAGACTTCCTTGCGCTCCTTCTCGACCCACTTCTTCGCCTGCTTCAAGGTCATCGACAGGCCCTTGGCGTCGAGGCGCGAGTAGATGAACGGCTTGAACAGTTCGAGCGCCATCTTCTTCGGCAGGCCGCACTGGTGCAGCTTGAGCTCCGGACCGGTGACGATGACCGAACGACCCGAATAGTCGACGCGCTTGCCGAGCAGGTTCTGGCGGAAGCGCCCCTGCTTGCCCTTGAGCATGTCGGACAGCGACTTGAGCGGACGCTTGTTGGCACCGGTGATCGTCCGGCCACGACGGCCGTTGTCGAACAAGGCGTCGACCGCTTCCTGCAGCATCCGCTTTTCGTTGCGGACAATGATGTCCGGCGCGCGCA